>NZ_MTKN01000083.1 GCF_001975825.1 [Flexibacter] sp. ATCC 35208
GACTTTTTCAGTGCCCTCGCTATCGCAGCGGCCTTTTTGTTATTCGAAATGAACGCTCTCCATGCGGGGAGCAAAGATGTGCATCATGAGCCATGCTACAAGGTAGATACAGCCACAGATTACGAATAAGATATTGTAACCGGTGGTGATGTTGCCCAATAGTTTATAATGATCTAATAAGTATCCTACAACTAAGGGAAATAAGCTCCCTCCTACTGATCCTGCCATTCCACCTAATCCAACCACAGAACTGACTGCGTATTTAGGGAACATGTCCGAGGCAGTCGTAAAGATGTTTGCAGACCATGCCTGGTGTGCAGCGGCGGCGAGGGCAATAAGCCCTACTACGACCCACATGTGGGTAGCGTATTGTATAAATATAACCGGGGTGACTGCGATTGCGAAGATGAACATCGATGTCTTTCTTGCTTTGAATACTGGCCAGCCTCTTTTTATCAGCCATGAAGACAAATAACCACCGCCGATGCTACCGATAGTGGTAGCTGTGTATATCAGCATCAGCTGCGGATTGGGCTTAGTAAAATCGAGATGATAAGTGTCTGCAAAGTAAGATGGTAACCAGAAGAGGAAGAACCACCAGATAGGGTCTGTGAGCAACTTTCCAAATACAAATGCCCAGGTTTGGCGGATACTTAACAGCTTTCTCCAGGATACACTTTTGGGATGAGGATCTATATCTTTTACAGGTGCTTCTATAATATCATCACTGTGAATGTAGTCATACTCTGCCTGTGTCAGTTGTTTATGACGTGCAGGAATTTCGTACCAGATCACCCAGAAGATGAGCCAGATAAAACCAATCACCCCTGTCCATATAAAAGCCTGTTGCCAGCCATATCTACCATTTAACCAGGGTACTACTATAGGTGCTAATACCGCACCGATATTGGCCCCTGAATTGAAGATACCGGTAGCCAGCGCCCTTTCCTTTTTAGGGAACCACTCAGCCACTGTTTTGATAGCTACAGGAAAGTTACCCGATTCTCCAAGGCCCAGGAAAACTCTCGCAAAACCGAAGCCCAGCGTTGTTTTGGCCAGTGCATGTAGGATAGCTGCTACACTCCATACTACGATGGAAAGTATATACCCCATCTTTGTACCAATCTTATCTACTAACCGGCCAAAGAATAATAAACCAACGGCATAGGCAGCAGAAAAGGCTGTCATGATATGAGCAAAGTCTGTTTCCGTCCAGTGAAAAGACTCAGATAATGTGGGCTTGAGCAGACCAATCACCTGACGGTCTATATAGTTGATGGTGGTCGCAAAAAACAATAACGCACAAATGCGCCAGCGATACCTACCTATAGTTGTGGAATCCATGCCTTTCATTTTGGAATTTATAAAGTGGAATTAAGATACAACACCGGCGCGAATAATGCAAACGTTTGCACAAAATAGACAGGAATTTAGTCGCTGTCTCTTTACAGGCTACGTTTACAGACTTTTTACGATGTCAACTACTTTGGACAATTGGGTCTTGAGGCCATCCCAATCCTGTTTCGCAATCAGGTCTTTGTTCAATAAGTTTGAACCCATGCCGACACATACCACGCCTGCATTCAGCCAGGTTTGTATACTTTCTTTGGTGGGTGCGACTCCACCTGTCGGCATAAATTTCATGTCAGGAAAAAGCGGCTTGATGGCAGTGACATAATCAGGGCCTAACAGACTACCCGGAAACAGTTTTACGAAACGTGCACCTGTTTTTTCGGCGGTAGCTATTTCGGAAGGTGTCATACAACCCGGTACCCACACAATGTCTGCTTCTTTGCAGGCATCTGCAATACTTACATCAGTAATCGGACTGATGATGAAATCAGCACCGGCACCTGCAAATGCCTTTGCTTCTTCTGCATTCTTAATGGTACCAATGCCCAGGTACAGATCAGGCATTTCTACCAGTTTTTTATCACGCATAGCAGCAAAGTTGCGACGTGCATGTTCTCCCCTGTTAGTGAATTCAAACACCCGGATGCCAGCGGCATAACAAGCGGTCATGACCTGAATACAAGTGGCTTCATCATCATGATAAAACACCGGGATGATCTTGCTTTTCTCGAAAGCTGAGACTATGGTAGATGCGGCTATTGCCATATTAAATCAGTTTTAGGATATCTGCTTTGTCTGTTAAATTAAAATCTCCTTTCAGGAAGAGTTTTGACCATGCTGCGGCTGCGGCAAATGAAATGGTTTCCTGTGCATCCATACCACTTAAACGGGCATGAATTAATCCTGCCATGAAACTATCACCACTCCCTACTCTGTCTACCACTTCACTGGTTTCGTATTGTTTGGATACACTCAGTGTACCATTGTCATACCAGGTAGCGTAATACAGATTATGGGTAGGTGCATGCGAGAAACGATAGGTAAATGCCACTTGTTTGCAACGGGGGAACTTCTCTGTAATTTCCAGGGCGACTTCATGTGCCTGTTGCAGGTATACTTCCCTGCTGTTGGCTTCCAGTGCTACGGTATTCAGGTTTGTATCCAACATGGTGTGTGCCGCCCAGATATTGCCCATCACCAGGTCACAATGTGCTACCAGTTCAGGCATGACAGCGAATGGTTGTTTTCCATATTGCCATAGTCTGCTACGATAGTTGAGATCTGTAGAGATGAATAATCCTTTGCGGGTAGCAGCTTCCAGTACTTCTTTGCAAATGATGGCGGTATCTTCATTCAGGGCGGGTGTGAGGGCACTCCAGTGGAACCATTCTGCATCACCTAAAAGGCTGTCCCAATCTACCGTTCCCGGTTGTAACAGGCTAAAGGAAGAATATTTACGGTCGTATACCACGCCTGCATTTTTCAGGTCCTTCCCCTGCTCGAGGTAATAAATACCGATGCGGTCTCCACCTCTTATCATACGATCGGTAGTGACACCTAAATGCTGCAATTGTTGTTCTACTTCATGCGCGATACCATTGTCTGGCATACGGCTGATATAAGCAACAGATGTGCCCCATTTAGCCAGGGCCGCTGCTACATTGGCTTCCGCACCTCCTACATAGAGGGCAGCATTGTGCTGTTCCCATTGTGGTGACAGGCGGAGCAATATTTCTCCAAAGGAAATGACTTTAACTGGTTTCATATAGTTCGGTTAACTAAAATCCAAAATACGATCTGGCATTATTATAACAAATATCCTGCACCATTTTTCCTAACCAGTTGATATCGCCAGGCAACTCTCCGTTTTCCACATCATCACCCAGGAGGTTACACAAAATACGTCGAAAATATTCATGACGTGACCAGGAAAGGAAACTTCTTGAATCTGTGAGCATACCTACAAAACGACTTAGCAGGCCCATATTGCTCAGGGTGTTCATTTGTTTTTCCATACCATCTTTCTGATCCAGGAACCACCAGCCGGAGCCAAATTGTATTTTTCCAGGTACTGTGCCATCCTGGAAGTTGCCAGCCATGGTCGCAAACACTTCGTTATAAGAAGGGTTCAGGTTGTATACGACAGTTTTAGTTAATTTATTTTTCTTGTCAAGGCCATCCAGGAAACCGGACATCGCGATAGCTACCTGCCAGTCACCGATAGAATCAACTCCTGCATCAGCGCCAATTTGCTGTACGAGACGGCTATTGTTATTCCGGATCGCCCCTACGTGAAATTGCTGTACCCAACCTCTTTCATGATTCCATTCACAGATCAGGTGGAGGGTACCAGTTTTGAATTGTAAGGCTTCTGCTGTGCTGATTTCTTTCCCTGCTCTCAGTTTGGTGTAGATGGTTTCGAGCTCAGTGGCCGTAAATGCCGTGTTGTAAAATGTACTGATACCATGATCAGAGAGGCGGCCGCCGGCTTCATGAAAATAATCATGTCTGCTGCGCAATGCTTCCATAAACTGGTGATAGTTGCCTGTGGGCATATTAGCTACCATTCCCAGCTTATCGGCGTAGGCGTTGAATGCTTGTGCATCTTCAACCGCTATCGCCTTATCGGGGCGGAAAGTAGGCAATACATGAATGTCGAAACCAGATTGTCTGATCGCTGTATGATGCTCCAGGTTATCACAGGGATCATCTGTAGTGCAGAGCGTCGTGACTTTGAAATGTTTGAGCAGGGTCTGTGTACGCCAGTGTGGGAGTTGTTCATTGCAATGGTTGTACACCCAGTCAGCATTGGAAGCATCCAGTAACTGCTTTACACCAAAGGGGGTTTGCAACTCCATATGGGTCCAGTGGTACAGGGGATTGCGCATGGTATAAGGTACGGTGGCTGCCCAGTGTTTGAATTTGGTCAGGTCATCGGCATCACCGGTCACGAATTGCTCTGCTACACCGTTTGCGCGCATGGCTCTCCATTTGTAATGATCGCCTTTGAGCCAGATAGCTGTAAGGCTTTCAAACTGCCGGTTATTTGCTATTTCATCTGGTGGTAAGTGATTATGATAATCGATGATAGGCATCTCTTTTGCATAATCGTGGAATAACCGCTTAGCTGTTTCCGTTTTCAACAGGAAATCAGCATCCATAAAAGCCTTCATAACTAGAATTACTTAATTAACGCTGCTTGATTCTCCAACATTTCCTGTAAATGTCCTGCCACTGCTGTTGTGAACCCGGACAATGCTGACAGGTCAGCTTCCCACAATGAGGTATCGGCACTGATGGCTTTTACCAGTTGTGGAATATCGTTATACTGTTGCCAATAACCGGCAAAGATGGCTGCGCGGTCGTCGGTGATCTGATAATATTCTGTACCTCTTACACCAAAGTACTGGCCATTTTCCTGCTTCGCCGGGCGAAGGAACAGGATCATGGCGGCAAAACCCTGACACATAGCGGGTGGTACTTTGCCCTGCTGCTCATAATACCTTACAAAAGTGCGCACGTTGCGGGCATTCATCTTACTGCTCTCCTGGAAGGTAATGCTCAGTAGCTTATGTGCAATAGATGGATTGGCAAATCTGTCCAGCACATCTTCTGCAAATAATGGCGCCTGTGGGCAGGTATCTTTAATTGTAGGCAGTATTTCGTCGATGACCACTGTTCTGAAAAATGCACGCATGTAAGGGTCTTCCATACATTCATACACGGTATTCAGTCCTCTCAGGTAACCTAATGGCACTGAAACGGTGTGACTACCATTCAGGATGCGCAACTTCTGCTCTCTGTAAGGTGTGATATCAGGAGTAATGAGCATGCGGGCATCGGCCTTGTGGAAATTGAGGATTTTGGCGATGGGGGCATCGCCTTCGATAGCCCAGAGCAGGAAAGGTTCTGCATTGATCCAGAGTTGGTCTGTATACCCTGCAGGTGGCAGTTCCTTTGGTTTGCCGGGAACGATCCTGTCCACAAGGGAGTTGCAGAAGCTGTTATTGGCCGCGATCCAGGTCTGGAATTCAGCTGGCATGTCATTGTAAGCAGCCAGTTTCAGGACGGTGTCCTTTAATAAGTTTCCATTGTTCACCACTAATTCGGTAGGTACGATCACAAAACCGGTATGGGAGGCGCCTTTGAAACACTGATAGCGCTCCCAGAGTACGGCCAGTAACTTGCCGGGGTAGGATACCGGGACAATGCCTTCAATCTTTTCAGGAACGTACTGAATGCCGACTTCGGTGGTATTGGAGATAATAATCTGTAATGCAGGCTGGTGGACGGTTTTTAGTATTTCGTTCCATTCTGCATTCGATTGCAAAACACGGCTAATAGAAGCGTTTATTAGCTGTTGATCCACCAATTCCCCCTGGGCTACGCCCTTGATGTGGGTGGTGAAGAGATTGTCTTGTGAAGTAAATTCGGTAGTTTCTCCGTCCGTGGATTTTACGACTACGATCCTTCCTTCGAACTGGCCGGCTTTGTTGGCTTTGTCAACGAGGTAGTCGACGAGGCCACGTAAAAGCACGCCGGTACCGAACTGGAGGATCTTCTCCGGGAAGGTAAAGTAGCGCTCGGTGACACCCAATTCCGGGTGTTGCAGTAAATATGCTTTATTTAATGTTGGTAACATGTTTAAATTTAGGGAAATCCGGGAATTTGTTTTAATTTTTTTACACCCCGCAGACAGGTAATTTACAAATCGAAAAAAATCGATCTATCCGTTCCCCCTCTTTTTCTGTAATTTTGCATTCTTAAATACACAATAATGAGCAGACATGGCAAAGTGCTGGTAGCAATGAGCGGCGGTATTGATAGTACCGTGACCGCCCTGATGCTACACGAGCAGGGTTATGAAGTGGTGGGTATCACCATGAAAACCTGGGATTACGCTTCTGCCGGCTCCAGTAAGAAAGAAACCGGGTGTTGTAACCTGGATTCTTTTAATGACGCACGGGCTGCGGCTGTACATCACGGCTTCCCCCACTTCGTCCTGGACATCCGGGAAGAATTTGGCGACTACGTCATCAACAACTTCGTCGAGGAATATATGGCCGGACGCACGCCGAACCCGTGCGTGCTGTGCAATACGCATATAAAATGGCGGGCGCTCATGAAACGGGCAGATGCGATGGATTGTGCTTTTATTGCTACAGGGCATTACGCAAAAATTCGTGAAGAGAATAACCGTTGGGTGCTGAGTAAAGGGCTGGATGAGCTGAAGGACCAGAGTTATGTACTTTGGGGATTGGAGCAGGATGTATTGGCACGGACTATTTTGCCTTTAGGTCAATACAGGAAGACCGAGATCCGCCAGATGGCGGAAGATTTCGGGTATCCTGAACTGGCGAAAAAGGCGGAGAGCTATGAGATCTGTTTTGTACCGGATAATGACTATCGTGGGTTCCTGAAACGTCGTGTGGATGGATTGGAAGAACAGGTGAATGGTGGCAACTTTGTATTGAGTGATGGTACGATTGTAGGACACCATAAAGGGTATCCTTTTTATACCATTGGTCAGCGTAAAGGGTTGGATATTGCACTGGGAAGGCCGATCTATGTGACGGAGATTATACCAGAAACGAATACCGTTGTGTTGGGCGATGAGGAAGAGTTGAATAGAACGGAGACCCTGGTAGCGGGGATTAATTATATTAAGTACGATCATATTCCGGAAGGAATGGAGGCGATCACCAAGATCCGGTATAAGGATAAGGGAGCGCTGAGTAATTTGTATAATGTAGATGGAAAAGTGAAGGTGAACTTTTATGGAAATGTGAAGGGGATTGCACCGGGACAATCGGCAGTATTTTATGAGGGGGATGATGTGATTGCCGGAGGTATTATACAGCGAAGTCTATAATTTTATAAAAAGGGGTTTGCCTGACGGCAAACCCCTTTTTTATGCCAGGCGCACAGCAAACATGCTATCAGCGCCTTTTTCATAGCCGGCAATGACACCTCCCTCCTGCTTTTTCAAGCCTGTCGTATTTTCTACATGAGCGACGACATCTTCATTTTCCTGACGGAATACAGAGCAGGTGATATAAATTAATGATCCACCCGGCTTCAATAGTTTCACTACGTTGCCTGCGATAGTTTGTTGTAATTGTTGGTATTCTTTGATCTGTTCCTCCCTGAAGAAAGAGAGGTTTTCTGGTGTACGTTCCCACGTACCGGAGCCGGAACAAGGTGCATCTAAAATGATATTATCGAAGCGACGTTCGAGGGCGATAGGGGCTGTCAGGTCCATGACCATACTGGTGTAATCCCTGATACCTGCTTCTTTGAAGCGCATGTGCAGATTTGAAATAATGGAGGGGCGCACATCGCTTACCATGAGTTTTACCTTTGGTTCCTGATCCAATAATAAGATGGATTTCCCTCCGCTGGCCGCACAGCTATCCCACCATTGTTCACCCGGTTTTGGATGGAAGAGATGACCTACCTGTTGGGAGGAAGCATCCTGGATTTCGTACCAGCTTTTATCGGTGACGATCGTATCGATCTTTGTGCTGTTTGGCAATGCGAGGGTGGTTGGTCCCCATTCTTCGAAGGTGATCTCTGCGCGTTGCAGCAGCTTTTTTATTGCGTCCTGTTTGCCTTTGCGGGTACGAATAAATAAAAACGGCTGCTTCAGAAATGACCGGGAAAAACCGACAGGATCTATATCGGGAGAAAGCGCGGCTTTAAAGGGAAAGATATTATCCAAAGGTATATCTGCAGGAGCTGGAATGGCGAAGTTTTCCGATTCCTCTGCCTTGCATAAATGCAAACCAATCTGGATCCTATCCTGCACGGACATTTCCTCTTTATACAGATAACCCAACCGGTAATAAGCATACACCAGTTGTGAAATATGCCGTCTATCGCGGCTTCCCATATAAGGATGCTGCTTAAAAAAACCTTTCAGGAAATGATGCAAAGGCAATCCTCCATCATATTCCGCTATCACTTTTTCAGCGGCCGCTAAATAATTCTCCCATCGGGTCATATCACATCATATAAAAAAGCAAAACGCTCAATGCCCTTAAAAGCAGCATTGAGCGTTTTGCCAAAGGCTTATAAAAAACTAAGTTAGAGTTTCAGTAATGCTTTCAGTGGATCTTTACCGAACAGCAGTTGTTCAGGATTTTCCAGCATTTCCTTGACACGTACCAGGAAGCTTACAGACTCACGACCATCGATGATACGGTGATCGTAGCTCAGCGCAATGTACATCATCGGACGGATTACTACCTGACCGTTCACTGCCATTGGGCGATCCTGGATTTTGTGCATACCCAGGATTGCAGACTGAGGAATGTTGATGATTGGTGTACTCATGAGAGAACCAAACACACCACCATTGGTGATGGTGAAGGTACCACCGGTCATTTCATCCATAGTCAGTTTGCTATCGCGTGCTTTGGTAGCCAGTTCCACTACTTTTTTCTCGATCTGTGCCATATCCAGGCTCTCTGCATTGCGGATAACCGGTACAACCAGACCCTTAGGTGCAGAAACTGCGATAGATACATCACAGTATTCGTGGTACACCAGTTCTTCCCCATCGATGTAACCATTTACAGCAGGGAATTCTTTCAGTGCAAAGCAACAAGCTTTGGTGAAGAAGCTCATAAAGCCCAGGTTCACCTCATGTTGTTTCTTGAACACTTCTTTGTATTTAGCGCGCAGCTCCATGATGTTAGTCATGTCCACTTCGTTGAAAGTGGTGAGCATGGCAGTGGTGTTCTTAGCTTCTACCAGACGGCGGGAAACTGTCTTACGCAGGTTGCTCATCTTTTCACGACGTTCGCCGCGGGTGAACAGTTCCTGATCCAGTGCTACGCCTGGGTTCTGTAATGCAGCCAGTACATCGCCTTTCTTGATCTTGCCGTGAGCGCCGGTACCTTTGATGGTAGCCGGATCTACATGAGAATCAGCGATAACAGCAGCAGCTACAGGTGTAGTTTTCACATCGTTAGGAATAGCGGTGACAGGAGCATTCTGTACCTGTGGTGCAGCTTGTGGCGCAGTTGCAGCAGCAGCTGGTTGTGCTTTACCTGCAGGACGGCCTACGCTGGTATCGATCTTAGCGATAGGATCGCCTACTTTCAGTACATCGCCTTCTTTACCCAGGGTGATCAGTGCACCTGCTTCTTCTGCATTCAGTTCGAAAGTAGCTTTCTCTGATTCCAGTTCGCAGATCACTTCATCACGCTCTACGTATTCACCTTCTTTCTTTATCCATTTGATCAAAGTAACCTCACTGATAGATTCTCCCACAGTTGGCACCTTCATCTCAATCGTTCCTTTATTTACAGCCGGGGCAGCAGGTGCAGCTTCCGCTACAGGTGCCGCAGGGGCTTCAGGAGCTGGCGCTGCCGCAGCAGCTGGTGCAGTTGCCGCAGGGGCAGCCGCATCTGTATCAATTGTACAGGCCACATCTCCAATTTTCAATGTAGCACCTTCAGGAGCAGCTATCTTCAGGATACCTGCCTTCTCTGCGTTTAATTCAAAGGTGGCTTTTTCAGATTCCATTTCACAGATCACTTCATCCTGTTGCACATAATCACCGTCTTTCTTCAACCACTTTGCAATTGTTACCTCGCTAATAGATTCTCCTACCGTAGGAACTTTGATTTCGATAGCCATATTTCTAATTTCTGTGTGCGATTTGTATAAAGTGAATTTCTTCACTTGTTCTAAACTTCCCTATATGTTAAATGCTGTTTCAATTATCTCGAGCTGTTCGCGTGCATGCACCTTAGCATAACCAGTAGCGGTAGCAGCGCTTGGATTGCGACTGATCACGCCATAGTTGATCTGTTTCAGGTTCATTTGCAGGTAAGAAGCAGCACCCATGTTCAGGGGCTCTTCCTGTACCCAGAACCAGGTGGCAGCTTTGTACTTCTGGTTCAGCGCTTCCAGCTGCACGGCTGGCAGCGGGTACAATTGCTCCAGGCGTACGATCGCTACATCCTTACGGTTATCCTTCGCCTGCTTTTCAGCCAGTTCGAAGTAGATTTTACCGGTACACAGCAATACCTTCTTCACTCTTGATGCATCGTCTACAAATTCATCGTCCAGTACTTCCCTGAATCCACCTTCCGTGAATGCGGAGATTGGGGAGTAAGAACCTACGTGCCTTAAGTTCGCTTTTGGTGAGAAGTTCACCAGTGGCTTACGGAACTGCCAGGTCAGCTGGCGGCGCAGCGCATGGAAGAAGTTCGCAGCAGTAGTGATATTTGTAACGATGATGTTGTATTCAGCACATGACTGCAGGAAACGC
This sequence comes from [Flexibacter] sp. ATCC 35208, assembly GCF_001975825.1. Taxonomy (GTDB): domain Bacteria; phylum Bacteroidota; class Bacteroidia; order Chitinophagales; family Chitinophagaceae; genus Chitinophaga. Next base: position 10,637 of record NZ_MTKN01000083.1, read on the forward strand.
TCAGGACGTGCATTGGAGTGGTCTGGTCCACCGCCTTCATAACCATGAGGCAGCAGCATGACCATACCATTCTGATTGGTCCACTTTTGCTCTGCACTGGTAATATACTGGTCGATGACTGTCTGCGCACCGTTAGCAAAGTCACCATATTGCGCTTCCCAGATCACCAGTGAATTTGGATTGGCCATTGCATAGCCATATTCAAATCCCAGTACAGCAAATTCACTCAGCAGGGAGTTATAGATACGGAATGAACCTTGTTTGTCCTGTAAAGAACCCAGACGGCTGTAAGTAGCGTTGGTATTTTCATCGGTCAGGATGGCGTGACGGTGGGAGAATGTACCTCTCTTCACGTCTTCACCGCTCATACGGATGTCTCTACCTTCGCTCAGCAGCGAGGCGTAAGCCAGCAATTCGCCGGTAGCCCAGTCTACTTTACCTTCTGTTTCATACAGTTTGATCTTATCCTGCAGCAGTTTTTCAACTTTACGCAGTGGCACAAATTCCTTTGGCCATGTCATGAGGCGGCCGATCAGCCTTCTCACGTCTTCTTCTTTTACTGCTGTAACCGGAGAAGCATCGAAATCTTCCGGCCTGGATTTGCGGAGTTCCTGCCACCATTGTTCAGGTTTCTGGTAAGTATAAGGCAGCGGGTGCTGTCTTACCTCGTCCAGGCGTTCCTGCAATTGTGCCCAGAAGCCTTTTTCCATTTCCTTCGCCAGGTCCTGTACTTCAGATTCTCCGTTTTGCAGGAGGTACTGGGTGTACACTTCGCGAGGGTTAGGGTGCTTATCGATCAGTGCATACAGGCTGGGCTGGGTAAACTTAGGCTCATCACCTTCGTTATGGCCATGTCTGCGGTAGCACAACAGGTCAATGAAAATATCGGAGTTGAACTCCTGACGGTAGCGGGCTGCGATCTCTGATACCTTTACTACAGCTTCCGCATCGTCGCCATTTACATGGAATACAGGCGCCTGAACAGTAGAAGCGATTGAAGTACAGTAGTCAGAAGAGCGGGCATCGTCGAAGTCGGTAGTGAACCCAATCTGGTTGTTGATCACCAGGTGCATGGTACCACCGGTATAATACCCTTTCAGGTTGCTCATCTGGATGAGCTCATATATAACACCCTGACCAGCTACCGCAGCATCACCATGGATGAGGATAGGCAGGATTTTGTCATAATCACTATTATAAATTACGTCGGCCTTACTACGGGCAAAACCAGTCACCAGTGGATCTACCACTTCCAGGTGAGAAGGGTTAGGGAGCAACTGGAGGTTAACTTTTTCACCGCCCGGGGTGTCAACGATAGAGCGGAAGCCCAGGTGGTACTTCACGTCACCGCTACCCATGGTGAGGTCTGGTACGGCATGACCTTCAAATTCGTTGAAGATCTGCTCATAAGTTTTACCTAAGATATTTGCCAGTACGTTCAGACGACCTCTGTGTGCCATACCGATCACTGCTTCCTGAACACCTTCGCCGGCAGCAGTATTGATGATGGCATCCAGTGCAGGAATAGTGTTTTCACCACCTTCCAGACCAAAACGCTTCTGACCTATATATTTTGTGTGAAGGAATTTTTCGAAGATAACGCCCTGGTTCAGCTTGTGGAGAATGCGTTTACGCTGTTCCAGTGTGAGTGCTCTTTGCAGGGTGGTCTCCATTTCGCGCTGCAGCCATTCTACTTTTTTTGCATCATTCACGTAAGCGTATTCCAGACCTACTGCAGAAGTATAGACCTGTTTTAACCGGCTGACAATATTTTCAAGGCTGGTTTTCCCTAAACCCAGTTCCTGGCCGATGTAGAATTCAGTCTTTAGATCGGCATCGGAGAGTCCGAAAAAAGAGATATCTAAGTTGGCCTGACGATCTTTACGTTCCCGGATTGGATTAGTTTTCGAGATAAGGTGACCTTTTTTGCGATACGCCTGTATCAGCCTGTAAACGTTCAGCTCTTTTGTTAACTGATCACTGCTAACCGGAGCTCCCGCACCCGGCGCCTTGCCATTTACATTGTTTACCGCGAAGTCAAACCCCTCAAAAAACTTGCCCCATTCCGGGTCAACAGCACCAGGGTCTTTTCGGTAATCCTGGTATAAAGATTCAATGTAGGCAGGATGTGAGTTGGTAACAAATGAGAAGTCCTTCATTTACAACGAGTTTTGCTAAAGCTTCGATTCAAATTGCTATTCTGTTGAATGCACCCATATATAATATATGGGTTTGCAAATATCGTTCTTCTTTTGTGAAAAAAAATGGAAAAATGATATACGTAAAAATGAATAATGAAGATCGGGGTTAGCAGCGGCAAAGGGGCATACTCCGGGCGCTTTTGGAATGGTGCAATCAACTCGTTTAGAATAAAAAATCCTCATTAGGAGTGTTTTTATTTTGTTTGTAAAAAAGTAATCCCTACCTTTGCAGTCCGAAACTTGAAATTAGAAAAATGGCAAACCATAAAGCAACGAAAAAAGACGTTCGTCAAAGCAAAGCGAGAAATGAGCGTAACCGTTACTACGGTAAAACTACCCGTAACGCAATCCGCGACCTGAAGAAATTGGAAGAGAAAGCTGCTGCTGGCGAAAAACTGTCTGACGTGATCTCTATGATCGACAAGTTGGCTAAACGCAATATTATTCACAAGAATAAAGCTGCCAACCTGAAGAGCAAACTTTCTAAGAAAGTGAACACACTGGCTTAAGCTCTTTCAGATTAAAATATTGAAGAACAGCTCTTCCTGTAAAACAGGAAGGGCTGTTTGTTTTTAATTTAAGTCAACCAAAGTCGTCCTAATTATGAGAATAATCCTTGCCCTACTGACCATCTTCGGGGCTTCAACTTTGTATGCCCAGGATTTTACCACCCGATTTGAACTTACCCAGGGAAAAGAAACTGCTACTTATGGGGAAGTGATCGCCTACTATAAGAAATTAGATCAGCGTTATCCACAGATCAGTATGCTGGAGATCGGGAATACGGATGCCGGGGTTCCCCTCCATTTGGTGATCTATTCAGCTGATGGAGATTTCAATTTTCCCAGTCTGCACCGGAAAAACAAGCGTATTATATTGATTAATAATGGAATACACCCCGGTGAACCGGATGGTGTGGATGCCAGTATGATGCTGTTGAGAGATCTGGCGCAGGGGAAAAAGAAATTACCGGCTAATGTAGTGCTGGCTGTTATTCCGCTTTATAATATTGGCGGCGCACTGAACCGCAGTGAATATTTCAGGGTAGACCAGAATGGACCCGCTGCTTTTGGCTCAAGAGGAAATGCAAGGAACCTGGATCTGAACAGGGATTTTATTAAAACTGATTCAAGGAACAGCTTCACTTTCCAAACTATATATCAGCTGACTGATCCGGATGTGTTTATTGATAATCATGTGAGCAATGGAGCGGACTACCAGCATGTGATGACTTTGCTGAGTACAGAATATAACAAACTGGGCGGTGTCATGGGCGAGTTTATGCACAATAACTTTGAACCGGGATTGTATAAACTGATGAAGGAAAAGGGATATGACCTGGTGCCTTATGTAAATCATTTTGGAGAAACGCCTGAAAATGGATGGATGACTTTTGCGGATGTGCCCCGTTTTTCCAGTGGGTATACTACTTTGTTCTCCACATTTGGGTTTGTGCCGGAGACACATATGCTCAAGCCTTATCCGCAAAGGGTAGCTGCGACTTATGCATTGATGGAGTCATTTATCAGTTTTGTAAGTGTGCATGGTGAGGAGATAAAAGCATTAAGAGATAAAACAAAGGAGTCAGTGAAAACACAAAAAGAGTTTGCACTGGAATGGAATGTGGATACCACCCGGTTTTCTTATATCAATTTCAAGGGGTATGAGGCTGGGCATCAACCAAGTGAAATTTCTGGTTTGCCAAGGTTGTATTATGATCGCTCCAGGCCTTTTGAGAAACAGGTGAAATTCTATAATTACGTTACTGCAGAAAACTTTGTGCAGAAACCAACGGCTTATATTATACCACAGGGCTGGTGGAATGTGTTGAATATTCTGAAGAACAATAAGGTGATGATGCGCACGCTTGCACATGATACGACGATTGCTGTGGAAGTGTATCATATTGCTGATTTCAAAACGGCGTTACGACCTTTTGAAGGACACTATTTGCACAATCATGTAAAAGTAACTACTACCCACGATAGCATTCATTTCAGAAAAGGGGATTATTATATTCCAATGAACCAGTCTGCGAACCGTTATCTGATCGAAACATTAGAACCTACAGGTGGTGATTCTTTCTTTGCATGGAATTTCTTTGATGCGATTCTTACACCAAAAGAAGGTTATTCTCCTTATGTGTTTGAAGATACAGCAGCAGCATATATAAGCAGGCATCCGGAGTTGCGGCAGCTGATTGATGAGAAGAAAAAAACAGACAGCACATTTGCCAATAGTGCAGATGCGCAATTACATTTTGTATATGAACATTCGATTTATGGAGAACCGGGTTATTTGAGATATCCGGTATTCAGGGTTAGCAGCATGTAGACGTGTTGCTCTCCAAAGAAGTGATTGTAAATAAGAATATTCTTATAAGGTCCGGTCGGTACCTGCACCATGGGAAACCAATGAGCAGGTATTTGCTGGGCCTTTAATATTTGTGCACCCAACCAGAGTGCAAATGCGCCAGCAGTATCGTATTCACCACAGAGATGTTTGAATGGCAACTCTTTTGGCAGCCCATCATAATAATGATCGAAGTTGCTGTCTCCATTACGACCGCTGATGACGAGATCGATGTCTTCGAGACTTAAGTGGTGAGAGGATAAAAACTTTTGGAGGTAAGATTCCTTTGGTTTATACACCATCTTCATTCCTGCTAACTGTGCATAACCGGGGGTATCGGACAATACAAAGAATGCAGCTCCTTCTCCTGATATCGTACCTGGTGTAGGATGACTGTACAATTCATCGCTGGAGATCTTTTCTTTCTTCCAGCATCCGATCCTGCTCTTGATGTAAAAGTGCTCTGCTGTGATTTCTTCAAATGCACCGATCAGTATATTCTTATTACCTTCTGATATTAACAACATACCATCCAGCAGTGCATTTTCAAATGAAAAACCGCGATGTACAAATGTGTTGTTGTACTGCGTACATTTCTGTTGTAATGCAATCAATCCATTTACTGCATTGTAGGTGGATTGAATGAATGGTGTTGCATTCAGTGCAGTTTCTTTGTACTCCCTGATCTCTTTCAGGAAACGTTCTGTATCAGACAAACTTCCTTTTCCCGTACCTGTCACAATTGCACCGGGTACTGCGACACCCGCGTTCTGCATACATTGCAGCGCTGCTGTCAATCCTACTTTCAATATACGCGTCATGCGGCGTATACTATTCGGTGGCATGAAATTACGATAGTCTGGTTCCACACATGCAAATACATTCTCCTGCACTGTAACCAGTGGTTGAGAAAATATATCCTCTCCAAAAGAGTGTTGCGGCGAGATAGCCGACATGCCTTGTATGTAGTATTTATCCTTCATATTTGCTGATCAGCAGAGAAGCATTGTTGCCTCCGAAACCGAATGAGTTGGAAATAACGTTGGATACCGGTACTCCTTCTTTCAACTGAGTTTCCGGTGTGATATTTAATTCCTCCATTTTCTCTGAGAAATGAAGGTTGGGAAAAATTACAGCGTGTTGAATGGCCAATACCGCATAGATCGCTTCGATACCGCCTGCTGCCGCCAGCGTGTGTCCTGTAAAGGGTTTCGTACTACTGAACGGGGGCACTTTATCGCCAAACAATCTTTGTAATGCGTGGCCTTCAGCGAGGTCGTTGCTCAGGGTAGCGGTACCATGTACGTTTACATATTGAACATTGTCCGGTGCTACACCACCCAAAGCCAAAGCCTGTTGCATGGCTGCAAATGCACCATCACCTTCTGGTGAAGGCGCTGTAGGATGAAATGCTTCGTTGGTATTTGCATATCCTTTCAGTTCTGCTTTTACATGGGCATTGCGTTCTTTGACCAATGATTCACATTCGAGCACCAGGTATGCAGCACCTTCGCCCAGGTTCAGCCCATTACGGTGCTGATCGAAAGGACGGCAATGTTGCTTATCAATATTCTTGAGTGAGTTGAAACCATTCAGGGTAAAGCGGGTCAGGGCTTCAGTACCACCACAGATCACACGGCGTACCAGTCCTGCTTTGATGAGGCGTGCACCAAACATCAGTGCATTGGCAGAAGAAGAACATGCAGTACTGATGGTAGCGATGTATTCATTGATACCCACTGTATCTGCTATGCGCTGTGTACAGTCTGCACAATCCAGCGTATCGATATACTGTAAAAAATCTCCTTCTTTCTCAGGGTTGATCACATCGAAATATACTTTCTCTGTGTCGCACATCCCTCCTACGGTCGATGCATTGATAAAACCAGTTGGTTCATCACTGGCATCTGCAATACCTGCATCAGCCAGTGCTTCGCGCATAGCGATCAGGCCCAGCAGGGTAGTACGGGTATACCCGTCCTTACCTGCCACAACTGCCATTTGCTGCAAGGCCGCAGTTGAATGTCTGACCTCTGCTACTGGCAGGATATCCTTGTAAATAGTGTCTATATGTTGTGTAAAACCAACACCACTCTGCTGCATGCGCAGGCTTTTCAAATTGCCTGCTACATCATCGCCAATGGCTGTCACCATTCCAAGGCCTGTTATCAATACACGCTCCGCCATACCTGCTTACGCGGGTTGTTTGGATTGAATGAATTCAGCCATAGATTGTACAGACTGCAGGATCTTTCTGCCTTCGCGAGGATCTTCTACCTTGATGTGATAATATCTTTCCAGCAATACCATCAGTTCCAGTGAATCAATACTGTCCAGTCCTAAACCGTCTCCGAACAATGGTGCATTGTCATCAATATCTTCAGGACGGGTATCCTGCAGGTTCAGCGCCTCAATAATCTGTACTTTCAATTTCTGTTTTAAATCTTCCATAGTAGTCGTAGGTTTATACTCTCTTATTTTATTTGGAAAGCTAAGCCTCTAAAGCAATTTTGTTGCCAAGTGGCCGTAAAAATACTGTTTTACATTTAATAATCCCCATCAGCTCATCCTTCTTTGCTCCACACCTGCTGCTATACACAGCATGAGTACGGCACAGGCGATCAGTTTTCCTACATGTAACCAGATGTGTTGTACACCCTGATTACGGAGGTAGATATCATTGATGGCATCCAATCCCCAACTGAGTGGAGATAAATGCCCGATTAGCTGCATTTTTGCCGGCATGATTTCCAGTGGTATCCAGATGCCCCCTATCGCGGACAAGATGACTATTGAAATTGCTCCGAAATTCAGTGCCTGGTTAGGTGTTTTAAACACCGTACCGACCAGTATACCATATGCTGTGGCCGCCAAACCGATGCTCACTGCGATGATGAAGGTAGCCAGGTAACTATTGCCCATCATCAGTTTGGGTAATCCAAATAATGGCAGCAAATAAATACCTACCATCATCATCAGGTAAAACTGCACCACGGTCACTGCCATAAAGAATAACAGTTTACCCCCAAGGATATCCAGGAAAGATCCGGGTATCAATCGTACACGTACCAGACTTCCTTCTTCCCGCTCACGTATCATATGCCCACCTATGGGTATGGCGATAAAGAACATGGCAAAAATACTCCATGCCGGTACATTGTGCTGCACTGAATTGGAGATCACATCCAGTTGTTGCGAAGGTCCTGTGAGCTGCTCTTTCAGCCCTACGGCCTTCAACTGGATCACCATGGAATCCTGTTGTGCGATATCTTTATTTTTCAATTGCTGTTTGATCCTTTCCAACAGCAGATCTGTTTCTACCTGTGTCAGGAAATTATCGATTGCCTGATGAATAGCACTCTTGAATGCCTTCTTGGAAGCAGGATCAAAATATACCAATACATTCAGTGAATCTTTGCGCAGGCTCACCGGCAATATTGCAGGTACGCCCATTCTTTTGGACAGGTCATTTACGATGCGATTCGCATTGCTCACGATGGCACCTGTAGCGCCCTGTGGTATGATGATACAAATTTTGTAATCACCTGCATTCACTCTTTCCAGCGCCTGTGCTTCCTGTACCGGTTGTCCATTTAGTGTATCGATAACTTTGAACTGGCCGGTATGCTCCAATCCTTCCCTGATATATTTGCCTAAGCGACCATGATCGTTGTCAACAGTCAGTATGTCAAACTTCAGTTCCTGGTAGTCTCTGAATGGTGCATCTTCTATCAAAGCCATCACCGTAATGAGCACGACAGGCATGGCAAATAGCAGGGCCAAACCTGTTCTGTCACGCAGCAGCAACAGCCATTCTTTTTTTATGGTAGCTAATAGCCTTAACATCAAATTCTATTAATCTCTTACCGCATGACCGGTATAATGTAAAAAAACATCTTCCAGGTGCCCGCAGTCCGAATGTTGTGCAATCAGGTGTGCCGGCGTTCCCTGTACAATCAGTCTGCCTTCGTCGATGATCGCCACTTCCTGGCAAATGGTCTGTGCTTCATCGAGCAGGTGTGAAGTATATACGATGCTTGCGCCCTGTGCATTGTAGTCGCGCAGGAATTGCAGGATCATGCTTCTCGACTGTACATCCACACCCGCAGTCGGTTCATCGAGTATCAGCAGTTGTGGCTGATGCAGGATAGCTGCGATAATGTTGGCGCGTCTTTTCATACCACCTGAATAGCGGTGTACGGCTTTGTTTCCGTTCTGTTCGAGGCCGAAGATCCGGAGGTATTCGTCGATACGGCTGCGCAGTGGTTTTCCTTTCAATCCATACAGGTTACCGAAGTATTCCAGGTTTTCAATAGCTGTCAGTTGGGGAAACAAGGCAATCTGCTGTGGTACGATACCGATTAATTTCTTTATTTCTTCCCTGTGTGCAGCGGTCTGGGGCAGGTCGAAGATCTTTACCAGTCCGCTGTCAGCACTTACCAGTCCGCATAAAATAGAGATGGTTGTTGTTTTACCAGCACCGTTAGGGCCTAAGAGGCCGGTGATCATACCTTTTTCAAAGCTGAATGATAACCCTTTCAATGATGGTTCCAACGCACCTTTATAGGTTTTATGCAGATCCTGTACAAGTATGCTGGTCATAATTTCAATTAAAGTTTCAAGGCTGCCAGTTTCCTGAAGAACACTTCTTCCGAAGCTGCGCATTGCATCATCAGGTCACTCAGTTCGGCATAACCATTTCCGTTGGTGGTTCTGCTTTTACATACTCTGCCGGCAGTAAAGGCAAAGTTTCTCCAGATGTCGCCAACGGCTGTCAGTTCCTGGGCCATCTGGCTCAGGTCATCTCTTTTCAGGATGCCTGCAGCTTCCTGTAAGAATGCGGCATACATAAAGCGGAAGCCGGCACCACCGGTACCAATTTCTTCCTGCATGCGGATGATGTTTCCCAGGTAGAGAGTGGCTCTTCTTTCTCCCACTTTCTCCGGATAATTACGTAGTCTTTTTGCCAGAAAGCGAATACCTTTTACACCAAACCAGGGTAAAGGAATATTGAGCATATCGCTACAGGTTTGTTTGATACCTGCTTTGATAGGTGCTGCAAAGTTGACTTCTTTGGGTACTACCACGGGGTAATACATTTTTCCTTTGGGTGCCGGAAAGCCTTTTGCAAAGCGGGCTTCCGCCAGGCTTGCCGGATCTATTACTGTTACGTGTTCCATGATAGGATCGCTGACGAGATAGTTCCCGTCTTTCTTTCCATAGATCACGAGGTTATGTGCATTGAAGTGAAAACGGTAGGAAGGAGGAAAGTAAGGCAGGTAATATACACCACTCTGCAGGCCTACAGGCATGCCACTCTCCAATACCTTGTCCAGTTCAGCCGTTGCTTTTTCCACGCTGGAAAAAGTATGTGATTCCATTTTCACACCCAATCTTTTGCACACTCTGCTGAAGATGGCGCCGGGTACTACGCGATAGGTGGTACCGGGTACACCGTTTACCTTCACGAAAGGCAGGTGTCCGAAAAAGAGACCGGCGCCGATGCCCAGAGCCATAGGTTCGCTAATCTCAAGACCATAGAAACGGAAAATATTTGAAATCACCCCACACTCACAATGTGCTGTTTGCACGTGGTTGAACTGAATATCGCTCATATAGATTGGTATAAATTACTGGCCAGCCTTTTTTAATTCTTCCAGGCTTATTTTGAAAGCGGCAGCATATTTTCTTAAAGTATCATCATTCAGTTTCCTGAATACAGCAGGTTTCAGGTGGCGTTTCACCTGCCATTGGAACTTATTCACATAACTGGCCAAGAGGGGAAGATCCATGATGGTCTTTTCCATGTAGTACAAAATAGGGCTGACTTCTCCAGCCTGCATGGCCTTGTGGGCTTCTTCTATTTTTGCATTCACTTCTTCCCATGCCTGTTGCATGGCAATGTTTTCGGGTTCCCAGCCTACACTGGTTACTGGTACATATGCGCCTGCATCATCTGTTGCGTAAAAAAGCTGTTTAAATTTCCCATCATGCATATTATTGCCATCCTGGGGAACTTCTTCTTTTTTCATTTGACAGGTGTTTGATTATGGAAAAAAATCGCTTCAGCCGCGGGCGGAAGCGATTTTTTCAATGGCTTTTATGAAAATGAAAATTATACAACTGTCAGGTGCGCATACGCATAAGAGAAACGCGCACTTTCAGGAACCATCATTACGATTGTCTGTCCTTTCTTCAGCATGCCGGTATTCATCAGTTCTTCGAGCATGAAGTAAGGAGAAGCTGTACCTACGTTTCCTACTTTCACCAGGTTAGTAAACCATTTTTCCTGCGGGATAGGTACACCCAGACGTGTAATTTCCTCATCAATTTTAAAGCGGAAGAATTCAGAAGACAGGTGAGGCAGGAAGTAATCCAGCTTATCCAGGTCTAAATTGTATTTTTCCACCAGTTCTTTCCACATTTGTGCACCGGATGGTACGATGTTTTTGCCCAGCAGGCGGGTATCCTGTTTGAAGGAGAACACGCTATCCTGTGCCCATTCTTCCGGTGTCATATCGATCCAGCCTTTGGTAGTACCGTCTTCGTTTTTAACGGCACCGGCATACATACAGGTTTCCAGTTCATTGGCATAAGAAGCGATCTCCACCCAATCTACGCGCAGGGAGAGGCCGGTTTCATTTGGTTTATTCTGGAACAGGGCTGCACTGGCGCCATCGGAGAGCATCCAGCGGAGGAAATCCTTTTCAAAGGCGATGATTGGATTATTATCTATCAATTTCACACGGTCAGTTTCCGGTTCGAATTTCGCTGACAGCATCCAGCTGGAGAATTTTTCGGAACCAGTGCTCACAGCGTTTGCAGAGTTGCCACATTTAATGGACATCCAGGCATATTTAAAAGCCTGCATACCGGCAGCACAAGCGCCAGTAGCAGCGATCAGTTCTACCGGCTGACATTTCAGCAGACCATGAACCATAGCAGCATGGTTAGGCAACAGCTGATCAGGCGAGGTAGTACCACAGGCTAATACCTGCATTTTATTGATCGGAAATTTATCATCAAAAAGCCCCTTTACAGCTTCGGCCGTCATTTCAGCATTGGAATGGGTCGATTTACCATCCTTATCCAGCGAATAGTAACGGGTTTTGATCTTGTTATTTCCAAGAACTCTCAGTCTGGCACGGGAAGGTTTCCCATCAACCAGTCCTAGAATGTTTTCCATTTCATCATTTCCAACAGGCTCATTCGGCAGAAATTTAGAGAGCCTTGTAATATAAACTTCGTTCATTTGAAATATGGTTCCTGTTTTTTGTTATAAGTTGATGCCCTTCCGTCTGTGACGGCTGGTATTGTGTACCTCCTGGCTTACAGTCATTGCTTTATTTTCTTGTCCCATTTTTCATTCGCATCTCTTTCACATTTATACTCAAAGACAAATAAAAGCGCCCGTAAATATAGAATATAAAATGCTATGGTATTGTTTACCCCTGATTGAAAATAGCATCTGTCGCTGGCAGAAGGCTTTCCGGGAAGGGCCTGTGGCCGGCTTTAATAATACGGCCTTCATGCTTCCATTTTAAACAAACACAATAACAATGCCTTTTATTTTGATTGTGTGATAATTAGCTATTATTTTACCTTAACTCAGGTGGATGCCTTTATAATAATTCACCCTTTCGGCCAGTTCCTTTTTCTTAAAAGTCAGCTTGAATAATGATGAAACCTTGGCGATAGGCGACAATACGAATATTCCTATTAACAATAATCCTCTGTACATGCTCACTCTACCCTGGCGTTCAGGAGCACCGGGGCCACCCTTGGCACTGATAAATTTGGACCAGTAGCGGAAAGCCCGGATACCTCTGTCTTCCAACAGGATGAGTGGTGCTAGTAATTCCACTGCTTTCAGGTCGATCAGTTCGGGTTGGAGGGCATCCCAGGAACGGGTGGTCAATACTTTACGGATTGGGTTGGCGAATCTTGCTGATTCCACAATGTCTACTTCCTGTACGCCGGCTGGTGGCAGTAAGGAGGTTGCTTCCTTTTTGCCTTTGAACTGCCAGCGCAGTACAGTGATCAGGGCTATCAGATTCGGAGATTTGTCTACCAGTACTATATTTCCTACCAGGTGCGCTCCTGCAGCCTGTAAATATCCTTTTACGGTTTCCTGGGCACTCAGCCACATGTTACGGCAACCCATGAGGGTAATAACGGGTTTGCCATTCAACAGGCTTTTCCCCTGCTCACTTTGCAGGAAAGCAGCTGTGGGCTGGGATGGAGACAGGAACCAGGGTTGATAAGCCAGTACGACCAGGTCAAAATGCGCATTTGGATCCACATTCAGTGCCTGTATTGCCCTGGGTTTACCTAATACAGTTTCCGGCATTGTATCATAGAAGGTTTGTTTCTTCCAGGGGAATACAAATGGCTGCACAGGTTTCAATTCTTCGTATACTATATCTGCCATATCCTGCAATGGGCCAATTACAGTATCTACTATCCGCTTTAGTTGTCCGGTCTGTGTATAATATATTACCAGGATCTTAGGTCTTTCGTTCATATTCAGGAATAGGAGTTAGAACAATTGAAATCGTAAACTTACGAAAAACAACCGTAGAGTAAAGATATATTTTTATTATATGATACGAAAGCAGGAAAGAGAGAGAGGGGAAAATTGTGCCTTAGCCAGGTACTGCCATAACCTCTGCATTTGTTTACAGCAGTACCGTGGCCAAAGGACTTAATGAGTTGCTTTACAGCTGCAAATATGAGGTAAGTACTATAAAGAAAGTGTTAAATACTACTTAAAGTTTTAACGCCCCTTATACAAACGTTCTCCAGTTGTACCAGCATACTCCCGTCTGCAGCCGCTTTCGGGGGTTCTACTGCTGTCTGAATTTCAGTGACCCGGAACCCAATATTTTGTAACATTTCCTGCACCGTCTCTGTATCATACAATGTAAAACCGTGATCTACGAATGCTAATTTCTCCATAGTACGCCTGGTGCGAAAGGCCAGTATCACTTCGCCTTCCGGCAGTAATACCCGGTAGATCTCCTGTAGCGTTACAGTTGGTGGTTGCCAGAAGTACAATACATTGACAGCAAAGACTTTTGTAAATACACCTGAATCAAAAGGAATAGTGTCTGCCGTACCTTCCAGGATCTGTACCCTGCCGGCACGGATGGCGTCTGCATTTGCAACAATGGCTTCCTGCACCATTACATCGGAGAGATCGAGTCCTGTATATTGGAGGTTGTTTTCTTTTTCGAATAAGGCGGGTATAAAATGTCCATTCCCCATGCCCAGTTCCAACACCTGATCGCCTGTTTTTAGTTGCAGGAAATCGAGTGTCATTTCATAAATAAGGCGGTTGGACCTGCTCATTTGCACGCCCATTTTTACCCCATCGTCCCCTGTTGGCCGGCGTAGCTGTTGTGCAGCTTCCGCGGCCGTCATTTTACGTGGCTCCATTAATCTCTTTTGTGTACAGAACCTGATCCAGATGTTTGGGAATTGACGGTTGGGCTACCATGATAATCCACACTACCGGAACCGGATACCTGTACATTCAGGGTAACACTGGCGTGTACTTTTGCATCGCCACTACCGCCTACGTGTACATTGGTGGTTTCTGTATGCAGGTTATAGCCATCGAAAGAACCGCTGCCTGCGATATCCACATTCAGGTCTTTGGCTTCACCTTTCAGTTTTACATCGCCGGAACCAGTTACAGCCACACTTACTTTAGGGCTGTTCACGGATCCTAACACATCGCCATTGCCGGTTACGGACAACTTTACATGATCGTCCTGTTCCCAGTCATTCATGAGACGAATGGTGCCGGAGCCGGCAAGGCTCAGTTCCTCTACATCGGGAGCGGTGATCTTTACCGTAACCTTTTTATGTAGTCTAATAGAGGTATTTGATTTCTGGCCTATTATCAGCTCACCATCTTTTACTTCGGTGGTGATCAGGGGAAGCACATTGTCTTCAGCTTCGATCACTACATCTTCAGCCGGTCCGTCGGTATATTCAACGTCCATAGATCCACGTAAGGATACGGCGTGGAAATCGCCCAGTTTACGGGTTTCTGTGCTAAGGTTACCACTGCCGTTGACTCCATGTTCGTCACAACCGGTATGGGAAAGTGCTAACAATACAAGGACGGCGTAGCCGGTAATTTGTTTCATAAGGTAATTGTTTAAAATGGCGGAATTATGAATTGGGTTCGGAACGAAAATACCATAATAACTTGGGATTTGCTCCAAGCCCTTTATCTTTGCACCACCATGACAGAAAAGATTCTTATCCTCGACTTTGGTTCCCAGTATACGCAACTGATCGCGCGCAGCATCAGGGAACTGAATATTTATTGTGAAATCAAACCTTGTCTGCAACCAGTACAATGGGATGATACAGTTAAAGGCATTATTCTTTCCGGAAGTCCTTTTTCAGTAAACGAGCCTAACGCACCATCCGTAGATA
Source organism: [Flexibacter] sp. ATCC 35208 (assembly GCF_001975825.1). GTDB lineage: Bacteria > Bacteroidota > Bacteroidia > Chitinophagales > Chitinophagaceae > Chitinophaga. The sequence continues at coordinate 25,642 of NZ_MTKN01000083.1, forward strand.
TCGCTGCCATGGCGGCAAAAGTGCCTGTGCTCGGCATTTGTTACGGCGCCCAGCTGATGGCTAAAAACTTTGGTGGTGAAGTAGCTAAGAGCAACATCCGGGAATATGGCCGTGCTTTTATGGTGCACGATAATAAAGAAGAAAAGGCTCTCTTCGACATCTCACCCCGTAGCCAGGTATGGATGAGTCATTCTGATACCATCGTGCGTATGCCGGAAGGTTTTCAGATCATTGCCCAGACAGAAAGTATTCCTGTTGCCGCATTCAAATGCGATACCAGGACTCCGTTCCCAATGGTGGGATTCCAGTTCCACCCGGAAGTAACCCACTCTCTGGAGGGTAAGACTATGTTACGCAACTTCCTCGTACACATTTGTGGTTGCAAACAGGATTGGACCCCTGCTGCATTCGTACAGGAAACTGTAGAGAAAATTAAGGCACAGGTAGGTGATAAAAAAGTAGTAATGGCCCTCAGCGGTGGGGTTGACTCCACTGTAGCTGCAGAGCTGATCCATAAAGCAATTGGCAGTAACCTTTATTGCATATTTGTAGATAACGGGTTGCTCCGTAAAGACGAGTTTGAAACCGTATTAGACTCATATAAACATATGGGCCTCAACGTGAAGGGTGTGAATGCAAAAGACCTTTTCTACGGTGAACTGGCTGGTGTAAGTGATCCTGAAAAGAAACGTAAGATCATCGGCCGTCTCTTTATCGAAGTATTCCAGCAGGAAGCTATCCTGTTGCAGAACATCTCTTTCCTCGGTCAGGGTACTATCTATCCTGATGTGATCGAGTCTGTATCTGTAAACGGACCTTCTGTAACCATCAAATCACACCACAACGTGGGTGGTTTGCCTGAGAAGATGAATATGGGTCTGGTTGAACCACTCCGTTTCCTCTTTAAAGACGAAGTAAGAAGAGTAGGACGTGAAATTGGTATCAGTGAGATTTTCCTGGGTCGTCATCCTTTCCCGGGTCCTGGTCTGGCTATCCGTATCCTCGGTGAGATCACCGCTGATAAAGTAGCTATGTTGCAGGAAGCAGATGCTATCTACATTGAAGGTCTGCGTGAACACGGTCTCTACGACAAGGTATGGCAGGCAGGTACCATCCTCCTTCCGGTACAGAGCGTAGGTGTAATGGGTGATGAAAGGACTTACGAATTCACCGTAGCCCTGAGGGCGGTAACTTCCGTGGATGGTATGACTGCGGATTGGGCACACCTCCCTTACGAATTCCTGGCTCAAATGTCTAACGACATCATTAATAAGGTAAAAGGTATTAACCGCGTGGTGTACGACATCAGTTCCAAGCCGCCGGCTACCATCGAATGGGAATAATTCCAGACAGGCTGTAAGTAATACTATTTTCACTTACAGCCTGTTCCTTTTAAAGGGGGCTGACCAACATCATTTGCAATAGGCACCATATCTCCTATTGCATTTGCATGATTTTTGTATTTTAACGATCGCTATGAGTAAATCCATTCTATGCAGGCCATTGATCACTGCATCCATCGTGGTTGTACTGCTGTCGGCGTGTACTACTTCCAAGAAAAGTAGTTCAAAGACGGCTACACCACCGCCAACAACTGCGAAACCTGTAAAAGACGAAAAACCTAAGGATGAAGCTAAATCTCCTAAGGAAGTTCCGTTTAATGTTCCAGCTTTTGCCCGGGAAATTAAAAAAGACACCTATAATATAGCGTTGTTTACCCCACTTTACCTGGATTCAGTTACTACAGACATGCCCACCCGCTCCCTGCCCCGCTATATTCTGCCGGGTCTGGATTTCTATGAAGGTGCGCAGCTGGCACTGGATAGTCTGCAAAACCAGGGTATAAAACTGAATGTTACTGTCTACGATAGTAAGAACAAGCAGAACCTGTCGGGTGCAAACCTGATCAACACAGACCTGATCATCGCTGCCGTTGGTACGCCGGAGATCAAGGACCTGAGTGATATAGCCAAAAAGAAACAGATCAACCTGGTGTCGGCTACCTATCCAAATGATGCTGGTGTAAATGAAAATCCATTTTTCATCATCACCAACAGTTTGCTGAAAACACATAGCGAAGCTTTACAGCGCTACCTGCAGGAAGGCTTTGCGACTAAAAATATCCTGGTGATCCACCACGATACGCCGTTTGAAAAGCGCATAGCTGCTGATATTAAGGCTGAATACGAGAAACTACAGAGTAGTAAGAAAACCAAACCAAGAGAAGTAGTTTGGGATGATAACATCACTGACCTGGCACTTTCTCAATACCTGCTGAATGACCGTCCGAACCTGGTGATCGTGACTTCGCTGGATGAAGCCAATGCAAAAGCGATTATCCGCAGACTGAGCACTCAGATGGCTACTTACCCTATCCAGGTGTTTGGTATGCCTACATGGGATGTGATGAAGTTCAAGGAACCTGAATTCAAGGGACTACCTATTTTCTACACCACTCCTTACTGGAATGATAAGACGGATGCTTACAGCCACTATATCAATGACTACTGGAAGAAAGTGTATAAGTCCCGTCCGTCGGATATGGCTTTCAAAGGATTTGAGCTGACCTGGTACTTTGTGAAACAACTGAGTACGAATGGTGTGTACTTTAACAAGGATATCAATGATCCGAATAAGAAAGTATTCAGCAGTTTTAATTACCAGCCTATCTATCTGAAGGAAGGTGATAAGGAACCTGATTATTTCGAAAACAAGAATATCTATATTATACAGAAGGGAGATTCGAGCGATATAAAAATGAATTTTCAATAAGTAGTGATATAAAAATGAACTTCAATAATTAGAAAAGCCTTGCTCGCGCAGGGCTTTTTTCTTTGAAAATAG
>NZ_MTKN01000084.1 GCF_001975825.1 [Flexibacter] sp. ATCC 35208
AATAAATGGGGAGTATCTAACTTTATTGTTTCGTATTCTTCCTTTTCTCCTGGACCTAATAGGTAAAACTCTGCACAGTCAAAATCTTCAATTCTAGTAATGTGAAGGGGAAACTTCAAGTTTGATTCCAGGTATGACTTGTAAAACACAAGAGTTTCAAGGCGTCTGGAAGTGGCTTCAAACCTGTTTTAAATATCTGTTTTATCCTTTCTTCGCTATTTTTAAACCTATTACTCATATCATTTATTTTCAAACTTGTTAAGCTCCTGGCAAAGCGTGTACATCAATGAGAAAGCAGTACAGCCATTGGTAGCAATATCTATTATAGAGTAATTTTCATATGTCCACATTATCAGGAAATCATTGTTATCGTCACTAATCTCAAATTTGCCTAATTGAGGTAATGCTAAAAAGTATGTTTTTACATTATCCGGCAGTGAAATCATAAAGGCCTCCTGCTCTTCAATGGTCATTTGTAAATAGATACCCTCCCAGTTAATACCAATTTGGAGCATAATGGATGCAGGTTCATTATACGCATGAATAAACAGCATATTACCCATATCCTTCCATTCGGCATGAGTCCACTGTTGTAGTGTTTGGTTATACCCAGACCATTCCGCCAAAAGATCATAAAGTAGCTACGTAACGGCTATTCCTAAGCCCTCCCTATCAGAACAGGAACTTGTGATCAGCATTCTATTAAAATCGACGATAGTACTGGAATAAATATTGAATGATTGGATTTTATCACCTTGCATCTGTGTATTTTTAACAGCATCTCTTTACGCATTCATGATTACTGTGTACATCCATTTTTGAATGTAAGCATTAACTCTTTCCATTTATCATCGACATACCGATCTTCTTCACGTATGCTATTGAAGTGTTTAATAGTCTGTTGCAGTAATAAACCAAATACATCCGGACTTAGAGGCAGTTTGCCAATCTGATCTAAATATTCGAAGGATTCAATAAGAATCATTTGGTAAGTCCAACCCTCATCTAATACCATACACAGTTCAGGCTCAATCGCGAGGATAATAGCAAAGCCAGTTTCCGCAGCGATAAGGTAGTTTTTTGCATTGATTGATTCTCTACCTCTCTCCAGAAGACTTCTCGCAATTTTCTCAACAGCCTCCTCACCCTCTTCACTAATATAATCGTCTCCCTTTTTTTCTTCCTCAATAATATCCTGGGGACCCTAAAATTTTTCATGACAGCGGGGCATTGTTGAGACTGATTTTATCATACCCATAAAATCACCCATAAATACCCATATAATTATTGGATGTCTTCAAAACAAGAAAGGCTGAGATATCATCGCCGGCTTTCGCCATTTTAGTACTTGGTAGTGGCGTGTTTTCGAACCAATTGATGTTGATTATTAATAGGCTGTATGAACAGTAATCTATCATTTTGCTAGTAGTAACAGTCTTTTGTTTGTTTCTCTTATACTGCATAATTCTGCGTCCCATTTTTCTCCGTCGACGAGACCAAGCCACTGAATATATTCGGCTTTTTCCGGATGACTTTTTTTGTTTAGTATCTTCACCATTTGGTAATATCCGGACAAACCACCAACATCTTCTGGAGGGCATGCTCCTTTTCCATCGATACAATACGGAGCATTTAAATCTTCTGCAAGCGTTTTTTCAAAGATAATCTGATGGTCCCACTCATCTCCAAAATCATAGATATAGCAATATGTTTGACCTTCTTTTTTAAATATGCGGCTTACCTTTGTTTTTCGCGCATCAATGGTTGTGACCTCTGGATCGATATCGTCTCCAGGGTAGCCATAACAAATCTTATCCATAAATCCAGTTTGGGAAAACTGAAACAGGTGACTGTTTTCCCAGCCGAATGCACCTTGAATAGCCATGTGTAATTTGTATAAAGTATAATCGGCGGGAACGGCAATTCTTCTCCATACTAAAGGATCACTTTCCTTTAATGTAATAAGAAATTGGTAGATCATTTTTTTATTTGTTTGTCTTTAATTGAGGTTTTCACCAGTTGATAATGTTGTTGCAACCGGTTGACATACGCTACGTCAGTATTGAGAATGTCAGTTAAAATTTCGAGCCATCTTTGGGCAAATTGTGATTGAGTGGCAAAAGTAGTTAATGCTGGTCCTTTGAATTCGGCAAGCATTTCATCATCGCCCCCCATCCATTCTTTATAAAAAGCAAGCTCCTCCCAACCATAACTGATTGTAGCTAAGGGTGCATCGAATGCTTGATTAATTACGTTAATATATACATTTCGACAATCACAATCGAGATCGGTGCAATACAGTTCGAGAAGTGCATAAGTTCCTCGAGGAAGCCCTGTGATTTTCTGGTCCACGACGGTTATCACTCTGGTTTCCTTTTGAGCCATTTCCGGAAATAAGTTACCAAATGCTGTATGCAAAGTATTGAGGCTTTGATGAATAGCAAACTTCGTAAATTCTATGAAATTCCGGAAGAATTACATTGTTATGCAAATCATCGTCTCGTATTCGATCGAACCGAAATAGTGTTGAAAATTAATGAGTTATGCTGTAGGTTAAATGCATGTAAAAAGGCAAGACCCGCTCATAGAGCGGGTCTTGCCTTTTTAGTGCCCAGTAGCGGAGCGTTTTCGAACCAACTGATATTTATAATAAGTAGCTTATTGTTGATGTGAATTGGTGACTAAATTTTAATAAAAACAGGATTTTCCCCCTATTCTTATTTCGTCTTTATATCAGCTTAATACTTAAATTCGACATGATTTTTTAACTCCAAACCCCCATTTATTATTATGGAAAAAGTTCGAGCTATTAAACGCGGTCCAAAGCCGAAGAAGCCAGATTCCACCTTCAAAAGAACGAATTAAACAGGTATGGAAGAATGGGAATTTCTGACCGTGGATACCAATGTATTTATATGCCAGTACCAAGATTCCATAGTAGTAAGATTTTAAATGCCATTCTTCTAATTCAGGATCATTATTGCATAAACTAAGTCAATAAAATGGCAACAAACGACCTTACAGATTTCATAAATTCTGCATCAAATCGAATAGCAGAAGAATATGCTAGAATTATTACAAGGGTTTCTGAAGATCCTGGAACATCGGGAGATCAGGGCGAAGAAAATTGGGCTACATTACTACGAGAATGGTTGCCCCCCATATTTCAAGTAGTAACGAAAGGCCGGATCATCAAATATCGTGGTGATGCGAGCCCACAAATTGACATTCTAGTTCTACGTCCAGAATACCCCAAAGGGCTCCTTGATAAAAAGCTATATTTGGCGGATGGAGTTTTAGCTGCATTTGAATGCAAACTAACACTGCGAGAACCAGATTTATTAAAGTTTTTTAAAAATTCAGTTCGGATCAGAGATGTGGCACGCTTACCTTTTGTGACAACTGTTTACGACGAATTGCAAAGCCCAATATTCTACGGCTTATTATCACATTCTCATGGATGGAAGCAGAATCAATCGACTATTGAAAATATCTCGACTCGAATTTTGAAAATAGACTCTAAAGTCTTAAACCATCCCTTATATATGCCTGATGTAATCTGTATTGCAGACACAGCATGTTGGTTTGTTAAGAAATATCCTTTGCCTCAAGTCCTTAACGCTAATGGCAGATTTGAGGAATTTATCGCGACTACCTATATGTCTAATCAAATAGGCATACAAGTGAATGAAATCATAAAACCAATTGCTAGTCTGTTAAACTGGTTGTTATTTCGATTAAGTAAAGAGCATTCTGGTTTATGGTCTATATCGAGACATTTTATGCGTACTTTTTCTGAAGGTGGCATGGGGCTAGTGCGAGATTGGCCTATTCGTGATGTCTTTACCAAATGCGCATTAAAAAAACTAAGAAAAATTCAAAAAGATCAAACTTATAATTTTCCGGATGATTGGGTTTTTCTTGGAAGCCCACCACCATGACTTCAACATGATAGTTTCTGGCATCCAACAATAGTTTAGTATGTATTTCTCTTAAGTTATTAAATTAGCGCCCTTTCCACTAAAAATGAAGGATCGATTATCGATATTAATTAAATTTCTTTTTAGAATAGGTTTTGACAAGTTCATAATATTGCCACTATACATGAATTCAAAAGATAAGAGACTAATTGAAGGACTAATACTTTTAATTGAAGATGGACAGTTTGATTTCCATCATGTTACTTCAATTCTAATGCACTTAAGGGATGTGTCTGGAAAACTGGGATATAAGCGATTTAATGAAGTCGCCAACTTTATTGCTCATCCTCAAAGAGATAAAGGTATAATAGCTAACACAATTGAATATTCAGCTTTAATACTTCGGTTTAATTTGGGAGGTCCTGCGACACGAAATAAGCAAATAGATGTTAATGGTTTTCCCATCTATATTAAAAGGTTATTATATCTCGGTCTTGAAAAAATGTCTAAAATCGAATTAAGAAAAATCAATTGCAAAAGGGATGTAGTAAAAGCCACATTAGATAAAATAGAAATTGATGAAATCCGTAAAGTCGCATATTTCCCAATATCTCAACATTCTTTCCTTACAAAAGAATTTAAGGAATTCATGAACGAATCATTATCTATAATGAAATTTGATTATATATATAATCAAATTTCATTTATAAAAGATTTTAAAGAGATTCTAAAGCAATGTGGATTAAAATATAGCGATCATAAATTTACATTGCAGGGTGATAAAATTACAGTTTGTATCCTTTATTTATTACATGATTCAGTATTTAAATCTAACTTTTCTGAAAATGGGAAAATTACAATTTCAACAGGATCAGATAAACTTGAGATTCATGGAAACATAGAATTTGTACAGGATGAGACAAAAATTCCAGTAGCGTTTCCTGTCTTCATGAGTAATTTAGACACCCATAAATATTTTTCTTATGATCCTTCTTTACAGGATATAGATTTTGATACGAAAAATTTACTACTACGTGGGAATATACCTAATTAGTGAAGAGTTACGCTCTCCAGGACCAAGTCATGTTAAATTGGGTAAAACAATTTTAGGAAAAAATGGAAGCCCATTTTAAGAAATTTAGTTACAAGACCGGATAAGGCATGAATTCAAATATGCTTCGAACAACGAGGTGTTTCAGGTAATATTGTAGGGCAATTTGCATTAAAAACTGTGATTTATTGACAAGCATAAATTAAAAATGGCCCTGTAAATCAATTGATTACAGAGCCATTTTGTGCCCAGAACAGGAATAATATCTGTCTGGTTATTAATACCTTACAGTCGCGGAATGTCAAATTAAAGTCACTGTTTTTTGGATAGCGTAAAAGTGTGCCTATTGTTCACACTTTTTAACTCTTTTAAACCTGTCATTACAAATATATAAATATTTCAGAAAATGCATGACATATATTTTATAGAAATCATATTACAAATCGAGAGTCTTTTATTTCATTATTTTTGACCCACGTCTCAAACTTCTCTTTTAAGCTTTCCGAAAAGGATTTATCAAAGGGTTCTTGATTGCAATTTTGGTCTATTAATTCATCTAATACGGCCTCTACGGATTTTCTAATTTCTTCATTTTCATTTATCTTCTTAAACATTATCCATGGTTTATCCTTTGGTGATGATGAAATATAAATACCATCATTATCTAAATCAATTTTATCATGTGCAACCTCAAAAGTTGAAATTGAGACACGATGTACAACACGAATTCCCATTTTTCGGGATATTTTTATTTGTTCATATATATTATCATTTCCTGACCATGCAGTGTTAATATTCCCTTTTCTGTTTTTGGGGTAATCACAATCGTGCAATACTGAAAAAGAAACTTTAAAATGGGAAAGCATTTTTATTATAGGTATAATGGTATACTTTCCTCTCGCCCTTATCAGGATAGGTTTACAATTAATATGATACTTATCAGGGCTAAGGCGCATGATTGTATCAAAAGATGCATACTCAGTATCTCCTTCAACGATTATCGGATATTGTCCAAAAAACATTTCCGACAGATTTTGGTCGAAATTATTCAGTAACTTAAGATTATCCATTTCCTCTTTAGAAAATGAAATTTCATCAGAACGATACGTTTTAGGACTAGGATTCCCTTCATTTCTGGATAACCTAACAATCGTTGTATGATCCTCAAATGGATCAATAAACAAGGGACTATGTGTTGTTAGCATTACCTGCCAGGATGGATCATTGGCCAATTCATACAAATATCTGGACGCTGCACGTATGCCATTGGGATGAAGTGCAATTTCTGGTTCATCTATCAAAAGCATATATCCTGGTAAAGACATCCCACTATCTCTTTCATCAATAGCCTTTTCTGCCTCAACCTTTTTAGCTGCATCTAGTTCAGCTTGTTTTTCATCAATCAAATTTTGCTTGGTTTGTTTGGTCGGATCAGTTTTAGATTTATCTCGCTCACCTTCAAGTTTTTTTATTTCTTTTTCAATTTGCTTTATTTTTTTTTCGTGATCGGATTTAAAATTCTTTACTGCTTGTAGCCTTGATCGAACTTGTAATAGAGACCAAAATAGAGCGCGTTGAGATCCTGTTCCTTGTTGTTCCCAGTCGATATTCTCATTAAATTCTTTTATGCTTAATTTTGAACCTCTGACTAAAGCATCAAGTGGGTCAACTTTCAATTCTGACATTCCAATATTTAGATCAATGGAAAGATTAGGAAATATTTTATTGTGACTATTTGTTATTCTTTGATTGATCTTTTCAATTATTTCTTTGCTTTCCTCAACCGGCTTTCTGGCATGTGTGGTAAAAATCTCTAAAGCTTTACTTAAATCAGAATCTTTGTTGTCTAGGTCTGAACGTAGATTTTCCGCAATTGGATCAACAATTAACTTTAATAAGTGCTTTAATTCTCCTTGGGGGTTTTCTAATGCGCCAATTCTAAAAGGCACAGGAAGTCTACTATTAAATACATTATCCAATCCAGCTGCATTTCCATCATCTGAATAATCATTTAATTCAGGATCATATGTTTTTCTAGTTTTTGCCCCATTTTGATCCCATTCCCACCTACTTTTTACAACTAAATGATCTCCTTGCTTCTCTTTCCATTTTTCTGCTATATTTGCAGTAGCTTCAGGGATATGTACAGAGATTTCAATGTATGTATTTTCACCATTGGATCGTTTACAGTAATCTTTCTCATATGAGTAATTCTGAGTTCCAACTGCTAGTTCATAGGCTCTTAAAACCGTAGATTTCCCCGAATTATTGTCTCCGACAAGACAAAGAATATTATCTAAATTTATTGTTAGTCCTTCGTTACCTATACAGCCCAAATTTCCGATGGTAATAGTTAAAAGTTTTGATCTCATTATTTTTCTTTAAAAGGCCAATGAATACTTATAATGCATTTAAAGTTCTGCAAAAATATCTGACATACCTTTGTCTCCTCGCTTATAACCGATCCTAGGAGCATCAAACTTGTCATCTCTAATATTAATATTTTTTGCCTTGCTTAAATCGTACATTTTCCATCCTAGTTTTCCTGAAGAACTAAATCCCGCTATTTGGTATGCTCTAAGAGCTTCGTTTCCTGCGGTTGTTTTCCCATAACAATGAGGTTCTACAATTCTTGTTTCATTTTCATAAATGAATTCAATTAAGTTTTTATTTTCAATAGCTGAAATGATTCTTGTGTTCATATTTTTATTTTTAAGTTAATAATTCATTGTTGTCCGGTAAAAAATGCACTTATTCGGATGTAGTTCATACCGGTAAAGGATTACATCCGAATTTTAGTCAATAGATACATTATATAGCTCATCCTCTAAGCGGAACTCAACACAGGGTTGTTTACTCTTCGCCATGCCAAATAAGTATCTTTTATAAAACTCAATAACTCCACATCAGTAGCTGAGCTATTAAAACACAATAAATCTGGGTTTTAATAGCATTTTGGCTATCTCCCCAAAAATATCTCAATGGGAAGTTTTGCTTTATTTGTTTAAATAACAGTTCGATCATCCATCTATATTTATAGATGCGGGCAACCTGACTAGCACTAATCTTGAGATTGTTTGTTATAAGCACATATATTCGTCCATCGTCTGCTTTGTAAGTAGCTCTGCGCATACGCAGGCGTATTACATCTTTTTCCTGCTTGTAACCGACCGTTATGAGCTGATCTTTAAGGACTCCATTATTTTTTTCTTCCTGGTCTTGTCCGACATAAGCTTATGGTGTGGATTTGCTATTATGCTTATGTGCAGCGTCCCGTATCAGCTTCGCTGGTATTAATGATAATATTTGAGACAATACCGGCTGTCCGGTAAATTTTCTATCTTTATCCAAGTTTATAGTTTGTGTATGGTAACCCAAACTTATAAACTATTGGGGGCTTTGCCTCCTTTTTTGTGAGCTATTCTTTTTGTTTAGTCGGCCAATACTGTTTATTTATTTATATTATACAGCAGCTAACTCGCTATTAGAGTTTCTCTGTACATCATATTATAATGCTCTTCATGCCCCATCTTTACAAAGATATTTTTGAATACTTTTAGATATCTTTCAAAAGTTTCATCTTGATATTCCACATACAAATCATCTGGCAAACCATGAGAACCATCGTTAATCCAACAAACCAAGGATCGGCATACCTCTTGTTCTTGATGGTTGTCAAAACTCTTTATAAGATCATCGTCGGCATATTTCCCCAAAATTTTGAAATAATTTTCAATAATTCTTCGCATGGTATTTTGGATAGTAATACCTGAATTTTGATTTGTATTCTTCAATTCTTGCCAAAGCAATTCATATGAGCTTTGTATCGGATTCTCCATGTCAAAAGACTGTATTGTTGTAATACTATCTCTTTTTCTTAAGATCCAAAAATTGGTATCGCCATTCCTAGGTGTTCTTCCGTCGACAAATGACACTTCTTTATGAAAGTAAACGTTATGAGTTAATAATATTAATTGTTTAATGTTTCCAGTATTTACTTTTATGGATTTAATAATTTCTTTGATAAGTGAACTTACAACGAAAAGTACATTGCTATCTAAACTAGAGATAGGATCGTCAATTACCAAAAGTCGCTCTTCGGTTATAGTTTCCTCTTGTGTACTTCCTTTTGCTAGTTGCAAATAATATAGGAACGTAATGAATGTAGCCTCACCCTCACTTAGGGTTGATTCAGCAATGGTGCCATCCTCTCTTTGTATTTGATATTGATTCGCTTCGGTCTTTGAAGGAACAATCTTAAAATTTAAAAAACCATATGATTGGAGTATCCGATTTATTTCATCTACAGATGGCTGGACACTTGTTACATTTTTATTTGCAGCTTTGATTTTAGCATTTAGTTGAGTGTACTTATCTCTTAAGTCTTGATGTTGCTTTTGTAATGCTTGAACTCCTTTTTCCAAGCCTTCATGTTTTTTCCAAAAAGCTTCAATATTTGCCCTATGGCTTTCTACCAGATATTTCCAAATACTTTTTATTAGACTATTTCTGTGGTTTGTATAGTCATTTACAATTTCATTATGTAATTCAATTTCAGCATTACAATTGTTCAGCAATTGTAGTAATCCCTCTAATTGATCAGCAGTTGAAATAAGCTCAATGCTTCTGCTTGGTTCCTTTATTTTATTGCTTAAAAGTTCTTTGTTTGAGACAAATTGACTTATTAGAGTTTTTAATAAGGCAGTAAATGTTTCTATTTTTAACTTTGTTTCAGAGTTATTCTTCTCTTTAATTTCTATCTGCTCTAAAATATTTTGAATATTTTGTATTGTTCTGTAGTATTCATCTGCTAAGGATTTTACAGTTTCAGTGTCTCGTATAAATGACTCATCGAAATAGCCTTCAAGTTGATCTCTGAAATTTTGAGTAATTGTCTTAGACTGACAAAAAGGACAAATATTATCCTCATTTAAATAGCCGCGACCTTCATTTACCCAATCATTTAGATTTAATCTTTGAATCAGATTTGCTATTTCGACATCGGATTTGCCAATGATTTTTCTTGTCCAAATGACATTTGCCTCTATTTCTAATAATCTCGTAAATTCTATACTTGAAACAACAGGCAACGTAATTGGCGTTTTGCCAAATATAGTTTGGGCTTTTTCTTTTAATTGATCAAGCGTATCTATATGTTCATTATTATTCTTAAACTCTTCCATCATCTTGTCACGAAATGCTTCCTTTCGCATAAATCCAGCGAATGCTTCTTTAAAATTGTTCTCATTCTCTTTGTATATATCACGCCAGATTATTTCTTTGAATTCATTTTCATATTCTTCTTTTTCTGTTATTTTCTTTTCTAATGTATTTTTCTTTTCAATTCCTTTAGTTTTTATATCCTCCAATTCTGACTGCATTTTTTGAATAGCATCTATTTCATCTTTTGTAGCTTGCCCTAACGTAAACACGCCGTCCATTCTCCCTTTGCCAAAATTTCTTTCTCGGAAATCTTTATTGTAAACATGTACTTTGACCGGAAGTTGACCTCGCCATGCAATCTGACAACTTGAATAAGATTTATCAGATGGGTTATCTATGAATTTAGAAAGTGTGGTTTTTCCACAACCATTAGTTCCATAAATAAAGTTTATTTTTTTTAGATTTTGTATTTGAATGCCTGCTGCATCGTAGGTGGCTACGTTTTTAATATTTAACGATTCTATCATATTGGAATTTATTAAAGGATTTAATGCTTATTACAGAATCGCGACCTTACTTTTCCCACTCTGCTGCTTGCTAACTCTTATCTGAACCGGTATCCGTTCTGTCATTTCCTGTACATGGGAAATCACTCCAACCTTTCGCCCCTGATTATGCAGGCGCTCTAATGCATCAATAGCTATATTTAGTGTTGCTGGATCTAGCGATCCAAATCCTTCATCAATAAACAAAGATTCTACTTTCATACGGCTGGAAGAAAGCGATGCCAGCCCCAACGCAAGTGCCAGCGATACAAGAAAAGATTCTCCACCAGAAAGAGAATATACAGTACGTGTTTCATCACCCATATCCTGATCTAACACCTGTAAACCTAGCGAATTGGGTATACGTTGTAAAACGTAGCGTTTACTTAAAATAGTTAAATGAACATTCGCATAACTTAGCAATACATCCAGTGTATATTCCTGGGCGATCTGGCGGAATTTCTTCCCGTCCGCAGAACCAATAACCTCATTCAGCTTTGACCAATTATCTACTACCAATGATTGCGTTTCTATAGATTGTAAGAGCGTTCCTATGCGTTGCTTATTAGTAGCATCTTCGCGAAGTCGAAAGGTTATTTCGTTACTGGTCTGATTATTCTGCTCTTGGTGTAATTTGGCTTCTGTATGTAATATTATCAGTTCTTCAGTTGTGCGTTCTGACATCCTTTCTTGTCGATGCTTATCTAAATTCTGTTCCCGCTCAGCCAATACTGATTTCGCTTGGGTTACGGCATCATCTATGGCACGTAGTACTAAGCGCTCTTTTTCTATCCAATCCGGCGTGAAAGACAATAAGCGATCTAATTCAATTTTTGATAGGCTGGTTGAATGTTGCTGATTGTAAGAATTGAGCCAGTCTTGAATTTGCTCTTTAAAGGATGTTTCCTGTTCTGAATGTACAGATAGTTCTTTTCCTGTTTCTTCATACTGAGTTGTGGTACGGGTGAGACTAGCCAGCAAAATTTCTTTTTCTGATTTTTGTTGATCCAATACCTGCCGGGCTTTAGTAATTTCGTCCTTGAAAGCTTTTTCTATAACTGATATAGGCGCTCCATTAAAAATAGTTTTCCTTTTCCCGTAAAGATCGTTCCATTGTTCCCGTATTTTTAATAGCGCTTGCTCTTTTTGACTTGTTTCTTCTGATAGATGAACTAGTTGCTCCTGTATACCTTTCAACGTGGCAGCTAGTATGTCCTGTTGCTGCAGGCCGTCTTCTAATTGTTGGATGTTGTGTTTCCATTGCGCTGCAAACTCCTGAATCTGTAGTGAAAATTTATCAGGTTCATTTTTCCAGTGTTGGAACCATTGTTCAGAGGTAAAATAGACAGCAAGATTTTGCTGAAGATTTTCAAGGCCAGTCTGTGCTTTTTCTCTTTCCAGTTTATGATTATCTCGTTGCTCCTCTAGAGATTTTAGTGTTCTTTCAGTATCCTTTAACGCATTAGAAATGTAGGTAAGCTTCTTGTCAGATTCATCAAGCATGCCTTTTTGCTTTTCCAGCTGCTCTTTCTTATTATTATATGACAATATTGTATCCCGTAACTCACGTTGCTGGTCTTTTTCTTGTTGTAGTTTTTGGTGTAGCCATGTTGCTCTTCTGTCAAAGGCTATGGATGAAGCCGAAGCATTTATTTTAAACCGGACCCATATGTCCTCTAACTGCTTAACAGATTTTTCTTTTAGTGAAATATCTTTCTCCTGATTAGCTATCGCTTTATTTAATTGATCGCATACCTGCGTCAGACGGCTATGTGTAGTAAGGCTGTCTGTATAGGCTGTTTCTATTTTCTGATGGCTTATTTCCAACTCTTTAAGTACATGATCCAGTTGGGTATTATGCCCAGCATAAGGATGAGAAGTACTGCCACAAACAGGACAAGGTTCATCAGTTACCAGTTTTGTACGCAAAATTTCAACGTTTTCTGCCGCGGCCAGGCGGGCTTTCTCCAGCATACTTAATGAAGTATTTCGCTGTATTATGTTAGCATCAAGTAATGCTTTTGTATTATAAAGTTGTTCAAGATCTGTTTTTAGTTGTTTCCTGTTTTCTTCAATTTGTTCTGTAATCGTAGCTTGTTCTGTAATGGCACTGCTTAGTATTTTCCAGTGTGCTTCTGCTGCAATAATGTCTTCAATTGTTTCATCAAGGATGCTTTTTTCCTGGTCTAAACTGGCAATAGGAATTACAGAAAACTCTTTTTTCTGACTTTCATATTCTTGCCTGGCCTGCTGTAATGATGTCTGAAGGGTCGTATATTCATTGCTCAATCGCTGCCGGTCCTGCTCTTTCGCCTTAATTTCTTCCTCCGCGGCAAGCACGAGAGATAAACGGCTTTGTTGGGTATCAAGTAAAATACCTGCATCATTCAGCTTAGATATAATAAGACTATGTTGTTCTGCAATGGGCTGGCGGGCAGTGTTGCTTTCTTTCCATTGTTGCAACTCTTTAACCTTACTTTCTAAATGTTCCGCATCAAGTTGTTTCTGCGTAAGTTGTTGTTGCTGCCGTTGCAACTTTTGGCTGGCAGTATTAAACGCTGTTTGGTCCTGGGATATCTGGCGTTCTTTTTCTGCCAATTGCACATCCAGTGTCTTTCCCTCATTTAAAAGTGGCAAAGCTGCCTCTTCTTCCGCTATTCTTGCTGTGAGGTTGTCCTCTGCTTGTTGTAGCGTAATATCCAGCGCGTCTTTTTTTTGCTGTAATGCATCTAGCTGGATCCTAATTTGTCCCAGGCTGACTTTCTTCGTATTGATTTGACCTTGTACAGTACTTAATTGGGCAACTACCGGTCTTACTGATTGCACACTCACAATCTGCTGTAGTTGCTGTTCGCGGGGAATGGCTTCCTGTTTAATCGCAAAGGTCTGTTCACTGCCAAGTTTTGCAGCATCTAATCTGGATTGCAGGTTATTTAATTGTTCATGCCAGGAAATCTCTTTGCTTAATTCAATCAGTAACTTTTCCTGGGCTTGTATGTCTTTTTCAACTGTGTCCTTTTGTTCGTGCAGGGAAGTTAACTCTTCACTGGTCATTGTTTGTATCCCTTCCCGTTGTGTATTAAGATCCCGTAGTTGTTGCGCCTGCTCCCTATGCTTTTCATAAATGCGCCTGGATATTTCAGAATAGATGTGCGTACCTGTGAGTTTTTCTAAGAGTGCTGATTTTTCGTCCTTTCCTGCCTTTAAAAAGGCTGTAAAGTCACCCTGTGCCAGCAATACAGAACGGGTAAATTGTTCAAAGCTTAATCCCACCAGGCGCTCAATTTCAGTCAGCAGTTCAGTTTTTTTCCCCGGAACAGGTGAATTTGTACTGATGTTTTTCAGCGCGACGTCAAAGGCCTGTAAGTTTCCATCCGCCCTGTTTCGTGCTCGTCTTACCATCCAGGTCGCGCGATAAGGCTGATTCTCTACCCCAACAAAATCTACTTCTGCAAACCCTTCTGCTGTACCATCCCGCAGTATACCACGCACATCATTCTGGCTTATGGAAGCTCCCTGTACATCGTATATGTCAACGCCACTCTCTGCCTGCTTGTATCTCGGCGTTTTGGCATAAAGTGCCAGGCACAATGCATCTAATATAGTAGACTTACCTGCTCCGGTAGGACCAGTAATGGAAAAGATGCCGGCAGAACAAAGTGGTTCCTGTGTGAAGTCAATTTCAGTAATACCTTCCAGTGAAGCAAGGTTTTTTATGCGTATAGCAAGTATTTTCATCTCGTTTAATCGGTTAGGGTTGCTTCCTGTGCGATTGCATTAAACATTTGAAGCAATTCTGGTGGTACAGTATTGTTATATTTTGATTGGTATACTTTGGAGAAAACTTCCAGCGGTTGTAAGTCATTTAAATTTTGACTTGCCACTATTTCTGGTTGAGTATCAGTAGTTGTTGAATTGGCGTATCTGACATCTATTTTTGCTAAACGCACATGTTTCCCGGTCAAAGACGTTTCTACTTTATGCCGTAGAGCTGGTTCTGGTCCATCCAGCAGTACTCTTACTTCAAGGTAAGGAGCTGGTTCTACCTGACTGTTGCTGTCGGGCAACTGCTCTAATGCGGTAAGTACTTCAGTGAGTTTGCTATGCACAGCGGGTGAACGTAATAAAGGGATTACTACTGGTACGTCAATGGGGGCTAATGTTGTAATACTTTCGTTGTTTAGCTCAAAAACAATTACCTGGTGTTTATAGTTAATTTCAGAGAAGGACATGGGGAGCGGGCTACCGCAATAGCGAACATGTTCTTTTCCACCAATTCGTTGTGCCTTGTGAATATGCCCTAATGCTACATATTTAATATCCTCATGGAAAGCTGAAGCAGAGATGCATTCCACCCCACCCATTATCAGCCTTTCCGTTTTATCCTGCTCCGTTATTTCCGCCTGTTGCGCATGTAAATGCCCCATCGCAACAATTGCTTGTCCGGGCTGTTTATTGTCAAGTGCGTATTCATAAGCGGCTTTATATAAGGCCGTAACGCCTTCTGTATAGGGATTTTCACAATCCGCAATTACCGGGTAATCTCCCATCCGCAAAAAAGGTATAGCCAGGCACCATGCCTTTATATTACCTTGCTTGTCTTTTAGAGGTATAGTCAATTTTTCGTATACAAAGTTTCCTTCAGCATCTTTTTCTACCAGTCCGATAATATGTATGTTGGAGGATTCCAGCAATGGGGTGGGAGATTCTAATCGGGATGCAGAATCATGGTTCCCGGCTGTAACTACGATTTGCAACGCTGGATTGCTCTTGACTGCGCGATTTAAAAATGTATAAAACATTTTTAGCGCATTGGCAGAGGGGTTAGAGAGATCAAATACATCTCCACTGATAAGCAATACGTCTATTTGCTCATTGGTCAGGGTTTCTACAAGCCAATTTAAAAATTGTTGATGCTCGTAGGTTCGATCATACTCATGGAATAATTGGCCGATATGCCAATCGGCGGTATGCAGCAATTTCATAGCAGGTTAATTACTACTAATATACGTTTTATTGCAATTCAGGTTACGTATTCATTTTTCAAAGATATATACATGGCTAAAAAAGAAACAATATGTTGGGTGCTATAAAAGTAACCACATTAATGAATATATATAGCTTTTTGGCTTGAATATGATTAAAGGAGTATTTATATTTTAATATTTGGTTTATAAACCGCTAACGTTTTTGAAGATGAAAGCATGTGCCCTATTGCCAGTTGCCGATAATTGTAAGGCAAATATTCTGCAAGCAAACTGATACAATTCTGATTGCTATAATAAATTTAAATGCCTTCATATCAATTATTTAGAAAAATGGTTTAAATTTATGTGTATTGATTTATTGCAAAGATGTTTTCAAATTTTATCAAATTTCTACTACCTATTACGGGGATTGGCCCCGTAATCTTCGTTTTGTGGTTGTCAAATCTCATTGCTCAGAAAGAAAATCTGTCTATTTATTTAGATGTAACTTCCTATAATTCAATATTATATGGATTTGAAAACTTCATCTCTATCAACTATCTTTTGATTGTTAGCGTATCAATAATAATTTTATGTACTGCTATACCCCGAATTGCAAGGAGAACTCTCGATCATACAAGAATCGATCTGAAACAAGTAAAGCCAGCTGACATCAACTTCACTCCAATAATATTTAGTTATCTATTGCCATTTAGCAAGATTTACTTCACTGAAATAAAAGACATATATTATCTCCTATTTTATACAGGGGGTGTTATTATTTGGTCAATTACGTTACATAATTCTTATCATTATAACCTAATATTGCGACTTTGCGGTTACATATACTACGAGGTGCAAACGAGAAAAGAAGTAACATTTCTATTACTTTCAAGAAAGATCGTGAGAACGCCGGAAAGTGTCACTTCTTGTATTAGATTAGCCGATAGCATGCTTATCAATACCACTATATGAGTATCATGAGCGTAACACAAAAAAATAATGATTTTTATGCCTTGCTTGAGAATGGCGAGGTCAAAAAAGTCGGACTTGACCCCGCTGCTACAGATAGTTTCGGAAATATTTTTATAACAAACGGAGAAGCGTTAATGGCAATGGATAAAATCTCCTTCGATGGTAATTCGTTATTAGATGTCGATGAAGTATATGTCATTAAACCATTTGCGCTTCCAAAAGAATTAGATGCGGCAGTTGCTAATCCGCTAGGACTAGAATTGCTGGATTTAAAACATGATAAAATTAAATCTATTTTTTGGTATGATTCGAACAATAAAAGATATTATTTTCAGAATTTCGATAGAAGAAAGTTATTGATCAATAAACACCTTTTGTTCTTTAGTAATGGTCTTTTTAGAGAACTGAAAGATGATGTTCTTATGGTTGATAATACAGTAAATGCTATATATGAAGGCGGACAATTCTTTTTTCATTCATATGCAAACGCTAACAAAATATTTAGCCTTATTGAATTTTACCATGAAGCTACAGATGGTGATATGAAAAATTTTTCGGCCAATTCTTATGTCTTAATGGATGAAAATTGGCTATTAGATAATGCTAACTCAATTATCCGAAAGCATATTACCCTCATTCTAAAAAGTGGGGTGTTAGATAATGCAAATACAAAAAAAATTCAGCGGACAGCTAAGAAATTCAAATTGAAGATTGAACTTGACAAGAATTCAAAAATTATTTTTCCTCAAAATCAAAAGGAATGCCGAGATATATTAAGTTATTTAAACGAGCAATACTACATCGGCTTAATTACGGGAAAACAATACCGCACCAACTCAAAAAGGCCTGTATAGTTTAAATGTAATTTGCATACTGTATAATCTAATCGACATTTTTCATCATTTTGATGCTAGCTGCTTAGTAAAAAATGTCTAGTCACACTTGAACGTCTATTACTTTGGTAAATTTGGGGGTATCAAACTTGGGTGTAATTGTTGGCAAATCCACTTTGACTGATATTGGCATTGGAAAATCGACACCCATAATAATAGCTTCTCCCGAACCTAAAGATGGCAAGAATGAAAGAGTTTCTTTATTGGCTGTTGAACAAGCACTCGCAATTGCTTCTTTGTCCTGGTGGTTGATTAATCTATGTGTAATAAATGTACCCATTTGGCTTAGTGTTCCAACGGGAATGTCTCTTGGCATTTGCGTGGATAGGCATAGAAAAAGACCATATTTTCGGCTTTCCTTTGCTATATTATCAAAAGCATTTAGCTCTGTACTTTCAAAATATTCATCTTTCACTTTTTTATTCAAGAATTGATGTGCCTCATCTACAAAAAGTATCATGGGTTTTGTTCTAAATGTATTTGTTCTTGCTTTACTTAGTAAATATCTGCCTAGCGCATTAGCTAATATTTCTCGTACTTGAAAATTATACGGTACATTTTCAAATCCAATTCTTAAAATATTTTTATCTGAATCTGATAAAAAGTTGTTTATTTTAGTAATGAGATTATTTGTTGTTGGTGAATTAAACCCAAACATACCAGCATAATTGTTATCGGATATGACATTGTTTACTCGCATTATTAGGCTTGTCGCATTACCATAATTTCTTTCATCTCGTGAAATGGACCATCGGTCATTAGAGATCTGAAAACATTCATTACCAATTTGCCTATGAAGCAAGCTGATACTGAAATTATTAATAGAAAAATCCTCAATTATCTGTTTGTACGTGAAGTAAGCGTTGTTATATGCCGCCGTTAAATTGCCTTGTTTTACAATTAGTCCGTTATTTACTATCACTTGTTGCCCTCTGAATACGAATTTATCATGAGTGCCATCATTACTGTGTCCGTTTGAAGGAATGTCATTCATTAGACAATGGGCAACCTTCAATGATTTGATTGCTTCTAAAAGTACTGGCTGTTGAACCTGGCCAGATGGCCTGAATAAAACAAATAAATCATTGATTGTTAGGCTCTGGTAGGGGAAATAACTTTCGGAAATTAGAATAGAATGCTCTACTTTTGGATGAATATCAAATGTAGAGTATTCGCCTGTTGGGTCTAAAATAATAGCTTTTGCCCCTGTCTCAATTATACCCTCTACAAATTTGCTTATCGTATAACTTTTTCCTCCACCTGTAGTCCCAATAACTGCGCAATGTCTGCTGAAAATCGCTTGGAGGGAAATATCCACAGGTACGGTCTTGTCATAAATCAAACTCCCTAGCCTGAACGTAGGTGAATATTCTATATTTTCGGGTTTGATTCCGAAAGTCTTAAAATGTGTTGACAAAAATTCTGATGAACAGATGAAAACTTTCGAGCCGATTAAGGGTAAGCTATTTATTCCTTTTTCTATTACGCTTGGATTGAACAAATCAAAAGCTAATAGGATTTCTATTCGGCCCACAGGATGGAATGCTTTAGTTGAAAATGTTTTCTCGCTCAACTCTAACCTTTCCTTTTCAGGTAACGAAATCTCTAATATCTTCCCCAAAAAGCCTTTATCCTCTCCTTCAATTACGATATAATTGCCGACAAGTCCGCCACGTAAAACTTCCGCATGATGGACAAATGTTTTCATCAAAACAGAAGATGGAAAATGTACCTTGACAAATGCTGGGGATACAAAATTGATATATCCAAGGAAGTGACTATGACTAAAGGGACTATTACTCATACTAAGAATTTGGTATATTAATTATAATTTGCCTAGCATCTTCTTGGTTATAAGATTTAAGATCAGGATAATTTTTTGAAAAGTCTTCAAATGTCTCAGCGACAATGGAAATGTTAGAATATTTTTTTGCGGCATTAATAAATGGCTTTAGATTCTCATTGGTTTCATCAATTCCTCTGTTAATAATCATCAATTGAAAACTTGGATTCTGCTCTAACGCTTCAATAATTGCTGTGACAATATGCTTGTCGCCAAAACTGAATCCAATTGTTATTAAAAGGACGTTTTCTTTTCTAAGATTTGTTTGAAATCTTGACATCATTTCGAAATATGGTTGCTCGTAAGAACTTTCATATTTGGATTGGTGTGGATATATCATTAAAGGATGAGATGGATTTACCTTTTGAATGATTTTATCACTATTCTTTTCCCAATTTACCGAGCCGTGTAGTTTATATAAATGAAATACTTTTTGAATGAAGTTGTCTTCCTCTTTTACCCTGCTTTTGTTTCTTGAAACAATATCATAGTCGTAGTTACGACCGCTAAAAGTTCTTGGGTGCGAAAACGAAAAACCATCAATTACTACAAAATTACTTTCGCATGCCGCTTGTTCAAACATCAAATCGTAATTTAAGGTAAACAACTTAAATCGAGGCAGCGTAACTTTTCTTTTTGTAATTTTATTCAGTAACAAAGTATGTGGTGAATTAGGTGGTATATCCAATTGGCAGGCTTCTTTTATGAAATCCTTTATTTTGCTTACGCAATCTTCAATATCTATGTCTGCTTTTGGGATATAAGGTATGGCAGGTGTCGCCATTGATAGAACCTTCTCAAGGTTCTTTACGATTGAGCCATCTGCCCACGTTTCATTGTATCCAATTTTTTCAAGAAGTTTATCAAATACTTGTTTAGTTAGTAAGCTCTCTGCATCGTCCCATAAATTGACCATTGATTTTCCAACCTTACCTGAAGCTCCCCAGCCAATTGATGAACCTGCTCCTGTAAGTAGCAATAGATTTTCGAATTGATTACTTAATATTTGTGAGTATTTATTTCTTTTTGTTGCAATAGCATAGTCTACACGATTTTCTTTACTGTCTTTAAAGTCATGTTCTTTTCCATCAATATAGACTTTTACATTATCGGCATCACTATCATCGTAGGAAACATTACTATTATTATTTAGTATCAAATATCTCATACTGATTATTTTATTTTACCTATAGGCCTTGCAAAATGTCAACAATAAAACGTAATTAATTTTAAATAAAAAAGCCACCCTGAAATCTCTATAGGTGGCCTTAATAAACGAATGTAAATATTTTTTTTATTTTTTCTTTTCTGAAAGCATCTTTTCCAGCATAGCGATCTTCTCATCCTTTTCTTTCAGAAGAGCAGCATTCAGCTTTTTTATTTCCTCTACGGCCTCTGCCCACTTATCAAGTGCGTTAAACGTACAATTATGGTAGTTTCCTGTTCCGTTAATAACATTGGAGGCATTAGTGTTTGCTCCCTCATAATTGTGTTGAATATTATAAATGGCCGCATCTTCATTAAAATTCTTAATTGCATCCACCGGCACTTTCAACGTCTTTGCAATCAACTCCAACTGTTCCGGCTCAATGGTTTCTTTGGTCTCCAATAAAGAAACACTCTGCTGGCTGATATTGAGGGCATCAGCCAATACATCCTGTTTAATATGCAGGATTTCTCTAAGGCGTTTTACCGCGCGTCCTTGGTGTACTTTTTCAGGCATACTGGTAATTGTCATAGTCACAAAGATATTGAAAACTAATAATTTGGTGTCCTACTTCATCCGGGCTGGTGAGATACCAAGGGTTATTCCCGGTTAACTGTCCGGTAAAATACAACTAATTTTTGTTAATGCACAGGCTTGCTTAGTGGGGTACGGTTACCGGGGATGGTAATTTACCACACGAATAAGGTATCCAACAGCCGCCAGTAGTGCAATACGCTACCGGAACTGTTATGGACAACCATCTCCCTTAACACCATTAAACTAGCCAGTTATGCCGATCTCATTTGAAAACAACACTATTACCCCATTACCACCGGCTGCTTTAGCTCAAAAAAGCGCCTCACAGACTATAGAGCTGTTCCTCGGTATGTTTGCCCATGAACTACGCACACAGGTAGCCGGCACTGTCCAGGTTTGCCGGTATATCCGCGAAGGCAGCAAGTCGGAAGCCTTCTTTCAGGCGTTGGAAACTACAACCCTGGATACCTTACATATACTGGACAATATGCTTGCTACCGTAAAATTCCATAACGGTAAACTGGATATTACACCTGTCTACTGCCAGAT
Organism: [Flexibacter] sp. ATCC 35208; assembly: GCF_001975825.1. Classification (GTDB taxonomy): domain Bacteria; phylum Bacteroidota; class Bacteroidia; order Chitinophagales; family Chitinophagaceae; genus Chitinophaga. Next base: position 21,651 of record NZ_MTKN01000084.1, read on the forward strand.
TGATTTCCAGTTATGGATAACACCGGTCGTTCGCCAACAGGAAAGGACTGCGGCCCTGCAACAAAAGGATATTTGCCTTATACTGCATCCCTCGCTGGAAAATATACAGGTTACCACAGACCCTGTAAAACTTGGGCAGATACTGCAAAATCTGCTCTCCAATGCGCTTAAATACAGCCATCCCGGTACTGTTATTACCGTAAAGTGCAGTCTGGAAAGTAACGTAATATATCTACAGGTTATCAATCAGGGCATGGAAATCCCGCCGGATAAAGCCTCCCGTTTATTTATGCCCTACGAAAGATTAGACAATGGCCTGGCAGGCACCGGGCTAGGACTGTTTCTCAGCGCGCAGTATGCAGAGGCTTTGGGCGGTATTCTTGCTGTGCAAAGCGAGCGGGGAAATACCGTTTTTACGTTAACCCTTCCCATTTATCGTTAAACCGCCCTCTAAACAACCTAAAAAAGTACCTATGCGCACACATTTACCCCATCTTTCCAAGCAGCAGGTCATACAACTGGCAAAGCTGATAGAGAAAATCCTGCTTGTTCTGCAACCGGAACTGATCTGGTGCTTAGGCACCCGTACTACCATTATGCAGGATTGGAGTTGCTTCTGGCCGGGGGAAGGTTACCGGGAAACGATATTCCCGACAACCTTTGACTTGCTGATCCTAACCACAGATACAGAAAAACGACCGGAATATGAGCTTATCCAGTTAATAGAGCAGCAAGCGGCATCATTACCCTGTGAAATCACCTGTATGGTGCAGAAATATGCAGCATTTATGGAAGGGCTGCCTGCCGGTTATCGTTTTGACACGACCGTTTACCGTAAAGCCGTACCTGTTTACATTAGTGGAAAGCCATTGACTGCGGAACTGCCCGTTGAACCAACGAAAGAAGAGATGAAAACCCGGATTACTACCCAATGGAACCGGTGTTTTACTACCGCCCAACGGTTTTTCAAGACAGCTACTGATTGCCAGCAGGACAACTGGCCAGAGCAGGCTGTATTTAACCTGCATCAGGCAGCACAACATACCTGTATGGCGTTATTAAGGGGAATTACCGGCTACCGGTCAACCACCCATAACCTTTCCCGCTTACTAGCCCTGATTGATAACTTCAGTATGGAGCCATCCGTTATTTTCCCCCGATTGACGAGGGAAGAAACGGAACTATTCAACCTGTTAAATAAAGCCTATTCGGATGCCCGCTATAAAGAAGATTATACTGTATCTGCTGAAAAGGCTGCTATCCTTATAGACAGGATAAAGGAATTAATGTCCGTAGCCGAATCCCTTTACCAGGCAAAGCTACAAGAACTTGATAAAGCCCAACCAATTGTATTCCCTATAACAACTACACATGAGACAACAGCCTAACCGCCCCACTGTAAATCTTGAAAGATCAGGGCCAAACCTGACAATAGAAATATTCCTGCCAGCAACATTCCAAATGGCTTGTAAGCAACTGGGAGTGGATGAGCAGGAAGCTATCCAGTTCTGGATAGATCATATTCTGATTGTCTCCTATTTACTAAAAGAGGAAGAAGATATTTATTCTTTAGCCACATCGGTGTTTGCTGCCTATACGCATACAATTCACATTACAGCGATACCGGACAAGGTTAAAAGAGAAATATGTATATACTATACCCAACAGACAATCGCGCTGATAAGTGAGGCAGATCATACAAAGAGCTATACAGCCCTGATAAATGAATGGTATCAGCAACTGCACAAGCACAATAACCGGCAATAAATAATAACCATATGAAAAAGCGACTTACCCTGCGCCACACGCATGACAGCTATATTCTTACAGAAATTACTCAATGTACCTTGCAGGCATTGGTGCAGTTTTACGTTAACCACGTATCGGTAAACGATTTTCTGCATACCAATGATCCTATAATTGTAAAAGCCACAAAGGTGTTCTTGTCCTTCACAAAGGAGGAAGAGAGGAACAAGCCGGGGTGAGTTACCCGGCAAATAAGGGAGGGAAAACTATTGCCGTTTTTTATTATATTAGTAGCATGCCTACGAAAGAAACTCCCTTAAACTCACCCCGCAACCATGTGGCCCCGCTTCTGGTACAAAAATTCCAGCATGACTACGAGTCAATAATGGAGCACTACACCTTATTGCAACAACTGGAAATTACCGAACACCTGCTAAGTCTTGTACAATTGGCCAGGCAGCAGGGTGTTCATAGCGATCAATTCTGGCATCAGTACAAAGCAAAGGATTTAGCGTTACTCAAACGTTATGGCAAAACCCTTAAACCTTATGTGAGTAAGAGCTTTCACGCTTATTTTTATGATAATACCGTATTGGTAGAAAAAGAAATTTATTCCTGTGAGGTATACAACAGCTTACCTGGAACTGAACAATCCTTATCAGCAGATGAAAGGGGGCAATTTCTCCAACTCTGTCAAAACGTGCTGGATTGGGCCATTCATTTCCTATACCTGCAAAAAGAGCCGGAGGGGCTTGACATAGAAACCGTAGCTGCACCTGCTGCTGAAGAACCGGATAAAGAGGCAACCCGTTACCGGCAATTACTGACCTTATATTACCTGCTCAAAGCAGGCTTTCAGACAGAACACCGGGATAATGGCAACATCAGTGATGTAGTTAGACTGGCTCACCTGCTAACAGGGATAAAGTTTACCATACTGCAAAACTCAGACATCTATAAGAAATACGCTAAAATACCTGATCACAAAGCCGGAGTGCAATTGCTGGCAGACCTTCAATACATTCGCCCTTACTTTACGGTTCTTCATCTGGACAGTGCTGTTGCCCTTATTGATGAAGATATCCGGCAGCATGAAAAACGGATCAGGAAATAATAGCTCCCGCTTACCGTTAATACAAACAGCTTACCGTTAAACGGTATCCTCACTTGAAGCCTACTATCTATTTTTAAAACATAGGTATCCCTATAGGGGGATACCAGCCCTCTTTCTATTCTCATCTTTGCATACAGAACGGTAAACGTAAAACATCACTTCCGTTTACCGGTAAACCCAACCTGTATGTCAACAATAACACCTGACTCAAAACAATCACCACCTGATCCAGCAGCGGCAAGGGAGAAAGCCCCCAAAACGTCTATAGCTCTGCAGGACCTGTTAAACCGCCTATCTGTTGTGTTACCCACAGAAAAGGAGGGGGTACAGCAATGGTATAAGTTATTGGCTCATCCGCTGATCATTGTAGCGGGTCTCTGCCTGCTGGTTTATTGGTTATATACACAAAGGCACCCGCAACCGCCAGCCCAGGACCCTGAAAAGGCAAGGCTGAAAAAACAGGTAAAGAAGTGGAAGAAGCGGAACAAACAAGACCATCACAAAGCTATTGGCGATAACCAGCATACTGCAACCGGTATCTCGCTGATGGATTAAGAACTAAAAAACACATCCCCATGCAAATTGCTAACAAACCGGCTACAACCAGTTCATACACTATTCCCAACGATGTTTTACTGGACATCATTCGCATACTATTCAATAACCGCCTGCACTGGCAGGTAGAAGGCATTAATGAGCAGGAAGGTACCCTGCTGGTGCAAATCAGCCAACAACAGAGTAACCCTA
>NZ_MTKN01000085.1 GCF_001975825.1 [Flexibacter] sp. ATCC 35208
GTATAAACAACTTCATAGATTGAATTGAAATAGCTCATGAGAGAAAGATTGATCCACTCCAATTTATTAATGATTTATTAAAGACACCTTCGGGGCCGATTTTGATATTCAAGGAACAGCGTATTTAAAAAAAAACAGTAAATTGCATCTTTGATGCAATTATGGCGAGGAATAAAAATACGACTTTAGCTGAAATGCTCCTGTCGGAAGGTGGCTTAAAGGTTACTCCAACAAGAAAGGCTATCCTCGAAATTATCCTGAGGAATGGATATTCCATGACTAATAAGGAAATAAACTGTTCATTGAAAAATAAAATGAGCCGGTCTATTATTTACCGGACTTTGCAGCTGTTTGTAGAGCGGAGGGTACTTTGTATTTCCCCTTTGTGTGGCAGAAGTCTGCAATATTGTATCGCTTTGCATAATAGTAGTATCCTGCATTTTCAGTGCGAAAAATGCAGGACTATTACCGTTTCCGATGCTGGTGTGCTGATTCCCAATACCATACAGGATGGGAATATTGTAAGACAGGTATTTTACAGGGTGAAGGGCCTTTGTCAGAACTGTTGCTAGTAGAGTGCGTGAGACAGCAATTGTTCAAATCCTTTCATTTTAAGATTTTTCCCGATAAATACTATTTTACTTCTTCTGATTTCTCCTTCCTGCCATTGATTACCGGGGGCCATGGCCAGGTACTCTGCTACTGACTGTAAGATATATTTTTCATTTTCGCCAAACCCGTAAACAATTCCTTTTACACGATAAATATCTTTGGCCTGTACTGCCATGAATACCATCATTGTATGCTGTAGTTTAGGAATGTCAAAAGGCTTGTCAAAAGTCAACGTAAGTGAGGATAAACTATGGTGATGTTTTTCTGTTTTGGTTTCCTGCCCGTTATAATGTTCATTTTGTTTCCTGATATAATCCATCATTTCCTTGTGAGGAAAATGATCTTTTGTTCCGGATAATATGATTGCAAATGGATTTATTTCTTTTAGTAAGTTATGTATACCTGCCAGTTCTTCGTCAGACACCAGGTCTGTTTTTGAAATAAGCAGGATATCACTGAAGCTGATTTGTTTCCGGGCTTCTTCGGTAGTAGCCAGTTCGTATGAAATATTTCTTGCGTCTACCAGGCAGATCACCCGTTGCAACTGGTAGTAACGTGTTACGATGGGATCAATTAGAAATGGTAGGGCTACAGAAGAGGGATCGGCTATTCCTGTGGTCTCAATGATCAGTTCTTCAAAAGCGGAGGCTTTATTGGAAAGATCAATTAAGAGAGCCACAAGATCTTCATTAAGATTGCAGCATAGGCAGCCGCTGCTCATCTCGAAGATATTATCTGATATCTCCATCACAAGTTCTCCATCTATGGATTCCTTTCCGAATTCGTTTTCAATGATAGCGTATTTACCTCTTTTCTCAGCTATGAGCAATTCGTTTAGAAAGGTGGTCTTTCCTGCACCTAAAAATCCTGTGATAATTGTGACCGGTTTAGGCTGTATTTGTTTCATAAATTAATTTACCTCCTCTGATAATTCTAAAACGTAATAAAATTCATTGATGTCAGTGGCATTCAATCTTAGCTTGCCTCTAAATTTTTTGTAGTCATCTATGTCATAACCGGTATTCCTTTTTTTAAGTTTTACGGTAATGATAGATGCGGGGCTGCCACCGCCACAGAAGTAACAGCTGGCATATGGGTTGGCGGATAGTGCAAGTGATGCCCCGGTTTTATCTACTGGTATGACAAAGCCTGTGATTTCCACCAGTTTCCCATCCAGATTTTTTACATTCTGGGGGAATTTTGGAAAGAGCATATACCCTTTTATGTCATTCAGATATTTCTCTTCATATTTAATATTCAGCAGGGTGAACCAGCTTGCCTTTAGTGGCTTTTCCTGCTCTGCAACTGGATGGATGGTAAGCAGTATTGTTAGCAACATTTTATTCATGGGCAAGGGTTTTTGAAATGTTCAGTTGAAATGCTTTTACTGTTGGTAATGCAGCCGCTACAATTCCCAGCAGGATAGTTGCCAGCAGCAGGTACCATTCTTCAGGTAATACCGTCGTTGTAAATACATTAATATGGTACTTTGGCCCGGCATATTTATTTAACATCCATAAGCCGGAACGGCTTAACATAATACCTGTGACAAATCCGATAATAACCATGATTAGTCCCTCACACAATAGGAACCAGCTAATAAGCCAACGACTGCTACCCATAGCCCGGGCAAGGGCTAGTTCGTACTTACGCTCTTTCAGCCTGGAATAAAGGGCAATGAAAACACTGATACCTGATAGCAATACAATCGCAAGTGCGATGATTTGTAATGTTTTAATACCAATGCCCATAAGGGTAAACAAGCGTTTTATTTCCAGCTGTGGAATAGCTGCCTGCATGGGCGTTGTTTCATTTACCATGCGTGGCAGTGAAATCATGGCAAGCGGACTTCTGTATTTTATCAATAAAGCTGTAATCTGTTTTTCGACATGGTTGTGATCGTCATCATGGTGTTCATGAATTTTCCAGACGGAAGCAATATTTGTCAGGATCAGGTTGTCTACCACACTATTATTTTCTGCCATGATCCCGGTTACTTTATATTTAAATTCAGCATGAGCATGACCTGTATTCCCTAGTCCATGCATCCCCACAAAAGAATCTCCGGTTTTTAGCCCTGTATGTGTTGCCACCTGACTGCCAATGACAGCTTCCATGGTAGTAGTAAAGATTTGACCTTCCCTAAACCGGCAGTTGTATTTCTTCAGGTAATTGCTGTCTGTACCTACTATTCTGAACGATTGATAGGAATCACCATATGCCAATGGGATGGCCTGTTTAATGAGGGGAAGGTTTGATAGTTTATCCGCATCTTCCAGAGAAATATTGCCAACCGGAGCATCTACCTGGTAGACAGCAGATAGCACTAATTGCAAAGGGCTACCTTTGGCTCCTACCACCATGTCAATATCCTGCAGGTCATTATCCATTTTTGTTTCCAGCTGATGCTGGGTAACCAGCAACATAGAGATGATACCAGTGCCACACGTGAGCAGTAATAAACTAAGCAGAGTAGATAGCGGATGCTGGATAAGGTTTCTGAAAATGATTTTTGCAGTCATCTGGCAAGATATACCTGGTTTGAAAAATGGTGTTTCAATCTTGCATCGTGAGAGACTACGATAAGCGTAGCCTGGCTAATCATGGCCTGTTCCTGTAATAATTGCACGACGCGGGTGGCATTGTCATCATCAAGGCTGCTGGTAGGTTCATCGGCCAGTAATAGTTGCGGGTTGTTGATCAATGCTCTGGCAATTGATACCCGTTGCTGTTCTCCATTACTTAATTCTGAAGGCCGTTTGTGCAGAAGGTGCTCTATCTGTAGCCTTTCTGCCAGTAAAACTGCTCTGCCGGTATCTGCGGTAGCCCGTGTAAAAAACCTGGGTAACAGGATATTGTCTATTACATTCAAGGCACTCATAAAGTGAGAAGACTGGTAAACAATGCCAATATGCCGGCCTCTGAATTTGTCCAGTTTTTTATCGCGTAATAGGGTAGTATCCGTACCATCAATTATTAGCTGACCGCCTGCAGGTCTTAGCAGACAGCCGAGTAAATGGAGGAGTGTCGTCTTGCCTGTTCCCGATTTACCTGTTATAAGAACGGGAGAATCCTTATTGCAGGTGATATCAGGGTAATTGAATACCGTTTCTGTGTTATATGCGAATTGCAGGTGAAGTGCCCGGAGCATTTTTGTATATTATTTTAAATTTTACCGATCCCGGTGTAAACAACATTTTCTTTAGAACAGAGGGAGGTCTGCATCCACAGGCTGTACGCAGGTTTAATATGATGTAAATGAATATTATGATGAGCAGCCATTTTCTTATTTGTGCCGGCATTGTTTGACATTCTTAAGATGGGCAATGATTATTAGAAGGCTGCCAGCCAGCTTGCATAATATGTCAGTGTATTGGGAGGGAACAAGATTTCCTGCAATCATAAGAATAAGCCCCGTTACAAATAATATTATTAATACCGTATTATGATGTTTTTTATAACCGTTAAATAGTGCCCACGATCCGGCACTCATAGAAATCAGGATCGTAGTGGTTTCGATATATATATTGTCAAGGAACTCGATACCAAACAATGTTAGTGTAGTAAACAAAACAGGTAGTAACACGCAATGTATGGCACATGCAAAAGACGCAGCAATGCCGATGGCATCCAATCTGCTCCTGTAATCAGTATTCATAAACATTTTCCATTTTTTAATTGTTCTTTATACCGGTAGCCTGCAGCATCAGGTAGTGCAGATCTGTATTTTTAATAAATGGTTTAATTAGGTCTCGCCCGGGGCCATAAATAGCCAGTTCTACATAGTCGGCAGAATGATCCATTGCGCCCCAGCCTATAGACGTATAGCCTGATTGTATGGCTGCGAGTTGCCTGAAAGGAAGTTTGCGGGGGTTGTACAGTCCAGCCTCGTCCAATTGTTCATAATGTACCAATATTGATGCTGCCTCATCTTTAGTAATAGCGATTCCTTGTGCGGCCTCAATCCTTTCAATTAGTTGGGCAGGTGTAAAGGATTTGTTTACACCATTTAATATCCATTCATTTGTGTAACGGTAATGTTGCAATTTGTCAAACTGCTGATTGGCATTGTCACCATAGAATAAGCCTGGATTAGAATTGCCATGATCGGTAGTGATGATGACCATGGTATTTCCATCCTTAGATGCAAAATCGATGGCAACCTTAATGGCATTGTCAAATGCTATCTGATCATAGATAAGTGCACCGGCATCGTTGGCATGTGCAGCCCAGTCTACTTTTCCTCCCTCTATTTGCAGGACAAATCCTTGTTTGTTTTTGTTAAGTAACTCAATTGCGGTTTTGGACATTTCTGCAAGAGTGGGTATGTTTTGCTGTAAAGTGATATCCTGTATATGATCCAGTGCATATGGTAAACCGTTTTCATTGAATATACCCAATGCAGGTGTCTTATTAAGTTGCAGCATCTGATCACGGTTTTTCACTACTGTATACCCCGTAGCTTCATAACGGGCTAAGAGACCAGGTGGGAAATATTCACGTCCGCCACCCATCATGACATCAAATTTCAATGGAAGGTATTGTTCAGCTATCTCATGCATGTCACCCCGGCTTGCATTAGTAACGCTAAAACCTGCGGGAGTAGCATGTGTAATTGGAACGGTAGTTACACAACCAACAGCTTTACCGGCAGCTTTAAATTTTTGTAAAATGGGGGTATGATGGGTACCATCTTCACTCACATTCAGTTTTCCATTTTTAACTCTGACACCTCCTCCCCAGGCAGAACTGGCGGCTGCAGAATCTGTAATGAGTGAGCTGAGGGAGGCGGTATCCATTAATGCCCTTGATACTTTTTCTTCTTCATATAGGCTCAACCAATGGCTTTGCCTGCCTTCTTTACGTTGCAAAAGCAGACTGGCCAAATTCAGAGTACCTATACTCATACCATCGCTCACCATAAAGATGATATTCCTGGCAGTTTTAGGAGGGTAATTTTTCGCCTGCAACTTATGTATAGGGAAAAAGCTACTACCGAGCAGTGTGATGGAAGTATTTCTAAAAAAGTCTCTTCTTCTCATGACAGTATTATTTGTGTGCAACAATGTTGCAAAAGTACTGTTTAGTTTGTTTATTCGCAACTAAGTTGCAATAAAATAATTGAATGCCCGCAAAAGAATGGATTTAATATGGAATACAACTATTACTCCTGTTTTTTGAAACAATTAAACTGCTGATATGAAATTCCTTATGCCAGGGAGACATATCATGATTGATGGAAAAATAATCTACCTTAGTGGGCAACAGTTATCGAATTTGTTGAACGGCAAGTCATCAGATTATTTAGGCCACATACAGACAATCAATAAACCTGGAGCAGAATTACATGTAGCGGGTATTGCAGGCCAGATAAATATTATTACAAAGAAGAACAGCGTGCAGGGAAAATTGATAGTGCTTCGTCGCAATTAATCGCCCAGAATGCCATCTTTTCTTATAAGAATCGCTGGGATCTGTTGTTAATAAGTCCCATTCAGTTCATTAGGGGATGGAGGATGGAACCTTCCACAAAGATTAGTTATACGTCTTACCCGATAAGTGGATTCCTGGCAAGTCAATTATCATCAGTCCTTATTTTACATTAGTATTTCTATTTACCTGGACAAATTATTGCCAAGTTAACTTTCCAATAAACATCTCCTGAGTTATACGATATTTAAAGAACTTGTTCCCAATTTTCACTGGATGGAGGTTTTAAGAAATCACTTCTGCAGGGAAAACTGGATTTGAAAGTTTCATTTTCGGATTTGTTTCACACAAACCGGACGTTCAGGAAGTCATTGAGTAAGTTGGTCGAAAATGAACGTCGAAATGCATCAGATTCAAGGTGGATAGCTTTTACTTTTCAATACCAGATGGGCGGTAAGCTGAGTGCAGGAAAGGTACGCTCGTCAGAGGAACTGAGGCGCTTTTAAGATGTTATAAAAAAGCCCGGCAGGACTGCCAGGCTTTATTGCGTATATTATATCTGATTGATGCGATCAACTACCTTGTTTATGCTAGACGATCTTTAGCGTATTTTTCATCAGTTGATCTTTTCCTCTATTACGTGATCGGGCATTAAAGGCTGTAAAACACCCCAATATTACCTTGTATACCAGCTATTGCTTCGTTGTATTTATCAATTTTCCTTCCCGCATTTACATTTCTGTTTTCATTGACTACCTTGAAGTTTGGTTTAGCATAGTTGTAGTTAGCTCCAATCAACACACCAAAATGTTGGGTGATTGCATACTTCAGATTGAAACCTCCTTCCAGTCCCAATACACTGGCTGTAGACTTTTTTTGAATGAGTTGATTGCCTATGCCGTCTTCCAGGTAAACTTCATTTCCCGGAAGGGTGGCATGGGTTAATCCAGCCAGTGCGTGGATATCCAGACTTAATTTACCAAAGGAGAAATTATAATATGGGCCGATGAGAAAATTTAAATTCTGGTTTTGTCCTTTAATGTATACAGTTGAGCTATCTATATCAAAATCTTCTTTATAACCTTCTGCCATTCCCTGCGAATTGTTAAATCCATAATGTGTGTAAAAGAAATGACCGCCAATTCCCCAGTTAGAGTTTTTGAAAAAACAGGCACCGGTAATACCTAAATTGAAACCTGTTTTTGCAAAACCAGATTGACTATTGTAGTAATCACCTTTAGCATAATTGCCACCTACGGTAGATAAACCGCCTGTAACGGCAATAAAGCTTTTACCCCCGGTTTTAGTGGGTTTTTTATCCTGTGCATCTGACAAAATGGATATGCTTAAAAGGCTCAATATTGAAAAGCCGTAAATTATTTTCTTCATAGTTTACAAGTAAATTTTGAAATCATTGAATATTAATAGTGAAGTTTACATCTGCATCAGTTGAACCAGGTTGGCATGTACCATCTTTTACATTTGGTTGATGTCTTAATTGTACATTTAGTTCTCCTGTTCCAGCAGCGCCGGTAGTAAACAGGTCAGTGAGACCTACCTCTAATGCCGGGGTGTTTGTATCCTTATCTGTACGTGCTACAGTAAGGTTAAGACTGGGAGAAGAAGTAAAGCATATCAGGTGGTAATTCTCCCTTTCTTTGATTTCTTCAGTTACGTCTCCGATAGGAGTAGTCGTACGGTCCTGAAATAATACCTCAACATTATATTTATTGTCGGCTTTTAGGTTCAGTACCGGTGTATTGATACTGTCAGGAGGATTTGAAATAAGCGTAGTGTCTGTCCAATAAGCATATTGAACGTCTGTTGCATCATTCGCATTTGTTACTTTTAAACCAACAGTAGTCAGAAACTCATTTCCCGGAACAGGTGGTGCTACGGCTGTCTCATCTTTTTTACAGGAATTCATAAGGGTTGCAAATGCTACCATCAATGATGCAGTGATCAGGATTTTTTTCATACTTATTGAATTTGGATTTAATTAAAATGTAAGTTTGGTTCGCAGTATAAAACTGATACCTAAATCGTCGGCGTAATACCTGAACCTGTTCAGGTAATCCCGGTAAGCTACGTTGGTAAGATTGTCTACAGAGAAGCTGATGTCCAGCAAATTTTTGTGAAGTGGCAGTTGAGTGCTCATAGAATAATTGAGCAGTCCATACGCGGCTGGTGGTGCTGCATAATCACTATTTGGTGGCACCCTTGTCTGTCTGGCGGTATAAACATATTGTAGGTTAATAAAATTCTGTTTGAATTTGCTGCGGTTGGGTATTTGATATTTTAAGGTGTTATCGAATTTGTCAGCAGGCATGAAAATGAGGTAGTCATGAATAGTTTTATTATACCCTCGTACAATAGCAGTTTTCGAAATAATGGCCAGCGGCGCTAATAGCTGGTAATTTATTTCTGCATCCAAACCTCTTAGTCTGACATTCGCTTGTGTGTACTGAAAGACCGGATAAGTGCCGCTTACAAGGGTAATACCTGTGAGAGAAGGTTTGGCATAGATGTAGTTATTAATTTCATTGTCATACAGGTTGAGTTGAACAAGCAATTTTTGGCCAGTGTATTTAAAACTTATACTGTTATTGATAGAACGCTCCGACTGCAAGGTAGAATCACCAATCTCGTATGATGCGGCACTTAAATGAATCCCTTTAATGTATAATTCACTTACACTCGGAGCTCTCCAGGCGCTGCCTGTATTTGCACTGACAGAAAGATCAGGGGTAATCTGGAAGGTAGCTCCGGCGCTCCCGGTTAAGTTATTATATGTATGAGTTTGTGTATAGACAGTAAGGGAGTTGTCATTGCGTCTATATACTCTCAGCCAGCGGTAATCGTATCTTAGGCCGCCTTCAAATGTCCACTTGTCTCTGTTGTATTTTTCAATTCCAAATATACCGCTTCCATAGTTCCTGAAGTTAGGAATTAGGTAACGGATGCCTTTAAATACATTGCCCTGTGTGATTCCATTTATACCATAGGAACCGGAAAAATGTTTTTTCTCTGGGGTATGATAAATCAGGTCAACCGTGTGGGTCTTGATTTTGAAGCTCACCTGTGGCGCGTTTAATACTGCCGGATCATCGCTGTAAGGAAGGTCAACGTCATATTCATTCCTGAGGTCGGACTGACGGGCAAAAGTTAATTCTGCACGACTATTGTTTTTAAACCTGTAGTAGCTATTTAGTTTTAATAGGTCATGTGTTACCTGTTGATAGCTTCGGTTTATTTTATATGAAAAATAGGAGGGGGTAATTGGTTTTGGGCGGGCAAATGCGGCGTAAAGATCATCTAGGTTGCCGACATGAGAGCCGTCAAAGATGCCCATTTTGCTTTGATAGCTGCTATAATAAGCAAACATGCCAAAATTGACCTTGTGATACCCGATGGTCGCTGAATAATCATGTTCATCAATTCCTGAATTACCAAGGTAATATGTTGCAGTTTTAAAATTACCAGCCCTTTTCAAAGTACCCTGAACACGCCACTGAATCCCTTCCCATTTATTGTACCCTGCACCATTCAGTAACCCCGAGATGGCCCCCATTCGGCCATTAGATGCGCCCACCAGGTTTGCTTCGCCTTTCAACCTATCATTAACTAGCGCAGGGGGATCCAGTAAAATCACACCAGCAATGGCATCCGAACCATACCTCAGACTAGCTGCGCCTTCGATAATAGTCATGTTGCCGGCGATGAACGGATCTATTTCCGGAGCATGCTCACTGCCCCATTGCTGTCCTTCCTGTCTGACACCATTATTGAGAATGAGTACCCTGTTGCTATGTAGCCCATGAATAACAGGTTTGGAAATACCCGGCCCTGTTTGAATACTGTTTAATCCGGGAATATTTTTCAGACTTTCCCCCAGCGTTTTACCAGCGGATTGAAAAAGTTGCTTTTTGTCTAGCTCAATCAGATTGAGCGTCGTTAAGTCATGAATTTTATTGGCATTGATTACCACTTCTTTAAGATCACCCTCCATGTGGTGATAGGTAAAATTGAGAGTGGTGTTATTGTTTATATAAATAGTCCTCTGTAGAAAAATAACTGAGTCAGCAGCACAGGTAATGGTATATGTACCTTTACATACTGAATCGATATCATAGTACCCGTTTTTATTTGTAATAGAAGATTGTCCATTACTGAGTGTAATACTTGCATGAACAACGGGTTTTTGGTTGTTGTTCAGAATATTTCCAATAATATGAAAATTGCATACTTGTCCTGATGTGCGGCTGGTGAACATTAAAAACAGAATCTTGATTACCAGCCATGTCTTTTGTTTCATGAGACACCTCTAATTATTGTTGGTTTTGCAATAATGTTGCAAATATAGTTTAAGATTGAATGTGCAACAGGGTTGCATTATGGGTGGTTTATTACCGGGTTGACCGGTAAATGGTATTATATCTGTGCAGATAGTTTTGTACTAATGATTCTTCCCACGTTATAGATACCATAATGGCTGTTAGGAGATTAGCTGTAGTATTCAAAGATCATTATACAAGTGATAGGAGCACCTTATTAAAGAATGTTTAGGATAGTACTACAGCGAATGCTTATAACAGGAGATACCTTTATCCCGACGCGTTTGGTTTTAATGCCAGTATGGAAAAAGGATTTAAGAGGTACAAAAAGCAGCTGTTTACCATCGGATATCAGTATCATCATATCCAGGAAGAACTGATGACAAATACACAGTCCAATAACAGTCTGATGGGGAGCATAAACTGCAGGCAGATTATTCTCATCCTCTTAAGAACTGGTAGATGGAGTCGGGCATTAAATGAATAGGCCGGATTAGCCATGCAACCTATGATACGACAGACAATGCCGGGTTTGGGTATAGCCAGCACATCTAGGCTGCTTATCATTAATGGCAGCTCCATTCTAAATTAATGAATGTAAAAGCCGTCGTAAGACTGAAATATGCAGTGTTGCAGCAAGGCCATTATTGCAATTTGATTGTCAAAAAATTTATAGTATATAACCGGTGGTTGTTATCAGTAGAAATAGCTACGAATGAGGAGGTTCCTGTCTTAATTTGCATCCGTTTTATCATGTTGTACTTACAATTCGCGAATACAGAATTCATTGGGATTAAGACGAACTGTCAGTTACTGGCGGTGATGGGCCTAACATGTAAAACTTGGACAAATTGATGCAGGCGATTTTACATAATATGATTCGAGCAATTTTGCCACCAGTGATTGGTGTGGGCTTGAAAATGCTAAGAAAAAATGACACGAAATGCTGTCATCTTTTCCTGTTGAATGACAAATTGTAATGAATGAGGATAAATTTTTTCTGGCTGGTACGGCCTTTGATGTCGTCTTTGATATAAGCTCTTTATACTATTGTTTAACAATTAAAAAGAAGGTTTTATGACACTCGTTAAAAGATCCAATGGAAGTTTATTACCATTCTTTGATGATTTCTTTAGCCGGGAACTTTTTAACTGGAGCAACAGTAATTTTTCTTCTACCAGTATGACAGTTCCAGCAGTGAACATTCGGGAAAATGATCACAGTTTTGAAGTTGAAGTGGCTGCTCCCGGTATGGAAAAAAAGGATTTCAAAATTACGCTGGAGGGTAATACCCTTACCATTTCAGCTTCCAGGGAAAATCAATATTCCCATGAGAATGATCCTTATACTCACAGGGAGTTTAGCTACCAGATGTTTCAACGCAGCTTTGAACTACCTAAAGATGTGGTGGATCAAAATCACATTGAGGCAAAGTATGAAAACGGGCTCCTAAAACTCGTTGTTCCTAAAACGGAATCGGCCAGGAAAAAAACGCCTCGTTTAATAGAAATTCAATAACCGGTTATTGTTTTATCCTATGTTGGCACCTGCTTAAAAAGCGGGTGCCAACGATTTTCGTGACAATTATGAAAGCATCCTATATCATAGAGGTAAGTATCAAAACCATTCGGGGTTATACCGCATTCTGCCATTACCAATTAGGGAGTATTCCCAACGATGCAGAAAGAATCTTTGCATGTATGAAAGGAGCTCCGGTCAATGCTAATGGAGATGCCCCTTTCCAGATAAATTTAATATGGCAAAGCAGCATAAAAACGGTTACACTTGCCACGCAGTTCTGCACATTGGCCGAATTGAAGGAGAATAGCCACTATATTTCACGCGAAGTATTTAAATTATTAAACCTCGAATAAATACTTATTGCACCTAAGAAGGCTTAAACAGCCATATCTCATTACCTATATTTGACCTCAATATTTTTTAAATAGGCTATAGTTTCCAAAATTGTCCATCCTTATATGTTATACCATCCTGGTTATTACTGAATGTCGGAAAAGTATAAAACAAAACTAGTTTTGTACAATACTGGTTATTAAAGAAAATCTCAAATTTGATACAGCGTGAATTTATAGTGATTGTTACGAAGTACTAAAGCTTAATATTTCTTTATAATCCAGGAATTCTTATCACCTGTATTAAATGAATTTTCTGTTATGAAAAAAACACTGATGTGTGGATTGTCATCCACTACATGGCCTGCCTTTTTGTTTCTATTCCTTACCTTCCTGAATTTTGTGGAATTCGGACAAAATTTGTATTCAATTATCGGTAAAGTTTTAACTTCTGAAAATCGCCCTGTGCCAGGGGAAACTATTAAAGAAAAGGGTACAAAGGAGGAGGTATGGAATTTTGTGGAGACTGAGCTGAAAGCGGCGTATCCGGTGCTATCTGCGCCCCGGCCTACTGAAAATGGACGTATGACAGCAGGGGCGGCCCTGGCAATTTTAGGTAGGTTGCAGATGGCGGAGAAGAAATGGAGTGAAGCTGACATTAGACCGGAAACTGCAAAAGAAAGTCATGTCAGTAATATAAATCCTCAAAATTTACCTAGTTTTATTTCAAAGAGTCATGACACAATTTAAAAGATATTGTCTTGCATTGGATCTGAAAGACGATCCGCAAATGATGAGTGAATATGAGGACTGGCATAAGCCGTCAAATTCCTGGCGTGAAATTACCGATAGTATAATGGATGCAGGTGTCGTCAGTATGCAGATTTATCGGGTGTTTAATCGCTTATTCATGATTATGGAAGTAGATCATACTTTTAGTTTTGAGCGTAAAAAAGAAATGGATCATGCAAATGAAAAAGTGCGGAAATGGGAAGAAATAATGGATAAGTATCAGCAGTTATTACCGGGAACTACTCCCGGAACAAAGTGGGTGTTGATGGAAAAAATTTATGATCTAAATAATATCAGCCAATGAATAGAAGAAATTTAATCAAACAAATTGGCATAGCAGGCGCTGCTATGCTGTTGCCCGGAAGGTTACAGGCTTTTTCTGAAAGTAGAGAAGGGATGATAAAAGGTCCTTTTCAGCCTACATGGTCCTCGCTGGAAAAGTTCCGCACGCCTGAGTGGTTTCGCGATGCAAAGTTTGGTATATGGGCACATTGGGGACCGCAATGCCAGGCTGAGAGTGGAGATTGGTATGCACGTCATATGTACATAGAAGGACACAGGCAGTATAATATTCATTTGAAAAAATACGGACATCCTTCCAAATTTGGTTTCAAGGATGTAATCAACGAATGGAAAGCCGAAAGCTGGAATCCCGATGCGCTTGTTGCGCTTTATAAAAAGGCCGGAGCTAAATATTTTATTGCACTCGCCAACCATCACGATAACCTGGACCTATACGACAGTAAGTATCAGCCGGTCTGGAACAGTCTGAAGGTTGGACCTAAAAAGGACCTGGTTGGCGGATGGGTAAAAGCAGCAAAAAACCAGGGATTACATTTTGGGGTAAGCGTACACGCTGCGCATACCTGGAGCTGGATGGAAACTGCACAAAGGGCAGATAAACAAGGGGCATATGCCGGTATCCCTTATGACGGGAAGCTCAGTAAAAAGGAAGGGAAAGGCACCTGGTGGGAAGGATTGGATCCGCAGGACCTCTATGCCCAGAATCATCCTTTGAGTGAAAATAGTTACGACAATGGCATGATTCATCGCCAGTGGGGCTGGGGGAATGGGGTTTGCCCTCCCTCACCGGCATATTGTGAAAAATTTTATAACCGGACTGTGGATCTTATTGACAAGTATGATCCTGATCTGATTTATTTTGATGATACAGCACTGCCGCTATGGCCGGCGAGCGATGCTGGATTACGTATAGCAGCTCATTATTACAACCGGAGTCTGAAAACGCGGAAGTCACTTGAAGTGGTTATAAACGGGAAAATCCTGGATGAACAGCAGCGCAAATGTATGGTTTGGGATATTGAACGGGGGCAAAGTAATAGTATAGAACCCTTACCGTGGCAAACAGACACATGTATAGGGGATTGGCATTACGACAGGGAGATCTTCGAAAGGAAGGGCTATAAAAGCTCCAAAATGGTTATTCAGATGTTGGTTGACATAGTCAGTAAAAACGGGAACCTGTTATTGAATATTCCGGTAAGGGGAAATGGTACCATCGATGAAGAGGAACGGAAGATCGTGGAGGAAATAGGAGAGTGGATGTCAGCAAATGGTGAAAGTATTTATGGCACCAGACCCTGGAAAGTATTTGGCGAAGGACCGGCATTAGAAAATGCGGCACCGTTAAGTGCACAGGGTTTTAATGAAGGGAAGGGGCGCCCCTATACTGATAAGGATATAAGGTTTGTATCTAAGGGTGATACCCTGTATGCAACGGTGATGGAATGGCCGGATAATGGCCGGATAATGATTAAAACGCTTGCTACAGGCAGTACCCACTACCCCGGTACCATTAGCAGAATCTCATTACCCGGAAATAGTTCGTCTTTAAAATTCAACCGCAGTTCGAACGGATTAGAAGTAGAATTACCTGAACGATCAGGTTTACTGTCTTATGCCCTGCCGCTGAAAATAAACTAATACGTTTAAGTGGAAGTACATCCTGCTAAGCTTTTCGAAAGCTGGCAGGATTTTTTATTATATGTTATAAGCATGGCTATCTCTGTAAACCCCGGGTGTTTGTCCTGTCGTGCATTTAAAAACCCGGGCAAAATAGCTTAAGCTTTCAAATCCTGTTTGTTCAGCGATTTCCGCAAATGAAAAATTGGATGTTAGAATTAAGAACTGTGCACGTTCTATACGTTTTTGCTGAATAAACTGAAGCGGACGCTGGCCGGTATGCTGATAAAAAGATCTGGAAAAGTGATCTGTGCTTAGGTTAGCCCGGGCAGCCAGTTCTTCTACAGAAATATTTCCGGATAAATTAGTTTGTATATGATTGATTGCTTCCATAATTCTGGAAGGAATCGGTTTTTTGTTTTCATTGGCAAAATCCTTACAGTTTAGAAACCTGGATAATAAGATTTGTATTAATCCCTGCGTTTCCAGGATAGTCGATATGTTCAACCGGGAGTTGGCTTCCTGGAAACCTTTCAGTATATTACTTTTTTCATAGACTTTAGGGTTGTCAGATTTACGGAGATCTCTGCCCGGATTTATAGCAATGAGCCTTTTGAATAGTTCTATATCAGCAACAGTTGCTTCAGTTTGTAATAGTTTTCTACTTGCTGCAAAAAGGGAACTTCCATCCGACGATTCCTCTATAAAATGAATGTAATATTGGCTGAGGTTGGAAAGGCATGTCTGGTTGAACATAGTAAAGCTCGGTATGAGATATAGGTTCCCCTTTTCTAGTGTAATTTGTTTTTCAGGATTTGAAAGATGTCCAATACCATCATCTATGAGATATAAACGGTAAAACGGACTGATCACATTGAGATAGTTCCAACTCTCATTCAATTGTACATAGTCTGTATTCAGTAATGAGAATGTAAATCGGTTCCTCATAACGGTGGCAATTTGTAGGTTGGTTTGAAATGGGAAACTACATAAAATTTCTTTAATTACATTTATTAAACAGGCCGGAATTTTATATACAAATGTCGTTTTTGTATAACAGAAATTTGCCTGAATGTATTCATATTTGAATGGGATGTAAACCAGACATTTAAAATCAACCGTACATGCTTCAACTGTCAGAAGTCATAATGGGGACCAGTGGCCTTGGAAATTTATACCAGGAATTGTCCCAACCAACAAAGACTGCAATTGTAAAGGAATTTATCACACATTCAGCAGCTCCACCTGCATTTGATTCTGCCGGGAAATATGGCGCCGGGCTTGCACTTGAATGCCTTGGTCAGGCACTTCATGAATTAGCGGTTTCTCCGGATGATGTCATTATCAGCAACAAACTGGGATGGTTAAGAGTTCCATTGGAACATGCTGAACCTACCTTTGAACCAGGTGTATGGAAAAATCTTCAATATGATGCCATACAACGGATAGGGTATGAAGGTATAATGGAGTGTTATGAACAGGGTAACCAACTGTTGGGAAATTACAAAGCCAATTTTGTTTCCGTTCATGATCCAGATGAGTATGTGGCTAAGGCTATCGACAAATCACATGAAGAAAATCTTTATAACGATATTTTATTAGCCTATAAAGCATTGAATGATTTGAAAAAGATTGGCCAGGTAAGGGCGATAGGTGTTGGCGCAAAGGATTGGCGGTTTATAAAGCGCTTATCAGGTGATGTGCAATTGGATTGGGTGATGTTTGCAAACAGTTATACGATATATGATCATCCTGTTGAACTGGCCCTTTTAATGCATGATCTTCAAAGCCGTGGGATATTTGTAATTAATTCTGCTGTGTTTAATGGAGGATTTTTGACAGGAGGAGATTATTACAATTATAAACCCGTAGATAAGGAGGATGAGTACGGACAGGCATTGCTCACCTGGCGTGCACGCTTTTTTGCTGTTTGTTCAAAGTACGATCTAAGTCCTGCGACAGCTTGTATCCGTTTTGGTTTGTCTGCTCCGGGAGTGAAGAGTATAGCATTGAATACTAGCAGGCCAGAGCAGGTTGCAAAGAATTTGATGATGACGAAAGCGGAAATTCCTCAGGCGTTCTGGAAGGAGATTCTATTGTTATAATTTAAATTTGGCTTAACTTGATATTTTCAGATTCTGATAATTTCTTAAGTTTTCTATATTCATGTTCAGTCTTTCTTTTTCAATGAAGTGATCCGCATCTGATGCCATCGTCCTTTCTCTGTTTTTTGCACGGCCATAAACAATAACATGTGCGCCATGTGCTTTGGCAATTTGTAATCCAAATAAAGCGCCGCCGCCGGTGGCAGGAATTAATACGGTGTCGCCAGCACGTACACGCGCCCGTTCCGCCAGTGCAAACCAGGCTTTAAGGCCGGCACAGGGGATGGTACTGGCTTCAGCTGCTGTTAAGGTAACAGGCGCATGTACCAACCATTCTTCAGACATCACCACATATTGCGCCAATACACCTGGATAAAAACCGCCGGGTGTGCGATAGGGCGTGCGGGCATTGCCTGGTCGCAGACCATCTGTCCAGTCAGGCGTATTTCTCAAGGTTAGCAGGTTTCGCCCGATACCATCCATTTGCCATGCGCTCATTATTTTTGGTGCTTTGTTCATCAGGATAATAATTCGTGATATTAAATGAATAAATATTGAAAATGACACTGTATTGAAATAATTTCGGATGCTGATTCATAATTTTGAATTTGGCTGGATTCCTTTACAGAAGTAGGCTATGCAGATAGAATTCTTTATCCGGTTTTGTTTACATAATATCACCTTTAAAGTAATTATCCATTAACCTGAGATATCTGACAGTTTGGGATAAATAATCATTTTTGGTTGTTTCATTTTCCGCACTGGCCGCCCTGAGGCTGTTCACCTTTGCCCTTACGTTTGCACGGTAACCTTTATAATATCTAAATAGTTTTAGTTCTTTAGAAGATTTAACAGCGGGAAAGAATTCGTTATAATTACTGACAAACAGCTCAGAGAGATCCTGTCTTCCAGCTGCATCCAGGTCCATACATAGAAATGCATTTTCATTTAGTATATCTATCTGCCTGAAACTATCATTAAATTCTATGCAATCAAAAGGCTGTGGATCTGGCAACAAAAAAATGTTTTTTGTATGGAGGTCACCATGGCAGTCCCGGAAACAACCATTCTTAATTCTTTCTGTCAGATAGGAGGCATTTTCCCTGATAAAGAAATCAGAAAAGTGTATAGCTTTATCAATAATAAGGGAATCGGGCTTCCCAAGGTTTTCACTTAAGAATTCTTTTTCATTTTTAAGATCATTAAATTGTTCCTGCAATTCAAAGGGATCTATCCCATATACTTTAGTAGTATTTTTATGAAAATATGCTATTTTCTCTGCCAGTTTGTGAATTTGCTCCGAAGTAACTTTATTTTTAGATAGTAATATATCCATTTGAAGATCTCCATCCAGCTTCATCATTTTTACAGCATAATCAATTATTTCTCCTTCATCCCCGCCCAAATTATAATAGCCGGATTTGACGCGGATGGGTTGTACATCAAGATATATATTTTCGGTGAGTCGATTATTGAGCGTGATTTCCTGCTCACAATAATATTTTCTTTTTTCACATGTCGAGAAATCAAGGAAGGAAAAGCGAACGGGTTTCTTGATTTTATAGGCATTAGTAGCTGCTAAGATCACCCATGAAATATGGGTTTCTATGAGTTTGGGCTGCTCCTGTGCATGCATACTTATATCAGCTAGTAATTTATTGATCTGCTCCCTGGTCATGGTTTGATCTTATATATTTTAATGCTGAATCGAGCATTTCACCTATATTATTGTTTGTCGAAACGAGGGTCAGGTGAGGTACATGTATGGGTTCATATTGCGCTTTTAATTGTTGATACACATGAAAGTTAGCCTCACTGTCGGCTCTTTTTTGCCCCAATCTCTCTTTTATAAGCGATTCTGCTGCAGTTACTTCAATAAGGCGGATCTGGCTCTCCGGACCGGCTTCCAGGATGAACTTTTCCCGGAGGCTATCCCTGTAAAATGTAGCATCCAGTACTATGTCTCTTTCTGCCTGGATGGCTGCCACCATTCTGTTACACATTTCGTCATATACGCTTTCTTTCTCCTTGACGGAGTAAGTGCGGTTAGGTATCATCTTTTTCCTGATACGATCGCTACTGGCATAGGCAGCCTGCAGTTCATCAGCCAAACGTACTGCCAGGTAGCTTTTTCCTGATCCAGGCAATCCTGTGACGATGATTACCATACTGAATAATTTTTGTAGTCCGATTGAAAGGTAATTTAAATATCATTTCCATTTTTATTTCAGGAAAATAAATGCAATAAGTAAAATGACAATGCAGGAATAAAATAGACATTCTCCTGTTTTAGTGTCTAAAGTAATATCAATTTATATAGGTGGAAATGATGCTTACTATAGTTTTTTCACTCATTGCTCATACCGGTTGTTTTTCGGGTGATGAATGTCATTATTCAGCATGATCTTTCTTAATATTTGGGAGCCACACATATTTTAACTTTAATATGAAAGTTGGATATTCTTTAACCCTAAAAACAACGAATAGTGAGAAGTGATTATATATTGCAACAAAATATCCTGGATGAATTTTTGTGGGAACCATCCCTGGAAGCTGCTGAAATAGGGGTGTCTGTTAAAAATGGAATTGTAACCTTAAGCGGTACAGTGGATAGTTTCAGTAAAAAGAACTCAGCAGAACGTGCGGTTAAAAGAATTAAGGATGTTAAGGCCGTAGCAATGGCTATAGAAGTAGTTTATCCCAGCAGTAGCAGGAAAACAGACGCTGAGATTGCAAAGGCTGCTGTAGATGCATTGGCATGGAACAGCCTGGTTCCAAAAGATCAGGTCCGCATTGAAGTAGAAAATGGATATATCACCCTGGAAGGGGAAGTAGAATGGCAATATCAGCGGAATGCTGCAAAAGATGTTGTTAAAGACCTGCAGGGAGTGAAAGGGATTGCTAATTTGATTGTTGTAAAACCAATATCGTCTTTTTTCCTGGTAAAGAACAATATTTTAAAAGCATTGCACCGGATGGCCAATATTGACGCCCACAATATTCAGGTTTTAACCCTGGATAATACGATCATCCTCAATGGAACAGTGCGCTCCTGGCGGGAGCTGGAACAGGTAGAACATGTAGTTTGGTCTACTCCTGGAGTTTCAGCTGTTATCAATGATCTAGAAGTAGAGTATTATGATACCGCTGCGATCAGATAATGTCTATTGTTTTTCGGCTGTTACCCTTTTTGCCGCTCCTTCCGAAACTACAAATTTGCATGCTGACTTTCCGGAAATGACGGGTTGTTAATTTACATACCTAAACTATTTTAATCATGAAAAAGGTATTGGCGATTTTTGATGGCGGACAATATTCTAATGGTGTGATGGAGCTGTCTCAGCATATTAATGACAACCAGCCCATCCTGTTGGTAGGAAGCTTTCTTCCCGGAATTGATTTTACAGGTATGTCTGAAATGTATGGTTTCGGTGCACTAGATATTCCTGTTCATATACGGGTAGACGAAGAAACAGTGGACGAGAATATTGAGCGCTTCAAAAACTATTGTATACATCATCATATCGAGTACAGGGTACACAAAGACTTATCTTTGGATGCATATCCCATATTTAAGAAGGAGAGTAGATTTGCTGATCTTCTCTTAATTGGGTCGCAGGAGTTTTTGGGACAATTGGCATTGAACATACCTGCAGAAAATTTGCGCGATGCCCTTCATGATGCGGAATGCCCTGTAATAGTGGTGCCCGAATATAAAAAAGAGCCTGAAAATATAGTACTGGCTTATGATGGTACTGCGTCATCTGTATTTGCCATAAAAATGTTCTGTTATCTATTTCCGGAGTTATGTAATAAAACTACGATTCTTTTGCATATAAATAGTAATGGGACTATGCCGTCTTCCTCTGCTATTCAGTTATTACTGAGTGCGCATTATCCCAACTTCCAGGAGCTTGTAATGGAAACGATGCAGCTTTTTGAAGACTACATAATGAAGGTCCCTTCTCCAATACTCATAACCGGTGGATTTGGCCGTTCCGGTATATCTTCTGCATTCAGGTCCAGCTTTGCCAATAAGGCAATGTCATTATTCAGGTTCCCTATATTTATCGCCCATTTGTGAGCCTTTGCTTAATGCGGGCAGAATCTTCTGCTTTCTTTCAGCGGTTAATGACGATAATAAAACCTATAAATGTCATTTCATAATTGAATTTATTTTTCTAATTTACTTTTATATAGACATATTCATTAGGTGTTTTTTACAGCGCTGGTCAATAGTATTGATCAGTTGGTGTTTGCTTATGATGGCATGGCCGATTCTATGTATGCCATTAAGCAGTTTACCTATCTGTTTCCGGAACTGCGGGATACAAGAATTGTGGTTGTTAGTATTAATCCTGCTAAAATTGAGACAGAAGAGCGATCTAAGTTTCGTGAATGGCTTCATAGCGTATTTTTTGGTTGGTGGCGATTCAAGGGCTACATTGACGGAGGCATTGCTTCAAAGACAGAAAGCATTTTTCATTATTGGCGCTTATGATAGAAACAGGTTGTCATCTTTTTTTAGCTCAAGTCATGCTACGAATTTTCTGAAACTAACAAGTCAGCCGGTATTTATAGCTCATTCCTGACACTGGGTTGTCTGTTGCCAATATTTAAACAATCATATGATCAGGAGTGGGTAACTGATAATTGTGCTGCGCAATAGCATCTTTAAATTTGGAGGGGAGGAGTGTAGCGGGTAAAAAAGGAATCAGGCTGATTGCAATGATTAAATTCATAAATGGGCCAGCAAAAATTATATTGCCTTAAAATATTTAGTTGTCCCAGGATATTTATTCCTGCGTTGTAATTAAATTAATGTTTATTATTCCAGAAAACAATCAAACCTAACAACAAACGTAGTCCCTTTTCCTTCCTCACTTTCAAAAGAAATAGTTCCTTTAAGCAATTTTACATAACTGGCTATAATACTCAGCCCTAATCCAGTTCCCTGAATATTACCAGAATTAGATGCCCTGAAAAAGCGGTCAAATATATTTGCCTGGGATGCTAAAGGAATACCAATGCCCTGATCCACCACCTTAATTTCAAATTCGGTGTCCGTACATTGGCTATACATATAAATATTCTTTTGCTTAGGTGAAAATTTAACTGCGTTTGACAACAGATTGGTGATTATATGCCTTAAGAGTACTGTATCTGTATATATAGTAAGTCCTCCTGTATGCGTGTAAATAATCTGCTGTTCGGGACTGGTAAGTGGGCTGATCTCTTCACAGATGTTAGTGAGGTAATCTTCAATTGCTACTTCTTTAATGGTGGGTGTGATCTTTCCTTCTTCGATTTTTTCAATAGATAGGAAGTTGTTCAGAATACCGGTTAATAAACTGACTGCGTTTTTTATTTTATTGATATGTTTTTCCTGTTGATCAAAATTACCTCTCTGTCCATATTGCGATATAAGATAAGACGACGAAAGAATTGCACTGAGAGGAATACGGAATTCATTCGAGGCCATCGAGACAAACTTTGTCTTTAGCTCATTTAGCTGTATTTCCCGCGAGAGATTCACTTCCATAATCAGATCTTTTGCTTTTGCTTCAAGTAATTCGGCTTCAGCTTTTTTGCGCAGGGTGATATCGTTTACAAAGGCTGTTATATATTTTTTCCCATGCTGCTGATATGGACTGAGGCTTACTTCAACCGAAAATATTTCCCCGCTTTTTTTTATTGCCTCAAACTCTGAGCCATGTCCCATCTGCCTGTTATCGGGTTTTTTCATGTAATGGCTCCTCCTGGCAGTATGGCTGGCATGATACCTTTGCGGTATGAGTACTTCGATTTTCTGGTTTTCCAGTTGGTGGTTTTCATACCCGAACATTTTCAATAAAAATGGATTGGCCTTTATAATATATCCATCTTCATCTGTTACCATGATCCCAACAGATGCATGATTGAATAGCGCATTCAAATCTAATTCCGGAGCAGAACTAAATACATTCATAAATGTGTGGTGTTTTTTTTATGCAGGCTTGTCTTGAAGGAAAATAGATTATAGGTGATACGACTGATTTATTATCAATTGAAATACAATCTATTATATGTATTAAAGATGAGGGATTCGCGCAAATCCTCTCGTCATCGCTAAAATAGAATTTTTTTTGATTTTCATCCGAATGGATGAAATATTATCATCCCTTCCCATGACCAATATCAATGTTATTTGCAAAGAATCAGCTTAACTTATGACAATAACCATAGGTATATGATAGGAAAATTGTCAGATCAGCAAATGCACACCATCCTGCAGCAGAACATGATGGGGCGTATAGGTTGCAGCAGCAATTCAAGGGTTTTGGTGGTTCCTGTATGTTATGCTTACAATGGGAAGGCCATCATAGCCCATTCTGCAGAGGGGATGAAGATTAATATGATGCGTAATAATCCGGAGGTTTGTTTTGAGGTAGATGTGATAAACAGTATAACCAATTGGCAGAGCGTTATTATTTGGGGGCAGTACCAGGAAATCCTCGATGAAAAAGAAAGGTTTTATTCAATCAAGTACCTTATGAGCAGGTTATTACAATTTACCGAAGCCGAAAAGGTACATCATAGTACGGCAATCGTCGGAGAGGAAGAAAACGGTCATTTTAATGCTAATATCCGGCCAGTGGTTTATCGCATCTCAATTGAAGAAATGACTGGCAGATTTGAGCAGGGAGATTGATGGGATCTTAAGTTCACTATTATGAGAGGTAATTTGTTTTCACTCGCATTCCTGGTTTCCAATGCCGGGGCAATATTAATTTTATTGATTAGTATCTGGTATAAAAGAGCCGGTAGGATCATTATTGCGTTATTATTCCTGATCGCCGCGCTGGTGAACGCATGGCAGGCCACATTTAAACCAGATGTCTACAATGTTTATGAATTAATAGCTGCCCTGCCAGTATATGAATATTTAATAGCAGAGGTATTGTTAATACATATCACTTTATATATAATATTGTTAATGATCATCCAACTGTTTATAGGTATAGGTATTTTGTATAACAGGAAAACGGCTTTGGTCGCTGGAATAGTTTATTTGTTAGCCCTGGCTCCCCTGGGAGCAGGATCATCATTTCCCTGTACAGTTATTCTGGCCATTGCTGTAATCCTACTTTTAAAGAGGGAAAAGCAAATTTGAAGATCCTGCCAATAAAATTTTTATATACGGTTGATTTTTAGTAAATTAAGGTGTCTTTCGATTTATATGCACCATATTTACCGTTGTAACTCCGTTCCCCTATGGCTACAATACTCGTTATTGAAGATAACCAGGCTATACGAGAAAATATCATTGAGATACTTGAAATGGCAAATTATAAAGTTATAGAAGCCGGCGATGGAAAAAAAGGATTAACGCTTGCAGAAACGCAACATCCGGATCTCATCGTGTGCGACCTGGCATTGCCTATCCTGGATGGCTATGTAGTCTTACAAATGTTAAACAGAAGCGATACACCCTGTAAGGTGCCTTTTATTTTTCTGACAGCAAGGGCTGAAAGATCAGAAATACGTAAAGGTATGGACATGGGAGCTGATGATTACATCACCAAGCCGTTTACCCCGTCAGAGTTGTTAAGTGCCATTGAATGCCAGCTAAAAAAATCGGCCCACACCAGGCATCATGTAGTAGCAATGCCACCAGTCATTTCCAATACAATGGAAGAAGAACCCTTTAAAGCCCTCATCAAAGACCGTAATATCAAAACGTTTAAAAATAAACAAATTATTTACCAGGAAGGAAACCACCCTTCCTATCTTTATTTTATTTTGAAGTTGTTTAAACTTTT
>NZ_MTKN01000086.1 GCF_001975825.1 [Flexibacter] sp. ATCC 35208
TTCTTCGACCTTTCTTCGATCATCCTTCGACACGTCTTCGACGCTTCTTCGATGCTTGTTCGACGAACAGTCATCCAGTGGAACAAAAGGTGCCTCTCCTTCATCCCGGGCACAGCCTGGATCACTATCGCCTTACGACAACAATATTAACACGACAATCCACACCAAAATGAAAAATCTTTTGACGAAGGGAAAATTAACAGTTGGCAATTATAGAAAGAGGAGTTAAACGAAAGGAGGGAGCTACAAAATAATCAACAAACGGCTAAATAACTGTTCCGCATAAGTTCTTGACAGGGGAATTTCCCTGTCAAGAACTTTAACACTATTTTCAGTCACACTGGTGATAGACTCTAATGCTACAATGTAACTACGATGTACACGGCAAAAGAGTGCCACGGGTAGCTGTTCCTCCAGTTGGCTGAGGTTACTACTTACCAGGTAAGTACCCTCTCTTGTAATGATCCTGGAACATCCGCCACTGGCCTCTGCCAGTATGACGACTTGGCTACTCACCTTCGTGAAAAGCCCTTTACTTTTGTGAACAAATTAATGATCTTTGGAAACAATATCCGGATGCCATTTTGTTTATAAAGTTATTTCCTGAAGATGAAGAAAGGCACAATGCTAATTTAGTTCAACAGTTTACAGAAACTAGACGGCAGTTTTACAATAGTATTCTTGCCGCAGTTGTTTTCCCTCTTGGATTTACAGACTTTGTGAGCCTGTATAGGGAACAAAAGCCTACCTCGAAAGTGTCTCAATACCTGCTTTGGATGATAATGGGAATAATGTGACTCAAAGGGCAAGACGAGCAAACCTTCCTATTATGAAGGTGGAAAAATATTCTTGGCCTACTAGTACTGGTATAGGTTATTTTTTGAACGATAATTTTGGATTCCCAGGTAATGCCGGATCAGTTCATTTTAATGGAAGAATAATGGCCATTGATTATATTTACAAAAGCACTCCTGGATTATATAAGGCGAAAAAAAATAAATCAGAACCTATGTATAGATTGAATATGTCAGAAATGATACCATATTTTGAGTACCGAAAAAAAAGGCGGATATCTGAAATGGAATCTCCTATGATGGATGTGGATCTTTATAGAAATATTCTACAGGAAGAGGTAAGATTAATGTGGGAGGCCATTAATAATTATGCTCTCAATTTAAAACAATATGATAATCGTCCACAGTTATATCTACAAGATGTAGAATATGCTATTCAACATAAAAATTTGGATTTGATCGAAATTCTTATACACGCACGCACTGTTTTACAAGATTTGGAAGCTCAAAATATAGATTTCCCGATATTGAATTTCCTGACGGACTACTTTAAGAAAGACTTGAATAACTCACAGGAAGCATGTGCTAAATATTTGTATGAAAGTATTTTGGACACAGCTGAGTATGATTTTGATGAATATATAGATTTAATTCAACGCTTATCAAAATTAGATAAACCTTCATCATGGTATGCAGACTTTGGAAATCAAATAGTCAAATTAATTTCCCGTGCACCGGATAATGATAATTTTTTGCCCGTTTTTAATGCACTAAGAGAACGATTGCCTGAAGATTTGAAGATCCGTATAGATGAAATTATGGAACATGGAGGCAAATAAATTTATAGGTATCACTAGTGTTTTGATATTAATCGAAGATATTCTTCCTTCCTCATAAGCAGTAAGCCCCGGTCATTGGCTGGGGTTTACTGCTTATGGGGAGTATGTTTTTTTTAGTTTTATAGTCTCGAATGTTGAGGTGCATGTAATGGTGGCGTTGAATTCAGGATCTTACCTGATCACGAAACGTCTTGTAGTGAACAGTGATGCACTTGCTTATTACCGGGACAATATTTACATGGCCAAATCGCTGTGTAAAACGCTGGATGACTTTATCAATGATCAAAGAGCATTGCAGCGTAGGTAGGCCGATTGAGGTAGGAGAGCTAACGAGTGCTACAGCGGTGACTAGTATAATTAGCCGAAGTGAGCAAAGTTTAGCAAGCTGGTTGAATGCAGCAGCGGCTACCCGTACGCAGATTACAAAAACGGTTTATGATATCGCTTATTATGCATCTGATACCGTGCTGGTGCAGGATAATCTCAGAAACAGGGTTTCGTGGATGGCAATGTTTGATGATGCTGCGTCTCTGAATACTACAGATGGATTGGATTATTCGAGTGGTACATTCTATAGTTATGATATCCATGGTAATGTGAAGTCCCTGTTACAGGACTACAAGCATGGAAATATGCTTATAAATGGTAACCGCTTCAAGACTATTAATTATCAATATGATTTAATTAGCGGTAAGGTTAATTTTGTAGCGTATGAGCCAGGGAAGAAAGATGCCTTTTATCATCGTTATAGCTATGATGCGGAAAACCGCCTGACCAATGTTGAAACCAGTCATGATAGTATCTATTGGGAGAATGACGCCTGGTATGAATACTATAAGCATGGTCCGCTGGCTCGTGCAGTGATAGGTCAGCAGCAGGTACAGGGTATAGATTATGCATATACATTACAAGGATGGCTGAAAGGGGGAAACAGTACCGCCCTCACACCATCATTTGATATGGGAGGCGACGGTGCCAGTGGTAGCCTGGTAGCGAAAGATGCATTTGGATTCGGTATCCACTATTTTGGTAATAGAGAATATACACCTGTTAGTACCACCGTTAAACCATTTGCGGCGGCAGTTGGCAATAGCCCGTTATTCAATGGTAATATCTCTGCTATCAGCCAAAGCATATCAACGCTTGGCACCCCGCTGGAATACACTTATTCCTACGACGTTCTCAACCGACTTACAGGGATGGTGGCCAATAAGGGGCTGGATAGTTTAACCAACTCCTGGACTAATGCCTTCACCGCGCTTTCAGATTTCAAAGAAGCAGTTACCTATGATGGAAATGGTAATATCCTGACTTATAATCGTAATGGTAATAAAACCTTTGCAGGTTCGCCTTTAGGAATGGATACCCTGACTTATCATTACCGTCCTGGTACAAATAAGCTTTCCTATGTGACAGACTTAGTAAGAGGCGCTAATTATGGAAATGATATTGATAACCAGTCAATTGGTAATTACAAGTACGATAGTATTGGTAATATGGTTTCTGATGTTCGTGCCGGGGTGGATAGTATCAAGTGGAATGTATATGGTAAAATAGCCAAAATATATAAGCATGATACCACTTCTATAGTCTATGCCTATGATGCAGCAGGAAACCGGATCAGTAAGTCAGTGATCAGCAAGACGCAAGATACTGTTCAGACATTCTATATACGTGACGCTACGGGCAATATACTGAGTACCTATACTTATCGGGATACATCAGTTAATAGTGGCCAGTTAAGTCAGATAGAAGCCAATTTGTATGGTTCCAGCCGTTTAGGGATGACAACATTGGCGACTAATGTACAGGATGCAACACCAACACCGACAACTAGTATTATAGGTTTAGGTTATGGAGAAAATATTACATTTACAAGGGGTAAGAAGTTCTTTGAGTTAACGAACCATCTGGATAATGTCCTTGCAACTGTTTCTGACAGAAAAATAGGGGTGTCCCTTGATAGTTCCAGTATAAGCAGTTATAATCCGGTTATTACTTCTGCCCAGGAATACTATCCATTCGGTATGCTGATGCCTGGAAGAGGAGGGCATATAGGGACAGGAAGGAATGTTGCGGGTAGTACTGTTGTAATGAATGGGGATACCATCCCTGCGACACTGACTGTCACTCAGCGGACAAATAATACTCCGGGAACTTATATGGCTACACAGGTGATAAGTTTTGAAGGGGAGTTTACGAGTGGAACAGGTGATGAGTTAACTACGTTGTTTGTGGATCAGACGAGTGCCGATCCTGGGACTGAGAGTGGAGTGAGTTATGGTATAACTGCTAAAGGATATCCATATGGGTTTAACGGAAAGGAGAATGATAATGATGTGAAGGGTGAGGGGAATGAGCAGGATTATGGAATGAGGGTATATGATCCACTGGCTGCCCGTTTCCTAAGTGTAGACCCAATAACATTTCAGTATCCAGAATTAACACCTTATCAATTTGCAAGTGATCGTCCGATTGATGGGATAGATCAAGATGGTCTGGAGTGGATGCAAAGTATACCTTATTCAATAAAATGGAAATCTCACATCAAACTCGCATACGCTAAGCAAGTAGCTAATCAAAATGCCCCCACTATAAGAGCTTATATTCCTAATTGGGCGGATACATGGAGGGAGTGGAATGATAGCAAATCGTCAACTCATAGCTGGGCGATTCTTTCGAGATTAGTCTATCAGATAGTTAATGATGGGAAAATTGCATATACTACAGCCACAGAAGGAAAAAATCATGCAAGAGGAATTGATAACGCAGGAATAACGAATTATAAAGAAAGAGTAGGTGCTTCATTATCGACCTTGTCTAATGTTGTTCTTCCTATTGTTGAAAGTGGGGCAGCTAAAGGACTATCTCTTGGTGGGAATATTACTGATAACTCTGAATTAACACTTTTTAGGAAAGGAAATACGGGTGCTTTTTCTGAATTAGAAGTTCCAATGAGGTTAAAAGATGTAAAAAGTGTTGCAGAGAGAGCAGGTGTTGGCTTGAAGGGAATTAAAATAAAGATTGATAGAGATTTTGAAAAGATGGCGTCAAATTTTCCATATGTTGCATCTGCTCAAGATAAGACGATTACATTATTCCCCAAAGCCTTTTCTGATTATGAAACTCTTGTAAAAACGTTAGGGCATGAGAGAACTCACATTATGCAATACTCAATTTGGGGTACCAGTGTAGATATGAAAACAATACAAGGATTTGAAAATGCGGCCTATGGAATAGAAAACACTTTTTGGGAATATTATAAAAAGGAAATTTATAAAGTAAAATGAAGACAAAAAACAACTGGACAGATATTATAAACAGGGTTCTAAAGGGAGAAGAAAATATAGTTTCTCCTTTTGATAAAGAAGGTATTATAGAGTCCATTTTTGTTCTCGTTCAGAAAGATACAGGAATGGGGTGGGGCTTAGTGTGGTGTTCAAAAACTCATAGGGGAGTACGTTTGTCGAGAATGCAGATTCCTGATACAGTTAAGTCTGTTTTTACAAATGACTTGGATAGTTATTTAGATTCTATACCGAAAATTGAATTTGAGAGTATAGATTAATGACACCCTAAGTTGATAAGTCTCAACATACTTAAATACTAATGCCTGGTAATTACCAGGCATTAGTAATAGTGCGATGTTATGGTTTGATTTGACATCTCATGAAGTTGGTCATATTCGTGATTGATATTAAAGAAATTGGAGGTGGAAGAATGAAGTGTTTTTCGACATTTGCTGTCGAATATCTAAAAGCAAGGAGTCATGATGGTTTATGGCGTGAAGAAGGACCGAAAAAGGCACCACAGAATTTAGGGCTTTTGTTGATTCATATTATGGTGCTAACAGGCTGAAGAAGTTGTTCGAAAAAATAAAAAAAATACAGATAGAGATATTATCAGTAGGCTTGACCAATGGTGGAATAAATATCAGAAATACGAAAAAAGCAGGGTATCCAGTGAAATCAATTATCTTAAGAATATGAATCAATTTTGGAATCAAGACCAGTCCATTTACTTAATACCGCTTGTATTAGGATTTTGTCAGGATAGGCACCAGCAATATCATCACTCCACTAAATCAATAACTAGAACCAATTTCATAAATACCTTCTTAGAATAATTTTAATGAAAGCGAGATGGACAAAGGATTCGTAATGTTTAATAGATCTATCGTATCGAGTAATAACTCTCTTAAATTTATTCAACCAGGCAAAGAATCGTTCAATTTTCCATTTTCTTTTATATCTTCTAAGCTGTCGCCCGTCTTGAGTTGCAGGTTTGACTCTATTATTTTTATGTGGCGCAATCAGTTCAACACCTTTCAACGCAAGTTTGTCATCGAGCGGATCACTGTCATAGGCACGATCCCCGATAATTCTTGTGGGCTGTCCCACCGTAAAAGTCTCATTGATGGTAGCTTCGACAAGGGTGACTTCATGTGGGCTAGCAGAAGTCGTGTGCACGGCGAGTGGAAGACCATTAGCGTCAGTAATAACCATGAGCTTCGTACCTTTTCCGCGCTTGGTCTTTCCAACTCCTGGGCCCCCTTTTTTGCCACCGCAAAGGTGCCATCTATAAAACATTCTGATAAATCGATTCCGCCTCTTGTTTCAAGATCCTGGGCCAGGGTTTCAAGGATTTTTCGAAATACACCACTTTTACTCCAGCTACTGAATCGCCTGAAACAAGTTGATCCAGAAGGGAAACGTCCTGGCAGATCAATCCATGAAGCGCCAGTTCTCAGAACCCATAAGATTCCATTAAGAACCTCTCTGTCGCTGTGTATACGAGGACGTCCTTTGCCATGTTCACGTACTGGCACAATTGGAATAAGCGGCTTTATTAGAGCCCATTGATCATCAGTTAAATTTTCCCGTCTTGACATGATATAAAGATCTCAAAAATCTAAATAGCATTTATGAAATTAGTTCTAGAAAAGAGTGTAAGGATCGGATGATGAATGGTAAATTTAGTTAACCGATTTAACCTTTAAAGCGCCTCTCCACCGGGGGGGGCGCTTATTTTTTTGTGTTAGGCATGTCTGTCAGCTCTATGGTGGAAGTCCCAAACACGGTTTACAGTAGGAAGTGTTAGTCCATGGCACGGGTGTCCACCGTGAGGTGGAATCTGAAAGAAGCCGGCGGCAAAAGTTCGAACCTACAAACAGAAACTGGATATAAGGAGGGGTATAGGTATGGGTTTAATGGCATGGAAAGAAACGATGAAATAGGAGGAGAAGGAAATGAATATACTACTCAGTTCAGAGAGTATGATCCTGGAATTGGTCGTTGGTTTTCTTTAGATCCAGCCATTAGTAGGTATCCAGAATGGAGTCCATATGCGTCCATGCTTGATAATCCAATAAGGTATAGTGACAGATTTGGAGATAGTCCAGTAGAAGATCCTCCCGGTTGGAGAAAATCTTTAGCGAGTTTTCTTGGAACATTAAATGGATTAGAGCACTCCATAGGTTTGCCGGGAGTAGATGTAAGCAGTTGGCCGTTTACAGAAGCAGAGGCTCAGTATTACAAAACAGCTATAAAAGCGGGTGAAATTGGTGGTATACTCTTGCCTATGGCTGGTAGCAGGGGGGGAGGACCAATATTGGAACCTATTCCAATAGACGGAGTACCTAGAGGAACAGTTATACCAGTCCCTCTGTCACCGGCTATTCCAATTGCACCTCTGGCGCCAGGAGATGCGCTAAGGGAATCAAATAGTAATAATAATAAGAAGGAAAATGAAAGTTCAAGAGGTTCGAATAATATGAAATCCGACCCCGAAGCAACTGGGAATCACACCACATTCCAAAGAGATAATAACAAAAATATCTTTAAATACCAAGATTGGATATTTGATGCGTTTCGTCCGGCAAACGAACCTTTTAAACCTGGTGATCGGTTTGATGGTGGAAAACCAGATGGTTCTCCTGGCGCACCTCACCCTAATCTGCAGAATGAACCCATTCCAACACCACATATGCAGGTATGGGAGAATATTCCAAGGCCTAACAACCCTGCGAAACTTAAGCAAGTACAGGATGTTCGTCCAGCTACCCCTTCTGAATTGCCAAGGAATATTAGGTTTATTATTCCACAAGTAACTACAAATTAAAATGATGTATTGTATGAATGAAGTAATAAGAAGGTTTTTCTGTAGGGTTGAAGTTATAATAGGTGGAGTGGCAGAAGAGTTTGCAAGGGGTATAAGAAAATTGAAATATAGAGTCAAGTAGCGGAGCGTCGTTTGTATAGACTGCGTTCCCACTACCAGCCTCGTCAAACCTGACGTTCCGAAACTCCCGGTTTGAAAGTTTACTTTAAGGATAGGTTCAGGTATCAGCTAATTTCAGTCAAATTTTGAGTTCCTCCCATAACATAGTCGAAATTTTGCTGGGAATTTGAATTTTTCTGGATAATTGCTCTGCAACACTTTCCTATAATGAGAGGGTACTGTTAACAACTACTAACCTTATCTGATGGATAGATCTATTCATAAACTGACATAAATTCAAAATATTATGGGAAATATTCGTTTGGAATTTCCTACAAATTACAATAAACAAAAGAAAATATTATATTCGAATTTGATCAACTAGATTTGTGCGTCTAGCAACGGTTTCATGATTTTAGTGGATGTAAGTTCCATCTAAACAGAGGAAAATAGACTGGTAGTTATTCAGTCCTTAAAAGCATGGTCAACTACATGCCAGTGGATGCTTATTTCATGGAACAAGGGTTCCTGCTGCCAATATTGAAGGAAGGATTGCTAATTGTAACAAAGATAAAGCAAGACGCCAATTTGCTTTATGTATACAATGGTCCAAGTTTAATGGGGATGGCTCCGCTGAATTCACGGCGATAAAGTTGATGAGGTAGTAATGAAAAATGAAAGATTAAGGAATTGGCAGTAGATAGCGATGCTATTTATTACAGTGGCTATGGTCTACTATTCTTAAACGGGAGGTTAGAGTTGTAAAGGTAGAAAAGAAGTCACTGACAAGCATAAGATAGTTTTTTGCACTGATATCAAACTATTATAACACCAAATTACTATCAACTAAGGTTCCAAATTGAATTTTTGATTCGTGATGCAGAATAGTAAACCGTTTTTAGAAGAATGTCCGGCTAGAGATGAGAAAAGTTGCACTTTCATTTTAATATGACTTCCAGGACGATGCGTCTTGTCAAAGTTTTATTTTGGATGAAAAATAATAGAGCACTAGAGAGGTACTTTTTTTATGAGAAATATTATAATGGCGTGGGATAACGAAAAGTGCCTGGATATAGGAAAATTGACCTTTTGAAATAAAAGAAAATGGAATTATTAAATGAGTTAAATAAATACTATCCTGATGATAGGACCATCCTTATAGAGGAAGTTGATTTTAAATCAGAGATACCTTATGTGATCATTAGATTTAAATATGTCAACTACATTAATGAGAAGGATTGGGTAGATCAGAGATGGCAAGTAAATTTGAAAGGATTTAAAGTAGCCAATGTTTCTTCAGAACCTTTTATTAGTGTTGAATTTGAGACGGAACATGCATTATTGTGGGAACATCAGGATCCACTTACAAATTTATATTTTAGTGGAGTGCCGGCAGATATATTTAAGTTGTATTGGGATTTGACACAGGTGCATAATGAATTATTTGAAAATTATGTGGAGGTAGATCGGTTTTTAAATCATCAAGATGTAAACTTCGATGAGTTATTGAAAGCAGGCGCAGGACTTTTTGCGAAAGGGCCTCAACGACTCATGTCAAAATATGCGGAGTTACTAGAAAAGCATAGTGTTAAAACGAATATGTTGTATAACCGGGAACTGAATTTATCTCCTCTTACAGTAATGTTTATAGGGAAAACTTATATTGTGGCAGAAGAATTTGATTCAATAAAATTGATGTGAAATAAGTTCGGAGAATAATAAAAATAATTTTTTTGCATGTACATATACTTTCCGAT
The DNA here is from genome assembly GCF_001975825.1 of [Flexibacter] sp. ATCC 35208. Taxonomy (GTDB): domain Bacteria; phylum Bacteroidota; class Bacteroidia; order Chitinophagales; family Chitinophagaceae; genus Chitinophaga. The sequence continues at coordinate 9,610 of NZ_MTKN01000086.1, forward strand.
ACAAGTTGAACACACCTTCTGTAAAGATGCCGGATTGTAATGGTGTCATCGTTAACTATCCTGTACGATACGATCTGTATATTACTATCACGGACGACGCAAATAACCAGCGTTTGCCTGGTAAAAAAGCCTATGAAAGGGTATTCCGTAACTATACAGCAGGTACAGATCCAACTGCAAATTCAACAGTACAAAATATCGATGTAACTGATTCATTGGCGTTGACTTCAGGATCTTACCTGATCACGAAACGTCTTGTAGTGAACAGTGATGCACTTGCTTATTACCGGGACAATATTTACATGGCCAAATCCCTGTGTAAGACGCTGGATGACTTTATCAATGATCAAAGAGCATTGCAGCCTACAACGGACTGTTTACCATCCTGCCAGGCATGTTTTGTAAGTATTGGTAGCTGGGATAACTTCCGGGCCAACTATATGAGCATTGGCCAGATCCAGGATACTGCTGCCAGCCGGGGTGCAGCATGGACGGCTTATGAAGCAGCCATCGATGCCTGTAATGCGCTGTGCGATAGTACTGCTCAGACTACAAATGTATTGAAGCAAATGTTGCTGGATGTAACAGCACCGTCAGGGCAATATGCAGTGCCGGAAAAGAGTGAAAATATCTACTCCATCTTTTATAGTGATTCTGATGTTAAACTGCCTCCATACCAGGATACATTGATAGTGTATTTGGATGAGAATGGTAAAAAGGATACAGTATATGATGAACAGACAGGAGCATGGGTGATTCCGCAAAAACTGACAGCCACCCAGTTTGGGAGTAAGTTTAAGGCTTCCTGGGCCAATGCGTTATTGAAATATCACCCTGAATATTGTAAATACCTTACTTATATTAAGTATAAGTCAAGTTATGACTGGGATGATAAATTTTCAAAAATAGATACCTATGCGGATGCGGTAGCAGCGGGATACCTGAACCCATTGGGAGATTCGTCTACCGGTAATTTTACAATCGTTACCGCTAATGTCGATCCTATTAAATACACCAGTATTAAGGATGGTTTGAATAACCGGATAAATAACTACATGAAGAACAATCCAGCTAACGTCAGCATGTATACCATGGCGATGGTTCGTGTGAAGTGTCCTTCCGATGGAACGTGTTATCAGACCAGTATTCATCCAACAACTGCTTTCGGTTTGCTGACCTGTACAGCAGATCAGGATATGGCATGGCGTGCTTTCCGGGAGAGCTACAAGACAGAAAAGCATAACCTGATTGATGCAGTGATTGATGCAGCTTCCTGTTCCGGTACCCCAAAGATATCATCTGCTACACTCATTGATTCCGGATTCCAACCAGTTTTTTATGTAGCTGATAAGGCAGTCAGCGAGCAGGGCCCTTCTTACCTGAATCAAAATCAGGGTTCAGATTCAGTGCGTGTGTCAATGGATTCATCTTATGCCCAGAATTGTAGAGCTTACATTGCAGATTGGTACAGTAAACTGATTGGTTGTATTGATTCAGCTACTCTTACTAACGTGATCTTACCAAGGTTAGTAGAGGTATGTAAACAGGGTTCAGATATATCACATCCATTTGGCTCGAGTACAGTAGCACCAGGTAGCACTTATACATACAAAAGTTTCCAGGCAGTATTGGATGCATATTATGCGGGTAAAAACCTACAGGCTTATACCTGCAATGCTTACCAGATTACCTCTCCGGCACCTTACGATCAGCAGCCGGCTTATTACGACATCACGTTATACAGCAAACCAGACGATTGTCAGTGTACTAAGTTGAATGCGCTGAAGAGCGAATACACCGCGAAAGGAACAAGCCTCACATTTGCAGCTTATCTGACGGCTACGAGAGGTATTCATATGACCCAGGCGAACCTGGATTCCTTGTTGAGCTCATGTAATGGTAATAGCACGTGTGTCAGCCTTACATCTCCTATTACTATTCCACCGGCATTACAGTGCTATACGGGAGATATCTGTATAGGTTGTAAGGTAATTGATACATTGTATAATAGTTATATTTCCAAATATCCGGGTAATGCACCAGTAAGAGAGACAACAGATAGTGTGCAGATGAAGAAGAACCAGTTGTTCGAAAACTATATGAACGTGAGACTGGGCTTTAATAAGCATTATTGGGAGTATATGGACTTCAGGACTAACCAGTGCCAGATCAGTGATACGACAGGCGGTACTATCATAGCGAGGGTTTCTAATGTCTCTGATCCAGTTGCTGATACCATATTATTATGTGGAAAGTCAGTGACTATCTTTACAACAGTCAAGGATACAATCAACAATTGTTCTGATAGTGCATTCCTGGTATATAGTCAGGGGTATGACTTATACAATAATTACAAGGATGTCCTGAAGAATAATTTTGATAAGATTTATCGTGATACGGCGATTGCTGGTGGGCTGCGTGAGTTGTTTACATTAGGGTATGGCACCAGTGAGTATCAGTATACTTTGTATTATTATGACCAGGCGGGGAACCTTACGAGGACGATTCCGCCAGCGGGAGTGGTGATAGATCGGAGTGCAACCTGGAAAGCAAATCTGGCAGCGGCGAGAAGAGCGGGTACACGGTTCGTGCCGGCGCATCAGATGGCAACGGAGTATAGGTATAATACGCTGAATCAGATTGCCTCAAAGAAAACACCTGATGATAGTATTACTAATTACTGGTATGATAAATTAGGTAGGGCGGTTGTTTCTCAGAATGTGAAACAATCATTAGCTAAAAACTATAGTTATACAAACTTTGATGCACTGGGTAGGCCGATTGAGGTAGGAGAGCTAACGAGTGCTACAGCGATGACTAGTACAATTAGCCGAAGTGAGCAAAGTTTAGCAAGCTGGTTAAATGCTGCGGCAGCTACACGTACACAGATTACAAGTACTAATTATGATACGGCTTATACATCTCTTGATGGGCTGGCACTCACACAAAATAATCTGAGAAACAGGGTAGCCTGGAGTGGATATTATAACGTTGCTTCAGATATAAGTAGTCGAAAATTTGCGAATGGTACTTTTTACACCTATGATATTCATGGTAGCATAGATACTTTGTTGCAGTACTATAGGGAAGGTCCAATGTATCAATATTACAATAGGTTTAAAAAAGTAGTATATCAATATGACCTCATCAGCGGTAATGTCAACTTTGTAGCATATCAGCCTGGACAGAAGGATGCCTTTTATCATCATTACATTTATGACGCAGAAAATCGTCTAATTAACGTTGAGACAAGTCATGATAGTATTTATTGGGAGAATGACGCTTATTATGAATACTATAAGCATGGTCCACTGGCTCGTGCAGTCATTGGGCAGCAGCAGGTACAGGGTATAGATTATGCTTACACATTACAAGGTTGGCTGAAAGGAGTAAATAGTACCGCCCTCACGCCATTATTCGATATGGGAGGAGACGGTGCCAGTGGTAGTTTGGTAGCGAAAGATGTATTTGGATTCGGCTTACACTACTTTGGTAGTAGAGAATATACAACTATTAATACCTCTGTTAAGCCTTTTGCGATAGCAGTTGGAAACAGCCCACTGTTTAATGGTAATATATCCGCTATCAGCCAAAACATAACAACGATTGGTACGCCGCTGGAATACACTTATTCTTATGACGTCCTCAACCGACTAACGGGAATGATAGCCAATAAGGGGTTGGATAGTTTAAACAATTCTTGGACTAATGCCTTCACTGCGCTTACTGATTTTACAGAGTCGGTTACCTATGATGGAAATGGTAACATCCTCACTTACAATCGTAATGGTAACAAAACCTTTGCTGGTTCACCTTTAGGAATGGATAGTCTGACTTATCATTATCGTCCTGGTACAAACAAGCTTTCTTATGTGACGGACTTAGTAAGAGGCGCTAATTATGGAAATGATGTTGATAATCAGTCTGTTGGTAATTACAAGTACGATAGTATTGGTAATATGGTTTCTGATGTCCGTGCCGGGGTGGATAGTATCAAGTGGAATGTATATGGTAAAATAGCCAAAATATATAAGCATGATACCACTTCTATTGTCTATGCCTATGATGCAGCTGGAAACCGGATCAGCAAGTCAGTGATCAGCGAAACGCAAGATACTGTCCAGACATTTTATGTACGTGACGCTACTGGAAATATACTGAGTACTTATACTTATCGGGATACATCAGTTAATAATGGTCATTTAAGTCAGATAGAAGCCAATTTGTATGGTTCCAACCGTTTAGGGATGACAACATTGACAACTAATGTACAGGATTCAACACCATCAGCGACAACTAGTCTCATTGGGTTAGGTTATGGGAAAAATATTACATTTACAAGAGGCAAGAAGTTCTTTGAGTTAACGAACCATCTGGGTAATGTCCTTGCAACTGTTTCAGACAAGAAAACGGGGGTGTCGCTCGATAATTCTACCATAGATTCTTACAATCCTGTTATTAACTCTGCGCAGGAATACTATCCTTTCGGTATGTTAATGCCTGGTAGAGGAGGTCATTTAGGTGCAGGAAAGAACGTTGCAGGTAGTACCGTTATTATGGGGGGAGATACGATACCTCCAACACTGACAGTAACTCAGCGTACGAATAATACTCCCGGAACTTATATGGCTACGCAGACAATAAGTTTTGAAGGAGAGTTTGCAAGTGGAATAGCAGATGAGTTTACTACGTTGTTTGTAGATCAGACGAATGCCGATCCTGGGACTGAGGCTGGAATAAGTTATGGTATAACTGCTAAGGGATATAGGTATGGATTTAACGGGAAGGAAAATGATAATGAGGTGAAGGGGGAAGGGAATGAACTGGATTATGGGATGCGAGTGTATGATTCGAGAGTAAGTAAATTTTTAAGTGTTGATCCATTGACAATGAAATTCCCGCACTATACACCATATCAGTTTTCTGGGAATACTCCAATTCAAGCTGTTGATTTGGATGGAAGAGAAGATATCCATTATATATTTATCTGGTTAAAGGCAGCGTCAGGAAAAGAAACAGTATTAAAGGTTTTTGGATGGACAGAAGGAGAAGCAACAGGAAAGGTTGATAAACAAGGCAGATTAGAATATGATCGTCCTTATAGGATAATTGGACATTACCCATCAAAAGCTTTTGGGCAAACCATTTTTGTAAATGCGGAGTATAAATCAGAAGCTGATTTTAGCCATGCAAAGGCATCAGATTTTTATTCCTCAGCCATTGTAGAAGGTTCCGGAAAAGCAGCGGAAGTCGCTAATGATTTTGGCTTTGCTTTAAGTATGGGATATTTGGGGGCAGGCCTTGGAAATCTATCTAAACAGCTGATAACAGAATATGTTGAGGCTAAAACAGCACAATATTCTGGCTATCTTGCAGAAAAGGCTTATTTAAATGAACTGGTAGAGGAAAATATTAGAGGAACATCAAAGACTGTCAGTGAAAGATTTAATGTTGCAAAGCTTGCATTTGAGCCGGCTTCAAATACAGTAGGACATACAGTTCCATTTGCACAAATGACAGCAGCGGAGAAAGAAGCTTTTCAACATAGCTATAACAGACATGAGAAAGAATTACTTCTTCCGGTTTGGAAAGGATCTATGCTTAAAGCATCCGAAAACCAGGTATTTTTTAATGATGCAGTTAGCAATATCCGGGCTGCCGGGCTCGAGCAAGGAGGATTTTTTAGATCGAGAGAATTACTAGATAACGTTAAAATTGATGTTAATAGAACGGAACCCGTTATTAATGGGGTAAAATATTTCTATTATGAAACATTAGACGGTGAATTTATTAGTGCGGGTAGAATGCCATAGTTAAATTGAAATTATATTTTATGCCACAATATATAGACTCTTATTATTTAGTTGACAACAGATCTTCCGAGGTGGTTTATGATCTATTTACAAACTATGGTTTTATAAAAGAAGAATTGGCAGGAGAATATATTATTCCTCAATATTCTTCAGAACCAACTATTATATTTTATTCGGATGTTGATTTACTTAATTATTGTGATGAAAACTTGGATTGTGATTATTTGATATATTGGGGGAATGAGGTGGAAAATTCAATAATTAGGCAAATTACATTACGATATACAAATGATGGGAAAATGATTTTTGGAATATCAATTGTTGGGAGAGAGGTTGATTCTGACATAAGCATAGCAATATTTAAGGATGTAAAAAACTATCTAAATGCCCGAATAGGCTGCATTACCGGTGAGGCACCTCCTCCATCAAATTCAATTGAATTCATTGAATTTTGTAATAAAAGATATGTCCCTGCTGGATGATCTCTCTTCAACCGAATTTCAGAAGCGATGATATGATCAGGAATTTAGAAGTCCATCCTCATAGCTCTATAAGAATTCTTATGCTATGATAGGAACAGTACATGTCGATGATAATGGGTCACATAACTATTATAGTAGATACCAGACTATGTTATTATCTGGATTGAAAGAATATAATCTGGATTTGACCGGACGATGGGGTTTAATAGGGCATGGAGTAACTATTATATTAGGAGGCACTGTTGCAGGGTGGTACAAGTGAATCCTTGCTGATTGGTTTGCGTGGCCACCGGATGACAGCAGAAGATATTACCAAACATGTAAAACGTAGTCATGAAGGCGTGTTTGGCAGTCGTATAGTAGATCCGTAAGTGGAGGATATTATATTGGTATGCAATATTCCTGGTCCTCAGATCCAAAAAATCAAAAAACTGCTACTGGTTTTGGTTTAGTCTCTCCCGGCGGAGGAGTTGGGGAAAGTAATAATAAATATAAATTTGATACACATTTAAGTTGGTAATCTATGAAAGAATGGTCAATAATTCCCTTAAAATGGAATGATATTTTTATTCTTATCTTATTCGCGACAAGTTGTTTATTGGCTGGCTGGATTTTAACAATGATCCATATTTTAAAGGTAAAACCTGAAAAACTAATTCTTTATAGAAAGATTAGGGTAGTAAGGTATTTTGTTAATTCCGAAATTGCGCGTGCGGCTAGAGATAAAGAATATATAATAAGAGGAAGTGGAGCTGGAATAGTCCTTTTATTTATTGGGATAATTGCGATGATTTGCTGTTTAAACAGTTTGCTTGTACATTTAAATGACATCTTTAGATTAAAATAGCTGCTTCTGAAAGTCTAAATAAGTATTTAGAAAAGAGTGTAAGGATCGGATGATGAATGGTAAATTTAGTTAACCGATTTAACCTGTAAAGCGCCTCTCCACCGGGGGGGCGCTTATTTTTTTGTGTTAGGCATGTCTGTCAGCTCTATGGTGGAAGTCCCAAACACGGTTTACAGTAGGAAGTGTTAGTCCATGGCACGGGTGTCCACCGTGAGGTGGAATCTGAAAGAAGCCGGCGGCAAAAGTTCGAACCTACAAACAGAAACTGGATATAAGGAGGGGTATTGAGGTGGCAAATCAAATCCATGAATATATGGGCTTTTTGAAATTTATTGATAAAATAAACCATGGACGTCCGGGAAAAATTTTTCCTGTAGTAGTTATAGTATTATTGGGTGCTATAGCTTATTATTATGTGCAGCAGGACAGAAAACGGTTATTTAATAATAAAATATTTACGACAGGTGAAATTTACGACTACACAATGGTTGCCAGGTCGTCAGCACCAATTTTATTTGTCGCTTTTATGTTGGTGGGGTAAAATATAGTTTTTCACAGGTTGTACGTGAGGTAAAATATTTATTTCTAACTTTTCAAAGTTACCATTTTGATTGCGAAGCCTGGATTGAGTGAAAACCCTCCCCGTTGCTCTTTGGTCAACGGAGGCAGATATAAGCCAATTTATATGGTTCCAGTCGCTAACTCATCCAGAATCAGATCCTACTAAAGGTTCGAATTAAGGGAGAGGTGAGTAAAGATGAGTGTTTACTTCGAAGGTACAGAGGGGGAAATTTTATCGGATAATGGTAATGGCGTGGTTATAATCCAACCAGCATTTTAGCTAGCGCATTATTCAAACATCCTTTCACCGCAGGATTGTGGGTTCAGCACTTCAAACGGATTTGTCAGATAAACCGTTTAAAAATTCGGCGTTCTTCGGCGAAAAGAAATGGATTATAGTCGCATTGGAAACGACTGTTGGTACTGCAATTAATATGGTTGCCGGAGACGGGATAAACAAGCTTAAAGCCCGTTGGGGTGCTGCAGGTGCGACTTTTACAAATTATTACATTGCAAATAACATTTCAGGTACGGCATTAACGATATATAATAATTCACAACAACAACCAGAGAAAAAAGAAGAAAATGGCAGTAATTATTTAGAGCGGGTAGAACAATATGACTTCTGATGTTAGCGCTGGAGTAGGATAATGGTGAAAAATATTTTTATTTCTGGTCAGGAGACCCTTTTTAAAGTAATCAAAAAAATAATTAATTAATTAATGGAGAATGCTTATTGTCAATGGGTTATAGAGTCTAAAACGGCTATAACCCATCTTCAATGCACAAAGCTCAGATTTCTGAAATATGAAGATTTGGCTTATGAGAACTATCTCGTGAATGCAATGGAAAGTGTTAGGCATACATATGAACGTAAGCAAATATACGATTGGTACTGTTTTGCTTCAGGTGAACGTGACTTAACAATACAAGATTTTAAAGAACATTTTTTAGCTGGAATTAATCAGGAAGAGCATTTGTTATTGTTTACTGATGAAGGTCATAGTAAGAAGTGGCTCTTTATCATCTTAGTGAAGGAATTTGATATTTTTGCTTCATGGTATGAAGACTATTTTAATCGTGAATTTTATGAGTTCTCTGAATATGTCTTGATTTTCTCCCATTTAGATAAAGTTATATTTAATGACGATGAGGGAGGAATAAATGAATTTGTAGTTTTATAGCTTGGCAAGTATGAATTGTCTGATTTGTATAAATATTAGTGGTGGCCAAATTGGTCGGCCCACTACTATTTATTTAGAGATTAAGTAAAAGAAAATCTTATTACAAATTACTGGTATGACAAGTTTGGTAGGGCGGTTGTGAGTACAACAGCGATGACTAGTACAATTAGCCGAAGTGAGCAAAGTTTAGCAAGTTGGTATGTACAAGGAACAAGAATTAGGTCATTATCATGTAGATCAGGAATGTTATCTAATGGAAGCGCTTATGAATTGTCGAAGTTGGCTAATGCTCAAGTTCTTGCGCAGTCATTTGATGTATCAGTTATGCCGCCTGGAAATTTTATGGTTAATCATGGGCAATTCTATATTTGGCCTAATGATTTTGGGATACGAAAAATGATTTTATTTGGAAAATAAAAGTTATATGGAAGTTCTGGGATTTTTGAAAGAATATGAAAATGGGCCTATAAAGGTGGGTATATCCATTAGGGATATAGAGCCAATAGCTAGTCCATTATTTGAAACGTATCAGTCAGAGACGACATGTTACTTAGAACGTGCTCCAATTTTATTAGCAATGACCAGATGGATATCGGATATTGATGGTAATAGCATAGGACCATTGATAATACATACAGATGGGATTTGGATTTGGCCCAGCTATCTTGTTTATTATTTAAATAAAGGATATCAAACATTAATTTCAGATGATTTTATAAATTATATGCGTGATTTGAGTTTTATACCAAATGAACTTACAAAAGAGAGAAGAAGAAATGTGGAGGAATTTTATATTAGGACATTTGATCCTCCCAAATAAATGCTTTAAAAATTGCCTCTCTTCATTACATAAATGAGAGAGGCAATTTTTGTCACTCGCACTTTTAGAAAATGCTTGTTCTTTCAGATGACCGTGCACTGCTTAAATAAGCAGGAGGATTTTTCCAATAATATGTGAAGCAAATTATAGGCAAATACAGCTGATTAAAAAGTTTAGACGCGCTTACTTTGCAATTTATCTGCTATGCATACGTATACCCAAAGACTCAACAATTGGTATCAGTGCCTCCGTTGTACAGGCCGATAGTACTTCTCTGGGACTAACTTTTAATACAGGTACGAATCTCTGCACCAGTGCGAGCGTATTGAAAAGTGAAGGAGTATTTATATTCAAAGGATACCTGCCTGAGGCTATTTCTGAAACTTCTAGGAGTATTGATAAATTGGACAAAATTGCGACTTTTGTTAATACTGGAATTACGGTAAATGATATAGTTAACCAGGGGAAAAGAGTGCAGAAGGAGAATGAAGAAAAGCAGGCTAATGCAAATTAACGGAACGATAATTAAAAATATATGATCATATTTCAAAAAAATGTTTCCTATTTTAATAGGTTATCCACATTGATGAGAGTTGTTGTTATAATAGTCATATCCATGTCATTGCTATTTCGGACAGTAACTTATAAAGAGCACGGATGGGTGGGTTATTGGTTTTACATTATTCCCATTATCATTTTTCTAAATTCCTATTTTAAATGTTTAAAGTATAGTTTGCATTGGATTAGCTTGATAGAAATTATTGAAGATGGTATTTGCCATATAATAGTTAAAAGAAAGGATGAATTGGTAATTGATATTTCTGTGCCAATCGGGGAACTCAAATTTGAATTGGTACCTATTCCATCCCGTTATACTTACTATAAATTATTAGTTTATCATAAATCTGACCTGTTAGTTTCTCAATGGGAATTAGATGAGTGGCGTAGATACCGAATGCAGAAAATAATCCAATATTTTCATCCGGATAGTAGGATGGCAAAGCAGGAAAAATTATAGGCTGTTATTTTGAGGAAGCTTATACCTTGGTAAATAATGCGTCCAGAATTAAAGCCACCTGTATAAAATCAGGTTTGCTTTATCATTTATGATACCGTCATGAGTGAAAAATTAAAATGGTTGTATAATTTGGTTTCACTAACAGCCAGGCATAAAGAAGGGAATCTGGATATAGGATCTATGGCCATATATAAAGGATACGTGGTTTATGCATGCTGTATTAGGAGGAACACAGCAATGGAATACCAAAATAACCTCTATTTCGGCAACTCAAATACAGGTTCAGTATACAGTGTGGGATCATTATGGAGCTGGTACTGATAATGCTTCCTCTAGTCTTCCTGAACTACCGTCTCTTTATTTGCTTCAACATAATTCTGCAAATTTTTATCCATCTTCATCAAGAAATTATGCTCCATTTAATTGGAATATTTGAGTTAATAGATAAGAATAATTAAATGAAAAAGAATATACTAATTCTATTAGGTTCCTTGTTAGTTTGCGTTATCATTTCTTGTAAATATTTGGATACTAAACAATGTAAGTGTGATAAATTGAAAACCTTATTTACGATACCAGGTATTTATGAGGGCAAGACTATAGGATATGCGCATTATGTTTTGTCAGAAAATCTCTCAAAAAACTGTATTGATAGTGCTATGATGGTTGATTTGGCAATAAAATATAGTGATACGGTTAAGGTAGGTAATCCGGCGAATATAATAATGTTTTTTTCCTCTGATAAGGATTTTATACCAAATGAAACCTCTCAAGTAATGGAAGAAATTAATAAAAGCTGTTTAGTGGTAATTAATCTTGATGTAATTACTAAAAAGCCGACTGATTTTTCATTTTATAATGAACAGGGCAATAGAATCTATTGGGGTAAGATGTGGTTGCCCAAAAGAAAATGAGAATTTGATTTCGAATGGGCTATAGTTTGGTGTAAATTATTGAATTGGTGAATAATCTCTTTTAATATAATATCTGAATTTCAGCTCTTAAGTCAGAATTTACTTCGTATGATAATATTGATATAGAGGAGAAGCGATTGTAATTTTTCATTCTTATCTTGGAATAGTATTAACATCATCATGAGATATACGTGTCTAAGAAGAAGTGTAAGAGACTGGCAGAATTATCAAATTAATTTTTTATGAGGATTTTTATGGGTCAGCTGATTCTTTTAGTAACAATAATTTTTGGTATTCATTCTAGTTTTAATGATTATACTCATCAAAATGTTTTTAATCCTGAGATGCTATTATGGACCATTGCTCTGTTAGGCATGGGTATATGGACATTATGGTATCCAAGGCTTGCATTTGTTTTAATTTGGATTTATTATCTGGCGACAGCTATCTACCGATTTTTTATTTTGGAGATTGAAATCCTTTTATTTCTCTTATGGCATATTATTTTTATCATTGTCATCAGCGTATCTATATGGGGTGCCTATAGTAAAAAGAATTATGGATCTAATAATAATCAGATTTTGAAAATGTTATTCAAAAGCTTGATGAATAGTTGATTCTAATTCAGCAATTTTAAATGGCGAAAAATTAGAACTTAAAATTATGTGAATCAATGTGATAAATTTAGGTCATGGTCACAAGAACGTATCCATGGCCAACAACCATCGGTTCAGAAATATGTCTGGCATTATGGCTCTGTATTTAGAATCAAGACACATAGTAGTTCTATGATTTAAATATATCCGAAGACTAAAGTAGAAAAATAGTGTAGTCTGATAAAAAAGGGGCAGCGTAAAATTAAGCATATTTTATATGCCTTTGGTATAGATATAAGTGTTCAGAGTATAATGGGTTTACAAGATTATAATTTTTCATGGTCGGCAAAAGATTATCATTGATAGAAATGGAACTCAACTATTAATTTTTCAATAAAACTCCTCGCAACCATGAGGCGCTTTATCATCTTACTCAATCGTAACTATACCCCACTGTTTCATTCGCTAGTAGATTCTTCGTCACGACTGTGAATGTTAATGGTAACTCCAGATCGAGGATGGGTGATTTTTTCTAGCGGATCCTCTGCTATAATTGGTGCGGCAGGGATTATGGCATGCAGTAGAGGATAAGGATGACAACACCAAAGTAATTTGGCTTCCTAATAATTCAAAGGAAAAAGGATAAATCAGATTTTATGTTAAAATATTTGTTTATTAGTGTTTCAGTTATTGTAATCTCTTCTTTTATGGGTTGTACCCATTCCTATAAAGCCGGAAATCTTAATGATTTATTTTATCCTATTGAAACAACCTTACGGGCAGAGCTTATCATGCAATATTTTGACACATTAGTACAAAAAAAAGGATATGCTGTACCTGAAAAATGGAAGAGTCTAAATAAGCTAATTGATCTTGATAGTATTGATAATAAAAGAATATATTTTGAACAGGGGCCTGAAGAAATGTACCTGATATCATTTGGAGGTATGCTTGTATTAAGTGATGTTTACAACCCTAATATTCGGGCAGGAGGATATATAGCCGACAGAAAGCTTATGTCTCCAGCAGAAGAGCAAAGAGTCAAAGCCCGATTCCAACATGAAATATTAGATACTATTCAAGCAATGGCTAAGAGGGATGGAGTACCGGATTCAGTTCTTTATATGCAATATTAATTAGTATCCTGAATAAACACTATTTCATACTTTGTTAAAAGCAAGGACATTTTCGTAGATTTGGCAGGGTGATTTGATGTGTCGGTATAAACCTCAAATGTAGAAATATGTTACAGTATTTATATCTGAACGTAATGCAATGTATTTTACCTTAGCAGGGAATTCTAACAATACTTTTTTTAGTGGTATTTAAGCCTCTGTTTCAGTAGCAAGTGCCGCAGGAGGGAAGAGCGCTCCTATGAGTATTGAGTGAATCATTAAACGAGGAGAAAAATTAAAAGATATTGTTAATGAAGCAAAGGGTCTTACCTGGACTACAGGAAATGAACATGCTATTGTCACATTGATAAATGGAGAACGTGCTTTAGTAAGTGGTGAACCTGGTGGTGTAATATTTAAGCGCAACGAGGTTAAATTATTGTTTGGACATCCCCATCCTACTTCTGCTCCACCAAGTAGTGCCGACGCCACAGCTTTAACAGAATTCGGCCAAACTAGACAATATGTTTATCATGGAGGAGAAATAAGTGTCGTAAGACCAAAATAGAATAATGAAGAATGAGTATATTGATCCCGGGCACAACTAGGTGTTCTATTTGTAATCTTGAAATAGAAAACGAAAATGAGGCTTATTCATTTCCAGCTTTTGTAATTAATGTAAATGATCCACTTTATTGTTTTAGTGATGCGAGTTTTCACCTACGATGTTTGGAGAATACTAAGGGGGGAGAGATTGCTGTAAAATATGCAAATTTGTTTATGGAAAGCATTAAGCCATTAAACAGAGTTTGTATAATAGGAGGTAATCTTATCACTAAGTATGATAATCATATTTTTATCGATTATTTGACTTCAGATATAAATGAATACTTACACAAAAGTAAGTATTCGGTTCTC
>NZ_MTKN01000087.1 GCF_001975825.1 [Flexibacter] sp. ATCC 35208
TAAACAACTTCAATATAAAACTCACAGAAGAGGCTATAAACCTTTTAAAGAATGACAAAAATTACAATACAATTTTAGCTTGGTTCTTTAACGAAGCACCAACAAGCAAGATTTCAGAACAAGTCGTTAATGATATAATTTCAAAATATAGTATTATTATAGAAGGCCATAATACGACACTTGACAACATTCTTAAAAACATCCATGAATTATCATTCCAACTTGAGTTGATATCAAGAGAGGAACTAGAAAAAGATTTAGCTGCAACCACAGAACAACTTGACCAAATTGAGAGGGAAATAAAAAAGTATGAAATATTCCTAAATTTAAACTTAGGTATATCCAATATACCTACAATTAAACAAGATTTATTAGCCATTCTGGAAACAAGACTTACGGCTTTTCAGGATGAAATTAGACGTAGGGGACGTGTTTGGGAACAATATGAAAAACTGGAAGCCTATACAGAGAACCTGATTCCATTCTTACGTATTGCTAAATTCCAGGAAGAAAATGAAACGGACGAAAAAGAAATCAATTTTCTCGAAATAAAAGTAAGGATTGAATTGGAAGAGGAAATAAAAAACATAAAGGACCAGCTTGAAAAGAAGGTTGAACAGTTCTTCTATATTGATCTGATTAATTCAATTTACAATAAAATTGATCCTCATCCAATATTTAAAAATGTAGACTTTAAAGTTAACCTGGACGAAGATGATCCGAGTTTAGACATTTTCGTAGTTGATGAGAATCCTAACAAGCGTTTAGTACCAAATCTATATTTTAGTACTGCTCAAATAAACATTCTGAGCCTTAGCATCTTCCTGGCATCTGCCTTAAATTCAAATACCTATAACTGTATTTTCATTGATGATCCTATCCAAAGTCTTGACAGCATAAACATTCTTTCTACAATCGACCTGCTCAGAAGCATTGTCGTAAATTATGGAAGACAAATTGTTTTATCCACTCACGATGAAAACTTCCATAAGCTACTAGCCAGAAAAATTCCATCTGAATTCTTTAAATCAAAATTCATTGAATTGGAAACATTTGGTAAAGTTAAAAAAGATAATTAAATACTGAGGTAGCAAACTATAATGATTTGGAAGTCAGAATTCCTTCATTGACTAATACATCTATGCTGAAAGATAAGATCTTATTAGAATGGTAATATAGCTCTATCAATTCAGCCAATGGAATTTCACTAAATTTTACCATGTGTAAGGTATTATAACTTTCTGGGAATCTAAAATTCTCATTATAAAAATCTAATGCTTCGATATTTGTACGATGCAGATTGAATTGACAAAGTAATATTTTCAATTCTTCCTGCATTTCCACATCCATTTTATCAAGATTTAAAGTCTCGGCAAAAGCTTCAAACTCTCTATATAGCACAGATAATCTATACTCAGAACAAAGGCTCTCAACACACTCTGTTCCCGTAAATTGTTCTAAATCTGAGACAAATGCTTTTAAAGACAACTCAAGTGCATGCCTTATCAAAAATAAAAGTGGAATATAGGATTGCTGAAGGTCAACAGTGCCATTTAAAACACCTTCTAACAAAATTTCAATTATTAAATCATATTGAAAACGAAGGTGCCAATATTGAAATTCATATCCCACCTGAAAATTAAGATCCCAATCTTCGTGAATTTTCAAATCTGGGCAAATAGGCTTCGAATTGAAGATATTTGAGTTTACCATTTTTTCATGAATGGCAAAGTACTCAGCAGTTTCAACTACCTTCCCAAACTTAAAATAGGTTGATTTTTTACATGAATCAAAATAATAGCGATAACAATAACCATTCTGATCCAAGTCTATAATCTGAACCAATCGATGTATCTCTTCAGGCAATGAATTTATCCCTCCCAGCGCAACAATGATCTCAGGAATATTAGAAGTAGTTGGAATAATCTCTCCCCTCTTTGCAAGCTCACTCTTTAATTGTAATTCAAGCGCATGTCTCATTAAAAACAAAATAGCCTTACCATGGGGATTATAAGGTTGAGACATCTCAAATCCAGCTAACATTGTTTGATAAATTACATAAGCATAAGAAGCATAATACTCCTCCCATGTTTGATTATTGGTATTTAGAGAGATATCCAGCTTAGATTTATTTGAAGGTGCTGTAAAATCTATTTTCTTAAGTAGCATATAGATATCTGTTTATTAGAGAAAAAAGCTTATTTAAGTTTATTCTCCAAAATAACAGCATTGATACGCAGTCTAAATGCGTATGGGGCACAAAAAGAATAATAACATATAAATAATTGAAAAAGATTAACAATTAATGCAATTACCCAACAACGGAGGTTATTACGGTAAAAATTTTCTAATGCAATTGGGCTTAAAATTGAATCAAAAATTGGTAATCCAGCCGTAACCGAGGACTTTTATCATCAAAAAATCAATACCAGAAGTTACCAAATGAGACCGATTATAACTTTAAATCATATCCAATTGGGGATACTGCACTATCAGATTTTCAGCATGTATCTTATGCCAAATCATTCATTAAATTTAATATTTCCATTTGGGCTTAAGATACTTGAAAATTACCAACATTTATTTCTATTGGTTTATAACTAAATGTAAACACAGAACTATAATATTTTCAGAAAACAGCAGGTAGCAGTTTTTTTTCATTCTACAATTTATATTCGAACGTTAAAAACCCTAACTACTCTTGTCCAGTTGCCTTTCCATTGCCCAGTTTTGTTATCAATCGAATTAATCATCTCAAAGATCTTCTTTTTTGAGAAGAATTTAACAAAAGTATTTAATCGACTTGTCCGGGTATCATTTATGTAAGGGCTTACGCAGATAAAAAAATTCTCACCCGAGAAATTAGATTCAATCACTTTTAATAAAGCAGTAAGTGAAAAATCCTCAATATCCAGAATGTTTGAAAATAAATGAATGTGTATGTGGATCTTATTTTTTATGAAATCTTCATTTTTAAGGACATCCAAATCTTTATTAATTGTATATATGTCTGTTGTCGGACTAAAGTTTCTTATATGCAATGAGGCTCTCTTTAATGCTATTTCAGAAGGTTCAATCAATTTAAGATTCTTTATTTCCTGCTTGGCGCCAATTTGGTTTAAATAATCAAAATATGCCATTGAAGCCATTGCCTGACCGCAACCCCAATCGATCATATTGGTTTCCTTTTCAAATAATGCTTTAGGTAGTGTTTTAAATGCTTCAATCAGTTTTTCATAGTGCATATTACCGTAGCTATTCATGTAAGCATACAATTGATTCTCATCAGTTAATATTGCTACACCTCTACCTAAAGAATAAAAAATAGAATCAGATCTTATCAATTGATATTTGCTCACTGAAATTTGTCTAACAGCGTTAAAACTATTTTCTACTCCAGCTAATAACTCACAGTACTCAGTTCCTGTCTCCAGTAAAAATCCCTTCCTATAAACTGGTTTAACAATATCACGACCAAGAAATGAATCAAGAAGTGCATGTATGCTTACATAAGCATCACTGTAATTGTCAAGAACAACATCTAGTACATCTTCAATTAATTTGTTATGCAGGAAAGAAAATTCAAAATCAGAAAGGCTCACTTCGATTTTAGCCTTTAATTCCAATACCTTCTCAATATTGAACTCACCAACGTCATGAACCACCTGTGCATAGTAATTCACCATTGTCATTAAAACTCTATCAGTATTATCTTCCTCCGTTTCCGATGAAAGTCGCAAATGATCGTAAATCGTTTCGTACCTATTTACATAATCATCAGCCGTTTTTACACCAACTAGGTAGAGGGAAGCAGCTCTTAGTCTTTCGCCTATATTATACTCTCTACCTTTTAGATGGTCATATAAGAAACAGAAAGAACCTATTAGTCCAAGTTCTTCACTAATATCCAGTAATAAGGAAATAAAAGCAAGGTTTGTTTTATCCTTTATATTGAGCTGCAGTATTACATTCTGGTTTAACCGAATGTACCTATTTAGTTTATCCCTTGATGTTACTAAGTCAGAATGCTTTTGGTTAGTAAAAAAATCATAAACCTGCTCAAAATTATCTGAAAGATAATTTTGCAATGATAATACATTACGGGATGCGCTGAGTAAATCTTCAATTACAATCATAGGAACTTTGGTTGTTCTGAAGTTTGTTTAATCAACGTAATAAGCTCATGCTTGTTCTCCTTTTTAAACCCCTTAAGAACATTTTCAGAAATCCCCTTTTGCTTTGCTATTTTCTTTAAATCCGTAATAGAAAATGAAGTATAATTATCGGCAAATTCTATTACAGATGGTTCCTGAATCAAACTTAACGAATTATTATTTTCCTGAACAACATCATTTATGGAATCATTTTTTTTTCGTAGCTGCTCATTCAATTGTTTAGTGTCAGAAAATAAATTTTCTTGATTTTTTAGCTTCAAATTCCCTTCTTTTAGATTGAAAATTTCTGTACGCAATTTATCAATCTCCTTTTGGTATGGTTCAATAATTTCCTGTTTCTTTGAATTACAATTCGCATCATATTCGATTTCTAGTTTCTTTTGAAGGGCCTCAATGGACACTTCTAAAGCATTCCGCAATTTCTTTTCAAAAAACAGGATAGCATCTTTCTCATTACTCTTTGCAAATGGCGGTAGCCACTGATTAATTGACTTAACGATTGTTAAATAAATTTCCGCCGAATAATTTTCCAAAAAAAGCTCCAACGGAGTTTGCTTTTTTTTTGCGATGACTACTGTGTCCAATATTCTATAGGTTTCATAGTCTTTCATATTATCATTTAACCCGCTTGAAGAACACCACAGATCAATGTGGTCAAATGCATAATTCAATTTAGAACTATTAAAAACGAACTGATAAATACTTTCAATAATGTAATAATCTAATTTACTTTCGAGAGTAAACTTAACATTATTATCTTTCCTTTGTCCTTCATATTTATTTCTAAGTTTTGAATAACCATTATGTAAACCAAAGAGTATTGAAACATCTTCGACTTTCTCTTGAAATATTGTTCCATTTGTTAGGTCAATTACAAGATCATCAGCACTTTTATTTTTTCTATCACCATAGGTTGCTAAAATCGCAAGCTCATACAAATGTGAATTAGGGTCAATTGAATCTATTTTTAAAAGTCCTAATTTTTTTTCAACCTTTATACCTTCTTTATCTGCCAATTCTTCTATTTTTTTAGAATCTAAGTTGTTATAAATGTGTGGCTGCCACTTAGACCATTCACTTTCATGTTTTGAAAAGAGGCCGGTGTATTTGCTACTAAACTTAAAACCTTTATCTTTTACTGCTTTCAGTGTTTGCTCTTCGATTAACTTATTGAAATAGGATAAAGTAGAAAAATAATTTTCTGAATAATTCATAAATGATCTTCCTCCTAACCTCATAAATGCAAAACCTCCAAGTATAATATCAAATCTTTTGATTTTTTCAGACAATTCAGAAGCTGATTTATAATCACTTTTAGAATCAATTTCATCATCTGAAAGCAACTCAATATCTTTGCTATTTTCAATGCTCACAATCCTTTCAGGAATAAATGCTGCACCATTATTAATATTCCATATTGTTGTTTCCTTTTGATTTGCATTTAAAAAGTAAACAGATTTGACTCTTGAAATTGGAATGGGTGTATTATATAAAAAGAAATGCTCTGATATTTTAGACAGATCCTTAATCTCTGTATCTGTTAGCACAACTTCGAGTGAACAATCGGAATTTTTCTCCCATTTACCTTCTGAAAGTAGCAGTGAATCAGAAAATTTATTTTGAATATCGTCCGGCTTGTTTGTAAAATATTTTGCCGGCAAAATAATAGCCTTACTGAAATAATGAGCAAGACTGCCTGAATTTATTGGTAAGTAATATGAATTTTCCATTAAAGTATTTCTTTACTGTAGGTTAATTTCTGTTGTTCTGAACGTTCAAGGAAACTTGGCATAAAAGAACTTATTAAGTACAGATTTCTTTTAGCTCTAGTAATGGCAACGTAATAGTCATTTTCATCAATTACGGTTAATTGAGCGATGTTAATGAGCATTTTCTCAAAATCAGGAATAATTACCGTATCAAACTCTGTGCCTTTAGAAGATTTAAAAGTTGTCACATGGACATTATCTATTTCCCCAAGGCTTCCCTTATCTGTTGAAAAACTGGAGCATTGGATTCCGGAGCTTCTTATAAGGTTTGCGAATGTAGTTACATGATTCTGTAGTGGTACTAATACAGCGATATTGTGTGTTGCAGACTTGAACTGATTGATAATATCCAGAATTGCTTTTATTTGCTTTGCTTCTATATTGTTTGACACAAGCAATATTGGTTTGTTGCCTCGTCTACCTGCTTGTATTAAATTATTCAGTGTGCTTTGCGGAACTACTTTATTCGGAAATAAAGATCTGACGAAATGCATTATCTCATAAGAGTTCCTAAAGTTTTCGTCGAGCACATAGCTTCGATTGTTTGGAAATATAGCAGTTAATTGTTGTTGAGTTGTAGCCTTGTTTCTATAAACTATTTGCTGGTCATCTGCTCCATAAGAAACAATACATGAAGATAATTTAATAATCGTATATTTTTCACATTCAACATCTTGTGCTTCATCAACTATTATCTCATCATATCTCGCAACATGATGAGTTGTCCACCAATATGTTCTATCAACAGCATCTCCTGCATAACCATTTTCTGATCTTGCGGAAGCTGCCAAGTAAGTTTCCAACGTTTTTGTATAGGTTAATAATAAGCTCCTTTTGCTTCCCGTACCATAATTCCTGATATGTCGCCATAATGAAACAACACTTTTCCCTGTACCTGGGCCACCAGAAATAGCTATTGCATTTGGTTCGTTAAGAGCGGCCTGTTGTCCTATTGTTAACTCGGTTATTGCAGGTAGTTTGAAAAAATAAGCCATAGTTATTTTCCAGTTATAGTTTCTGCAGTAGGGTTGGTAATGTGTGATTTATAATTTTGAATAGCAATTTCTTTTGATGTATTTGCGTAGCAATAAACACATTCATGTGGGCAAGTATTATATTCCCCAATATCTTTACTCACAATGCAACCACAAGCATCTCGTTGGCCTTTATCTTTCATTCTTCTGGCTTTATCGATGCCTACAAATGGCTCAAAAAGAGTTGGTTTAACGAACTCAATACCTAAAAATTTCATCAGCTCCTTGTCATGAAGAAAAAGTTTTATCATTAAATCATCATCAACACATTTATTTTGCATTATTCCGTATTTATTCAAATCAAATTTCTCTGCACAAGTAGCCAATTCCAAATTCCAGTTTTCATTTAGTTTATTCAAACCTTTTGCAAATTCAATCATTGTGTCTGAGGCAAATTCGATATAATCAATATTATCATTTCTTAGGTTATTTTGTACCTTTTTGTAAATTGATATATCAGCAAAGCTGAACACTAATTTATTTGTAAAGGGATGTAGTTGATCACCGATTTTTTCAAGCCGCCTTAATAATTCATTTACATCCAATTCCTTTGTAAGCATTAATGGGTCAAACCTCCAAACAACTCTATCTTTACCTATCCTATTGGACAACTTTTTAAACGTATCAATCCTGCTTTCTACTCTTGGTACTTTGCCTTCAAATCCTTCTTTGTCATAATCATTAAGAGTGAATTGGAAATAATAATTCTTAACGCGTTCATCAAGAAAATCAAGATGCTTAAACATTGGTTTCGGGTTCTTAGTCCAAAATACCACTGCACGGGTTTCTTTAAAAGAAACATAAAGTTCTGTACCATTGAAAGGATTTTTCCATTTCACATAACCAGCTTTCCATCTTTCAACAAACCAATCAGCATAAAATGTGGGAATGTCCGTCGAACGGCTTGCAGAAACAATCACAGGTGTTTGAGCAAAAACCTTTTCCCCTTGTTCGTTTATTATTTCTGCTTTATACCATTTCATTTAATTACACGGAATGTTAGGTTAATTCTTTCGCCAATTGGTTTGCTTGTTTTTGGAACCTGATGTTGCCAAAAATGTTGTAATTCTCCTTGCATGATTAAAAGGCTACCATGTGTTAATTCAATTTCCAATTTTTCTTTTGACTTTATATGCCTTAATTGAAACTTACGGGTAGCGCCAAAATTCACGGAGGCTATTATCGGATTTATGCCTAATTCTTTTTCAGCATCAGTATGCCATGAAATGGAATCATTCCCATCCCTATAAAGGTTTAATAGCACACTATTAAACATAATCTTTGTAATCAGTTCAATTTTGCTCTTAATTTTAAGAATTTCACTTGTCCAAGGGAGTGGTTGCAACGTAATTCCTGAAAATGAATAAGGCTTATCGTTATTGCCATACCAAGCCGTTAGCCTTGGGAAGTAAATTTTCTTTCCATACATGTTCATTGACTCCTGCTTCCATATAATGTTACTACGGAGGCTTTTAAACAGTAAATCACTTTCCGATTTTGAAAAAAAATTCGGATAGCAAACATACTCTCCGTTTTCAAGTACGGTTAACCCTTCTTTTTGACTACCGGATTTTTGAGAAATAGGGTTACCGAATATGTCAATCTGACTCATAAAAAATCATTTAATACAACATTCCCAAAGCTAATATTTTTAGTAGAAAAAATCTTTACCCTCTAAAAAAACATATACTTTTCTTGCAAAATCAGGGTTGTCTCCTTGTTGTCAAATCTCGATCTCCTTTGTACAACAAACTTATCAGCATGGTTTTGTTCAATAATACAGATTTACCTAATAAATAAATAATTAATAATCAATTATAAGATTACAATTTTTAATGTATGCTAGAAATAGAATAAGGTGTTCGATTAGAATTCCTCCCATCCCATCAGCGTACAGTCTTCAAATCGTGAGAGTTAGAAGCTTTTAGCTTAATCATCAAAGGAAGCTTGACTGTATAATTCGATAGATAACGGGGTGTAGACCAAGCTCTATATTAGACTTCTTTAATCGGAATTTCTTTCTTTATGTATTATATAAAGATATGACTTCCATAAAACACAAGGGCAAAATGTCGGATTTCACCTTCGCGAAATAAATGGAATTATTTTGCCCTCGTTTATTACTCCAGAAATAATAAGACATCAAAAAGATTTCTTTACCAATAGCATATTTATAGATTTTTCACTGACAAATCAACTAATTTTAGATAAAACTTCCATGAAAAGGTTCAAACTTCACCCTTATAGACCTAGTTTACGATATGCTTCTTCTAATTGTTCCTTGAACATATGAAAATTAGTCTCGTTTCTGTATCATATACTTTAATTCCCCTTCTTACTCTAAATCATGTTTGGAAAAACTAATGCTGCCGAGTTGGGACAAAGAAAGCAGGCCTAAATAAGCCTGCCGTATCTCGTTAATAATGCTTATAATATACGGACCAACATAAACGTTATGTTGACCACCACTCATAATATTGCATATCATACCCAATTGTAACCTATCACTTCCGCTCCAAAATTTCCAGATACCGCTCATCATAATCGGCCAACCTTTTCTGACCAGCAAGTTCCACAGGCCGTCCCAACACCCAAACCTTTGTTCTCCCAAACATATATTGTAAATCCAACTGACTGGTTAATATAATATTTGCATTCTTAGGGTTAAATGACCAGGAAGAATACATATCCATATAATAAACTTGAGAAGAATAATCATACATCTTAGCAAAACTATTCGCGCCAAATATATAAACCTGTTTAAACGGTTGTAAAGTATATATTCCTAAATAACCTGCCTCACCATTCAATAAAAATTTACCATCCGGAGAGCAAATAAACTGATTCAATTCATAATTATTTCTCCTAAAACCAATTTCATTTGTTATTCCATCACTTAACTGCAACTCAAATATTCTGGGTCGCAAATTGGAAGATTGGTCAGGCGTCACTCCATTTTTAGTTTGCTGCTGCACTTGTAGTTGAGCACCATCCGCTGTTAGCGTAAAAAATATCTTTGAACCATCTTTCGTACCCGTTATATTCCCAATAGTTGTATACACCATATCAAGTGGGTTAGAAATTCCTATATTTTGCACCTTTATATACCTGGGACTCATTGTAAAAGGAGATTCAAAATATTTCAGAAATCCACCTTTATAAGCAATGATCCCATCTCCATCAGGCAATAGAAATGGCTCTCCGTCATTTTTATTCACAGTAAATACCGGAGCAGACGTACCAGGCCGATATACATTTACCCCTTCATCCGTCTTTATCATAATCTCTCCATTTGCAGCCACCACATCCAATACATTTTCGCTGATAATATCATATTCAAACCTGTCAATCGTACTACCCGGTGTAGGTAGTACTAACATTTTTCTCCTGGTAATAGCGACTACATAATCTCCATGATCATCGTAAAGCGCACTTTGTATTGGCACTGGCACAGACGGGTGCCAGGATAACTCATGACCAGATATTTCATAAATTTTAACTTCAAATTTAGTCACAGCTAACACATGACTCCCATCTGGAGAAAAGGCGGCGTTCAATATTTCATTGTCCTCATAAAATCTACCTTTATTATTCCCAGCCGTATCATAAACATTTACAAAATGCTTGTCCTTAATGGTTAGGATATAAGCCCCATTTCCTGAAAAACTGGCATATTGAGTTGAATCAATCTCCATTCGCTCATAATACCCAACTTTATTGCCAAATGATTGGATGTAACTACTGACTTCTTCATTTGTAGGATCAAGGCGTTTCGCCCTTTGCAATATCCGATATGCCAATGCCGGGTTGGAAGACTCGTAGCTTTGAGCTAACGATAGCCGCCTGGCCGACGTCATAGCATTCGCTCTCCCAATTTCTGCTACCTTTGCTGTGCTATCAGCACGTCGGGTTTTAATTAAACTTTCTGAAAGCAATTTATTTTTTACTACTAACGTTTTATTTAATTGAATCACAGAACCTAGTGCACTATCTTTCACATCCATCGCTTCTGCAAGCTTTTCACGGGCATCCTCTACTAATTTATTCTGCATAAATAAGATCATCTTAGCACTATCCGCTGTCTTCTTATCAATCTTTGCATTTTCCATTTCACGCACAGCTCTTCGTTTACTTTTGCTTGCCTGAACATATAACCACCCCGTAACCAGCGCAAAACCAGTTATCACAAACAATACAAACGCCATCGTCTTTCTTGATCGCTGAATCGATTTCTCTCTCAATTTCAAATATTTGGCCAGCTCCGTCTTCCTTTCCAGGCTTTCTTCTAATAGTCGCCGGGCCTCTGCTTCTAATCGTTCTTTTTCCTCCGCCTCTCTCTTCTTTCTCTCTTTTCTTTCTTTTTTTATTAATAAGGACTTCCTGACAAACTGACTTTCTTCTTTATTAAACCAGTTATTTTCTGACTCCAGTACCCTTCTAGCCGGTTCTAATTGCTGACTTCCATCCCAGGTCGCCTGATCATCATCTCTATAACGACGCAACGCATTCCTCAAACTTTCATGTAAATAGTTCAAATCCGACCCATGATCATCAATCCACTGGTCAATCCTATCCCAGGCTTTAATGAGAGAATCATGGGCTGGCTCGTACCAAATACGACCATGATCACCTTCAGTCATCTTTAGCAACCGCTTTTTCAGGAACTTATCCAATACATTTCTCACACGAACATTTTCCTCTGCCTGCTCGTATATCAACTCTTTCGCTGAGACCTTTCTTCCAGCTTTTTCTCCCAGACCTGTAGATACCATTCTTAACACAACATTTCTGATTGTCTTCCTGGTATGCACATCTGCTTCCTGGAATATAGCTTCTGCTCTCGACCGCAATCCATCCTCTACACCACCTATTTTAATGTAATCTGCTTCTGTCAGATAACCATCTCCTCTTTTAGAATTGACATATTCCTCATACATCTCCATCAATGTATAGGATAATAATGGCAGGGAATTCCCCAATCGTTCCCCTTCTTCCAGAATTATATTCACCAGGTAAGCTGGCTGATATTCCAGGCCCGCCTGGTAAACTGGCTCTGTAATAATCTCACGAATTTCCTCCTTTCCCACCTTAGGCAGTATAACCTTACTGTCTCTCCAATTCTTCATACTCCTGTCAAACTCATACTCATAATCTGACCTTATACTCAATATAACCCGGATATCCATGTTTTCATCTTTCACCTTGTCTTCCAGGAATTTAATGAATTCGGCTCTTACTAATGGTAATTTGCATTTAGTACTAAGCTCCTCAAACTGATCGACATAAATTACAAACTTCTTGCAACCGCGATTTTTCCGTAAATATTTTAGTACTGCTTTTTGAAATATTTCGGGATATTCACCTGGTTTTCCAGGTATTACACGATATCCTGCCTCTTCCATTCTGGGCAATATACCAGCTTTAATTAAAGAAGATTTACCAGTACCTGATGCACCAACAATAGCGACAGATTTTTTATTCATGATCCTGCTAACCAGGTCATTGACAATAGCCGTTCTTCCAAAAAAACGTAAAATATCTGTTCCATTATTATCGTAAGACTCCAATCCCTTATAAGGGTTACCAACAATCGTAGGGGTCATTAGGCGCGGACGCTCAGGCGTCGGACGGAACTCCCAGATAATGGGTGCCAGCCTGTCATGTGACAACTCATAATTCCCCGCCCTATCCATCTTTCTAAGCACCTGCTTCTCTGTCAACACTTCCAGCCAATCCAATCGTCCTTTCAGTTTACTGGCATTTATAGGTATTTTCGTGCATTGCTCAGATACAAACTGGCTCAGGAACTCCCACATCACACTTCCTTTCCCATCTGTAATCTCTTCTACTGTTTCCTTCAAATATTCCTTCAGCGGATCTTCCAATTTACCCACCTCTTTTACCAAGTGCTCAGTAAACACGGCTATCCTTTCACCACTATTCAGATTCTTCATAGCCCTATTCCAGAGATAAAAAAGAAATACCTGCAATTGTAATAAATTAATGTTCCCCTCCCGCCCAACAATACCAGCTATTTCTTTTGCAATAGTATCAACATCAGGATAGCAATTAATATTATCTTTCTGTCGTTCTAATTCATAAACAATGATTTCATGTGCCCTCTCATGTTCTACCCGCTTCACTTCGTATCCAGCACTAAAAATGGGTACGACCTTGCTTTCAAACTCTTTTAATTTCGCATGAAATTCTTGCCTGATAATCAAAATGATTTTACAATACTTGCTTCTTAAGGTAAGAATCTCTTTCATTAAGGCAAAAAAGCTGGCTTTTTCATCATCTTCACCAAATAGGAATAGCTCTTCAATCTGATCAAAAATCAGGTATACTGGTTTATAATATTTCTTATATAAAAGATCTATCAACTCTCCTTCTCTTGAACTGTGTACCTTTTGGATGGAGATATTATTCCCAGGATCCTTTATATCATTATTTAATAACCGGTTGCTTAACTCCTGTCTGATCGACAGCATGATATTATTCTTCCTGAGGATCAACACATCATACCAATCAGATTTCTTAAAATGATTAGCCAGTCCACAAAGCACAAGACTTGTTTTCCCAACGCCTGATTCACCAAATATCAATTGAATATTTCGACCCCTTACAAGACTATATAAATTCAAAACATCTTCATTCCTTCCTGAAAACGCATCCCTGTCTTCTTTTTTAAATGAACGAAGAAACCGGAAAGGATTATCCAATTGCAAATCCGTCTCCTTCCTGGGTGCATCATATCCGACAATAATTGAGCTCATATGCTATTGTCATTTTATAGTTGTCCTTAAATGGTCAAATTGCTCGTAAATTAAGGTGAGCCGATTCATCGCTTTTTCCTTGTCAAAAGTCTGTCGATCTATAAGGTCGTGGTTATCGATATGTTCGATAAATGGGATGACAGTTTTTTCAATTATGATTTTTACTCCCGTGGATAAATCCACTATTTTTTTGAGTTGAAATTCAATTTCTATTGTATCCTCCTTATCATCACCTCCCATATAAACAATTTTATCTCCTTCTGAATGAGAGTAATAATACAATTGGGAATTCTCATCATTTGTAATCAAACATTTATCGATAATTAGCGGTGACAAGCTTAAATAATTCATTATAGAATCCAACCCTTTTGCCAATATCACACTGTAATTTTGTGAGTAATCATTATTCTCATCCCATTCCTTACCAGTTCTCAATTGTCGCTGTCTTAATTCAAGTATACTATGTCTGAATATCTGCCTGGAATCAAAACGAAACCTTACCGCTTCAATATTTCTCACCACCAGTAAATTATATCGCAGAATAAAACAGACCTCGTTAAGAATATTGCAAAGTTCCTTTTCTACTATCCTGCAATGATCTTGTATATTCCCGGTTCCGTGCCGGCGCCGGATTTTTTCAAGCCTGATTATATTATGGGACAAATTCAGATCATCAACATCAATGATAAAATTACCCGTCATATATTCCTCCACGAAGGTAGGCTGGCCATTATCTCTTATTAATTTCGGAATTGCCCTGATCAGACTTCTATAATTAAAATTCTCGACCTGGTCTTTCGGTAACTCCAACAATTGCTGCACCTGGTCTTTTATATGCGAGTCAATTACAAATTTGGCCCCCAACCTATACTTTCTTTCAAACAGGTCGGAAACCATGATATAACAAGTAAACTTCACCAGTATATCATAAAAATCAAGTAAATCTTCCCAATAGTCTTCGAAAACTTCACTATTCCCATTTTTAATGGATAAGGCGTTGGTAAACATTCTACCCATAATCTTTTCTAACGGACGAGGTACCAACATGACTATTTTCTCATGCAATTCTTCGGCATTGTTGATAGTACGGGGCTTACCAATAAATATATTATAGATGTTTTGCAGATCTCCGAAATCAGCCACTTCGGAAGTTGCTGCAGGCATTTTATCCAGAATATAGTCTGCTATATCATTTCCTTTACTACCTATTACTTCTATTATTTTTAAATAAGGGGAATATGAAGAAGAGGGAGTAACCTGGTTTCGAATTTTCCAGCCCTCATACGATTTGTACTTAGCTTTATCTTCATCTATTTCCCCACCTCCATTTACAATAGGCTTATAAAATATTTTAAACGGAAATCTACCATCTGTCTCTTTACCTGGTACTGTGGTAGCAATATGCCGCTCCATTCCTTTTATGTCCTTTTGACGAGTCTGTAACCAGGCACAAGCCTCATCAAAAGCTGTTCCTACGTCAGATAATTGACTCAGACATAAATAAAACGCAACTGAAAACTCTGCCGCGTCCTCATCAAAAACCTCCCGACTACTGGCTATCACTATTTTCGCTCCAGCTTTATGAAAAGCATCCACCAAATCGTAAGTGGCACAACCATTCAGAAATACCAAATCCAACCCCTTCACTTTTGACAGCATCTTTGCAATACCATTCCCATTGACCTCCTGTCCGTCCGCCAGCAATAGATTAAGACTACCCGCATGCCCTGAAAAATGAAATACATTTAATGGGCTGTCATATGCGAACTCAGTCCTCAGATCATTTGCAGACACCTCTCTCAACATGTTAGCAGTTACAAACTGTCTATCCATCCTTTTCAGGCATTGATAGACAGTTTCACTTTCATATCTCAGGAAATCTAAAGGTCTTTTATCATCATTTGCAAAGGCTAAAACTACCCTTACAGCCATAGTGTAGGTTTTAAATAATTATTGAACAAGTTCTGCCTTAACCACCTTTTTTTCTTCTTCCAGCTTACTAATCAACTGTATAAACCGCATTGCAATCTGTTGAAATCCTTCTCCATTCGGGTGAATCTCATCATACCACTGATCTATCTTATCAGCTTCATTGTACAATACAATATTTCTAACATCGAGATAATGCACATTTTCAAACTCTTTACACACATCTATTAACTTCCTGTTGAACTCATCCATTATATACCGTATCGTCAATCTTCTATCTTCCGGATCTGCTATCCCTTTCTCGATCATATAACGGCCTAACCAGCCATGCTTAGGATCGTTTAATTTAATCGGGTAATCATAACCATGTACAATTACCTGCAGCGCTGGTTGAGTGGTTTTCAAAAGCATAAACAGGGCCTTATAAATTTCCATCAATCCATCCAGCTTATTCTGGAAAGAATCCTTAAGATATTTTCCAGGACGTTTATCTGCTTTGGTTTCATCATTTACTACATCTATAAGAAATTGTCTGAACTGCGCACCTAAAATGTCATTCCCGCCTCCACTAATCAGGAAGTAACCAGGAGAATATTCTACTAACGCGTCTAAAAAGTATTCACCTTGCTTCTTATCCTGGCTTAAATAGTTACTGAGTGTATCACCTGCAGCAGCCGTGCAATATATAGCATATACTTTAGACAAATGATCAATGATATCCCTAACCAATGGATGCTGGAACCAGGAATCTCCTTCAGACACAATCCTTAATCTATTGGGATCTCTTTTAGTGACGCTTTGATAATATCTATTTCGCTTTCTCCTTGCATACCAGTTGGCAAGATCCAATCCTATATCGCTAATTAATCCCCTTACAGCTTTCTCCTGTGCGGTGACAGTTATTTCTGGCTTCAGCGTATAGGAAGTTGCACCGTTCTCATCAAACCCAATGTTATAGTATAGACCTACTGCAAACTCCCCGGTCACATCATCAGCAAGCATACGTTCCAGGTTTTCCTGGTTAATTGTATTGAAAAGAGGATTTACAATATCCACTTCCACGTCATATACCCTCCATCCTTTTACAGCAGGTTGTGGTACAGTCACTTCAAATGCGGATCTAAATTGTATAGCAGCCTGCCTGTTAACGCCCCTCATTTTAGGATCCATCAACACATCCTGCGCCATAGGTGCGGGCGGCTCTGGTAAACTATTCAATGAGAAACGACTTACATCAAATTGATCTGTGCTCACGATGAACTTCAAATGATCTTCCAGCTTTTCCACATTATACCATCTCATCATTTCCGGCATCGCCACTTCTAACTCTTTCTTGCCTCCAATACCTAATCTTACCTTTTCACCAGGCTCCAAATGGTATACAGCAATAGGTAAAAATCCAGTAAAGGCCATAAAATCAGATGCCAGGTATACAACACTTACATAGAGATCTGCCTCCGATGTATTGGATAGTTCGATTTTCACCTTGTTACTCCACTTACCATCCTGATTGGTCAATTTAACAGTTATTTTATCCTGACTTTTGACAGCAGTAAGCTCATTTTCTGTTAATCCCACGACTCCTCCGATGCTCAACACGTTCTCCGGCAATAGCGTAGCCTCGTGCTGATTTTTTATTGCTTTAATAAAATGCCAGCATGAAATATGTTTAAATTGACGAATGATATCATCTGCCCATTTATCTCCAGGGCCAATGTGTATAAACTGGCCCAAAGGCCTGTAAGGATCATGAGGCTTAGTTATATAATAATAATCATTATTAAACCTTATTACATAGTCACTGACATTTTCATCATCTACAAAACTTACAAAATCAACTGCATCTGTTATAACCTTATTCATCAATACCTGCTGATCCTGCAATAAGGCTGCATTTGGTGCAACATGTACTGATAACTTAACGGATAACAATCCCTTCAGCTCCGCTTTATAGACCTTATCAGTATCCAATATTGAATCTCCAATTGAAAGGATAGATGAATCAGTATTGACCAGGGCCACTTTCGCATTATATTTCTGCCCAGGATTAGCTTCATCATATAGAACAAGCTGAATATCAGAATCTGCCGCAGACAAACCATGAATCGCTCCTACATTCAATACCCACCCTAATTGGGCATTATATATCACTTCTCCAGACTCTCCACCTGTAAAAACAGGTTTCCTTAAAAAACCTGTCTGCATTGAATTCTGAGCCCCATTGACGCTAGTCACAAAAGGTTTTTGTTCATATATACCTCTCAACAATTGCCTCACCCTGTCATAAATAGTTTGATAAGATACCTGTCCATTGGAGCTATCCAGCACTTTTAACAACGCCTGTGTGAAAACTCCTTCACCGTTTACTTCTAATGCAGGTTCATTGGATTCACAAGCACACATTTCGATATGTGCTGTCTCTGGTAATAATTTGGATTCCCCATATTCCAGGAATTCTGCTTGACTGAAATGCCTGAATAAATAATTATCCCATGGACGTTGTTTAAAAACATACAATCCTCCTTTAGTAACAGCATGTCCAAATGCTTCCGCTACCATACTGGCACGCGTAACTCCTGAAGAGTGGCAGCAATCGAAAATGGTGATAATGTGTGGGCTTTTCACACCTACTTCATTAATCAACCAACGAATTTCCTTATCTGAAAGCAGAAAATTATCCTTGTTAGATTCATCATAATAACAGGCAATTGATTCAGATTTCCCATCAGTCTCTGAAGGAAAAACCAAATTATCAACATACTCCTGTGCACCATGTCCTGAAAAATAAAACAGCACCACATCATTTTCCGTCGCCTGCGAAAAATGTTCCTGAAATGCATCAACAATCCCTTGCTTGGAAGCCGCCTGGTTAGCCAGGAATTTAATATCCACATCATAATAACTATCCTTCTCCAGGTAGCGCATCATTTTTTCCGCGTCACTTATACACCCGCTTAGTTTAGGAAATGCAACTCTATTCCCATCTAGGGGAATATGACTGGCATAATCTGTAATACCGACTATTAATGCATACAATTTCCCGTTATTTCCGGCAGATAGGTTGTTTGTCATTGTATTAAATTTCAGGAGTTAAATATGAATTGTGCACAATTATGTATGATCAAATTTTTCTTAATTATCAACATTAAGAGATTGCTTCCCCCAGCTCCAGTTCAGGCCAATCAATGTAAAGAGGTTATTCACCTCTCCAAAGTTTTTCCCAAAAGATCCATATAAGTATAAACTTTCATTCACCTTATATTGCAGGACACCTACATTACGTTCCGAATTCAGATCTTTATTATCTCTATAATGCCTTGATATATGTTCGAATGAGAGACTAAAATCACCATGCTCATAGCCAATTCTCATCCCATAGTCAGTAGCCCCATCTCTCTTAAACTTATTCATTGCAGTATCGGTCAATATATTATCCTGGGTAACCCGAAGGTTGGCGATGGCGAATAGATAATCGTTATCCTCCTTTCCAACCCCGATATTCAAAGTTCCGTTCACCCAAAATGCACTCCTGTTAAACCGTTGGTTGTCGTAATTATTATCCTGGAACATATCGGAATAAGCATAGGCGGCATCTAAAGAGATGACAGGTTTCAATTCAGCTATCGCTACTGCCTCTTTTGTAGCCCGAGCTTTCCTTATACTATCAATTTTTACTTGTATTTCATCCGTATCGTCTATATCTGGGAACAATTCCATAACTTTCGCCCGGTCTCCTGCTCTTTTATTTAACTCGCCTCTTATCTGATCTCCTCTTTTATTGCCCCAATATGTCAATAAGTTAGTTCTCACACCTATAGCGGTATAATTTGTATTAGGCAAATAATTTTTTGATGAGTCATTAAAATAGGTAGCTACAGACACTGTCATCTTTCTGAAAAAACCGGTTGACAAATCAGAACCAGTAGATTTTCTCGATACACCCAGGAATTTATAGATGTTCTCATTGTAATGTTTCAATAACCAATAGGGTGAAGCTTCTAATGCGAAATCTTTTGGAAGAGAACTTCCCTGTCCAATTGCATTCAGTATATTCAATCCGAGGGATTTGGGGTTGGAGGGGCGTTCTATATTTGTTGGAGAAATATCCAGCAGGGAAAAACCGGGAGACACAGGCATTTTCAAATCCTGCAGCTCGATGGAATTTTCTTGTGCATTCGCACGAACAACAATCACCAATAAAAGGATGTATAAAATGAATTTTATCTTCATAGCTCAATTATCTTTAAACCAGTTTAACATTCTTGATTACAATCACTAGTTTCTTATCAGAAGAAGCTCGCTTTTCAGCATCTTCGTATTCAAATGACGTAGTATTATCGCCCTGCGTAAATGTGTATTTCACGACAAGGTTATCGATCATACTTTGTCTAAGTCCATCTGGAATTAAATCTAATTCTACGATTGTTTTAATTTTCAAAGTTTGATTAAGCAATGAATTACCATTACCAATTTCCTTATCAGTAATGATACCGTCGGGTTCTGGTGAGGTTGCCAACAATTTTGAACTATCAGGTAATACCAATCTAACAGTAGTGGTTGCGTCTCCACCAGTAGATACGAGAACAGTTAATAGCACCGGCATATCAGATGCCGACACTGGTACTTCATGTGTCATGTGAGAAATCTTAAATAATTAAAGAGAATTAGGCAGAACAATTCACTTTGGGGATAATATCATATGTTTGGGAATACATCCTGGTTATACGGGGATTCTTTATTCTTTAATGTGTTTCCTCGCTATTGTGAAATTATAAAGCCCTTATAAAAATCTAATAAATTATTTCAGTTGATAATGTCGTTTGCTCATTTAGATACCTGGATATCCACGTGAAAGTGCAATTCTCAAATATGGGGCCATCTATTTTTTAAAATTCTATGTTACCTTGAACCACCAATTGCAATCCAGCTACTTTTATTTTATCATTCGAACAAGTAAAGCTCAACAAATTTTTCCATTCAAAAAATACCAAGTAGTTTGTATTTTTACCCGAAATTGGTTCTAAAACGCTGCATTTTTAATTCTTCCTGCAAATTCAGCATAAGGCATTTGAGCATTAAATGATATTGCTCCCTGCGACTTTATTGTACAATTAAGTATATGACGGAAAGATTCATCATACAGGTTTAATTTTGCACGATTATTCTTTTTGGTAAACAACATAGTAAGCCCGACTGGTGACATGACGACAAGCACTCTTTCCCTATAAAGCGCATTGCAATTCATCAACGTAAATGGTATACCATACGGAATACTAGCATATGTAGTTAAAATTGGAGGTAATAACGACGAAATAGAGAAAACCAATAGCAATACAAAAACGAACCATGACCAATGCAATATGCCCATTTATAGGTTAAGGAATAGGACTAATATACTTAATTTTACAATTCCTGAAATCACAAATTATTAAGGAAATAAAAAGCAGGCTCAAAAAAATGAGCCTGCCATTATTAATCAATCTACAACTAACAATCTCCTTAATTCTTCTTCGCCTGATCCAGCGCATTCTGAAACATACTCTTCTCCTCCGCCCTTATATAACTCCCATACTTACTCAAATAATCCGTCGCCGCCGGCACATAAGTCGCCCAATCTTTTGAATTCAAAGACGCCACCGTCTTTGCTCTCAAATACATCTCATCACCTGGTGCACCATACCGTTTCATCGCACTCTCAATCTCACCCCAATCCTTATGCGCTTTCATCATCGGCTCCATCGTCCCTTTATAAATCATGTTCATCATATTCACATGATACTGACGTTCCCCCAACACCTTCTTAAACGCCTCCGGATTTTTGGTCATAAAAGCAAACCCTGCATCTTTTGAACTCTTTGCAAACTGCCCTACTACCCTGATATCCTCATCACTCAATGGTTCTTTCAATGTAGCAATATAAGCAGCACCCGCCATTTCAGCACCAGGTGCATCACCCACCTGGTTAGCCGCCATCGTCATTTTCAACAAAAATCCCTTATCTCTTTTACCATTGATATAAGCATCCAACATTTCGCTATACACCATTGTAGGATCTGTCAGATCTGCATTCTTTGCCACCACCTGGGGGATGGCACCCATATCAGGATTCAATGGTGCATGAATTTTTCGTAAAGCTTCAAAAGGTATTTTTACAACTTCTCTGTCATAAGTGATCAAACCATTCTGCTCTCCTTCCACATCAAATGGCTGTGTATACACAGAGGCACTCAACCCCTCTTCTTCTAACAAGTGCAGGTGCTGTGCCATGATAGTAAATTTACTTTGCAGCGCAGCTGGCTTCTCCTGTATATACCCCCATGCATTCATCGGATTCCATTGGTGATCAGGAATAAATACACCAATACCACCAAACTCGCCTACCACTCTTGCCTTGCCGGTCTGTTCTGGTGAATTCATTGGATTAGGATAAGAGTGCACATCTGTAATATCGCTCGCTACCCAATCATCTTTCCCTGTTTTGGTTTCACTGCCATTAATGAAGATATACTCACCAGTATGCCCATTCACAATACGACTTGGGTCGGCTTGTTTCACCCATTTCGTCAACCGTTCCTGGTCATAACTTCCCCATTGTTCATTAAAAAGCACCCAGGTCACTATACTAGGATAGTTATGCAGCTGATCCAGGATTTCTTTGGTCTCCTTTTCAAACTGAGGTTTAGAACCTTCTGGTAATCCCTGGTTGGGATTCACAAAATCCTGCCATACTAACATACCAAGCTTATCAGTGTAATAATACCACCTGGCAGGCTCGATTTTAATATGTTTGCGAATAGTATTGAAGCCCATCGCCTTGATCGCCTCAATATCAAATTTGAGTGCATCATCAGTAGGGGCAGTATATAACCCATCAGGCCAGAATCCCTGATCCAGGGTAGCCAGGTTAAAGTAAGGATGATTATTTAAGAATATCCTGTCTATACCTTTCTCATCCTTTGCAATAGATATTTTCCGCATACCAAAGTAGCTCTTCACTTCATCTATTGTCTTGCCACCTTTCACCAGCTTTACAGCAAGGTCATACAAAAATGGTGATGCCGGGGACCAGAGTTTAGCATCCTTTACAGGTAAGGTTAACAGATTACCTGCCTGCCCTTTTACTTTACTCACCATTTTATCACCATCCATTGCCACTACTTCTACTGAACTACCTGCCGGTGCATTTACTTTCACCTGTAATACGCCTTTATCAATATCCGGCGTCAATACTAATCCTTCAATACTTGTCTTAGGTACAGCCTCTAACCATACCGTCTGCCAGATACCGGAGGATGCAGTGTAATATATATTTGCTGGATGCAGGACCTGCTTGCCATGAGGTCCTATGCCCTGCTCTGTTGGATCATATACTTTTACGACCAATTCATTCTCACCTGCTTTCAGTGCACTGGTAATATCCAGGGTAAACGCCTCATAACCGCCACTATGTGTACCTACTTCCTTTCCATTTACATACACAGTAGCCTGAAAATCTACCGCCCCAAAGTGCAGCAGCACTTTCTCTCCTGCTGGCTTTGCAATCGATCTCTTATACCAGAGAAACTGATCTGGTTGCAATGCCTTCTTCACGCCTGACAAAGCGGATTCTAATGGATAAGGGACTAATATCTTACCATCCCAACTCGCAGGGACATTGGCATTCTTATCTGTAATGGCATAATTCCAGAGGCCATTCAGGTTTTCCCATTGGTCTCTGACCATCTGGGGACGAGGATATTCCTTTAATGCATTTGTGGGTGAAACCTCTTTAGCCCACCGGGTTTGAATGTTGACCGGCTGGATCTTCCACGTATCCTGTGCATTTGCCTGGTATGCAAACAGCGAACTAAATAAAACAATTGAAAGTAAGCTTCTCATAAACTGTGTATCAGTTTGGGATCTTGAATTAATTAATGATGAATTTCACTTTTTCGGCTGGCTAAGTTAGGATAGTATAAAAGGAAAATTGTTAACCCGAGGTTAATGAAATAAATTTAAGCAATTGTTCCCAATTACTACCTTAGCTAACACCACATACTATATTAATTGCCCAAGTCTCGAAAAGCTAACATAAAAAATAATAAAGAGCTGATATTACCATTTGGTGATTAGTGCAATCATAATAGCAAATAGATTTTTAGAATTACCCATTTAGCT
>NZ_MTKN01000088.1 GCF_001975825.1 [Flexibacter] sp. ATCC 35208
CCGAAGCGTAGACAGCGACTACTGAAGGTATGCTATTGAACCTCGAAACTGTCCTCAATGTTGAAGCTTTAGTTGTTCGAAATGCTAATGCAACATCTAACCTGCGTTACCTGACGAGCAGGGGCGATTCGACCGGGGTCTGAGAACATATCAAAGGTAGACAGGGGTAATACGGGAACACAGGAGAGCCTAACGTCTCCGAACGGAAGTCGGATTTTTATTTAAGGATTTACCGAGCAATAAATAATCCAGGCATCCAAGGTTAGTATCACCACCTTGTATTGCGTTAAGAAAAGGTGATATCGGGAGGTATCCACGCCGAGAGAGATCGAAGGCAAGGAGAAGGACGAAGGCAGTCTTAGCATCCTCATAGTACTGTTAGAAAGGTGGGAAATCAGCTCTATGAAAGCCACTGAGTAAGGAAGGGGGATGTCTGTTTACGGAACCAGCATCTTAGCAACACTAAATGTACCAGAGACATGAAATAAGTGTTAACAGTAGAGATGCAGATAGCGGCACGGGCAAGGAAATACCGGGGAGAAGCCTTGACGAACCTGCATGAGTTTATTAATGTTGATATGTTAAATTCCTGCTTCGATAGCCTCAATAAGAAAGGGGCAAGCGGGGTAGATGGAGAAAAATGGATCGACTATAATAAGCAAAGAGAAGAAAGAATACCTCAACTATTGACTGCATTTAAGAGCGGTGTTTATCGTGCGCCCCATATCCGCCGAGTACTTATACCCAAAGGAGAGGGCAAATACCGGCCGCTGGGTTTGCCAACGTTGGAAGATAAATTACTCCAGACGTCGGTAACCCGAGTGCTGACACCAGTCTACGAGGAAATATTCTATTCCTGTTCGTATGGTTTTAGACCTGGGAAATCTCAACATCAGGCATTGGAGGAATTATCCAGAGAAGTGAGCGTAAACCGGATGCGCTATATAATAGACGCTGACATGCAAAACTACTTTGGGAGTATCAATCATCAATGTTTGCGGGAGTTCCTTGACCTAAAGATAAAAGATGGTGTGATAAGGAAAATGATCGACAAGTGGTTGAAGGCCGGCATAATTGAAAATGGACAGGTGACGTATCCAACAGAAGGAACGCCTCAAGGGGGGAGCGTTTCCCCATTGCTTAGCAACGTTTATTTACACTATGTTTTGGATACCTGGTTCAAAGACCAAATCCAGCCATTACTGCGAGGTGGCAGCTTCATCATCCGCTTTGCGGATGATTTTCTGTTGGGGTTTACTAACAGGGAAGATGCCTTACGGGTGATGGAAGTACTGCCGAAGCGATTAGGGAAATCTGGCTTGACCTTGCACCCTGAAAAGACCAGATTAATTGATCTGGAAGAAGAAAAGAAGGGCGGAAATCATCCAATTAAAACGTTTGACTTCTTAGGCTTTACCCATTACATGAGTAGAAGTCTGAAAGGGAAGCGCATCCTGAAACGCAAGACAAGCAGTAAGAAACTGAATCAGGCTTTGAAA
This sequence comes from [Flexibacter] sp. ATCC 35208, assembly GCF_001975825.1. Taxonomy (GTDB): domain Bacteria; phylum Bacteroidota; class Bacteroidia; order Chitinophagales; family Chitinophagaceae; genus Chitinophaga. The sequence goes on from NZ_MTKN01000088.1 coordinate 1,500, forward strand.
CGCTTAAGCGACTGGATCAAGTTCTACCGACATAAGCTTCCGATAAGGGAACTTATCGCAGAGCTGAACCAAAAGCTGCGCGGCCATTATGCTTACTACGGTATAACATTCAACTGCAGGAAGCTGCATATTTATTACAACCGGACCAAACATCTGCTCCATAAATGGCTCAACCATCGGGGCGGAAAACGAGTCTGGACATGGGGTAAGATAGCAAAGCTAACTACAGAATGGATACCACTTATTCGACCAAAGATCTATCACAGCTATCAGTTAGCGAAACCGTAAATAGAGGAACCGTATGCGGGAAAACCGCTCGTACGGGACTGTGGGGGAGCGGGGAGGTAACGAACCGCTCTACCCGGAACCAGTTTATGGAAGATTTATCTGAGATTCACAACTTTATTGGTAAAATGAAATTAAAAATCTATTGAAAGCCAGTTAACGATCATATATCATTTATATCCTGGGGTGATACCTGGTTTGATATGGAAACATAAGTGTTCCCAGTTGCATCAGAATTACCACCTAGTGCCGTTATAAATTTTATTACAATGTTTCATCGATATTATTGGAGGGATAGGATGCAATATTCATTGCTGAGTTATTCCCCTTATAACTCCTTTATTCGTTTTTTGATTAAGTATTTATAGCTTTTATCGAAGGAAGGAATTTGGAATGTGCTTTTAGAAGAGCACTTAAGAAAAAGTGATTTGTCTCTAGTAACTCCTTGCCCTGTTTTTTTTATATCAACAAAGCGTTTAAATCTTTCGAATTGAAGGCATTTAAGCTTGCCGAGCGGAAGGAAACCTGTTGAAAAATAGTAATTTATTTATTAAGTATTGTAAACCAATTTGATATAAGTATTTCTGTAATTATAGTCAATGACCAATCACTAGATGTTAAATTTTTTTAAAGTTTTTATTTCAGTATTTTCTGTACAACAATGTTTTTATTAATTAAATTTCCTTCTTTAATTTTTTTTACCTATACTTGTCTTGTTGTTAAACTACTCGGGATATACTATACAATGTGAGAAGCGCGAATCTGATTATTATTTACCCAACCATTTACCTATAGCTTAATTTAAATCATAATTATTAAAATTTATCGTGTTATACCCGGCATGATCATTTAATCAACCAGTCATGTCATAAGTGTTCACATCGGCTTTGTGCTAATGGCAAGTTATATTTATTTCTACTAAAATACCTGTTACTCAATTGGGAGTACTAATTGCATATTCGCTACAATGTTGCGAAGGAGGATCTTATTGCCAAAATCTGTCCATATTAATATTAAGATTTCGAAATAAAGCATTTATAATTAACCATGAAGCGCCTGATTGTTTTTTTTACGCTCGTAATATTATTTTTCAATGCTAGGTTATATGCACAATATATTCTTCAGGGAAAGATCTCAGATAGTCTTACCAATTCTGCTTTAGAGCTGGTTACCATAACATTAGAGGCTGGAAAAGGGGAACAGCAGATAGCATTCAGCGACAGTACTGGATATTATAAGTTAAATATTAATGAACGAAATAGTTATCGGTTGAAATTCTCCTTTTTGAATTATGGAGGTAAGGAATTATCACTTTGGGTAGATGGTGATACCACTATTAATATTGCAATGAAAAGAAACACCCAACTACTTAATTCGGTAGATATAAAAGGAAAGAAACCAATTATAGAAAGGAAAATCGACAGATTAATATTTAATGTAAGTAATAATATTAATACTAATGGCGCCGATGTTATGGAGTTATTATCAAAAACTCCTCAGGTTAAAGTGGATGGGAATGCGATTCGTATAATCGGAAAGGAGGAAGTCTCAATCATGATTAATAATCGTCCATTGCAATTTTCAGCGGATGCGCGGGCTAATTATTTGAAATCCCTTCCTGCTGAATCAGTAGAAAGCATAGAAATTATGACTACTCCGCCAGCGATGTACAATGCACAGGGTAGTAGTGGGATCATTAATATCATTCTAAAAAGAAAAAAAGAATTGGGATACAATGGAACATTGACCCTTTATGCGCAGAAGACCCGGGAACAATTAGCCCGAAGCAATATTTCTCTGAACTATAACAAAAAGAATATAAGATATTTTGCAATTGCTGGCGTCGCCAAAGGCAGCAGGTTAGATTCTTATTCCGGTTCCATTTATTATAGCGATCAAACTCAGGTTACAAAGAATGATGTGAAAGAGCTTTCTCAATTTGCGAGTGGACAGTTTGGTTTTGATGCTGATCTGGGTAAAAATAGCCTGGTAGGTGCTTCTATTAATATCCTCTATTCTTATCCTTATCAGACAGGTAATAATTATACTACTTTCTTAAATAAAAATAAGGGGATTGACTCTATATCGGATCAATATATAAAAAATAATATCACCTATAAGACAGCCAGCGCGAATGTACATTATGAAAAATTCCTGGACTCTCTTCATAAAAAACAATTAACCGTTGATGCTGACTGGACGATAGATCATTCTGCCTTACCAAGGAGTATAGACAATAATTTGTATGATGGAGAAAGACATGAATTAACAGATAGATATTCTCAGCTAACGTCCAATAATTTTCAATCTTCTAAATTTTATTCACTTAATGCAATTGTAAAGTTGCCAGCTAAAAAACATGATCTGTCATTTGGTGCTAAAGTTAATTTTATTAAGAATGATAATGATGTGGATTTGAATACGCATCAAATAGGGATCGATGATTTTTACAGCAGGAATGTTTTTAAATTGAATGAAAATACGCAGGCACTGTTCCTTAACTATAGCACTACTATTGGAAAGCGGCTGACCTTTCAGTCAGGATTGAGAGGAGAATATACCCAAACGAAAGGACATTCATATAATGGTTCAGACACGATCAATCATAACAATTATTTCAATCTGTTTCCAACAGTTTACCTGCAATACAAGCTCAATGATAAAAATCAGCTGACCATTGATTATGGAAGAAGGATCAATAGACCATCCTTTACATTTCTGAATCCTTTTCGCCGTTATCTGAGTCAGTACCAATATCTAGAGGGAGATCCTTATCTAACCCCTTCTATCACTAATAATTTTTCTATTTCAGAAACCTGTAATAATCTGAATTTTTCTCTTTCGTATAGCTTTAGCGATGACAAGATCGGTGTTATAGGTATCCCGGATGAAGATACCAAAATCACGGCTACAAAGTATGCTAACTTCCTTTCTTCTCAATTTGTTCAGGCAGGGGTCTCCTATTATCAGGCAAATATTAAGTGGTTAGAAAGTGTGGACGAGGTATATGTTTATTATAACAGTGCAAGATCTTCTCTTTCTTCAACGGCTGCTGTTACTGATGGTTGGGGGGCGATTTTCAGGAGTAACAATACCTTCTATTTTAATAAAGATAAAACCCTGGCAGGAGGTGTAGAGTTTAATTATCAATCTAAAGATGTAAGCGATATAGAGCAGAATGCGGGATATTACTACTTCAATATTACAGGACGTTATAGATTCCCGAATGGCAAACTACAAATAGGATTGAACGTAAATGATATTTTCAGGACAAGGAAGTTTTCTTCCAGCTATATAGCAAATGGGATCTTGATTACCAACAGTGGTTATAATGATGCCAGGAAGGTAGGTCTAACCATGAGATATAATTTCGGGAATAAAAAATTAAAGACAGGTAATGCACATTCTTCAGAAACCAATACAGGAAGAGCTGGTAGTTGAGGGGTGATTTTTTAACAAAAAAAATAATAGAAATGAAAAAATCAAATGTTTAAGACAGCAATTAATGCATCCACCCATTGAGGCATGCTGTTAAACTCATAGCTATAAGAGACGAGTTTAACGTAATAGCAGATAGACCGTATCCAATGTTTCTTGTACTAACAGTATATGTGGAGAGGTCATCAACTATTATTGTCTAAATATAGCACTTTTAACGTCTCGCCAAATGCTACAGAGTGTGGCTATGCCGGTGATTTTAATTGTAAATCAATTTAAAAAAATGTAAGATGAAAAGTATCCAATCCCTAATGACCCAACTAAACGCCTCTGGTGATGGAAAGCTCACAGGTGGTTTTGGGGCTATTAAAGGCGGTGCAAGCCTGATTGCATCAAGTAATTCGTCATGTACAAATTCAACTTCTTGTACTGAAGGATCAAATTCTGTATGTGTTAATACAGGTACCTGTTCTGCTACAAATACAGGTAATGGGACTTACGTTTGTGCTAATAAGGGTACTTGTTCCTGATTATTTTATTCACTTAAAAACCATTAAAAATGAAAAAGAGTATTTCTTTATTTATTAAACACATTAATACCAGCGAAGACGGTAAAATTTCGGGTGGATTCGGAACTATTAGAGGTGGCATTTAGTGTAAATGCTGCCTATATAAACACTAATTATAGTTGTTCAAACGAAGCAACATTCTGTTCAAATACTAATTCCGATTGCACAAATTATTTGGGATGTGAAGACACAAGCAATTTTCAAACTTGTACAAATTTAGGTGATTGTTAGTTAATTGAAAAAAATATGAAGAAAAGCATCAAATCCCTAATGTCTCAATTAAACGCCGCTACTGATGGAAGGATCTCTGGTGGTTTTGGGGCTATCAAAGGTGGTGCAAGCCTGGCTGCATCAAGTAATGTATCATGTACCAACTCAACTTCCTGCACTGAGGGCGTAAATAGTGCATGTACTAATTCCAACACTTGTTCCTCTACAAATGTGGGTAGTGGAGTATCTGTTTGCACAAACAAAGTTACCTGTTCATGATTATTTAATTAATTAAACTACTAAAAATGAAAAAGAGCATTTCATCATTTATCAAAAGCATCAATACCAATTCAGAGGGTACTATCACCGGTGGATTCGGTTCTATCAGAGGTGGGTTCAGCACATTTGAAGCGTCCAATACCTGCAATAATACGGGTACTTGCACAGGTACTAACTATACTTGCACAAACGGCACTGATTGTACAGATACCACGAACAAACAAGGTTGTAACAACTCTAAGAGCTGCTAATCTGATCGTTTAGCATAGTTCGTAAAACCCAAACTACTACCAGCCTCCTGTATTAATATATTCCATAAAAAATAAAATTTTCTATCTGCACTCACAATGCGGACAGATATCTCTTTATGCCATTAATGATGAAATTATGAAAGTTAGTCGTTATAATTTTTTTTTTTGAGTATGATCAACAGACCATTGGATTCAATTCATTCACCAGAGAATATATAATACTTGATCCAATGTTAGTAGCGATGTATGAGGCTTCTGTCAAAAAAGCTGATTTCACGGAGCTAGACGAAGTACATCCAACATTCTATAACTTTCTAATTGAAAAGGGGTTTATTGTCAATGACGATTTGGATGAGATAGAACAGGTGAAAAATATAGTTAACCAGGTTGATAATAATGATACCCTGTTTGAGCTCCATATTAATCCTACCATGAACTGTAATTTTAAGTGTTGGTATTGTTATGAAACCCATATCAAAGATTCAAAGATGGATGAAGATACAAAGCTTAATACACTTCGGTTTGTGTCGGCCATACTAGAACAAATGCCTAACCTTAAAGAACTATCCATTTCATGGTTTGGAGGTGAACCTTTGCTATATTTTAAAAAAGTAGTAGCCCCGCTTTTGGAAAAGGTCAAAACACTGTGCACAGATAAAGGTGTTATGTTCACTTCATCCATGACTACTAATGCTTTACTTATCAACCAGGAGATAGCCGATCAGGCTAAAAGTAACAATCTTTCCTTTTTTCAGATCACGCTTGACGGACATCGGGAAAGACATGATAAAGTTAGGTTTATATCTGAAGGCAAGGGATCTTATGATGCAATAGTATCAAACATCAAACTCTTATTGAAAAATCAATTGACAGTACTGGTAAGGATTAACTGCTCACCAGAAACGCTGCCTGGCTTAAATGATATTTTAACGGACTTTGAAGAATTAAATGAAACCGACAGAAGTTATCTTTCCTTTGATATACATAAAGTTTGGCAGGAGCTGGAAAACATAGACGACCAGGATTTAAGAGATGCCCGCTGGTATTATCGGGAAAAAGGATTTAAGGTAGATACTGCGTCACATGATACCGTTTTGGGATCCTGCTATGGTGATCATAGAAACCATGCTACTATCAATTATAATGGGGAGGTATTTAAATGCACTGCAAGGGATTTTACAACTAATAATAGTGAAGGTATTTTATCTGATGATGGTAAGATCCTCTGGAACCCCAAATATGAAAAACGCATGAGTAGTAAATTTAAGAATAAGCCATGTCTTGAATGTAAGATCATGCCTATATGTAATGGAGGGTGTTCACAACAAGCAATTGAGCATGAGGGGATTGATTATTGTGTATATGATTTTGATGAAGATAAAAAGAAACAGATGGTCATTGAAAGGTTCCTGGAAGCAATAGTTTACGCATAAAATAACACTATGTTTAACATGGGGAGAAAAAGATTCTTTTACCGCCAGCATGACTCAATAGATTGTGGGCCTACCTGTTTAAAAATGATCGCGCGTTTTTATGGGAAGTTGTACCCCCTTGACTATTTGCGTGAGAGATGTTTTATTAGTAGAGAAGGAGTTAGTCTTTTAAGTATCAGTGAGGCTGCTGAAAGTATCGGATTTCGTACGCAGATGGCATATGTAGATATGGATCTGCTTGTAAACGATTGTCCATTTCCGGCCATACTGCATTGGGATCAAAACCATTTTGTTGTTTTGTATGGTATTAAAAAGGCTTTATTAACAAAGAAAATTTATTTTATCGTCGCTGATCCTGCATTTGGAATAGTAGCGCTCGATGAAGAAAAAATACATAGATCCTGGATATCAACATTTGACAATAAAGGAACCATTCTTTTATTAGAACCATCCTCTGAATTTAGATTGGCCCGTGAAGTCAGAGAAAAAAGATTGGGATATGGTTTTTTACTAAATTATTTATCTCCTTTTAAGAAGCATATTGTATTGTTAATAGGAGCAATGCTGGGGGCTAGTCTTATTTCTCTTTCTTTTCCTTTCCTAACCCGGTTATTGATTGATGAAGGAGTAAGCAGAAAGAACATCTCATTAGTTTACCTTGTATTGCTCTCTCAATTATTTTTGTTTATTGGGAGTACTGTCATTGACTTTATCCGAAGTTGGTTATTATTACATATTAACGCGAGGATCAGCCTGCATATCATATCCGATTTCCTATCAAAGTTACTTAGGCTGCCGTTAAAGTTTTTTGAAACGAAGGCTGTTGGAGATCTATCTCAAAGGATAAACGACCATCATAGAATAGAAAACTTCTTAACAGGAACGGTATTAACGTCCATATTTTCTTTGATAAATATGCTCCTCTTTACCGCTATTCTTGCTTATTTCAGTTGCCTGATCTTTTCCATCTTTGCGATCCTAAGTGTAATTAGTGTAGGGTGGATATTTCTTTTTCAGAAAAAAAGAGAACAGTTGGACTATAAGCGGTTTGCTACCAGTAGAGAAAATCAGGATAAGCTTTATGAAACAATTATTGGCATGCAGGAAATAAAATTGTTTGGAAGCGAAGCCAATAAACGTAATGAGTGGGAGCAGTTGCAGGTGAAAAATTTTAACCTGGGTATAAAGGCTCTCGCACTAGAACAGTATCAACAATCGGGCTTTATCTTCATCAATACAATTAAAAATATTGTTGTATCCTTCCTTGCTGCCAGCTATGTCATAAAAGGAGATATCAGTCTGGGGGTGCTGCTTAGTATTTCATATATCACCGGACAGATTAACGGACCTATAGAACAATTGGTTAGCTTTATTAAAGCCTCACAGGATGCACGACTCAGTATAGATAGATTGCAGGAGATTTTTAATAAAGAAGATGAGGAAAGCCATTCTGATCAATTCCAACGAGAGCGTGATCTTCACAGGGATATCATTATTGACCATCTGTCCTTTCAATATGAAGGTCCTAATTCTCCATTTGTACTTAAAGATATTTCAATGGTCATTCCAAAAGGGAGAATAACAGCTATTGTAGGTACGAGTGGCAGTGGAAAAACAACACTGTTAAAATTGCTTTTAGGATTTTATAAACCAGTGAAGGGCGAAATTATGATTGGAGAAAGCCCTCTTCATACATTATCGCCTGGTCTCTGGCGAGGACAGTGTGGTACCGTGATGCAGGAAGGATATATCTTTTATGATACTATAGCTGGAAATATAGCAATGAATGGTGAAGAGATCGATGATCAATTAATGGAAAAAGCAGTGGTAACTGCCAATCTAATGCCGTTTATTGAGGGGCTGCCACTAGCCTATACTACGAAGATAGGAGCCTCTGGTCTCGGGATTAGCGGAGGGCAAAAGCAACGAATCCTGATTGCACGAGCTGTATATAAAAACCCTCATTACATTTTCTTTGATGAAGCTACCAGCAATCTTGATACTAACAATGAACGAGTGATCATGGAAAATTTGAATGAATTTCTAAAAGGTAAAACTGTGGTAATCATTGCTCATCGCTTGAGTACGGTAAGAAATGCAGATCAGATCATTGTATTGGAAAATGGTCATATTGTAGAAACAGGGAATCATGATCGGCTTGTGAAGAACAAGTATAAGTATTTTGAACTGGTAAAAAACCAACTTGAATTAGGTAGTTAAATATGGAACCCAATAAATATAAAGTAAGATCTGAAGAAGCACAGGAAATTATCCATAATCCTCCTAAAGGATTATTGGTCTGGGGCGGTTTGGGCATTGGAGGACTTATTTTTGGATTGTTTATTTTACTAAACACCCTTAAAGTGCATGAGACTGCCAATATACCTATTACTATTTTACCATTTCCATCTGACACTTCATTTATGATATTATCATTGAATACTGCCATATCGAAAAATATAAAAGCTGGACAGCCTGCAAGGCTCAGTTTAAATATGGAATCAAAACAGACTATTAATGGAGATGTGGCAGGTGTTACCTTTACTGAATTTAATGTTCCTCTTATCTTATTTAGAAAACGACACAATTTAGTTGATGTAAAAGTGGGGATGATAGGGACTTTAGAAATAGCAATTCAGAAACAGTCATTATTTGACATGCTATTTAAGAGCATATTCACTTTATCATAGGGTAAATATTTTTACGAGGTTATGTTGTAGTCGGTAACGGACAGTGTACAGTGTCTCATTAAATGTGATACCTGCAACCAGCCATTTACAGGTTATGTAGTCAAAGCAAAATCACTGTGGTATTATAAATGCCGAAAAGATGGCTGTAAGTGCAATAAAAGCGCCAAAAGGATGCATGAACTATTTGAGCAGTTATTAAGTCAATTCTGTTTTGATGATAATCAGATAGAATTCCTTAGAAAGGTACTTCTAGAGGAGTATTATGAAATGAACAGGGAAAACATAGAACAACAGAAAATATTAACCGCTCAATTAAAGGAGGTTGATAACAAGATCGACGGCTTGGAGGAAAGTAGGTATGTATTAAAAGAAATAGGGCAGGAGACGTTCGATAAGTTTTATTCCCGGTATAGTAAGTAGCGGAATCTTATTTCCACCAACCTGGAAAAATGCACCGGAAGTATTTCGAACCTGGAAGAAGTAATCAACCAAGCCATATCTCTTTCTTCCAATCTCGCTATGGTATGGCGTTCCAGTAACACAGGTGCAAAGGAAAAGCTTCAAACTCTCATATTCCCCGACGGAATTATCTATGACCGACAAAATGAGACATTTCGAACTCCCAAAGTTAACTATATTTTTATCCGTATTGCCCAACAGGTGGGTAATACGAGTAAAAACGAAAAAGGGACCGATCATCTTTTCGATAATCAGTCCCTCTTAGCGGCCCCAGGTATCGGAACCTCGAACCAAATTATGCAGGATTGGATAGATTTAGGAGGTGTTTAGGCTGAAATAAGTGAATATAGTATGCGAAAAGTTCGAGGTTGGTATATGTTGCCTGAACTAATAGCTTCTGATAAGTTACAAAACAGAGCAGCTGTAGTCAACCTTATACAAGCTCATTTTAACAATAAGCAGGGCTTTATCCTCCGGTTTATTAAAAATGGCAGAGAAATCAAATCCAGTTATTAGAAAGGATATTCTTAACTATAACTTCTTTCCTTTAGTTGCCGTATCATCAATCTCCTGTTCATCAGGCAACAGTGTATGTGACCATTCTGCATAAGCAGCGATTCCATCCAAATCCTGGAAAAGGGTAAACCTGTTTATCCCTAGTTTATCCAGTTGGTACCTAATCTCAGAAAAACATTTACTAGGAATTTGTAATCGTTGTATATCCTTGCTAAAAGAAGAAGCTTTATTAAACGGAATAAAATTTTGCGTTTTCTTATCCAATTGCTGAGTTGTAAACCAACCAGACTGAGATTGAATCCGGATAGTTGAAATTTCGGGCTGAAAGACCTTTGGGCTTGTTTCCTTAAACGGATCAAGGTTCCGCAATTCCTCTGGTTTTAAAAATGCTTTCTTATCAACGAATAATACATATATAACGCCAGGTTCAATGGCGGGCTGTGAAACAGCAAACCATAATGCAGCCAATGGATTGCTTGTCCAATCCAGCAAACGGGTTGCCATACCATGGTGCTGAGCCAGCGCAAGCCACTCCCAGTCATTACACGGCATCCTTGTGATATGAGGTTTGGCCAATCGTTTAAAATTCTCCAGCATCTCTCTTTCTACCGACAACTCATTTTTACCACGAATCTTTACACGACTTAGCTTAGGCAAAAGTGGCCAGTCCTGGTTTTGTCCTCTGTAAAGAACATATTCAAGATTTGTTTTCCCTTCAATAAAACGTATAAATGTTTCGAGACAATCAATTTCCAGGTCGCCTTCACGCTTATTCAACTTCTGATGAGATCCAGGAGATGAGGCAGCCTTTTTCATAGCCCTGACTTTCGGGGCTTTATACCTTCTCGTCTGGGCCATTTTTTTTGCCGGAGCCATTATTATTTGTTTTGGGGTTAATTTTTCTTTGCAGGATCTGCTTTAGCACTTTCTGCGGATGTACTATTCGAAGCATCTACCTGCTGTGTAATACTGTCCTTTTTCTTTATAAAAGGTATATTATAGGTCAAACTAACAAATGGCTGCGCTGAAAATTTCGGTGTGTAGACAATCTCTTTCCCTGCTTCCGCATAACTTAATTTAGTTTTATCACCATCAGCATATTGACGGCTCAGCTTATTAACGTTTCCTAAAATATACCCTGCATTGATCGCTATCCGGTTTTCCTGTCCTATTAAAAAGCCCAATCCTGCCAGGTATCTTATTCGTGTTTTTTCGCTAAATGTAACTCCTGCGCCAATATTCGCAGAGATATTGAATCCTGGGCTAATCTTAGGATAAAAATGCATAAAACTCGCAAAACCGAACTCTCCTTTGCCATTACTCTCCTTGTAGAGTTGACTTCTTTTGTCCGTAACAGAGTCTGCTCCTGCTGATGATTTCATAATTGTACTGTCTGCACGGATAGCATATTTTTCGTCCTGTAAGCCGCTATAATACAAGCCGGTACTTACATCCACCTTAAAGCCGCCTTTTGTCCATGCATTCACTGATTTCTCCGAGACAATTGTTTTATAAGGAGTATTGACTTTTGCTTTAACGCTGAAAACAAACGCAATTTTATCATAACTGCCATCTACCGCAGGTATCTGTGTTATATTCTTATAATATGCCGCAGGCAGTGAATAATAATTCTTCAGAAAAGCATCGATAAGTTTTGTGTCGGCTTCTGTTGGCGTTGGGATTGACTGGGCTAGGAAAGATGAAATAGTTTGAACTGCGGCCTTTCCCAGATTCTTTACAAAATAATGATCTATCTGCTTTTTAGCATCCAATTTAAATTGTATAATATCATTTTGTTTATAGATACAATATTGTTGCAACAGGAGTAACAATTCTTCGATCTCTTTTGAATATAGGTACATCGCTACCCTAATTTTATCTTCCTGCGTTATTTTATGCGTTTCTTTACCCTGTACAGCACCCGCGGCCGCCTTTCCCCCCCCAAAAGCCAGCAGTTCAAGCAAACTATTAGATTCAATATTTGTACGGTCTGCGCGGTCTGTAATTTCAATATCGAATGCCTGGGGGTTAACATTAATTATTTCAAAGGATAGTGGTTGATCATCTCTAACCACTATTTTTCTCTTGCTCTCGAAGTTATTTATATTAGCACTGTCTACTGGCAGCAAATTTGTTCCGTTAAAATGATATCCTTTTAAAAAGTTTTTTTTATAATTTCCAATTAGATATAGGCTAGTACCATTTTTATAAAAGAAAGTTAGATTTCTATCTGCCAGATAAATAATACGGTTGACATTAAATTTATCAGCATCCAGAGGATTCGGACTATCGGGACCAGTGCAACCTACGCCGGAGGGGATAGAAAGAGCGTCAGTTTTAAGTCCTGTCAGATTTACCAGGTCTCCAATAGTAAGCGAAGATGCGCTATTACCATCAGGATTTTCAGTGCTTTTCTTATAAGTGAGCGTCAGACTTCCCAGGTCAGTGGTGCCGTCACTGAACCGAAGTATAGCCGTTCCTCCTTCCGGCAAAATGCTTAGTTTTCCTGTAATCTTGAAAGTAATCTGAGATGTTACACCTACTCCACTCCTGGTAATTGATGATAAGTTATTATTCGCGGATATGTCTGCCAGCTTCGCCCTTGTTCCTTCGTCATTTCCAATTTGTATGGTACTATTTTTTGTTATCTGCTGGAATTGTTGATCATTGAATCCAATAAAGTTTATTTCATATTGCTTTTCCTGAATATTGTCTTTGGGTATACTGTCAAGTCTTGGTTTGATATCATTAAAACCCCGAAATATAATTTGCGATTTAACCTGAAAGGATGTTAAACCAATTACAAGCGTACAAAGAAGTAATTTTCTATTCATACATTAATTATTTTAAAATCAAGTTGATCTGCTACATTATACCATGGAATAAGATAACTGCAGGTATCATCTGTTTCTGACGCTGTTTCAACTCCTCCAACTACATAACCTATTAGCTTCCCGTTTACACCAACTACAGGAGAACCGGAATCGCCAGGTTCTGAAATTTTCGTAGTACGAATCAACCCTTTGTAGCTTCGAATTGTATCATGCGCCATTAAGTCTACATCAAATGAGACATGATTGATTATTCCGGTCTGCGGACCGCTGGTTGCTCCAAAACTGTATAGCCTTAGACCTAATTCCAGTTCATCTTTCCGATAATAATCAACAATCAGCGTATTGGTAAAAAAAGGATGAGGAAACTTATTATCCATATCCTGATGTGTTATTTCTGTTAGTGCATAATCAAAAAAAGAATTTAGAGCACCTTTACTCACCTGAAACGGTTTACCTGAAGCAGAAAAAAGAATTTTTTTTGCCTGTAGATCGCCGAAAAAATAATCCGTCGAATCGACAATTTCGGACATTGCCACTACATGGAAGCAGGTAAGCATATAATTTATTTCGTCCTTTGATATAAAAAGTGTGCGTGTTCCACATATTTCTTTGTCACCGTTCAGCACTCTTCCACCGCAGTGAACCGGATTTCCCTGATCAGCCAGTATGCATCTTTCTTTATTCGTAGGATCATAATGGTGGGTTTTCGCGGAGGCGCTCAATTTCACATCTGTAGGGATACGGTAACCTTTAAAGAGAAAATACTCAGGTATCAGGGTAACCTGATCAGTTTTTTGAGATACTAAAAATGTCATACAGATACCATCAGCTGGTTCATCATTTTTATAACCAACACCAATACCCGTGATATAATTCTTTTTATAGTAGCGGTCGAAAAGGAAATTTTTTAGATTGATAGCAACTTCTACTGCTTCTTTAGCCGTTAGCGTACTAAAATCTGCTCCGGGAAATTCGAACTCAATATTATCAATACCTCCACTCCAGTAATAACAATTATTAGTAGCATGATACCAGATTGAATTTCCTTCAATCGTATCTCCAATTCCGACGCTATCAATATCAATCTCATCGCCGGGCCGAAGCCAGGATGGATTAGAGGTAGTTATAGAGGGCGCCCCAACTCTTGCATTCAAATAGCTATTGGATACAACTTTCATAACTATCCTTTTCTTTTTGGTGTTTCAGGAACAGTTGTACTTCCGTCTTTTGTATTAGATGTGGAAGGGACGGGCTTTGGTCCGGTACCCCTGAGTTGTATAATCTTATTCAATAGATCAAACCAGAAAGGAGCACCTAAAGAAACCGCAAATGCGGTAAGTAACCAACCGATGGGAGATAAGAACCAACCCTGATATTTCTTAACCAGCGAAATATGTGTGTAATAATCGTTCAGGGCGGCTTTTCCGTTTTCTATCTGTTTAAGCGTGTTCTTTAATGTATCCGTTTTTATAGTACTATCTCTGCCTACTTTTAGCACCAGGACATCAAAACGTTTCTCATCATTTTCGATGGCTGCCTTCAATTTTTTCTCCTTGTTTACATCCGGTTCGATTTTACCATATCCGAGGCCAAGCGTTAACTGTACAAGATTAATATCATCATTTAATCTGCCATTGATAGCCTTTGCTTCTTCATCTGTTGCAATCCCCAGCTGTTTACTATCTGCACCTGATTGTTTATAGTTGCCGGTAGCAAGATTAACCATTTGCTCCCTTGCTGATTTATCTTTCAACAGCAAATGTGCAATAGCAATGGAGTTGACATTTCCTGCAATGGCTATCCCCAGCCCAATTATTAATGTAACCCACTGGGTACGTCGCTTGTACCAACCAGTAGTTCTATCCTGACTATCATTAAACCATTTCTCAAGGGATAACTTAAACTTGTCTATATCATTAGCCGCATTCACCCAAAGCATCTTCAGGTACTTGCGTGTTTCTTCTCTTATCACGAATGAAGCTTGCCCGGTATTTGCAGGATTCGTTGCTGCAAACAACCGACTTCTTATAAGTTCCATTTGGGGAATTGTTTGATCAAAATGATCACCACGCAGGACTGCAATTAAAGTCTGGGAAAAATTATCAGCCGTAAAATAGGCTGGCAATTTCTGGTTGCCCGCTTTGGCCAAATACTTAATAAGAGGATATGCATAAAACTCAGCAGCAAGGCTATTTTTATCTTTTCTATCATCGTTAAGCATCCAGTATATGGATTTCTTCAATATTCCTGCTCTCACCTTAAACATCTGGGCATAGAACTCAGTAAGCACAGAAGCTAAGAGACTATATAACAGGTAAATAAAAATTAAACCTATAAATGCGTCAAGTGCGGGATTGCTAAACATTTTTTGTAAGGATGAAATGTATTAAATAGTATTGTGTTCCTCATTAAGATACATTGCATAGAAAAATGCTATTGAATGATCATAATGTTGATGATGTTGATGAATTAATAGTAACAATGGAGACATTACTGCTCTATCATTTTATCTGATGAATAAGCCTTATCAAAGTAATATGAAATTAAACAAATCAAAAAAGCCCGGCAATACCAACTAGTTTGTATTTTTCCATTCTTAAGAAAGGAAAAGGGATAATTATTACAACTATGATTTGTTCTTTCCTTGCGGGGCTACCGGGGATAACTTTCAAACCTTTTTAACGAAGATTTATCCAAAATTGCAGACTATTTAGGGTAATATACAGAGTCGACTACAGTCTTTATTGAGATAAAATGCCTGAGGGGATACCATCTATATCAGATATGGTTGCATGGGAACTTTGGCGTTGCGAATATATTTAAAGTTGTTGTTTTCTTAATGTTTATTTTGGATTATTCTTACCCTATTTATTATACCGTTGTAATGCCATCTCCAGAATTTTCTCTTCCCTCGCTGTACCGGAAAGACGATATATTTCTGGAATGTCTCCTCTGCCTAAATAAACGCTATTATATATGTCAATAAAGCGGGCTTCCTGCTGTAGATCAAGACTACGCAAATATTCCCATGCAATCATATGTCCGGCAATAGCGTCTTCCATGTTCATTTGTTCTTCTTTCTCAATAGTAGAGGTATAAAAAAAGTGCTCATTATATTTCTCTGCTGTCAACTGTGCTCTTGCTACCGCATAAGCTTCAGATTTACCCTGATCCAAATATTGCTCATAAGTTGATGCATATTTTTCAGCGTATATCTCAGAATAGATTTCTGCATTATCAGCGTAAAGTCTGGCATGCAATTCAGATTTACCTGATTTGATCTTTTGATGATAATTGGCGGACCATTCTTCCGCAAGTTGATGTGCCTCTTTAAATAAACAGAGATTACTGATAGCGTCTATGAATTGAGCTTTGTAAAACTCATCTTTGTCAAGTCCGGAACAATAAATGTTTAACTCTGTCAATGCCAGCGATTTATCATCTTTCCAAATGGTATACCAGGCCTCTGTAAATGCTTTCTCTTCGTCTTCCAGAAAACACTCCTTCGCATAGTAGGTTGCCCATAGTGTACCATGTCCGCGGTTTAATTGTGCACTATAATGTGTAACATAATCCCATGAACACCTAAGCGATGACTCACCCCATTCTTCTTTCGAACAATCTTCATTTTCATCCACATCTTTCAAGTAGAGTTCCACCTGTTCCCTGAATAAATCCACATAAGGATCCTCTATCCCTTTGGACAAAATGAATGCATTGATCTGCTGAGGAGTGAAGTATTTGTTTGCAAAAGGATACATAATGATATTCTTGTTGTGATGGTTTCCCTAAAATATTAGAAAATTAAAAAATCTCCAAATCTTTCGACCTGGATGCTTAAATTTTGTTATTTATTCCAAACTAAAATGTTTTGAAAACAACCTTATCGGTGTTACTTATCAGTGGCCCACCTACTACCCAGTTACTATTATACATTACTGATTCATTAACAGAAAATACTTGGAAGGTAGTTTGTATATTTCCCTTAAAATTCCGTTATCGTGTTTAGCAGCTTATCTCTATAACCAAAGTATCTTTCAAATATTTCTATACAATTTAGATCTATAGTTTGGCAGATTTAACACTTCCAGACATATTATAGGTAAGATTCAGCTTTAGGAAATTTACCAAGTTCTATTAAGAAATTCAGAAAAAGATAAGTCAAAAGGCTTGTACAAATTTATTTATTTCCATATGTCAATAGAAGGCCGACACCGGTTAATCATCTTCTGACCATGGGATAATGTTGAAGTCAGGCGCACTTGTTATTATCTTGAAAGTGGTGATACAGCTTTCTAATTCAGTAATTAGATGAATGGTACCTCCCTTTGCCTCCTGTTCTCTCAAAGATGAGACAAGCACAGATAACTGCTTTTTGATCTCATCATATGTCTTTTTCTCCTTAGGTAGATTTCCTTTTTCTATTTCCTCTTTCATCATCTTGAATACTTCAAAGATATATTTAGTAGCCTTGCGCACATTTTCATTGTCATGATAATATTTTGCAGTATGGCGTGGAATGGCACCAAAGTCATTAATTGTAGACCATACATTGAGTTTCCCATGGCGACGTGCATTGATCAAATGATCACCGATGCCGCGCAATATCAACCGGCTGGATGCTGGATCGTTAATGATCGTGTCGGCGATTAAGCTACCATCGAGATGGTAAGTATTTAACGTGTCGTTGAACAACCCTTCTTTAAGCGCGTCTTCGCCATTTAATAGTAACTGGAGATAAACAATTTCAACCAGAATGGACGCTCTTTGCAATGGTTCAAGATTTGGGAAATCTCCATGCTCTATGATCTTGGCAAGAAATTCCAAACTTCTGGCGGCAGCAGTATACAGATTTTTCGAAGAGTTACTAATGGCCAACTCTAGTATGTGACCTATGTCTTGAATAAAATCGATGATAGCTTCCCACTGGAGCTCAGCGTCTAAATTATGCTCAACATCGGGCTGCTTAAACAATTGCGCCAAGTTTGAAAGTCTGTTCTGTGGAGGACAGTTTTCTCGCAGATGTAATCTAAATGAAGTACTCAATACCTCTATGATTTTTCGAAGACTGATAATATCTCCTTTCTTAGCAATGTTTTCTGCCAGCTCTCTATAATAACGTTGAAGATTATGAAAATATAAAAGAGGTATCCTTTGTGCCGCAGCATGCTCATAAATGGCCATTATACAATCAGATACAGAATCGCAATACGCAGTGCTATCTGCCGCTGCCATCGCTAACGCTTCCATGTCCTTCAATAATATCGACATTCCTTCTACGACCGATTCACAGTCTTCTCGTCTAATCCCAGGCATAATGAGCTCATTGGCACTTTTCGCCATCCCCATTAATAGCATATGCAATGCTGAATTGTCATTCTCACGAATTGAATATATTATTTCGTCAAGGACAATGGACAATTTTAAATGAGTAGCACTCTTCCATTGTCCCATGTAATAAGCTTCCTTTGCTTCGAAAAAATCCGTCAACGTCAGGGTACAGATTAGCTCCTGCACAATCATTAAAGAATTCGTATCAGTAAGCAAACGATAAAACAGAGGGAAAACTGATATAAGAAATGCTAGGAAACAGAATAATATGAAGTAGCCAATCGTGAGATCTCTATCGGCTTTAAAATCTGGTATCCAAACATAACAGATTATAGAGGCGACCATCAAGAATGCCGACAGACTGCTATAACCAATAACATTGGAGTTATATAAGACATTGCTTGCCTTCCTTCTTTTTGCTTCCTTTGTACTGAGTTGATAAGTCAGCAGAAATCCGGCTGTCAAAAATCCCCAAAAAGTTGCTGTAGTTCCAACCAGGATTCCGAAGAAATTTCTAGCATCAACACCATTACTGAAACCGAGCCAATCTTCTACAAACCACCAAGACCAAAAGAATTTAATTGTTATAAAAAAGGCTACCAACAAAAAAAGTAACCAGAAATTCCCCAAAGAGTATTTGCTCTGATGGTGTTTTAATATTATTTTTTCCATTTGCTATCTGATGTTGCATAATGAATAATTGCGCTACATGAAGAAAATAATATTCTATCAACATTATCTATCCTATTGTTTAGTTCGGATTTAATGTGAGATTGAATCTTTGAAGCTAACATTTGATCTCACATTATTTTGAGTGTTTCCTTGTATATCTTTCCAATTGTTTGAAACCTGCTGGGATGGAAAAGTGGAATGGCAAGGCAGCAGCTCCCTCCGAGTTTTTTGGCTCATTTGAATTATTTCATTCAATAAGCAATTACATTTTATACTCCTGAAATAATCATAGTGGCAGTGTTGCCTAGAAATTGTAAACTAAAATAGTAGCAATTACAATTATCGTTTACATCTCTCAGCTCAAACAATATAAGTTATTCTTTTATACAATGTAATTGGTATCGTTGATGGTTTTGCCATCTGCAAGTAATTTTAAATCTTCAATAATGCACATTGCATCTTCAATGCACTGTTTAACCAACAAATCACTGGGCAAAAGAATTGATTTACGATAGCGAATATGAACTTTCATAGGCTTAGAGTTTACGCCAATATCGAGCATTACCTTACCTCTGAGGCTTAGCATATCCGCCAATAAACTTGGAATTTCGCTGGTATGAGAGTGTATTTCTCCTTCTTCTTTCAGGTGAGTAAACCCATGTTGGTGCTCCAATGCATACTTATATTTAAGTAACTCTATACCAATCTCTATTGTCATTTTTTCTACTAAGATATCACTAATGAGGCATATCAGGCGCTCAGAAAGGTCAACTGGGAAACCTAAATCATTCATATCTGAAATATAGAAAAAATCGGCTGGAGGCATTTCGTGGCTTACATTTTTAAGAATGTTATTCTTGGTTATATCATCCACCTCTAGAACATTAATATAAATGTTAGAAAGTTTTTTATGTATAGCATCAATCTCTCTTCCAGAGAAATTCGATGGTATCCCCCAAATTATACCGTCCTTATTATATAGCATTGCCACCCATTCATTAGGAAGTATACTACGAATTCTCATCGACAAGGCGTTATCAACATTAAAGGCTCCATAGAAACGAAAGTGTTCATAGGAGCTAATATTATTAAGCTGTCTCAACTGATTCTGGTAAACTTCCACAGGGTGTAACTTTTGATCAAACATCTGATATACATGCACTCCAGATTCATGAGTCCAGATCGCTTGTTCATCAGACTGGGGATAGGTTGGTTTGAAATGTTCCTTGCTTAGAGAACAATATTCAAACTCCCCATAAATTTGATCACAGTTAATGGTTACGTAAGTTTTGGCAGAGCACAATTTGATTTCTCTCGGTTCTCCCACATCAAAGAGAAAGATAAAAGACTTACATGAGCTAGCGGTAATATGCCACCATTTTCCTGGATCATTTTTGAGAGAAGGTAAAGCACCATTAAATAGAAAATCTATTACTTGATCTCTAACTAATTCAGGTTTATATTTATTCTCTTGAACAGTTACTTCAATAGCTAGCGCGTCGAATAATCGATAAGGATGGTCATTATTCTTTTCTGGAAGCACATAATGGATATCAATTTGACTTGTATGCTGAAACCATTTTTTAATACTAATTTCGATGCCACTGGGCAACTTTCCATTTAAATTATCGTCCTGGATAGATTTGACTTTACCTGTAGAAGTAATTAATTCAATTAATCGGTTACTACCTAGCTCTATATTTTCAAATCCATAATAGGGCAGTTTTTGAACGAACACATTAAATTTGAATCTGCGAAGACCACTTGTTTGCCCCATTCCACTAAACCATTTATGTAATATGTCCGCATTGTCTTTTATTAGATCCCATATTTTAAGATCATTCCAATAATCAATTTCTAAGTTGACATTGGACTCGGGAAATAAGTCCTCGGTTAGCCGATTGTATTCTCTATCAGTTACATATTTTTTTCCTTGAGGGGTTAAGTCGCCATTGGTAACAAAAAGTGCCGTCTTACATTTTTTTCGAAGACATACAGTGACCATGTTATCGAGGTCGGTTCCGTTATAATGGCTATTCACTTGCTGAGTATGCTTACACTGAATTAGGCATCTTGTGCCACTGGGACTCATGGTAAGAATATCTTGCTGTTCATCACCCTGTCCATCTGTGATGTCTACTTTACGGTGATTGAGAATTTTTACAAGAATATCCAGTATGAACTCTGGAAACTGCTTATAAGTTATCTGTGTTAAAAAATTAGATATCGCCTCCTTTGTAGGGCTAGTGGTGATGAGGTCCAGAGGATCAGGCAAAGTGTGATAAAATTGTTCTGTCATACCTCCAATAATCTTACTTGCCATTATACAGTAAGTTTTAAATTTGAGAGCTTGTAATAAGTAGACTTAAATTATTAAATGATTGATAAAATTTCAAATTTAGTCGAATAATTTTCAGTTGAGTTTAGTCAAATAAACCCAAAGAATAATTAGAACATGTTTAAAAATA
>NZ_MTKN01000089.1 GCF_001975825.1 [Flexibacter] sp. ATCC 35208
TATTTATTAGACAGCAATAGGTGGGTTATTAATTAAAGAATCAAATCTATTACTACTACTATAAACTTTTTCTTTTTTTGGTTCTTTTTTTCTTTTTGTGGATAGCTGTGAATATGTGGATAACTTATCAGCTGCTCCATAAACCTCAGCAGGAGTCTTATATTCCAGGCCCTGATGCTTTCGTTCCCAGTTGTAGAATTCCACATACCTGTGAATTCCCTTGTATAAATCCAGTGTACTATCATAAGCATTGAGATAGATATTCTCATACTTGATACTACGCCAAAATCTCTCGATTGCGATATTGTCAGTGGCTCGTCCTATTCCATCCATGCTTAGGCGAATCTCAGCACCTAATACTGTTGTTGTAAATCCTTCGCTTGTAAACTGGCTGCCCTGATCCGTATTTAAGATCTCTGGTGACCCATAAATAGAAATAGCTTTTTCAAGCGCTTCCAGACAAAATTCCACTGTCATGGTATTGCTGAGTGTCCAGGATAACAGATAGCGGCTATTCCAGTCTATAATCGCACACAGGTACATAAAACCCTTCGGCATTGGAATATAAGTGATATCCATACTCCAAACCATATTATTCCGATCAATTTTCAGGTTCCGAAGCAGGTAAGGATATGTTTTGTGCCACTTGCATGCCTCACTTGTATTAGGGACCGGATATATGGCCGAAATATCCATTTCCCGCATCAATCGCCTTATTCGCTTCACATTAACCTGTACTTCTGGTGTACTTAGATGTTTTGCCATGCGCTCTGCCCCAAAATAGGGATGTTCCAAATGCATACGGTCTATCTGCTCCATCAAGGCCAGGTTCTGTTTGCTTTCTCCTTTGGGCTCATGGTAATGGCTGCTTCGCGATACTTCCAGCAACTGACACTGACGAACAATACTGAGCTTATTGTCATCCTTACTTACTAAAGCCATCCTTCCAGTTCTTCCCAAATGCCTGTTCAGATTTTTTTTTCAACCAGTCGACCTCTACCTTGAGTTGACCGATTTGCTTATATAGTTCGTCTTTTTCTTCCTGGTGATCTGATGCATCTGCACCTGCCTTCTTACCCTGGTCAAACACATCCTCTGACCCTGATAGTAGTTGCTTCTTCCACTCCGTTATCTGAGTAGGATGTATATCATACTTTTCTGCCAGCTCGGCCAATGTCATCTGTTCTTTTAAGGCTTCGATAGCTACTTTCGCTTTAAAGGCTGCATTGAACTTTCTTCTTCCCTTGTTCATATTGTAAATTTAAGATGTTTTTCCACTTAAACTTACTGTCCGTTTTTAGGGGAGTATTATAAAGAAAACTCGTCCGTCTTATACTGACATATTCAAAATGACAAGTTTTGATTCTTATTATGATGAAGACTATGGATTATTTGCAAAAGTCACAAGGATTTCGGATAAAAAATGGTTTCAACTTCCACTTGTAGATGAAGGCCGTAGATGAAAAATCACTGGAATATCAGCTACTTGAAGACTATTCTATATAGATCATTAATTATTAGAATAATGTCTGATTTATGAAATTGAGGATGCATTTACTATTACTACTGAC
Source organism: [Flexibacter] sp. ATCC 35208 (assembly GCF_001975825.1). GTDB lineage: Bacteria > Bacteroidota > Bacteroidia > Chitinophagales > Chitinophagaceae > Chitinophaga. Next base: position 1,572 of record NZ_MTKN01000089.1, read on the forward strand.
ATAATTTGTTAATAATCAATATCATTTGGTCCGAAAATGCTCCACTACTGGGCACAAAGGCAGAAAAGTCGGAGGAATCTCCGACCTTTTCTTGTTTTAGGCCTTCAAGATCTTTACTGTCTACGATTCGTGCCATCATATCGGATCAAGTTGAATGCTTGGGATTTATAAATTCAATCATAAGTTTTAGATAGTCTAAGCACGATCGATAAATAGATATGGACTTACATCAATCCCTCAAATATTTTACCAATAAATGATACCTTTAGAGTAAAGCCCTTTACCGTGAAATATGTTTTACTGATAGTAGCCTTTATCTTCAGTTCCATCTTTTTCTTTTCTGCAAAGATGGTCTTTGTTTTGCCTATAAATAAACCACCCAATTCTGGTTGCGGAATGCCAGGATTAGTAGGTATGATCTTCCTTTGGATTTTGTATAATTACATCCGCACTTAGTATCTGGTTATGGTGGAAGACAATTGCTCGTTTCCGGCGTAAAAAGTGAGGCCAGACAGTGAATGAAAGTATTATATTGTGATCCAAGAGCAATACCTTTATTATTAGCAAGAAGATAAATAACAAAAGTGTTTTTCCAGTCCTTTTCAACTTGCGGGTCTCCAAAATTATATTTGTATGGATAGAGGATAAATCTCTTTCCTTTTTCTCCCAATACTCAAATAGGATTACTTAGGTTGAGCCTATGTCCGTCAGCCGTACTACTGCAAAACTTTTTGTTGTGTGCTGCTTTATTTTTTTGTTTTGCTAATTTTTGTGCCAATCCTGTTGCTACTTACTTGCATACTTCCGTCTGATTTAAATACATATTTTGCTTGTCCAGTAAATGTTTCTTTTGGGTATTTTGAATATAAAAGTTGGTCAGTCACCTGTCGTAGTTGATCCGATGAACTCTCATCAGCTAAATAATTTTCCTTCAACATATAGATGACAGAAATGTACTTCAAATTTTGATTTTGAATTTTGTCATACACCTTCACGCTTGCGTTTAAATTTTGTCCCAAACTGTCTGCAAATAATTTTTCAAGTTCCTTACTTTCTTTACTGTTGTAGCTGGTTTCAATATAACCGATTTTTGAAAATGCTGGTTTTAATGCTTGAAAAGGCAGCATAAAAAGCAGCAAAATCCCGTATGAAATTGCAAAAGGTAGTATAGCTTTCTTAATATCAAATTTTGGCTGTTCAACATTTATCGGGTCATAAGGAACAACTTTTGTTCCCGCTACTCTGTCTCCAATTCTTCTGCTTGGATTGGTTAGCGTTACGATAACTTCAACTGGCCAAATAACGCAAAATATGTTTCTGATAAAACATTTTAAGGGTGAGGCAACTTGCCCTGTATTGTTGTCAACTACTTGCGTTTGGGTAGTTCTTTTTCCTATGCTGCGTCCATTTACAATATCCTTGCAGAAATACAATGCAAATCCGAAAAATGCAACATACAATAATGGTCCGCCAAAATCCATTTCTGTTTGTTCGTGTGTAATTGTAAAGGCATTCAAAAAGCTTTTTATCATCATTGGTATAAAGAATACCATTGCTATCATAGTCATAATGAAATGGTCAAATATCATTGAGCCAAGTCTTGTTCCAATGTTTACTTCTTTTTTCCCGGTCATATTTATTGATTATCAATTATTAAAGTGTGCATAAAAGGTATCATACAACTCGAAAATAGACGCAATTGTCCAATTTTCAAAATCTTTATATTAACTTATGATGCATGCTACGCATCATGCTATTGTTAAATGCCAGCTAACAACAAATGCAGGTATGCTTTTCATTGATTTCCCTACCGGGGATAGTACGTTGGCCTGTCCTCCTTATTGTCCGCAAACTGATCTCGCTTATTTATAATCCCCTCCCATAATTTCCGTTTATGATTACGTAAAAAACGACTCTTTCTTGCCAACATCAGCAAAATCGGCAGCATCATTAGCATAACAGAGGCCCTTGAAATAATGGTGATATATCAGCATCAGACTCCCAATGGTATCGGCGTTGTTCTGTACAGCAGGGAATTGTTTGGCAGGTTGCTAAGCGTTCCAGGTTGTGCTGGCATACGTTTAGTAAATGCCAGGCATGAATTATATCAGAAGTAATCATATTTTATTTTCTCAATCCAAAACGAATCACTTAAATAGTATACTCATAATCAAGCATACCTGGTTTGAAAACGCTCCGCAACCGGGCATGATAGAGAGCGTATCAAAAATAAACCTCCTAAGAAGTACTTAGAAGCCCCCCTATCTCCATTAGGTACCCGAATAAAACGAGGCCGTATCTTAGTAAAATACGGCCTCGTTCCCTTTTTTATATCCGCTAAATCCTTACTCAAAAAACGGCATCCCCGCTATCGCATACTTTCTCATTCCATCTTCATTAATCTCTACACCAATGCCAGCCTTTTCTGAAACAGTGATGAAACCGTTATCCACCCATTCGCCGTCATAGGATACGATTTCCTTAAACATAGGTTGTGTATGAAAATAACTCTGCCATTCCAAAATCATGAAATTAGGTACAGCAGCGCAGACATGTGCTGAAGCCATAGCGCCCAGAAAAGATGCTACCATATGTGGTGCAAACGGCACATAGTAAAGGTTAGCCAGGTTAGCAATCCGTTGGCCTTCGCCTAGCCCACCACATTTTTGCAGGTCAGGCATAACGATATCTACCGCACCTGTCTCAAGCATTCTTCTGAACCCATAAGCCAGATATTGGTTTTCGCCAACGCAAATAGGTGTACTGGTGGAATCAGCAATTAATTTATAGGTTTCTACATTTTCAGCCGGTACGGGTTCTTCCAGCCACATCAGGTTCAGGGGTTCCAGTCGTTTGGCAATGGTGCGGGCAGTGACTGCATCATAGCGACCATGCATATCTGCACAGATATCAATGTCCGGGCCTACTGCCTGACGGGCAGCTGCCAGTTGATCATACATACGTTGCAGCTCTGCCGGGCTGGCTGTCCAGTTATATAAATCATACTTATTGGGATCGTTTACCTGATCGAGATCGAACTTGATGGCATTGAATCCCATTTTCCTGGCGTTAAGGGCTGCTTCTGCAAAATCATTGGGTGTAGGCAAATTACGTTGATACAGCGCGGTATCACAATATACGCGTACTTTATCACGGAACTTACCACCCAGCAACTGGTAAACGGGAAGGTGCAGAGCCTTGCCTGCAAGGTCCCACAATGCTGTTTCTATGGCCGACAATACTGCTACATACATTCCTGACTGAGCACCCTGAAAAAAGCCTGATTTACGGATGTCTTCAAACAAGCGGTGCACATTCAGCGGACTTTTCCCAACTATGCGTTCGCCAAAATTCTTTACCAGGTAATATGTACCGGCAATAGCATCCACTCCTTCTCCACAACCCCAGATATCCTGGTTGGTGTAAATCTTTACAAACAAACTACCTCTAATATAACCGCATTTTACTTTTGTGATCTTCAGATCAGAAGGTGAGGATGCTTTGGGGGTACGGTCAATTGCTGTTTCATAAACCTGGCCGAAAATTGACAGGGGAGCCAGCGCGCCGGCAATGGCAGTCTTAGTTATAAAAGACCTTCTTGAATGATGGGTTTTCATTTACAGGTGTTTTATTGGATGAGCATATTTTTGCTGCAGATTGCCGATTGCTTCAAATTCATCGAACAATTTGGCACTTAACTTTTCAAATATGCAGAAGTAATCAGCATAGATTGTATGATGCTGTTTATTAGGTTTGAAAACATTGGGAATTTCAGCCACTGGTGCTACATTATCCAGTGATGTATAAATTCCCATTTCGGTAGCACTTAACAAATAGGCACCAAAGCTTACACTATGAAATTGTTGCCTTACCTGCACTGGCTTACTGAATATATCAGCAATCAGCTGGCTGCAAAAAGGAATCGTACCAAAACTACCATTTACTGAAAGACTGTTGATGGTTTGCTGTTCGCTCAGCGTTTTACCGATGCTGTAGATTTCATACAAAATACCTTCTATTGTAGCTCTTATAAAATGCCTGCGTTCATGTTTAATGTTTAGTCCAAAATAAGCGCCACGGGCATTCGCATTCCAGATGGGCGCACGTTCACCTAAAAGATAAGGCAGGAACAACAATCCATCTGATCCCGTTGGCACATTGGCGGCTTCTTCCATCAGTTGCTGTATACTGTTCTCCATATCAAACGGATTAGTAAATTCTCCGAATTGCCGGGTGAACCATTCAAAAATATTCCCGCCATTATTCGTAGGTCCACCTGATACATAACAATTATCAGTAAGGAGGTAATTGAAGAACCGCATTTGTTCATCTTTCAATATATTTGGCCCCATTACCCTTACAGCGCCACTGTCTTCAATTGTTATGCTGGCTTTCTCTTCTCCTTTTACAATGCCGTCGCCTAAAGTAGCCAGGCAACCATCACTGGAACCAATAAGTATCTTCGTTTCTGCAGACAACCGTAATGATTGTTGATACGCGTTTTTCAATTTACCTGCTTTTGTAAACACAGGCACCAGCATAGCTAATTGATTTGCGGTAATACCTGCGTATTGTAATGCATCATCTTCCCATTGCACTGTATGAATATTCAATAAACCTGTGGCAGAAGCAATGCTGTAATCTATCATATACTCGCCGGTAAGCTGATGAATAACGTAACTTTTGATGGACAGGAACTTGCTGGTGAGCCTGAAGCGCTCTGCATCACGATTTCTGATCCAGGCTATTTTCACCAGAGGCGACATGGGATGAATAGGCGTACCCGTTAACTCATAGAGCTTTTTCCCCAGCTGCGAATCACGTAACTCCTGCGCTTCTTTTTTGGCCCGGTTATCGGCCCAGGTAATAGCGTTGCCGATTGGATTCCCATTCTTATCGACAGCCAGTACGCTGTGCATGGATGCACAGAAACATATACTGGCCACTTTGTATTTTTTCGGGTGTATATATTCGTTCAGAATATTCTTTAGTACATATAAAGTTGTAATAAAGATCTGTTCGGGGTCCTGCTCACTGTGATCAGGTTCGGCATGAAATGTAGGATAGAAGCCCTTCATAGAACCAATAATGCAGCCCCGGAGATCATAGGCAAATACCCGTATCCCATTTGTTCCTAACTCAATTGTTATGATGCATTCCATATTACTGGATATTATATATTACGCAAATGATTTTTTCTGAATTCGCTGGGACGGTAACCAGTTAGCTTTTTAAAAGTAGTTGAAAAGTGTTGGGATGAATAAAATCCCGTATCCAGCGCTATATTAGTTACCGTAATATCTACCCGCTTTAATAATTTAATAGCCTCTGAAATGCGGATATTAATCAGGTAATTAATAGGTGAAAAACCTGAATAGCTTTTTACTTTTTCTGTGAACAACGTTGTGCCCATACCTACCAGACCAGCCATTTCTTCTACGGTCCACTGATGCGCCAGATCCTGACGTAACAATACTTCCAGCTGTGTAAAAGTTTTAGGGAAATCACGGGTAGAATGTGTTTGTTGAGTCATTTTACGGGTAATCTGTATCAGTAATTCATCGATCTGGTGATTGACACGAGCCTGAAATGCCACTTCCATCTCTGATAATTCCGTATAAATACATTTAATAATCCTGCCCACTTCGTTGAAGCGACTCAATGCAGGCAAATTGTTTAATGATAAGATCTTCCCGATGGCGGCTGCCTCACTATCAGACAACCCACTCCATTTACCGGGTTGTATATGTCCATCCTTCTTAGGTAAGGCCAGATGTATCCAGGTAAAAGAACCGATCTTCAGCACGTCATTGTCACAACCAAATGGGATATCAGGCATTATCAGCGCTACATCACCGGGATAAAAAACATATGGTTGATGATTGATGTGCCACTCAAACCGCCCCTCTATTATATGATATATACGTAATCCTTCCATAATCGTGGTAGGAAACATATTCAGCTGGATGGAGCCATTCTTCTTCATGCCCAACTCCAGAATATGCGGAAACAGAAGCATTTCTGCCGATTTACCATGTTGTAGCACAAATTGATTCATATGGGTTATATACAAATTGTCATGGAATTTTAATTCGCTGTATAGGCTTCTATAAAGAAAAGAAATTTGTTCTAATTGCACGTACAAAATTCACCTCCGTTCTATTTTGGAAGTTTTTAAATGTAATACCAGATAATTTGTAGCCTTAAGAATTCCTCACCACTCCAAGTTGCGTTATGAAAAAATATTTCTACTGTAGAGCATCCCGCTTTGCGAGGTGCTGGCTGTTTGTCATTTTCAATTTAATCTGCTCTGTTACGTATGCACAAAATATTACAGGCATTGTATCGGATGATAAGGGAACAAAAATGCCCGGGGTTTCAGTGACAGTAAAAGGCAGCTCGCTGGGAACCACTTCTGATAACACCGGCAGATACAGCATTCATGCTTCTCCTAATGCTACGCTCGTGTTCAGTTTTGTAGGATTTAAAACAACAGAAGTGAAAATTGCGGACCGCACGGCGATAGATGTATCCATGATTATTGATAACCAGAACCTGGGTGAGGTGGTCGTAACCGCCCTGGGTATTAAAAAACAGGCACGTAGTCTCGGATATGCTGCAACCAGCGTTAAACCCGAAGAAATAAGTGTAAACCGCAGCAGTAATGTCATGAATGCATTGCAGGGTAAGGTGGCCGGAGTAAATATCTCCTCTCTGGGCACAGGCCCGGGCGGTACTTCAAAGATCCGCATCCGCGGCCAGTCATCAATTTCAGGGCAGAATAATCCGCTGATCGTTATAAACGGTGTTCCGGTTGACAATACCAATTTTAACGACAATACCATTGGTGTAAAAGGTGGTGGTGTGTTTGCAGATGGTGGAGATGGATTGTCAAGCATTAATCCTGACGACATTGAAAACATGACCATCTTAAAAGGGGCCCCGGCATCTGCCCTTTATGGGTCACGTGCCAAAGATGGGGTGATCATGATCACAACAAAAACGAAAGGAAAAACCAAAGGAATCGGTGTTACTTATAACCTGAATTATACTAACGATACACCACTTGACTACACTGATTACCAGCATGAATACGGTCAGGGTGAAAACGGTGTTCGTCCTACAGCACCCAACCCTACTTCAGGCGAATGGTCGTTTGGTGAAAAATTTGAGCCAGGTATGACACAAATCCTTTTTAATAATTTAACAGTCCCCTATACACCACAGGGCAGCCGCATAAAAGAATTTTATCGCCATGGGCAAAATATTGCCAATACGATTGCCTTTGAAAGCAGCAGCGATAAAGGTGGTTTCCGGATGTCATTAAACAATACCAGTAATCAGGGCATTATGCCCAATAATACGTTTAACCGCAAATCCATGAACCTCGGTTTTAGTTACAATCTGTCTGAACAATTTCTGATATCAGGTAATGTAAATTATTCACGGGAAATCAATACAAACCCTCCAAATATTGCCAACCAGGATAATTCCATTCCCACTACGCTGATGGCGATGTCTACGTCTATGCCATTGCATGTGCTGGATGAAAACAAATACAATGCAGCAGGTGATGAATACAATTGGTCAAGGTTCACCAACCGCACCAATCCGTATTGGGTATTGGCAGAACAATTCCACAATATAAAACGGGATCGTATTTTCGGTAATGTAACCCTGAAGTACAACTTACGCCCGTGGCTGAGCGTGCAGGGGCGGTTTGGGCAGGACTACTGGTCCAGGGATGAAGACGTAAACAACTTCCCTACCGGTCAGGCTTCCAGGGCGGCCGCACCACCGGGTTTTGTAAATGGCTTATATACGCAGGAGTCCCGCCGTTTCCGGGAAACCAACCTTGACTACCTGGTAAACGCAAATAAAAAATTCGGTGTGGTGGAAGTGAACCTGAATGCCGGTGGTAACCGCATGCGCAAACGGACTGACGCCAACAATGTAGTTGTAACCGATTTTATTACCCGGGGAATATATACCGTACAAAACGGACGATCCAAAGACCCGGTGTATACATTGATAGAACAGGGTGTGAACTCTCTGTATAGTTCTGCTGAATTGAACTTTAATCAAACTTACTACCTGACCGGTACCCTTCGCAACGACTGGTTTTCTACGCTTTCACCTGAGAACAGAAGTATTATGTATCCATCTGTTTCCGGTAGTTATATTTTTTCTGAACACCTGACTCATGTTAAATGGTTGAATTTTGGTAAACTCCGGCTAGGCTATGCCGAGGTGGGCAGCGATGGCGATGTAGCTCCGTATTCCAACCAATTGTTTTATACTCCTAATGCCAATTTCATTAACAACCCTAATGGACAGCCAGTACCTGTTGGGACCAGTGCTATCAGTAATAATGTGACCGGCACTACCTTACCTAATGCTAATCTGAAACCTAGCCGTATAGCAGAAGTAGAAGCCGGTTTGGAAATGCGGCTCTTCAAGAACCGTGTAAATATTGATCTGGCAGTTTACCGCAAGATTACCAGCGACCAGATTGTACTGGTGCAGATCTCCGATGCATCAGGTTATCTGAACACGCCAATCAACAGTGGTAAAAGCCGTAACCATGGGTTTGAAGCTATGCTGAACCTGGTACCAGTTAAAAGCGCTGACTGGAGCTGGGAATTTACCGCCAATACCTCTTACAATATTACCAAAGTACTCAGCATTATTACTAACAAACCAGGCGAACGCATCACCACCGGTACACATGTATTTAACGGAGAAACCAGGCATGTAGTAGGGCAGGAAATAGGGCAGATTGCCGGCTATGGGTATGCGTATAATGAAAAAGGCCAGCAAATATTTCAATCAAACGGTTTGCCACAGCGTAGCTCCGACTTTATGTTATATGGCAGCGCTCTGCCAAAATGGGTAGGTGGTTTTTTGAATACTGTCAATTACAAAGGATTTAGACTAAGCGTGTTCATAGACTACAAACTTGGTAATAAAATGCTGTCGGGTACCAACTTCAATGCTGTGCGGCATGGACTGCACAAAATGACGCTGGAAGGACGTGAGGGCGGCGTAAAAGGTGTGGGTGTAGATGCGGGTGGCAATCCCAATAATGCCGTGGCAGCTGTGCAAACCTATTGGGAACACCTTCGTTCACAACAGATCATCGCTCCTGTTGTATACAACGGTGGTTATTGGAAATTGCGGCAGGTGTCCCTGGGTTATGATCTTACCAAACATATTCCGGTCAGATGGCCCATTAAAGGGGTAAAACTTGACCTTGTAGCCAACAATGTATTGCTATTAAAGAAGTGGGTTGATAATATTGATCCGGAAACATTTGGCTTTGGCTCTGACAACCAGATAGGGCTTGAATCTCCCGGATTACCTACCTCCCGCAGCCTTGGATTGAATCTGAATATTAAACTCTAGTCATGAAAAAAATCATCTTTGCAATATTTTTCTTCGCTTCCTGTGAAAAGGGATTGAGCGATCTGAATATAAATGGAACAAATTCCACTTCACTCGACCCTGCCCTGTTACTGAACCAGGCCATTATCAATACCTCTTTCCCGGTGAAATCCCTGGTGTTCGATATTGGAGTTGTACAGCAAATGATATCACCTAATGGTGGTGTGCTGGCGGGTGCCAATTTTAACCAGGATAGTCGCGATATAACCACACAACCGCTGTGGACTGCTTACTATCAAAGCGTGATCAAAAATACCTATGATGCCCTTACCCGATCTAAAGATCTGCCGAATAGGAGCAATATGTACAACATGGCGCGCATTTACCAGACTTACGTGTTTATGATCCTGACAGATGAATATGGAGACATCCCTTATACCGATGGTGGTGCAGGGTTAGTTAAAGGCGCTCTGTTTCCCAAATATGACCGACAGCAGGATATTTACCCATTACTCATTCAGGAGCTGACAGAAGCCGCAGCAGCACTTAACACAACGGCTGTTATTGAAACCGGCGACATATTGTATGCCGGCAATGTGGATAAATGGAAAAAATTTGCCAATTCCCTGTTGCTGAGAGCTGGTATGCGATTGAGTAAGGTAGATCCCACCCAGGCACAAAGTATCGTGCAGGCAGCTGTAGCTGGCGGGGTAATTACTGCTAATGCCGACAATGCATATATACGACATGATGCCAATTACACTCAACCCATTGGCAATACACTGAATGGAGGTGAGGCGGCCAATTTTTACCTTGCCAAACCATTTGCAGATCAGCTGAAGAACACGGCCGACCCACGACTAACGGCCATAGCTATCAGGTATGTTGGTGCTACCAGCGGCGCCGGACAAACCGTAGCAGTAGGCACTACGGACCCCACCAAACAAATTGGTATGCCTATTGGCAATGACAACGGTACCATTGTTGCTGCCGCCGCAGCTGATGGTCTGGCCAGCTTTTATGATTATAGTCAGGTTGACCGTCGCAGAATGCTCAAAATTTCTTCTCCTGTGTTCCTGGTGACTGCCGCACAAACCAACCTCTTACTGGCAGAAGCCCGTTTCCGGGGCTGGATCAACACCGGCAGCGCTGCTCAATATTTTGCTGACGGTATTAGTGCCCATATGGACCAAATGGTAGTCTATGATATGAATTCTGCTGTTAGTACAGCAGCCCGTGATACTTACATAGCCGCCAATCCGCTTACAGCCGGCAATGAACTGGAGCAGATCAACACCCAATACTGGATTGCCTCCTTTCTGAATGGTCCGGAAGCCTTTGCTAATTTCAGGAGAAGTGGTTTCCCTACGCTCACTCCTAACCCATACGGGCAACCTAATAATCCGGATGTGCCCAATGGCACTTTTATCAGGCGACTCACCTATCCTACTTCCGAATTGAGTGTGAATAGCGAAAATGTGAACGAGGCCATTTCCAGGCAGGGACCTGATAAATTGAGTACAAGGATCTGGTGGGATAAACAATAAAAATAACCGGCATGAAGTTAAGAAGCGCAGACTGGTTCGGGAAACAGGATAAAATGGGATTTGTACACCGGTCATGGTTCCGTACACAGGGTTATCCCGATGACTATTTCATGAACAGACCTGTCATCGGCATCTGTAATACCTGGAGTGAGCTGACTCCCTGCAATGCACACCTACGTGAAATAGCTGAAGTGGTAAAGCGTGGAATACTGGAAGCCGGAGGCATTCCATTTGAATTTCCTGTTACATCTCTCGGAGAAACGGTCATGCGCCCAACAAGCATGTTGTTTCGTAACCTGACCAGTATGGATGTAGAAGAAACCATCCGTGCCAATCCTCTTGATGGAGTGGTGTTGCTCACGGGTTGCGATAAAACCACTCCAAGTACCATTATGGGGGCCTGCAGTGTAGACCTCCCGACGATCGTAGTACCCGGTGGAGCAATGCTCAACGGTCGTTTTCGTGGAGAATGCATTGGCAGTGGTACTTTTAACTGGATGATAAAGGAAAAACAAGGTGTGGAAGATTACACTGCACAGGACATTAAGGAAGTAGAGACGGGAGTAGCGCGTAGCCAGGGACATTGCATGACCATGGGTACTGCAAGTACGATGGCCTGTATGTCAGAAGCCCTCGGATTGACATTACCCGGTGCTGCTGCTATTCCAGCTGTAGATGCACGCAAGAAATTGCTGGCTCAGTTGAGTGGTCGTCGTATTGTAGAGATGGTAAAGGAAGATCTCAAACTCTCTCGCATACTTACCCGGAATGCTTTTGAAAATGCTATTGTCATCAACTCCGCGATTGGTGGTTCTACCAATTTCATCATTCATTTACTGGCCATTGCAGGTCGTATTGGGGTTCCGCTTTCACTGGAAGATTTCGACACCATAGGCAGCAGCATTCCCTTGTTAGTAAACCTGAAACCATCCGGTAAATTTTTGATGGAAGATTTTTATTATGCAGGCGGACTACCTGTCGTTATCCGCGAAATGGAATCTTATCTGCAAACGGATGTCTTAACTGTAAATGGAAAAAGTCTCAGCGCCAATTGCCTTTTTTCCCCCTGCTATAATACAGATGTAATCGCAACGCTGCAGAAACCCCTTCAGCCGAAAGCCGGTATGGTAGTGTTAAAAGGCAATTTATGCGAGCAGGGAGCTGTTATTAAACCTGCTGCAGCTTCTGCTCATTTATTAAAGCATCGCGGCCGTGCAATCGTATTTGAAAGTATAGAAGATTATCTTACCAGAATTGATGATCCGGATCTGGATATTGATGAACAATGTGTGATGGTTTTGAAAGGAGTTGGCCCGGTAGGTTACCCCGGTATGCCTGAAGTTGGAAACATGGATCTGCCAATGAAATTATTGAAAAAAGGTATCAAAGATATGGTGCGCATTTCTGATGGTCGCATGAGTGGTACAGCAGGTGGTACCGTGATTTTACATGTATCGCCTGAATCATCAATAGGAGGTATATTAGCATTGGTAAAGAATGACGATATGATCGAGCTGGATGTGGCTGCAAGAAAGCTGCATCTTGATATTAGTGATGAAGTGCTGGCTGCACGTAAAGCAAGCTGGCAGGCACCACTTCCTATGGCCACCCGTGGGTATGTAAAATTTTATATTGACCACGTACAACAGGCACACCTCGGTGCAGACCTTGATATATTACGAAATGGTTCAGGATCTAAAGTGATCAGAGACCTGCATTAATTTTTAGTTTATGTTAACATGAGTTAATGTTGGAAGTCATAAATTGTAATAGTTGGCGGAAGGAAGCGTTTAGTTAAGAGATTATAGTTAATATGATATTGCAAGGGGTCGCGGGAAAGGCGAGCCCTTTTTTTGTGTGCTAGTTATGTTTGGTTGGTGAGACAATTCGCTTTCCTTGTTAATGTTATTCACCAACAATGGGTAATGATCGGGCTGGCACATATGTTTCAAAACCCTTAAAAATGAAATTTCAAATGAGTCCATTTAATTCATCATCCGGTAATCATTAGGCGTAACGCCTGTTTTTTGTTTGAATAAACGGGTGAAATGCTGCGGGTATTTAAAGCCCAATTCGTAGGCAATTTCACTCACCGATTTATTCATGTCAAACACTCTCTCTTTCGCCACATCTATCACCTTTGACTGAATGTATTCCAGAGCAGATCTGCCGGTTTCTTTCTTCACCAGGTCACCAAAATAGTTGGGTGATAAATGTAGCGATTCGGCGCAATAAGCTACAGAAGGCAAACCTTCGCTCTGCGGTTTATCGGATGAAAAATAGCCTTTCAACAAGTATTCTAGCCGTTCCAGGATTCCTTTGTTTACATTGTCGCGCGTAATGAACTGGCGGTCGTAAAAACGGATGCAGTAATTGAGCAACAACTCGATGTTGGATGCAATCAGTCTTTTGCTGTGCTTGTCTATATTTTGATCGAGTTCATACTCGATTTTTGAGAAGCAATCAATCACAATACTCCGCTCTTTATCCGATAGGTGAAGCGCTTCATTTACATCATACGAAAAGAAAGAATAATCCTGAATGTGTTTGCCCAGCGGAGTGCCGTTTATCAGGTCGGGATGAAAGAGCAATGTCCAGCCTTTCGGGGCAAATGGTTCAATGCCGGGTTCCACACCTACTACCTGTCCGGGCGCTACAAATACCATGCTTCCTTCCTGGTAGTCATAGTGCCTTCTTCCATAGCGCAATTGGCCACAGTTCAGTTCTTTCAACGCCACCGCATACAAACCAAAGTTGAATGATCTGGCGGGCATCGATTGTGCTTTCGAGAGGTCAATCACCGCAACCAGAGGATGTTTGGTAGTTAAGCCCCGCATGGTATTGTATTGAGCGATGCTGCCAATTTTTATAATCTCTTCCATACCTTCTTCTTTTATCGCTACAAAATTACAGGTTCCGGCAATCCCTTTTAATACCTGCCTTCCCAATCAGTAATATTGGTAGGAAAACCCGTAATCTGTATACAAAACGGCTCGCCCTTCTTCTGCAATTTTGCAGCAGTAAACATACAAAATGAAAACACGAAAATTAGGAAACTCAGGATTAGAAGTGTCCGAACTTGGTTTCGGCTGCATGGGACTAAGCCACGGTTACGCTAACCAGCCGGACCGGAATGAAGCCATTCGCGTGTTACGCGACGCCGTGGAACAGGGTATCACCTTCTTTGATACTGCAGAGGTTTATGGCCCTTACACCAACGAGGACATCGTGGGAGAGGCGCTGGAGCCGTTCAAGGGCAAGGTTGTGATCGCCACCAAATTTGGATTCAAGAATGGATCGAACGCTGAACTCGACAGTCGCCCCGAGACAATCCGCAAAGTGGTGGACGCATCACTCAAGCGCCTGCGCATCGATACGATCGATCTCCTCTACCAGCACCGTGTGGATCCGACCGTTCCCATTGAGGATGTGGCTGGCACCGTGAAGGATCTCATTGCCTCAGGTAAGGTGAAGCACTTCGGGCTATCAGAGGCTGGGGTCGTAAACATCCGTAAAGCCCACGCCGAACAACCGGTGACGGTGCTGCAGAGCGAGTACTCCCTTTGGTGGCGCGAACCTGAAGAAAAGGTATTTCCCGTGCTTGAGGAGCTCTGGATCGGTTTTGTGCCGTTCAGCCCACTCGGCAGAGGCTTTCTGACCGGCAAAATAAATGCCGACACGCTCTTTGAGAAAGAGGATGGCCGGAGTTACTTCCCACGTTTTCAGAAAGAAAACATGGAAGCTAATCAAGCCTTTGTGAATGTTCTCGACCGCGTTGCAAAGGAGAAGGGAGCCTCCACCGCGCAGGTGGCGCTCGCCTGGATCCTGGCACAAAAGCCATGGATCGTTCCGATCCCGGGTACCACGAAATCGGAACGTATGAAGGAAAATATCGGCGCAGCGGCTCTGGAGCTTTCTCCCTCGGAGCTAAGCACGATCACCCAGGGCGCAGATAGCATCGAAGCCAAGGGCGCCCGGTATCCAGAAAATTTTGACAAGGTGATAGACCGGAAAGCTTAGACGATTGTTCAATCACCCTGATGGCGATTTCCATCGAGACCGGTAGCCGGCTCTATTCGTAGAGCCGGCTACCGGGATTGCAACTAAGCCACACCAATACCGACAGCTCAGGTAGATTTGAGTTTCTAACCTTTATCCTGAGGTAAAAGGTTAATTTTTGCAGAAGTACAGGCCCAAAAACGGGGCATGGACGCTCATCAATCTTCAACCCACTTCATGTTATTAAAAATATATGGAAAAACAGCATACCGATAGTTATAAAGTGATGAACATAACATTAAATAATGGCATAAAAATGCCGCTGCTCGGTTTTGGCACTTACTTGCTTCGAGACGGTTTAGAGTGTGAGCATTCTGTACTAAATGCATTAAATATTGGCTACAGACTGATCGACACAGCTGCGGCATACTATAATGAGGAATCGGTGGGCAGAGCGATTAAAAAAAGTAATGTCAAACGAGAAGAAATCTTTGTGACCACAAAATTTTTGCCAGCGGATCCCGGGGATGAAAAATCAAAGCGCGCCTTTGAAACATCACTAAAAAAATTGGGTCTTGACTATATTGATCTGTACTTGATTCATATCCCGCAGGGAGACGTAAATTCCTGCTGGACAGCAATGGAAGAATTATATAAAGAAGGTAAAGTAAGAGCTATAGGTGTAAGTAATTTCAATATGAATCAGATTCAGAATTTACTTACGCAGCATAGTGTGATACCAGCAGTCAATCAAGTGGAGACACATCCATTTTCCCAAAAAACAGAAATGCAGAAAGCTTTGAAATCTCAAGGCATCCAGTTGGAGTCATGGGCTCCCTTTGCTCAGGGTAAAAACAATCTTTTTAATAATGAACTTTTAAAAGCGCTTTCAAGCAAATATAATAAGAGTATTGCCCAAGTGGTGCTACGATGGTTAATTCAAAAAGAAGTTGTGGTTATTCCGAAATCAGCAAATATGAAAAGGATAAATGAAAATTTCAATGTATTTGACTTTGAGTTGTCTTCCGATGATATGACAACTATCAAATCGCTAGATAAAGGTAGTGGACTAATTTATCATGTTTAAAAGACGTTTGAAAATAGGAAGCAAGTAATAAAACTTCGTAAACTTCATTGTAATTTTTCTATCGTGGAAGTTTATTTGCATACTCCAATTATTGAATTCACTACAGTTAAAATTTATCATTACCAGAAAGGGAAGTCCCGATCCGGTCTCCTAAGTTAAAATTATAATTATCGATCTACTTGAGACAATCTGTCAATAATCAATAATATTTGGTTCGAAAACTTACCGGCAGTGAGCACAAAGGCGAAAGAAAGTTTATCATAAATAAAACTCCTGAGAAACGCATAAAATGGGATCGGGATCCATCAGGTATCTGGATTAAAATAGGGTGTATCTAACTTATGATACACCTTCTTTCTTGTTTTAGGCTGTCTAGGTTCGCGGTAAATTCATCGTCAAGTCATATAGACCTGCGTTATGTATTCTTAAAAACCAGGTACTAATGACAACTGTCTGCATAATTTCAATAATCCACTGTATCTGAAAAAATAAACAGGCGGAAGATTCCGCCCGTCCTTTTAAAATAATATGACTTTTTCTGTCTACTTAAAGCACTTATATCCATTGCCAGGTACTTCCTGTATTAAAGTTTTAAATTAAAGCAGAAGGAGTATTCCTCCCGCTTGTCTATTGGACTGGGACAAGCTTTTTGTCCATTTATACTTTGCTTTGTACTACTACACAAATTAAACACACATTAGCAACAAAAACATTAATAGTCGTCATACGACCCAAGTCAATTTTATCGAACACTAATAGTTTCCAAAATATTTTCAAAATGGCATACCACAACAAGTAACTAAAATCCCACAAAAGACTAAAAAGCATACGCAATAGATGCCTGCCAGGAAAATAATTTCAATCTTCAGGTATTACGGCGACAGATAAAATAAAAACCACCTCAATATAAATTGAGACGGTTGTGGCCATTCACAGTGAGAGTTATAATGGTATTGTGTGTTACATACACTTAGCTAACCTGCTATTTGCATTCCAAAATAATATTTGAAAAAGGATATGTCTTCTTAAACTATAAATAAATGATGCATTCACGCATTCCTGGTCTGGAAACCAGGAATACCAAGGGTTAATCTTAAATAAAGTAATCTAATTCTCATATTGTCAATCCGTCAACAATGTCCGAGTTCCCCTGTACCCAAAGAAAAAAACCACCTTCGCGAATCTGGGTTCGGAATTTGAAGAATTGATGTATTATTATTGAAGTAGATAGCCAGTCTATGAAATTATTATTCTCACGATTCTTTATGGTATTTTTAATTCATCTATCCAGCCTCTGGCAGCTTTATCGGAATTAACACAACACTATTTCCAGAAATTGAAAATCCTATTCAGCTAAAGCTTAGTAAAGATCATTAAAAGATGGTTGAAGAAAAACAAGAATCGTCACAATATGTGGTAACATTGATCACCATTCTAAAATTTTCAAATGCCAGCAACCAAAAAAATGCCGCCTGACACTGATATTTAAATAAATTTTGACGATAAAAGAACCTTGTAAATATAAATTTTATAGGATCAATGAATCACAGAAAGAAAAAGCTCCCATCCTATTAGCATTGAAGTAACTATCAAAAATAAAAACTTGCTTAACAAGGACACAGCATATGCAATTTATTGAATGCATTAATGTTGCTAAATATTATCTCGACGATCATTTTGCAACGCTAATAATTTATCATTATCAATTATATAAATGATACCATCTCTGATTTCAACAATGCGCTCATCGCGCATTTCGGACAACATACGAACAAAGGATTCTTTTGGCACTCCTACCAATGCAGCCAGGTTACTCCTGCTAAATTTAATACCATCATAATTAAATACTTTATTCAAATCTAATAAAACGTCAGCAATCCTTTTACGAAGTGAATCGAAAGCAATACTAAGTAACTGTGCTTCTTTTTTTTCTAAATTCCGGACTAGCAATTGAATAAAATATCGACGTGCATGACTACTGACCGAGATAATCTCTTCAAAATTCGACACAGGTATAATTGCCAATATAACATCACCAATGGCTTCAGCACTTTCATTATAATTTCCACCGTTTAATAAAGCGATATGACCAAGAAAATCACCTTCCCCTTGTAGCCCTGTAATAAATTCCCTTCGATATTCAACGGATTTAAAAGTTTTTACCCTCCCCTTTATTATAAAGTAAAGGTTAAGAGGAAGTTCGCCTTCCTCATATATTTTTTGCCTATCTCTAAAATAACGGCTATTACGATTTCCAATAAAGGAAGACATGGAAAAGGGCAAAATACTATTTTCAGATTCATTGACTCCAGTAGCTACGTGTCCAATATGATACTTTTGTTGTTTGAAAGCTTTTTTAAGGCGGCATTCCAAAGCACTAAGCAATTCAGAAGGACTAAAAGGTTTAGTTATATAATCATCTGCACCCAAATTCATACCCATCCTGACATTCCTCGGAGTATCATCTTCAGTAACAAAAATAAATGGAATGAAACTTAACGCCTCATGTTCCCTTATAATTTTTAACACAACGTAGCCATCAATTATATCAGAATCCAGGGCACAAACAATCAGGTCTGGATGCAAATTCCTTGCTTTTATAATTCCGTCCTTGCCATTATCGGCCTCCCAAACATTATAATCAGCCAATTTTAAAATATCTACAATGGAACTAAGAATGTCATTATTATTGCTAATGGCAAGAATGTTGGGCATATTAACAGTGATTTGCAAAAAAGAGATTTCTATTTTAGAACAAACTACATAACATTAAAGTCAAAAAAATTGATACCTATCAACATCCTCACATCAGTTTACTATTATATTTATGACAATTGTCAATAAGCTTACTTCTATATTTTTTTTAGCAAAAAAGGTAAATGTTTGACTCTATTAATATAAAACGGTTCTAAACAGCAGACTACCACACATCTCTATCAATATCATACTGTCAATATTTTATTTTCGCCTATTTAGGAATAAGCAATTATTACAAAAAACACGCTCGTAAAAGCGTATTAAAAAAGCAACTAACTTGCTAAATTATTTGACCGGCGAAAAAATAAACCATTTATATTTTGGGTCATGCAATTGTATCACAACTTAAAGCACAAGGTTATATTCTTTTTAACTAATGCTCATCATTACAACCAAAACTTTATCTACACATCCTGATCATCTTATCCATATCAAGAATAAAAATGGCTCCGTTCCTTACATCAATAAGATGCTCATCCTTAAACTCTGCTAAAGTACGGGCCATCGATTCCTTAGCTACGCCAACAAGAGCGGCAAGATTACTGCGTGTAAATTTTATTCCGACCTGGCACTGCCCTGATTGATTATATTTACCATATAAAATTAGTAAAGCATCAGCGGTTTTTTTACGTAGAGAATCATAGGCCGATTTTAACAATTGCTTTTCCCTTTCATTAATATCCTGCGCTAATAGTTTCATAATTTGTTTCCTGAAACTACCATCTTCTGAAAGAATTCCTTCAAATTCATTACGCGGTATAACTGTAACCTCAACATCCATAATTGCTTCAGCTGTTTCAACATAACGTTTTTGATATAACAACGAGGCATAACCAAAAAAATCTCCCTCTACATACAAATCAGTTATAAATTCTTTTCCATCCTCATCAAGAATATAGGTTTTAACTTTCCCTTTCAAAATAAAATATAAACAGGATGGATATCCTCCCTGATGATATATAACCTGCTTTTTTTTAAAAAAATTAACCATTCGGTCTCTAGCCAATACCTTTAGTGAGAAATCACTTTCGACTGGTGGGGTAGTAATTTCCTGCACAATTTTGTTCAACCCGTTCAAACCGAACAATCCAGTCGAATTACCCTTCCGGATTTGACATTCAATTGAACTAAGCAACTCCGATGGATCGAATGGTCTTGTTATATAATCGTCCGCACCCAAATCCATTCCTATTCGTATATCCTCACGCTCTGTTCTACTGGTAAGAAAAACAAAAGGAATTCTACAACAGAATTGATTACGGCTTAACATTTGAAGCACTACAAATCCATCCAGGATTGAAAAGGATAAATCGCATAGGATCAGGTCTGGTTGTGATGTCTCGGCCACAAGTAAACCTTGCCTGCCATGTTCCGAAACAATTACGTTATAACCTGCAAACTCCAGTATCTCAACTAAATTTTCATTGTTCGTTTTATTATCATCGATAACAAGTATTGTAGGCATACTAATGCGGTATTATCAGAATAAATAGCAAATAACTTTCCAATAAAATATCAATCCCTAATTCAATAATCAGGAAAATAAAATTGAAGCTATACAGTCATTTAGAAAAAACACCTTATCCACACCATCCTTTCGCTAAGCTTGGATGGCTATTGCAGATATCGGAAAGCAGAAATCAAACAGAGCCCTCTTGTTGTTTTGAATCTGCTATTTTTTATTAATAAAAAGGTGATGTTACAAATACGACGTTAAGTCAAAGATAAAATACGCTTTAATAGGTTTTTGTTCATATGAATCAATTTGAGGTAAACTTAGTTTTTAAAATGAGAAAGACGAATTATTACATTTTAATTTTTGGGAGGATTCATTTAAACTACGTCTTACAACAATCATAGCTGTTTATATCACAAGATATTATTGCGTTTTTACATAGTAATTCTTCTTTAGACTGTGGTTAATGAATACAAATATAATAAAAGCAACCAAAAAAAACTGTATATCTACTAAATTCCAAAAAAATTTATTAAAATTGATTAAAAATGCTGATCTCTTATAACAATAGTTAGGTAATAATTAAGCGGCCAAATTTCCTATATCCAGGCACTTTCGGTATAGTTTTTTTATTTCATTGCAATTCAGGTCCAGTGCTAAGTTTGAGAAAATTCGGTCTGTTAGAACATGTTTAAAAA
>NZ_MTKN01000090.1 GCF_001975825.1 [Flexibacter] sp. ATCC 35208
TAAAAGACTAAACAACTTCGGTGTTTAAAAAATATGAAAATAGGACTAAGATAATCATTTCCAGATTATTATATGCGAAATGGCAGGCGTTACTTTGAATTGTTCGTAGTAGAATAAGGATTATCGTGGCTTACAGCCATAAATAAAGTCGCGCCAATAAAAGATAATCCCGATTTATCGGGATACCAAAACGGCGCACCCATTTTTCCGCGTTCGGGATTGCAGCAAAGTACCATGTATTGCGGAAAGCCCGACCCGTCTTTGGCAGGGAACGCCCCAAATAATAGAAATAAATAGAATGACGAGCCAAACTTTACGGAACCAATACAAACCTTAATAAATTAACCTGTTATGAAAGAAAAATATAAAAAAGAGAAATATGACTATTAATCCATCTCCTGCTGGTATTAGGAAATTATAACAGCCCCTTATCAGGTCATTACCCAACTGTTCACTTTTGCTGATATTACCTTTTATCGGAAAATGATTAAAGGGGTATAGTCGTTTGCCACTAAAGGTAAGATATACCGTAAAGATAGTCCAAGTGACCTGTTGTTTAAATTTAAGATGTCGGAATCGGCTATCAATGCCGCTTATGTGATAAGCAAAGAAAAGAAAGAAAGTCCTATCATATTAGCGGACTATAGCTTACTCAATAAAAACCTTTATTGCGGACAGCATGTGCATGTGGGTTCCAGCGAATGGAATTTCTTTCCCCGGACACTATCGGTAAAAGAGTACAAAAATCTGTATTGGCTTTTAAGAATTTTTTCAGGTATCAGAAATTAGAAAAATGGAAAGAAGATTTACAGGAAATACTGAACTATCCGCTATCTAAATATACGGAAGACTTAGAACTTAGATTGCTGGATATGTATCTTCACCTTACTAAACCGATAGAAGCCACCCATCTTATTGATGTGCGGGAAATTACTCACATCGGGGGGCACATTAAAAATAGATTTTAAGCTCTACTAAGGTGTTATCATACTAATTATAATTAACCATTTATGATAAGTAACAACGTTAACGATACCGGTATTAAAGTAAATGGCGGTAATGTTGATAAAATAGAATTTATCACAAACGTTTTTGTAGGTACAGATGCTGATTTTAAAGAGGCAAGCGACTGGGAAGAACGGTTAATGGCTGCTCTGCAAAAAAGTTACCAACTACCAATTTTTCACACGGAGTTAATACCAGGTAGTAATTTTATTACATCAAAGTTTAGCTTTTTTGAATTAAAAAAGCATTCAAACTATGAAGGCTAGAGTAATTGCCATACCATGGCTGCCTTTACATTGCTGCAACTCTAGCATAAAAAAGTCAAAATAAATTTAATGGGCTATGGCAATGCACTAAACGCCAGGGACGATTTGCACTTTTGGCACATATACTACCATTTACAGCACAGGTATTACAGCTTTATTGTCCATTAATGACTGCGTCACCAACAACTAATTGTATAATAACCAGGGTATGTATAAAATCTTAGCCCGGGCTTTAAATAATAATATCCAACTTAAATTTATAAGCAGACTTTCAACTGTTTAGCCGCTTGAAAATCTGCTTATAAAACTCATATCTTATTCAATAATCTCAGGATTTTTCTTTTGGGTGTCCATAAAATTTCGAATTTTTAAAAGCATACTTTCTTGATTGTCTTCATCAAAAATTTCGCTTGAAATTCTATCAACAAATGGTTCAACTCCATCAATTGATTCCACCAATGAATACCCATAACTGAATTCCATTTCTTGTATTTCTGACGGCTCCAAATCTTCCAATAAATGAAACACCAACTTTCCATCCCTCAAGAAATCAGCTACAAGCATTTCCGAATCCAATTTTTTATAAAGAGTCACATCATAATCCCAGTAAAATGGCGCATCCCCACATTGGTTATGGGTAGTAAAATCAAACCTTTGAATCATAAGCGTAATGATCTCATTTCGAAAAGAATTAAGCATTACCCTATCATACCAGCTTCCTGGTCTATGTACATATAAATTATTCTCATACCATTTAAGCTCAATCCCTTTATCTGCGCGCAAATTCTGCAACCAATAATGAAAATCCGCATGCTGATACAATTTTTCATGCATATGCCTGGCTAAGGTAAAAACATTAGATTCATCTAAAGTAGAAGACCTGTCTATTAATTCATTCATCAATTCTACTTGCGAAGTCTCGTCTGGCAAAGAACAAATAGATTGAACGAAGTCCATGGCATCAGCCTTTCTTCGTAATATCAATTTCCAATTATCAGGATAATCTTTTAAGTTCATCATTAATAAATCACTCCAGGTTTGAATCTGAGAAATATATGCTCTCATCAGCATATAATCTTTAGCGAAAGGTCCTTGAGGTCCAGACCCTGAAAATATTTTCATCGCCGAATTACTTCTATGCAAAAATTCATTCACATCTTCATCATCCGACAATAGAAATCTAATATTACCCATAAATAAAGGATGTCCTTCCGCTTTAATCAGTGAAGATTCCCAATCGCCATTTGATAATATAAATTTCGCTTTCACAACCTCTTCTAATAATTGGTTCTTAAGAAACGAGCTTTCTGTTTTAATAATTTCTTCACATGCTGGTTGCAATAAGAAACTATAAATATCTTCCACCCCCACAGCCATTTTATCTACCAATCTCATTACCCTCCACATATTTTGATAACTACGCACATCAGGGTCAATCGCCAGGTTCCAGACGACTCTTAACCATCGTTGCATTGCGACCCTATCATAGGGTATTTCCTCCAAAAAACGTGTCACACTATAATAGATAATACGTTGGGAAAATGTAGCATTTTCCCCAAAAAAATGCCACCTTTGCTTGGTCGGCCACGCAGGTTGAAGCAACTCATTAATCTCACTGTGATGAATACTAAGCCCATCTAATACCCTTTCGATTTTCGAAACTACATCACTATTCTCAAATACCTTTGCAAACTCATCAAAGCCGGTATACCTCTCTTGGTTATTGGCCACAAACCTCTCCCAAAATGGTTTCTGATTTTCAAGACTATTAAGATATGAGGGTGTAATTCCCAAAAAATGATGAAAAAGGTACCAATTCCAAAATCGAAAATAACCTCCATCTACCACCTTACCAATATTGGGATCATTATCCTTCGCATAATTCCAGAAAAGGCGTGTCCATTCATTATCCAATTTTAGACTAAAAGCCATATGATAGCTCATTTCTCGCCCATCATACACTACTCGTTTAGCAAGTAATGGATGTCCTCCATTAGCTTTCCCCTGCACCCACTTTATAAAATCTGCTTTAAAATTTTCAAAATCAGAAAGCTGTTTCCCTCTTGCATTCATTTTAATATACAGCTCATCTGTCAGGCTAAAACTCTTAAGAGGAAGAATATAAAAGGTTACTTTACTCAGCAATGGGAATAATTGCCGACCTCCTTCGTCATAACGCTCATGTATTTCATCAAGAACAACTAACATGGATGCTACTGTAGGATTCAAACGGTATACCTCATAATACCACACTGAATTACCGATTTCTTTAGAAGGTAATACATCAAATGACAATCTAATACTACATAACCGCTCACAAAATTCCCTGGCACTTGCCCTGGTAGAATAAGAAAAACGTGAAAGCAAATCACACATATTGGTTAGATCCCGGCCATATAATTCACGATTTGAGATATACCAGTACAAAAGAAAGAGTGCAGTAAGGCGTTGTTGTCCATCCAAGGGAATTAATATCTGCTTGCCATCCAATTCTTCAATCGCCCCATAAATAAAATCCAGTTCAAAGTTATCACCACTTATAACAGCATTAAACAAAGCATCCAAAAACCGCTTCCGAATCCTATACTCCTGGGGCCTACCCTGCGCATAATCTCTCTGGATCATGGGTATTTGAATCCCTTGTAAATTATACGTATAAGGGTTTCCTTGTTCAAGCACATCTATAGTACCATTCAGCAAATCAGGTAATGTATATTTACGCATGTTGAGTAATTGACTGGGGTTTATTAGGTAAAAATCGTTCCAGGGTCTTCACAATGGCATTTCTATAGTCCTTCACATCCTCACTTGTCCAGGTTGACGGGGTATTGCCAGCAAGATCATAATACTTCAGGAAAACATTTCTCGTACACACCGGAATAAACACCCCCGCTTTATCTTTTTCTATAATAATTCTCCGTTTAGTAGTAAAAAGTGCATTACCATAAGCTCTATTAGTACCGGCATCCAATAATGCAAGGTTACCTATATTATCTTTCACAAGCTCATCATTCCTATCTTCCTTTGCAATTTTTGTTATCGCTGTAAATAAATTCTCAAACTGCTCCTTACTAGCCTCATTATCCAGAAAATCTCTAACCTTGAGTAGTAATGATTCATCAATACTTTCCAGGTCTATCAGCGCATTTTCTAACCACTCCTTTCTGGCATCCTTAGTACGCAATTCATTTTCCGTGAGGGAATCTATATGCTCCACATCCCACCCTTTGCCAATACTCACACCATTATATGATTCAAATGGGAATTTCAAAATAATACTGTTATTCTTACATTGCTCTACAATACTTTCAATATTAAAAAGCAATAATAGTTGCCGGACTTTTTCGCGGTCCTTACTGTAGGTAAGATCAAGGAAAATATCCTGGTTAGTTGGATCAAGGGCCCACCTGACAGTACAGAACAACGATTTTATTTTTTGCTCCAACATATTTGTGATTGCCTCACGGCTGGGCAATTTTTCATTAACAATCGCCTTATAAATCCTGGATAGGGGCTCATTATTACTCGCCACCAAAAATCCCACATAATGGTACCACACAGGGGTGTTATACCATTCCTGTACCTGCCTAAAGCATCCTATCACCACTCCCCAAATACTCTTCATATCATCATAAGTCTTATTTTTATATAATAATTGATAAAAATAACGGAAGGTGGCATGATCATCTGTCCCAATAAGTTCGACTAATTGCGGATCTTCCTCTATCGCTACTTCTTTTAAAAGATCCAGCAGCAATTCTATACGACAAGGTCTATTTGAAGGATACTTATTTAAGAAGGCCCAAAACAAGGGTTGTTGCAAAGCATTCTCAATTTCATCCCATTCATTAGCAATCTCTAATTGACGAAGTCGGGCTAGCTCGTTTTTATCTGGTCCAAAATTGGTCTTTTGAAGAAATAATGCCTTAATAAGCTCCGCATTAGTAAGAGGAATTTTCCCAAGATTGATCCTCACAAAACTGTCAATAGGATTTTCCATAGGATTCAATTCATACCAAATGATCTGAGCGACCCCTTCACTTTGTTGGGTTTGCTTATCATACACAAGCATACGTAACATACTTTCTCTGGCATCCCTTGGTATATCCTGCTTTTCAAACCATAATCTAACAGCAGTATATGCCCTACTCATATGATACAGATCAATATCATGTCCTACATTTTCTTCAATTCTCTGTAAAAACTGCTCAGATTCCATTCGGGTTTGATAGTGTATACTATAAACCTCTTTCTTATATTCACTCTTCAGTGTAGCCCCTCTCAAATGATTCGCAATTAGATACTCCATTAATATCCTAATGGTTGTGAGCCTTTGCTGCCCATCAACAACCTCCCACCCTGATACTTCCTCATTAGTTTCACTAATCCAGGTAGACTTCTTCACTACAATGGGCTGTAAGCAATAAAACTCCTCAATGCTCTTTTTCTTTTTTGCAAAACTGAATAAATCCTCCAATAAATCATTGACATGCTGAGGCCTCCAACGATATCCTCTCTGGTAGGAAGGTATAAAGAATTGCTTTCCTAATAGATCTGCTATAGAAAGCAACATAAGTGATTGTGCCATTATTAACTAGCTAACTTAACAATAATATATTAACCTCTTGGTAACAATAAAAATCTCATTTAGTTGACTATTTCGCAAATATTTCTCGAATTATTAATACTTTCCTACGGTCATTAACATGGACTTAACTAAATAATTGTAAGTTTTACCGAAATTACACCAACCTCAAAATACATTTTTATGCTCCCTCAATATTCTAAAATTGATACCTCCTAATAGGATATCTTCTTCACCAAAGATTCAGAAAAATCACGCTTATAATAACCAATCAGCAGGTCTAAAAAAAGCTGCCTCCGATTATAAAATCGAGCAGGTGATTATCATTTTCAAAATCAGGGGATAATAACGAACCGGCAAGTTCTGCTAATTTTAATCAGCAATTTTTCCGGATTGAAATAAACCAGATATTCGTATGACCAATTAAGTTAGGCAAGAATTACAATCAGTAAATTTCTTGTTACTGGTATCCTGTTGCTTTTATTCAGGGTGCAATAGAAGACACCTGGGTAGTATTCAATTCGCAACTCTATGAAAAAGAACAACAATAAAAATTCCTCAATTACGCTAAACACGTCGCTTCAGGCATGGAAGAAAATAGAGGAAATAAAAGAACTGATTGATGAACAACACAAACACAACAACTACCATCTTACAATACGTGAACTCTCATTAAAGTTTTTCATGAGCAAGAGTTTGATTACAAAAACGTTTCGTCTCCGTTATCACACTTCAGTACATCAATATATTATACAACAAAAAATGGAGTACGCTAAAATCTTGCTGTTAAACAACAGGGAACAGTCA
The DNA here is from genome assembly GCF_001975825.1 of [Flexibacter] sp. ATCC 35208. Taxonomy (GTDB): domain Bacteria; phylum Bacteroidota; class Bacteroidia; order Chitinophagales; family Chitinophagaceae; genus Chitinophaga. The sequence continues at coordinate 6,664 of NZ_MTKN01000090.1, forward strand.
ATAACTAAAATCGCTGAAAAACTTGGATATTCTCTTAGTTCAAATTTCACAAGAGACTTTAAGAAACATACTGGCAACTTGCCTTTACAATTTTCAAAAAGAGCCTTTCTGAGTAATACAAGTGATTACTGAATGAAGAAAGTTCAATAATCGTTTTGAATTATTTTATACCCATTTTGATATCATTAAATTGAAAAATAGACAGGAATTTTGAATCGAAACATTTAAGTCACAGCGATACGAATAGATACCGTTTTTTTGAACCTTATATCGGTTAGTTCCATCATTTCAATTTTTCACTACAATAACTCCAAAAACCTCAATTAATAACCTTTCGTATTTTTTTCAACCCAAAAATATAATATGAAACAATTCAAGTTAATCGCAGTAGCAATAATGCTCATTGCTACTTGCAGTGACTTCGCAGGAAAGATGTTCTCACAAAATTTCCTTTCTTCTTTACCAAAATATTAAGCAATCACCACTCCTATAAAAAACAAAATCAACAAATCAAAAAAAAGCTGCCTCCGATTATAAAACCGAGCACAGTATTATCATTTTCACAATCTAATGATAATATCGAACAGGGAATTTCGGCTAATTTTTCTAAGCAATTTTCTACATTGAAATAATCCAGATATTCGTATAACCAATCAAGCTAAACAAGGATTATAATACTTGTAACAAGCAATCCTGAGTAATAAAGTGAAGAGTGAAAACGAATTAAACCAATCCACGAAATCGGCAATGAAAGCACTCGCATCCTGGCTACTGTCATTATTATTATTCACATTCCATTCAAACGCCCAGCAGCTTAAACAAATCGCAGAATCCATTTCAGAGAAATTCATTAATTATTCAAAATCTCATGCTGATGCAGCTCTATTCCTCCACACGAACAAATCCATTTTCCAGGCGGGGGAATCCATTTGGGCGACAGCATATTTATTGAATATAGAGCTGGAAGATTCGTTAAAATACAATACACTCATGTTGTGCCTGGTTGACCCAGTCATAAAAAAATCATTTGCCCCACAAAAATTTGCAATTATAAATGGTACTGCACAGGTAGGGTTAACAATTCCAGATACACTCCCGTCAGCAGATTATGTACTGACTGCTTACACAAACGCTTATGCAGAAGGTAAGCATGAAAAAAATTTCAAACAGGTAGTCACTATCAGGTCCAACACGACACCATTCAGAAAAACAATTACAGGTACTGAAAAGAAATTAACAGTATCAAACAGAGAAAAAGAAGGCTACAAAATTTCCCTGGCGCAGCCCAAAGGTGAAGACTCCATCATCGCCGCAATTAATCTGCCGGAAAGCCCTAAAAACATAATCCTTTGTTACCATGATCTCAAAAAATCACTAGAAGTTCTGGCTGTTCAAATGAAAAACACATTTGGGCAGTTAAAAATACCAAATACAGGATTAAGAGCCGGGTTGCAAAAAATAGAATTGTTAAATACAGATAAAACTTTACTTTCCGATACCTTATTCTGGAAGGAGCCTGAATCTATTAAGGTAACCCTGGATACCGATTCTGCTGTTCATAGCTTAAGAAGCAATTGCAGTTGTAGCATTGCTATCCAGGATGCTTCAGGCAATCCACTTCCGGCAATGTTTTCAATTAGCTGTTCACTCAGCAAATCCATCCTCCCAACTTTACCTGACATAAGAAAATACTATTACTTTGAACAATTCCTGCCCCCTTCATCCCAAATCCCCTTTTATTGGGATTATCAAACCACGATTGACAGTATCAACATGCTCCAGGGAGTAGGCGGTTGGATGGATTCAGATACAATAGTGGAAAAGACTATACCCTTTACACCCATCACAGGACAGGTGCTCCAGAATGGTAAAAAGCCAAAACGCCCTGTATCAATCATACTAATTGGAGGAGCGAACCCGCTCAATTTCCAAACTGATAATACAGGTTTTTTTAGCATTAAAAGTGATATACTAAGAAGTCTGAATGCTCCTTTCTACATTACTGTCAGTGGAAAAGACAATCTTGAATCATATGAAATTCAGTTAAATTCCTCCACGGACACTTTAAATGACCAGATAGCTAATCAATCATTTACATTTCCCACCATACCAAAAAATTCATTTCCCCTGGAATATTATGCAGCAGCTATGGAGGATAAATCAATTACATTAAAAGCTGTTACCATAAAGTCAGCCCCATATAGTGCAGATTTTCCTACCGGAAAAACATTCTATGATAAAGATTGCAATGCGCTTGTATGTGATCATGGCATATGGATGTGTTCCACTCCCTCATCACAACACATCGTATTAAAGCCCACTCCAGGCAAAAGATATATTGACCCCAAGACAAGCACCTATATATTATATAAAGGTTGTCCAGTAGATTACGAACCACCTAAATTCATGAAATCAATTTCGCCTATATTATATGCCGCTCACTTTCAGGCACTAGATTATAGTCAGGAAAAAATAACGATCCCTCAAACGAATACTACACTCTATTGGAATCATCTAATGCATAACAATATTGACGGAAAGGCATCATTCAATTTTTACACGAATGATCTTCCAGGCATATACAAATTAGTTATTCAAGGCATCACTGAAAAAGGACCATTTTATGTTACAAAAACATTCGAAGTAGTCAGATAATAAAATACATTAATCATTTTGAATTTTTTTACATCCATTTCGATATCACTAAATTGAAAAATTGTAAGGAATTTTAGGCTCAAAAAAAATAACACCACAGCTATAAGCATAGAAACATTTTTTCTTTTAAACCTTATATCTTTTAATTCCACTTATCCACAAAAAAATGCCGATTAAACCTTAAATAAGAACCTGTTTATAAGCCTTTTTTCTCAACCAAAAATTATAATATGAAACAATTCAAGTTAATCGCCGTAGCATTAATGCTGATTGCAACCTGCAGCGCCTTTGCAGGAAAAAGAACTTCACAAAAATATCTTCAGGTTTTTGGATGGTTTAGATACCAGAATGTAGTTTGTATGTATGACATTTTAGATAATAATACACTCTGCGACATTTACTCCTATGGTTCTATATGTACCATCAACTACACAACGGCATATGATACTGAAGCAGCATGCAACTATGAATTATCATCTCATTACCTGAGAAGGTATTATTAATCTCTATTGGGATGATAAATGAATAAACGCTTTATCATCCCAATTCATAAACCTATGATTCAAGTCATTGCACCACTGGCACCCCGATATCTATAGATGTCATCCATTACACCTACAAGCCCCCATCCCGATCAACTAGCTAACTTAACATTAATTCCTTAACCTCACCGCAACAACAAAATCCCCATTTAGTTGCCCAAATCCGCAAATATTTCACCATTTTATCATACTTTTTCTCGTCTTATTAACACCGACTTAACTATATAATGGTAAGTTTTACCGAAATTACACTAACCTCAAAATACCATTTATGCTCACTCAATATTCTACAAGCGACACATCCTGGCGGCATGTCTTCTTCAAGAAAAGATTAAGCAATCACCACTCTTATAAAAACCCCAAATCTACAAATCAAAAAAAAAACTGCCTCCGATTATAAAATCGAGCACAGGATTATCATTTTCACAACCCAATGATAATATCGAACAGGGAGGTTCGGCTAATTTTTCTAAGCAATTTTCTACATTGAAATAATCCAGATATTCGTATAACCAATCAAGTTAAACAAGGATTATAATACTTATAACGAGCAACCCTGAGTAATAAAGTGAGGAGTGAAAACTAATAAAACCAATCCACGAAATCGGCAATGAAAACACTCGCATCCTGGCTACTGTCATTATTATTATTCACATTCCATTCAAACGCCCAGCAGCTTAAACAAATCGTTGAAACCATTTCAGAGAAATTCATTAATTATTCAAAATCTCATGCTGATGCAGCTCTATTCCTCCACACGAACAAATCAATTTTCCAGGCGGGGGAATCCATTTGGGCAACAGCATATTTATTGAATATAGAGCTGGAAGATTCGTTAAAATACAATACACTCATGTTGTGCCTGGTTGACCCAGTCATAAAAAAATCATTTGCCCCACAAAAATTTGCTATTATAAATGGTATTGCACAGGTAGGATTAACAATTCCAGATACACTCCCATCGGGAGATTATGTACTTACTGCTTACACAAACGCATATGCTGAAGGTAAGCATGAAAAAATTTTCAAACAGGTAGTAACTATCAGGTCCAACACCACAACATTCAGAAAAACAATAACAGGTACTGATAAGAAATTAACAGCACATACTTACGAAAAGGAAGGCTATAAGGTAGCTTTAGCACAACCAAAAGGTGAAGACTCCATCATTACAGCAATTAATATTCCTGGAAGCCCACAAAACATCTTACTTTGCTACCATGATCTTAAAAAATCACTGGAAGTCCTGGCCGTCCAAATGAAAAACACATTTGGGCAGCTAAAAATAGCAAATACAGGATTGAGACCTGGGTTGCAAAAAATAGAATTATTAAATACTGATCAAAAAATACTCTCTGATACTTTATTTTGGAAAGAGCCTGAAACAATTAAAGTAAAACTGGAAATAGATTCAGCTATCCACAGTTTAAGGAGCAACTGCCATTGTCGTATTTCAATCCAGGATGCATCCGGGAAACCGATCTCTGCTATGTTTTCAATAAGCTGCTCGCTCAGCAAAACAATACTTCCTACTTTACCCGACATACGGAAATACTATTATTTTGAACAATTTTTACCTCCTTCTTTTCAAATTCCCTTTTATTGGGATTATCAAACCACGATTGACAGTATTAACACGCTTCAAGGAATTGGTAATTGGATAGAGGCAGATACAATAGCAGAAAAATCTACTCCTTTTACCCCCATCACCGGACAGGTATTCCAGAATGGCAGGAAGCCCAAACGTCCTGTATCAATTTTATTACTTGGAGGAACCACACCAGTAAATTTTCAAACTGACAATACTGGTTCCTTCAGTATTAGTAGTGATATGATAAGAAGTATCAACACTTCGTTCTACGTTACCATTAGTGGTGGTGACAATCTTGAATCATATGAAATTCAATTAAATTCATCCACTGATACATTAAATGACCAGATTGCCAGTCAACCTTTCATATTTCCTATCCCTCCAGGAAATTCTCCACCACAGTTATATAATATGCCCGTCATGGAAGATAAAACAATTACATTAAAAGCAGTAACCGTGAAATCGGCCCCAAATAGTGCAGACTTTAATTTTGGAGTACCATTCTTCGACAAAGATTGCAATGCCTATGTTTGCAATCATGACGTATGGATGTGCACGGCCAACCCGGTATCACTCCACACGCTCACAAAGCCAATTCCTGGTAAAAAATATTTTGATCCTAAAACAAATACATATATTCTTTATAAAGGCTGCCCGCAAGATTATGAACCACCAAAATTTATGAAATCCATCTCTCCTATTTGGTATGCCGCTCAATTTCACGCACCAGACTACCGTCAGGAAAAAATAACAATCCCTCAAACAAATACTACAATATATTGGAATCACCTTATGAGGAACAATGATGATGGAAAAGCATCATTCAATTTTTACACAAATGATCTTCCAGGCATATACAAATGTGTTATTCAAGGCATCACTGATAAGGGGCCATTTTGCGTAACAAAAACATTCGAAGTAGTTAAATAAAAAATACAATAATCATTTTGAATGTTTTTATCTCCCTTTTGATATCATTAAATTGAGAAATTGTTAGCAATTTTGGCCTCGAATAATCAACATCGCAGCTATAAGAATAGACACAGTTTTTCTTTTGAACCTTATATCTGTTAATTCCATTCATTTAATTTAATAACGCCGATTAAACCTCATTAATAACCTGTTTATAAATCTTTTTTCTCAACCAAATACTAAAACATGAAACATTTCAAGTTAATCGCAATAGCAATCATGTTGATTGCTACCGGTAGCGCATTCGCAGGAAGAAAATCCTCACAAAAATTCCTTCAAATTTATGGCTGGTTTAGGTATCAAAATGCAATTTGTATGTTTGACATTTTAGATAATAATACAGTCTGCGATATCTATTCATATGGCTCCATATGCACTATTTCTTACACAACTGCATATGATACTGAAGCAGCATGTAATTATGAATTATCATCTCATTACCTAAGAAGGTACTATTAATCACTACCGGGATAATAAAGGTGATTGACCTTTATTATCCCAATTCCTTTATGAAAAAAATGAAAAACAGGATAAGAAATCTTCTGTCCATATTTGCATTTGCTGTTGCAATTATAGTTATCCTACACATCTATGCAAAAATCGACACATTCAAACCCAACAATTTTAATCGATTAATTCTAAACAATGCTATCTCAGAAGAAAAGAATTGGCAGCTAGCGGGTAACACCTGGCAAATATCAGGTATTTCGGGAGATGATATTTACCTGGGTAATCGTAAATACCTAAACCTATTAATGAAATGCAATATTCCCAAAAGCGACACTCATTTCATCCAAATTAAACTGGACCAGGCAGATACAATGCATTTTAACAATGCCAGTTTGTATATAAATGACACAAGTTTCTTCCTGGTAGATGGAAATCTAAGGAAAATCTACAAAGGAGATGTTGGAAAATGGGAAGCACACTTACTCCAATCCGACCGCTCAACTTTTGACCTGGCGCTGCCTATATCTAACAATACATTCACTTATCGCTTATTAAACCGCCAGGATGGATTTGTATTAGCCAAAAAATCATTTGACAAGGACAGCTTCACCCAGGTAAATGGATTACTCCAAAAACAGTTGGACGGTGTATTCTGTAAGGATGGGCAATTACTATATGACCCCTATGAATCAAAAATTATTTATACCTACCTCTACCGGAATGAATTCATTGTAGCAGATAGTAACCTAAACTTATTATATAGGGGACATACATTAGACACAACCACCCATGCAAAATTAAAGCTCTCAAACAGGAGAAAAAATGGAGTTGTTACAATAGAAGCACCGCCGTTGATCGTCAGTAGGAAAAGCTGTGTAAGCCATGGATTATTATTCATCAACTCCGGATTGAAAGCTGATAATGAAAATCGGGAAGATTTTTCTCATTCATCAGTAGTAGATATTTATGATATCAAAAATGGAAAGTACCTTTCCAGCTTCTATATACCATATGAAAACGATGTCAAATTCAAGGATTTTAAAGTGAATGGAGACCAGGTGATTGCACTTTACGATCATGCACTTAAAATATATCAACTGCACCTACCTGGTATAAATTTAAAATCATAAAAATCCGAATCATGCCGCAATATAAATTGCCCACCACCCCGAAACAGGCGTGGATAGTTGACCTGATAACATGTCTTTTTATACTATTATTCACATATGCAGCTGTCAGCAAACTAGCAGACGTTCAAAATTTCAAAACACAAATTAGTCAATCCCCATTATTAACGCCTTTCGGTGCCATCATTATGTGGGCAATCCCTACGATTGAATTTATCATTGTAGGCTTGTTACTGTTCAATAAAACAAGAATGACAGGGCTATACTTTAGTTATGGATTAATGGTCATATTCACCATGTATATTATTGCCATCACCCGATTTAGCACCTTCATACCGTGCTCTTGTGGTGGAATTTTACAACAAATGACCTGGAACCAACATCTTTTTTTCAACCTCATTTTCGTCGTATTAGGAATAATCTCGGTATTAATTTATCACCCCAGGAATACAGCTTTTCCCTCATAAGTCCAACGACGTGCTTTATTTTTAAAGAGCTCCGTTTAGCACAGAGCTCTTTTTTTAAAAAAACCTATTATTCATCCACCTTATAATCTATTTCTCCTGTTAGCATTGTCTTATTATAAATAGTCCATTTGTAGCCAACCACAAAAACCAATGCCAGTTTTCCTGAAATTACTGCTCATAACCTTATTTTTCAAGGTTAATGCAGATACAACCATTATACAATTGGAAGATAGCACCACTGTATTGTGTGCTACAGGAGGAAAATATGCGCTTACTCAAAACAAGGTCAATGCCTGGGAATACTATTGGAACCATCCATTGTCTGCCGCTCTTTATCTCACTGAACTTAACTCAGGTAAAAAAATTAAAATAGTAGAAAACCCAAAAGGGTTAGTCATACATGCCAATTTATCCCCATTAGAAAAATACGTTTCCTGGTATGATACTTATCTTAAAAGTATATGTATCTACAATATAGCAAGCTCCAATATGCTCATTCTTCAAAAAAACATTCAATGTTTACCCCAATGGTTTCCGGATGACTCAGCATTTATCGTTTATGATCAATTTGATATCTGGAAAATAATCCCAGGTAGAAATATGCACATCAACCTTACTAATGGTTATGGAAGAAAACATAAAATCATTTTTCGACAACTTTCAGATTCAATACTTGTCGCCTTTAATACCCTAAATAAGCAAAACGGTTTTTTTAAACTCACAGAAAATGATCCAAAGCTACTTTCAATGGATGATTGCCTCTATTATTTCCCAATATACCCCCTGGATGAGTTTAAGCCTGTAAAATCGATTGACAGCAACACCTGGCTTTTATTAAAGCAAGACGCTGGCATTCCGCCCTCCTATTATTCTACCAGTAATTTTAAAACATTTTATCCAATTGATTCATTCAAACAGCCGACTTTATTAAAATCCACAATTATCCGTTTTAAGCATATCACGGGGATTCTATATACTCCTTTAACATTTGACAGCTCTAAAAAACATCCACTTATCATTACCTATTATCAAAATTTCAGTATCAACCTACATAAATTTCAGCCATATCAAAACAGCGAGGGTACCCTGAACATACCGACTTATATTAGTAACGGGTACATGGTATTTGTACCAGACGTAAAAACTAAAAAGGGGCATCCTGGTCCATCCGCAGCCAGGATAGTGGTCAGATCTGCTAAAAAACTCAGAAGGTATAAATGGATAGACCAAAAACACATAGGTCTCCAGGGCTTTAGTTTTGGAGGATACATCACCAACTATGTCATTACACACTCCAAGATATTTGCTGCGGCACAGGAATCTGCAGGGCCGGTGGATTTTATCAGTGGTTATGGAAGTGTAAAAAAAGGTTCAAATATATCCTTACAACCGCTTTATGAAAGGGGTCAGAATAACATGTGGACGACACCCTGGGATAACCCCAGGCAATATTTATTGAATTCCCCAATCATCAAAGTGCAGCATATCACTACACCATTGTTAATTCTCCATAATGAGAATGATATCATTGTTCCTTATGCGCAATCTATGGAATTATTCATGGCCATGCGCCGCCTGGATAAACAAGTGTGGTGGATTCAATATAAAGACGAAGGGCATCAGTTATTTAAAAGAGAAAACCAGGAAGATTTTTCCAGGAAACAATTGGAATTCTTCAATCACTTTCTGAAGGGAGCTCCGCCCCCTTCCTGGATGGGAAAATAAAAGGGGAGCTCTGTAAAGAACTCCCCTCACCAATGATCGGGGTCGACACTATGGCATCGCCACTTCCAATACCGTCTCATTCGCTGGCAGGTCCAATGCACTAGCTGCAATGACACTGCCTTGCAATTCATCATTCAGCACAGTAGCTGTATACATCCAGTCCAGGCCATTACTTTGCAGCACAGCGTCACCTTGCTCAATCACCACACCAGCAGCAGTTGTAATCTTCACCCGTACACTGGCGACCTTAAAGTCATCAATGGCCCTGACGGTGATTTTACTACCAATCGCACCTGTGTAAAGATGAGTAGTGATACTACTGATCTCAGGTGCCTTGTAAGCATCTCTTACTGCCAGGTTATAAGCCGACTGGTCTTTTTTAGCAGCTGCTTCATACTGCCCTTTCAGATCCGGGTCTTGCATCACCGCCTTTGCATACACAATCGCCATCTTAAACCTACTTTGCACTTCCTGCTGTTTTTCAGTGGGAGGAACCTTACTCGCTCCTCTGTGCTTACCCAACAGGGTTGTACCGGATCTCTTCTTCGTGATCGTTAACATTTTCCCTACGGAGCCAGAGGCTTCCTTCAGGATGATATTCTCTGATTTTGCCATAAAAATTCTTTTAGTTTGATAAAGATTGCTTCGAATGTTGTTCGAGCGTTGTTCGAATGTTCTTCGAGTATTGTTCGAACGTTGTTCGAGTGTTGTATACCCTTTCTTCGACGCTTGTTCGACACTAGTTCGACGCTTGTTCGAATGACAGCTATCCAGTGGAATAGAAAGGTGCCTCTCTCCCATTCCGGGCACAGCCTGTATAACTGTCTTTCATGACAACAATATTAGCGAGGTAACAAAAGAGAAAAGAAAAAATTCGGTGGTGAAGCGATAAGCGATGGTTGGCGAAGCGATAAGTGGAGGATGAGTGCAACGAACAATTACATGATAATATTCAACCTGCTGAATAATTTTTCAGCATAAGATCTTGACAGGGGAATATCCCTGTCAAGAATTCTAACTGAATTAGCAGTAAAACTGCTAATATGCTCTAGAGCCGCTATGTAAGTGCGATGTACCCGGCAAAAGAGCGCCACGGGTAATTGCTCCTCCAGCTGGCCGAGTGTACTGCTTACCAGGTGTACACCCTCCTTAGTAATGATCTTAGACCATCCGCCACTGGCCTCGACCAGTATGACGACTCGGCTATCAACGCGCGTGAATAGCCCTTCGGTTTTCCGAATGAATAAACTGTCATTCATAGTTAATAAATTGGTTTATTTCCCTTTGCGCAAACGACGGAAACGGTCGATGAGTAAATCCCGGTTCATTCGATGAAAGACTTCAAGGAATTCGCCGAAGGTTAATACGTACTTAGGAGGTTTACCTAAGTCCTTTATTGCATCGTCTCTGAATCTGTACGAATGCCTTAGAGAAAATTTGGTGATCTTTTTGATATCCTTTACGAATATCGTTTCGTTTAATAAACGGCGCAATTCGTCATCATTGCCAAATTGGCCATTTTTGCCTAAATCCACGTTTGTTAAATTTTGAAAGTTAACTTCATATTGTTTGATTTTACGTGGCAAGACGAATATAAAAATATTTCTTCTTATCACGATCAATTTACATCCAAAAAAATTCAAATGAAGATGCCATTTTATCGTAAACGCCTGCTAAGCAGGCGTAAAAGAAAAACTATGTCTTTAAGAAAAAACAGGAAAATAAATCCTGAACTGATTCACGCAGCGCGGGTCGCAAAGCTAATACGGACAATAGGTTGCGCCGGTCCGATTATAATGCAACGTGATCGCAGTCGATTTCGTCAAATCGCAAAATTCATTTTGCAACATGTGATAAAATCAGATAAACATAACCCACCTGGTAAGCGAAATGTACTCAAAGGAAATATGCGATTATTGGAAGGATATGACCTGGAACCAGGCTTACCACTATTGGAAATTATACGTGCGCCATTTACCTCCACAGTCGATGCTAATAATGGTTACATGCACATCTACTTTCCATCTTTTATTCCATCGAAGCAATTGATCTATCCGGACAATGCCACCCATTGCAAAATAATAGCAGTAGGCGCTTCAATGGACTTAAATTATTACAATGCTACTATGGAATCTGACACCTCATCACTGATTCCATTAGTAAATGAAGCAGTTCCGGCTTTCTCACTGAACGTGCATATTCCACCGAACAATGGGCAAACCATGCTATTGCTAATGGGTATTAGCTATAGCAATGCGCCCACCCCAAGTGGTAATGTAGTCCCACTTTGCCAGGCTGCAAAAATCCTGCAGGTGGAACGCACACCAGAACGGTTAAAATTCATAAAAGGCAACAAAATGCTCATTATGAATTTCGATGAAAAAAATCCTTTTTAACAATTAAAAATTCACAGTATGAACGCAACGTATTACCCACTTTGGGATTTGCGTACTTCCTTGCAGAGCTACCTGGACTATCCGAAAGAACGCTCCGGTAAATTGTATAAACATGCCAAAATAGCCATCACTGAGATGCACAGTGCGATGGCAGATTACATGCTGACTTCTAAAGATGACAGTATACTGAAACGCTATATGCGTACCTGGCAGGAACAAATCAGGGTATTATTTGACGAGATTCCGGATGATTGGTTTGAAGACATGGACCTTCAGACAGCATGTACTAAGTCAGACAAACAATCCATTCAAAAATGGAATATTTGTTTCGAGTGCTTTCGACTAATCAGGGAAATGCAATTGGCGTACCCCACATTCTTTGATAAGACTGCTTGTCCGCCATTGCTGTACATACAACTGGAGAAATCAAGTCATTATAACAACTGGTTGTTTATATCCAAATATGCGAAGGAGAAAAGGGGTAAGTTAAGGCTAGTATGGAAAATCATTGCCGCTTATCAAGAGCGATTATGGAGCAATTACAGTAGATTCTCTTATGCTGAAATCGAATATGGCTGCAATTTCGTTGACCAGTTAATGCACAATATTCAGCAACGGGGAGACGCATTTGGACTGAAAGCACTTTATTCTTTTCTCATTTACTTAAACTTCAATGATATCGGATTTGCGCAACACCTTATCGCTGATATTGCGGAAGAAACCGATGCTTTGCTTATCGAAGATGAAAAAACAGCATGGCTACTACAAGTAAAACTGGACATGGATACAGCTACTGTAAGAACCGATTGCACGCTGGATACAGGTAATCCACCCATCAATGTGATGATCAGCAATTGGATAAAAAGAGAACTGAAAATGCTCCAAACTTAATCTAACACACATAAAATTCGAAACGCGTATGAATTATATTATTCATTTAAATGCCTTCCTGGAAAGGGCGGCAAAAGAACAATGGGTAGTAGCATACCACTATTCCCTGTACATGGCACTATTCCGCATCTGGAACAAAACCGGTTTTCGCAAAACCTTCCAGATCAGGAAAACAGATGCTATGAAGGCTGCCAGGATCAGTTCCAAAACTACCTATTACCGTTGTTTAAAAGAACTGGAAGCAGCTAAATTGTTGATATTTTATTCTTCCTCTTCCCGATTTACACCAGCGGAAATTGAAATGATTCCGTTAGTTAACATGCAGGATTATGGGACAGTACATGGCCCTGCAGGAGGACCGCAAAAAGAGGAAAATGGAACTCCACCAGTACCTGGAGAGGGCCCATTTCTTAAACAAGAAAATAAAAAGTATACAAATAGTGTGTCAAAAGGGCCGGGATTGGATGATGTGCTGAAACTTTTCCTGGTTCACGAGTATGATACTGGTTTAGGATTAAGATTCTGGTACCAGTTTGAAGCCACCGGCTGGAAAATAGGCAATACACCCATTGAAAACTGGCAGGCATTAGCTCATAAATGGATGTTAAATACGACTCAACCGAAACCAAAAACTGATAACAACAATGACCAGGATTACGACCAGTCTTTTTAACTACAAGGAAATCCTGCCAATGCTGGCTGATAAGGGCAGACAGTTATTTGGCGAGCATTTCAGGATATACCCGGAAGATCTAAAATTGATAATACCTATCATAGCCTGGATGGTAAGGGATGTGGAAGTAGCTAAGCAATTTGGCATTGACCTGCAGAAAGGGATATTCCTGGGAGGACCAGTAGGAACAGGTAAAACTCAGATCATGCAGTTATTACGTTGTATTACGCCAGGCAGTGTATGTTATGAAGTGAAGCATTGTGACCTTATCAGCAGGGAATATACTTTGAAAGGACCTTCAATGCTGAGTAACTACCTGGGAGGAGATAACAATGATAAATACAATCACCGCATCTGGTGTTTTGATGATCTGGGATCGGAAGATATAGCGCATCATTATGGCAATAACTGCCAGGTAATGAAGAAGATCCTGTTAGGAAGATATGAGTTGTACACGCACTTTGGAACAGTGACGCATATGACGTCCAGGTTGACAACTAAAGCGATAGAACAAAAGTATGGAACGGAGGTGAGGAGCAGGATGAGAGAGATGTTTAATAGGATAATATTTGATGGAAATGCGAAGGATAAGAGAGGGATAATTGCAGTCAGCTAGGATGGACAAAAGAAAAATGCCGGATGTGGCATTTTTCTTATTAAATAATTTTTTATTTTCATAGAGGAGATACAATTAGGATAGGGATTCGATTTTATCATCGGTAGATAATAATCGACATCCCTTTTCTATTTTATCCAGGAAGGAGCAACAGCAAATAAAAGCCCTGGGATTATCAAGAATTTTGACCCAGGGCAATAGGATATTAATTTTCTTCTCAATCAATGATGAGAAGAATTAACTGAAATTTTATTATTCATCTCCGTTTGAGATTCGGTCACACTATGATTAACGTTCAAAAATTGTCTCTTTTCTTTCTTATGTGAATTTGGCTCAATCCCCTTAAACAAATTGTATTTTGCAAAGCCATGTTTATGCAAAAAATATTTCAGGCTTACGCCCAACACTCCAAATCCATAAATCGCACTGCGCTTAAAATTAATAGAAGAAGCCTCTTTAAAGTATTTAGTAGGACAAGTTACCTCTGCTATTTCATATCCCTTATAACAAATCTGGCCTAACAGTTCATTATCAAATACAAAATCATCAGAATTATCTTCATAAGGGATAGATTCTAATACCTTCCGATCATACGCCCGGTATCCCGTATGGTATTCAGATAATTTTTGCCTCATTAACAAATTCTGGCTAACAGTCAGGAGGCGATTAAAAAAGTATTTATAATAAGGCATACCTCCTTTCAAGGCCCCCCTGCCCAGGATACGGGAACCTAGTACAACAGGATATACTCCTTTTGCAATAATTGAAGCCATCGATTCAATTAGAAGTGGCGTATACTGGTAATCGGGATGTAACATGATAATGATATCAGCTCCTAATTCCAATGCACGTTTATAGCAGGATTTCTGGTTACCACCATAACCTTTGTTTTTTTCATGACAAATGATATGTACAATACCTATTTCTTTAGCGACTGCTACAGTATTGTCCTTACTGGCATCATCCACAAGAATGACATCATCGACCAATGTGCGATCGATTTCTTCATACGTGATTTTAAGGGTTTTACTGGCATTATAAGCTGGTAATACAACGAGGATCTTCTTCCCATTTATCATAAGTTATGATTGACAAGGTTAACAATGGTAGTCAATCAAATATCTGGCAAGGCAATGCATTTTCTCATCACTGAGAACGATTATCCCGATATCCTATAATACAGTCGCTATGTCTATAGTGAATTGATGAGCCACTACTGACAACGAATAGTGTTCAGGAAAAAACGACCATTCACATTATATATTTTTACACTTTAATAGTGAAAATAGTGTTGCCCTCCAATTTTAACGCTAAAAAAATGGTAAAAGACCCGGAGATTTAAGATCAAATAACCCGGATGAGTTCGTAGCTATTTTTTTGAAATTAATATATCGAACCCGATTTTATCAAATGGTACAGGTGTAAAACTGATTTAAAATTCTTAAAATGATAATGATTACATGCAAACTGATAACCAAATTATCAAATAGAAGTTGTTTACACTTT
>NZ_MTKN01000091.1 GCF_001975825.1 [Flexibacter] sp. ATCC 35208
AGTATAAACAACTTCATAAATAAAAAAGCAGCGCCCCCAAATATTGAAGGCGCTGCAAAAACCACACAAACAAATTGATCGCTGACGCTTGCCTGTCAGTAATCAGAAATCATTATATTAATAGGACAAAACAGTTATAACGAAATTAGAAATCACCATTCCCTCCCTGTTCTTCTCCTTTTTTATTCTCTTTCTTTTTTCCTGCGTCAATCTTACCAAATCTCCAGGACACATTCAAACGCGCTTCGCGGGTAGCACGCTTGCGATAATATTCCTGCTCAGAATAATCAGTATTTGTATAATTGATACTCCGATCTGTATTGAAAATATCATTGATACCCATAGACACCACCAGTGATCTGTCTTTCAGGAACTCCTTGCGCAGCGCCGCATCCACGGTATATTTTCCGGCTCTTTCTCCCTGAGCCATAATCTGTTTGGACTCATAGATGCCAGTAACCTGTAAGGTCGTTCTATACGGCAATTTGTAATTTGTATTGATCTTTCCAAAGAAGATAAACCCTGAATTTGTCAGGTTCGTCTGCAGGTTGGAAGCATTGATCTTCGTTTGTGCCATGTTCAGGTTCGTAGTCACATCCCAGTCTTTGGTCAACTGGTTACGCACGGTAAACTCCGCACCATATGCATTCCTTGTATCTGCATTCACAGGGTAAGTCAATACGACTTTCTGTGCTACACCATTCACGGTAATGGTAGTATCAGATGAGTAATCGGTGATCGCATTCTTTGTATTACGGAAATATAAAGACACCATTACATTGTGCTTTCGATTGAAATCTTTCAGATAGCTAAACTCAAATGAATTGGTGAATTCAGGTTTTAATGTCGGGTTACCACGACTTGCACTCTGTGCGGTGTAATTCAGGTTAGGCAACAGGTCCCTGAACCATGGACGACGTACACGACGTGTGTAATTCAGCTGCAGCTCATGATCACCTTTGAACTTCTGAGACAGAAACATACTGGGAAACAGGCTGATAGGGTAACTGATCTTATAATTACTTTTAGTCGTGCTGGTCATATCACCACTGTAATAAGACTGTTCACCTCTCAAACCACCCATGTAACCAAAGCTTCCCAACTGACCGGAGTAGCTGATGTAACCTGCGTTGATGGTTTCTTTGTAATGATAGTTATTAGAGAGTGAGCTATCAAAAACGTAGTTTCCGGTAGCATTGTTCAGTCCCATGGTAGTCAGCGTATTATTAAAGATACGGCTGGTGGTACGCAAACCTGCTTCAACCTTTGAGTTTTCAGACAGTGGATTTACGTAGTCAATCTGACCCGTCACATAAGTGGTGTTACCACCACCATACGCATATCGTTTAGCAGGGGCGGTGGGTGTATCGATTGCAACATGATCCAACGTATAATATTGTAATGAATAATCACTACCATCATTGCTGGTGGCGTAGTTGTAATTGAAATCAGCCGTCAGCTCGTGACCCTGTTTTGCAAAAGTATGTTTATACCCCAACTGACCGGCATAGTTGCGAAAGTTGTGATTGTCATTGTCCACACCTGAACCATATCTTACCTGCTCTTTGCCGGTGTTCAGGTTGTACAGTGTCAGGTTATTATCATCACGGAAATCGCCTGCGTTGATGCTGGTGCTGATGCTAAAAGTATTACGGTTGTCCATGAACCAGTCAAAGCCGATACGGCCATATTGAAACTTACGGCTCTGGTCACCATTTTCATATTGGTCCAGGTAAGTAGTCGTATCTGTACCGATGTTCTTACGGAACAGGTGTTCTTTAGAAGAACCTTTACGGGAACGCACATTATAACTCAGGGAGAGATTGAACTTTTCACGGCGGATACTGAAATCGAAACCGCCATTCGCACCACCCAAAGAAGAAATACCTGCGTTCACCTGTCCGTTGATGCCAGCTTTCCTGTTTTTCTTCAATACTATATTTAATATACCACTCACACCTTCCGCATCATATTTTGCAGATGGGTTGGTGATCACTTCGATATTCGCAATAGCATCCGCAGGAATCTGATCCATGGTCAGGGTAGTAGGGCGGCCGTCAACAAAAATGGTCGGAGAACCATTCCGGACAGTCACATTACCGTCAATGTCTACACTTACCGCCGGTACCTGTTTCAAAACGTCGGTGGCGGTACCGCCTACGCTGGAAATATTTTTTTCCACATTGAAAACGCGCTTATCAATCGCCATGGTGTAAGCGGGCTTTTCACCTACGATCTCTACAGCAGCCAATACTTTCGCATTAGTGCCGAGCTTGATATTGCCAACATCAATAATATTATTTTTTGATGTTAAGGCAATTGCTTTATAAACGGTAGAATAACCTATGAAATTTACCTTCAATAAATACTTTCCTGTAGGAATTACAGGGAAATTAAAATCGCCGTTTGGTTTCGAGAGCATACCGGTCACTACGCTGGAATCGACGGAGCGCAGGATGGCAACGGAGGCATACTCGATGGGAGCATTGGTTTGTTCATCCATCAATTTTCCCTGAATAGACCCATTTTCAGGTGATTGTTGGTTGTTTTGTTGAGCATAAGAAAATGATAGAAATGACAGCGTCATTCCCATAAATAACGAGACAAATTTGTGCATGATCCAAATAACTTTTCTAATGTTAGCCTGTAACTACAGCTAAAAATAAATGTTTTATAAAAAGTTTCCTGCGATAATGGATGAATGGCGAACATGATTGATGTATCTTTACAGCCGGACCGTTACAATTTTCGAATAGCAAATTTTTATGTCTAACGCCTACCAGCCAGATTGGGATTTATACACTTGTCACATAGATGACCACCCGGCCATTATAGGGCTAGACCTCGACCTACGGCGATTCGCACCGCTGAACAGTAAACCGCATGCTATTTATGTGTCTGTATATTTGAATACTCCCCGGGCCGATGGGTTTCCACAGGGAGAAGAGTTTCAAGTGTTGGGTGAAATTGAGGACAGCCTGGTCAAAGGATTGGAAACAAAACTGAATGCACACTTTGTGGGCAGGACGATTTCCAATGGTGTAAGAGATTTTTATTTTTATTCCGGTGACACAACATTATATGATAAGCATATAGCTGATGTGATGATCGGATTTCCTAATTATCAATATGATTTTGGAGTAAAGGAAGATCGTACCTGGGAATTGTATTTTGATTTCCTGCTACCTGATAAGGTTGAGTTCCAGCGTATACAGAACCGTAAGGTGCTGCGCACGCTGAAACAACATGGGGATATTGAGGAAAAAGCCAGACACATTGATCACTATATTTATTTCAATTCGGAAGAAGATAGGGAGCGATACTGGCAGCAGATCAGCAAAGAAGGATTTGTTGTGCAGCAGCGTAACCTGAGTGGCAATGAAGAACGGCCTTACAGCCTGCATGTATCCAGACATGACTGTACAGATGAACGAAGCATCAATGCTGTCGTGCTTTTGTTGTTTGAACTGGCACAGGCTATCAATGCAGACTACAATGGCTGGGAAACGACGGTTGTAAACAGTTAATCTGTTTCCGATAGTCCATTTATTGGATCAAATCGCTTATGTCTAAGGCATAAGCGATTTTTTCGCGTGTGTAGGTTCGGGATTTTTATTTAGATTACTTACAACTGTTGTATGCTCTTTGCTAAGAAGGGCATATAAGTTATTATACGAGTGGGAAATCGATCAAAAATATTGTTACACTTTCTGGTTTGCTGTTGCCTGACTATGCCGTTACTCATTCGGCATGCATATGGCAGCACGCGAAAGGATACGGTTATTATTCCATACTATTTATACAGGGTTTCCACCCTGAGGGATACCCTTCCACCCAGATTATACAAACCGATCGCAGATACGATCCCCATTCCGTTATTTAAACCCAAACCGCCTTCCAGAAACTGGTTCCATCGTGTGGCGGAGTATAGAGATTCCCTGCGTCGCAGAGATTACCGCGACTCCCTGATCCGGAAAATGACCCGGCAAAATGCACCGGAACCACCTACTACAGACAGCAGTATTATTAAGAGTGAAAAGTATTTCATTCCTTTTACCGGGAGGGTGATCCGGGATATCTATTATCGTAAGGTTAATGTATTCGGTCCGCAGAACATACGGGATACGGCGTTTACGACTTCTATGAAGCTGATCAAACTGGCCAACCGCCTTCACTATAATACGGAAGAATGGGTGATACGGCAGGCATTGTTCTTTAAATCAGGCGATACCCTGAACCCTTACGAAATGTCGGACAATGAGCGTTATCTGCGTAGCCGGCCGTATATGCAGGATGCCCGTTTGTATATTATAAACGCCGGCGCCAGCCCGGACTCACTGGATCTATTGGTGGTGACCAAAGATGTATTTGAATATGGTGTTGATGTCGGCGAAGCCAGTACTTCGGCCGTGAGAACCACCATTTATAATAATAACCTGTTTGGTGCCGGTCAGGAATTGCGGGTCGGCGCCTATTGGAAGAATAGCTACAATCCGCCCTGGGGATCGGAGGTAAAGTATACGAAATACAACGCTTTGGGCACTTTTGCCGATGTCTCGCTGGGGTATACGACACTCAATAACTATTTCCCCCTGGATTCTGGGGTATTTGAAGGCGCTTATTATTTAAATATCAACAGGCCACTCTATAACTCTTCCGCCGATTGGGCAGGTGGGATCGGTTTGAGAAGGAGCTTCTCTATTAATGCCCGTGAGCAACCTGATACCATTTACAGGGATTACAAGTACGAATTGCTGGAATTATGGGGAGGGTACAACCTGATCAAACAGGACAAACATAACCTGAACAATCAGCGTCCTAACCTGGCTATTCTGCTGGCACATTCCAACCAGATGTTCCTTAAAACACCCAGGCAACCAATTTATAAGTACGATCCTATTTATAATAATCACCGTTATTACCTGGCGCAGGCCATTGTATTCCGGAATGAGTTCTTCAAGTCTACCCATTTCTTTGGGTTTGGCAGAACCGAGGATATTCCACTCGGGTACAATGCGAGTGTAACCTCCGGTTGGGAAACATGGAAAGGACGTACCCGGGCTTATGCCGGTATTGAAGGACAGAAGTTTTGGGTTACAAAACTGAAAGGGATCTTTAACGCCCAGATCGGGATAGGTACTTTTTATCAGAATGGCAGGTCAGAAGATGCTGTTATTCATACCAAACTGGAATATTATAGTCGTTCATTCAGGTTGGGAAAGGGCCGGTTCAGGGAATTTGCTTATTTTGATTACCTGGGAAACCCTAACCCCTATTTTTATAAACCCCTGCAGTTAAATATGGAGCATGGAATCTATGGATATAAAGGGGTTCCACTGACTGGTTATCAAAGAATAAATCTGAGATCTGAGACGGTGTATTATAGTCCGCTGAAAGTGCTGGGCTTTAAGTTCAACTGGTTTACCACCCTGCAGGCCACCCAGCTTACGATCAATAGTAACAATGTCTTTAAGAATCCCATTTATGGCGGGGTTGGACTAGGCTGTAGAATCAAAAATGAAAACCTGCCGCTTAATACACTCCTGTTCGATATTAATTATTTCCCCAATGCACCGGCACCTGTAAAACCTGTTTACTTTGAAATTACGACGACGGTGGATTTCAGATTTGATATCTTTACGCTGAAGATGCCGAATTTTATCAATTTCAGGTGATTGATTTTTTTATTTTTATGATCACCAGCTTGGAAGTAGGCGTATTACTTTTATCGGCCACGCTATCCAGCGGTACGAGTGCATTTGTCTCCGGAAAGTAAGTGGCGGTGCACCTTTCAGGAATATCGTACAGGACCACTAAAAAGTTCCTCACTATTCTTTCTACACCCCCAAATTCATTGTATAAGTCCACCTTATCTCCACCTTTTATTCGATGCTTCGCCGCTTCGGCTTCGTTCATGAGTATCACACGACGCTCCTGGTAGATACCTCTGTACCGATCGTCCAGACCATAAATAGTGGTATTGAACTGGTCGTGGCTCCGGATGGTCATCATCATAAATTCATCGTCATTTAAGGCAGTTCGGGTCACAGGGGCCACATTAAAGTTCGCCTTCTGGTTAGTGGTATTGTATTTTCCTTCTCGGGCGCCGTTGGGCAGGTAAAATCCACCGGGGTGCCGTACCCGTTGGTTGTAATTATCAAATCCCGGAATGACCCTTTCCAGGTCATCACGGATATAATCATAGTGACGGGTGTAGCGTGGCCAGTCGACTACAGAGCGGTCTTTTAAAGTGGCCATGGCCAGCCGGCACACGATCACGGGTTCACTGAGTAGCTGGTCAGAAATGGGCGGCAGATTGCCTTTGGACATTTGAACGACTCCCATAGAGTTTTCGCAGGTCACGAATTGTCGTTCCCCATTTACGATGTCTTTGTCACTACGGCCGAGGGTGGGTAAGATAATGGCCTCTCTGCCATGTACCAGGTGACTTCTGTTCAGTTTTGTAGATACGTGTACGGTCAGGTTACAGTTGCGTAACGCATTGGCAGTCTGCACGGTATCGGGTGTGGCTGAAAGGAAGTTGCCACCCATGGCGAAGAATACCTTGCCTTTGCCATCGCGCATGGCGCGGATAGCGGCGACTACATCCCAGCCATGTTCCCTGGGTGGGTTGAAACCAAATACGTCCTGTATTTTATCTAACAGCGCCTTCGGCGGTCTTTCGAAAATACCGACGGTACGATCACCCTGCACATTGCTATGACCGCGTACCGGGCAGGTGCCGGCGCCGGGTTTGCCGATGCTGCCTTTTAACAATAGCAGGTTGACGATTTCTTTGATGGTGTCAACGGCATTTTTGTGTTGGGTGAGTCCCATGGCCCAGCAGGCAATGATTTTCTTTTTATGTACTAAAGCATTGACGGCAGCTTTTATTTGTGATAAGGGTACACCGCAGTCATTGACTAACTGATCTAAGTTTTGTTCCTGTAAATGGGCGATGTAGGCTTCGTATCCGCTGGTGTTGTTTTGAATAAATTCAGGGTCGAATACGGTGCCGGGGTGGGTTTCTTCTTCTTTTAACAGTAGCAGGTTGATGGCTTTAATTAAGGCCATATCACCATTGATCTTTACCTGCAGGAAAATATCTGTGAGGTGACTATCAATGTGGAGCATCCCTTTCACCGTTTGCGGATTCATGAATCCGAGCAGGCCGGTTTCTTTTAATGGATTCGCAGAGATAATGGTCACACCTTTTGCTTTTGCCTTTTGCAGGGCAGTGAGCATGCGGGGGTGATTGGTACCGGGATTTTGTCCTAAAATAAAAATCACCTCGGCTTCGTATAGGTCATCGAGTGTGACGGAGCCTTTGCCGATACCGACAGATTCGATGAGGGCGACACCACTGGATTCGTGGCACATGTTGGAACAATCAGGGAGGTTGTTGGTACCATATTCCCTGACGAATAATTGATATAGAAAAGCCGCTTCATTGCTGGTACGGCCGGAGGTATAAAAGATGGCTTCACTGGGAGAGGACAACGCATTGAGATGAGTGCCGATTTTTTCGAATGCCTTGTCCCAGCTGATGGGGGTATAATGGGTGGCGCCTTCGGCGAGGTACATGGGCTGAGCCACCCGACCTTTTTTCCCGATTTCGTAGTCGGTGAGGGTGGCCAGTTCAGCTACGCTGTTTTGAGCGAAGAAGGTGGCGTCCAGGCGTTTGGTAGTAGCTTCTTCAGCGACGGCTTTGGCGCCGTTTTCACAATATTCGGCTATCCCGGATCGCTCATCGTCGGGGTCAGGCCATGCACAGCCGGGGCAGTCGAAGCCATTTTTCTGATTGAGTTTGTTTAAGGCTTTGAAACCCCTGATGGCGTCCATTTCAGCGAGAATGTGCTGCATGGCGTGGATGACTGCGGGTAGACCGGCAGCAGAGGATTGGGGTTTGCCAAGGCGGAAGTGTCCTGTGAAGGTTTCCGGGTTTTCGGCGTTGGGTGGGTTCAGGGGAAGGGAATTGGTATTAAATGAATCTGGATTCCCATTGCGGGAGCTTGCTGTGGATGAATCCGGGTTTCCAGCGTTGGATTGTTCTCCATTGCGGGAGCTTGCTATGGATGAATCTGGATTTCCAGCGTTGGATCGTTCTTCATTGTTGGAGCCTGCTATTGATGATTCCGGGTTTTCAGCATTGGTCTTGTTCATAACGCAATTTTTTCCTGTCCATGATAAATATTAAAACGCCCTTCTCTTAAGAAGCCGATCAGGGTGATATCCCATTCTTTTGCCATTTTTACAGCCATGCTGCTGGGTGCGCCTACAGCAGCGATGACAGGGATACCTGCAACGGCGGCTTTTTGAATCAATTCAAAACCGGCTCTGCCGCTGAGGAGCAATCCATATTGGCTAAAATCGAGATCTTGTTTTATGCCAATGCCAATCAATTTATCCACTGCATTGTGCCTGCCGATATCTTCTTTTATGTGCAGCAAAGTTCCTTCCGTATTGAATAAAGCAGCAGCATGTAAGCCGCCGGTATTATCAAATACTGCTTGCTGGTTACGTAATGACGCTGGCAGTTCATGCAAAATAGCGGCGGGAACCTTGATAAGGGAGGGAGTTTTGGAGACAGGCGTATAAATCGCATCCAGGTCTGTTTTACCACAAACCCCACAACTTGCATTCGCCAGGAAATTTCGCTGTGCGGGTTGTAAAGAAGGCGTGATGCCTGGTTGTAAAGTGACGGTGGCGACGTTATTATTATAATAAATGGTTTTTATTGCTGCGTATTGGGTAATGATTCCCTCAGTAAATAAAAAACCGGCGGCGAGTTCCTCATCTTGTCCGGGCGATCGCATGGTCACTGTAATACTTTGCTGCTGGCCATTATGCACCAGGCGTATTTCGAGGGGTTCCTCGGCTGCCAGGGCATCTTCAGTAGCAGTGACAAGTGTATCCGTTACCCTTGTAATGTGCGCGTAGGATATGGCGGGATTTGACATACTTCGAAGTTACAGAAATCTCATGGTTGGCGTGCCAGTCCCTTCGGTGTTGGTACGTTTTTTTCACTGTCATTTTGTACTTTCGGGACTCATTAATCAAAAACAATCTATATGCGTTGGCAAAACAGACGACTCAGCGATAACGTGGAAGATCGCCGCGGCGGCGGCGGTGGTGGGGGTATGAGGAATATCGGTATCGGTGGCGTTATCATCATCGTTGTACTGGCACTCATTACCAAACAAAGTCCACAGGCGTTATTAAACAAGGTATCGCAAAGTACCGGTGGTGGTACTGAGCAAACAACTTCTCAGACTGTGACGAAAGCCAGTGATGAGGAAGCGCGTTTTGCATCATCAGTTTTGGCCAATACAGAAGATGTATGGACGGAGCTGTTCAAGGAAATGCATAAGGAATACGAAGCGCCTAAAATGGTATTGTTTTCAGATGTAGACGAGTCAGGTTGTGGTACGGCACAATCAGCGATGGGACCGTTTTATTGTCCTGCAGATGATCGGGTGTATCTGGATCTGAGCTTCTTTAATGAAATGGAGACACGGTTCAAGGTAGTGGGGGATTTTGCTAAAGCCTATGTTATTGCACATGAGGTAGGGCATCACATTCAAAACCTGCTGGGTATAAGTAGAAAGATGCAGGCAATGCGTTCACAGCTGAGTGAAAAGGAATATAATAAACTGTCAGTAAAACTGGAATTGCAGGCGGATTTTTTGGCGGGGGTGTGGGCACATCATGCGCAGAAAATGGATAATATATTGGATCCGGGAGATATTGAGGAAGCGTTGAATGCAGCAAGTGCGGTGGGTGATGATAAGTTGCAGGAAGCGGCGAATGGTAGAGTGGTACCGGATGCGTTTACGCATGGAACTTCAGCACAGCGTATGCGGTGG
Source organism: [Flexibacter] sp. ATCC 35208 (assembly GCF_001975825.1). GTDB lineage: Bacteria > Bacteroidota > Bacteroidia > Chitinophagales > Chitinophagaceae > Chitinophaga. The sequence goes on from NZ_MTKN01000091.1 coordinate 9,867, forward strand.
TTTAAGAAAGGGTTTGATACCGGGGATATTAAAGATGGGGATACGTTTAATGCGAGTAATTTATAATTGTAATAAAGGCCGGAGGAACTTTGTTATGCGGGTAACTACTGGTTGGATATAATTTAAATAAAGCCGTAGATTTTGTTATGCAAAGAATTGCTTATTGGATATAATTTTTAATAAAACCAGATTTTGTTATGCTAGGAATTTCCGGTTGGATATAATTTAAAATAAAAACCAGAGATACTTTTTAATATAAGTAATCTCTGGTTAAATATAATTGACATGAAAGCCGCTGATATTTCTAATGTGAATAATCTCTTGTTGGCTGTAAAATAATCGTCCTACCATAGGCATTGGTTTCCTCTTCTTCCGACAACGGAAGTGTGAAGTGGAAACTGGTGCCTTTCTCTTTGTAACTTTGAAACCAGATATCCCCATTGTTTCGTTGAATAAAATCCTTTGATAATGGCAATCCCAGTCCACAACCTTTCTCATTTTGTGTACCAGTTGTAGAATAATAAATATTGGAGAAAACTTTGGATTGATCTTCGGAAGGAATTCCAATTCCATTATCTTTTACCATCACTTCCACCTTATCCGGCGATAGCCGGTAATCAATGACAATACTTCCGTTTTTTGGCGTAAACTTAATAGCATTACTAATCAGGTTACGCAGCACCATGCGGATCATATCCTTATCTGCAAATACATGGATCACAGGCGGCAGGTAGTGATTTAACTGAATATTCTTTTGTCTGGCCAGGGTTTGCAGCAATTCGAACTCGTTGTTCAACAAAACCGTGATATTAAAATCATCGGGCATTACCCGAATTCCTTTCATCTGGCTATTGGCCCATTGCAAGAGGTTATCCATCATGGAAGAAGTATTTTTCATATCTCTCCACAGCTCATCTACGAACATGTTAAATTGTTCCTGCGACATCTTTTCATCCCTCAGCAAGAACAACATTCCTTCCAGGATACCCAGTGGTGCCCGGAGATCATGAGAGATCACAGAGAAGATTTTATCTTTTACCTGGTTGCCACTTTCCAGGGCTGCATTCTGATCCAGAATGATCTGGTTTTGTTGTTGAACGCGACGATTCCGGCTGTTTAACTGGCTATACAGGTCCTTTTGTCTTTTGAACATGCGGTATAGCAATACGGTGATGGTAGCAAGTGCCATGAATAATGCAATACAAAAAATTACAAGAATCTGTTGTTGCCTGATGGTAGCCAGGTGTAGCAGCTGTTCTTTTTTCAGCAGTTCATTTTCATGTTGTTTCTTTTCTGACTCGTATTTCTCTTTGGAATTGGCGATGAAGCGGGATTTTTCCGTACTAAAGAAGTCCTCGCTCAGGGCTTGGAATTCCTTGTAGTTTTCCAGTGCCTGGGCAAAGTTCCCCCTGGCTGAGTCCAGCATGGAACGGTATCGGTAATAGATCATTTCATTCCGGGTGTTCTGCATACTTTTATTGAGCCGGGCTGCGGTTTGCAGGTCTTCTTCAGCGGCAGTAAAATCTTTCAGGAATGTATTTGTCTGAGCCATGTTCAGGTACGACTTTACCACCCCCTGAATATTGTCTGACTCCTTATAATATTGGTAAGACATGGTGTGGTATCTAAGCGCCTCCTGATAATTTCCTTTTACAGAGAGGATAATTCCAATATTTTCATAAGCATAGGCCAGTCCGCGGTGGTCGTTGAGGGCGAGCTTGATCCTTTCGGAAGCATAGAGAAAGTGGAGGGCGGAGTCCCATTCTTTGAGCATCATATAACTGGTCCCAATTCCGTTCAGGGTTTTACCTATTTCAGCCTTGTCATTTTCTTTCTGTTTGATAGCCAGGGCTTTCTTCTGGTAAATTAAACCTTGTCTGGGTTGTTGCTGTTCGATCAGGATATTGCCGAGATCAGCATTGAGTATCCCGGTAGCCTTGAGGTCATTCAGCTGTTCCGCCAGTTTGAGGGCTTCCAGTGTCAGGTCCATCTGTTTTTCCAGGTTGCCTTTAGCATTTTCGGCCAGGGCGAGGTTGCGGGTAGCCCACAACTTACCAGGCAGATAGTATAGGCTATCGCTGATATAAAAAGCTTCTTTTGCGTAAGTCTCTGTCAGGGAAGGAACCTGGGTAAAGAGAAAACGGCTTAATTGATTGAGTATGTTGACACGGGTGGTATCTTTTGTAGTATGGGCGGCCAGCACTTTTGTCAGACTATCAGTCAATTGTGATTGCGCCATACTTGCCACCGGCTTCGTAAAGAACAATGCCAGCATCAATATCAATAAGGTGTAAGGGGCAGATCTCCTTCTCTGCCAGAAAGTATTCATTATCGGTACAAATTATTTTCTTAGGGTCACCTGAATGCTGTGCTAAAATTATAAAAAAATTGGATGCAAAGTATATTTACTGGAATCGTTGTAACTTTCCCCCCATGAAACCGACAGTTACAATCGAATATTGCCCCAAATGTGGGTGGCTGATGAGAGCAGCCTGGATGGCACAGGAATTATTGACCACATTTGCAGAAGAGCTGCATGGCGTGACCCTGAGGCCCAGTGAAGTAGGCGGTAGCTTTATTATTTATGTGAATGACGAGGTGCTGATAGACCGTAAGGTGATTGGACATTTCCCTGAAATTAAAGAAGTTAAACAACAGGTAAGAGACAAAGTCGCCCCTGAGAAAAGCCTGGGTCACTCAGATAGAAAATAAGAATAAATTGAAGACACGTTCACTCTCTTGTACGGCTGTACTATTTTTATTGTTGTGTGGATCCCTGAAAGCGCAGGATGATAAATCCATTTTCATAAAGGATACTTCTGTAGTTCATAAAAAAAGTTTTTTTCCATTGCCTGTATTGGGATATTCTCCTGAGAAAGGGTTGGAGATTGGAGCTGCTATGCTATATTCTTTTTATACAGATAAGAAAGATCCTTTATTGCGCAACTCCACGATTAGTTTAATTCCTGCATTGACAACCAATAGTCAGTATAAGATAGAATTAAAAACCGATTTCTGGACAGATCATAATAACTGGCATTTCAAAAGTAATATCCGTTATCATGATTATCCATTGTACTTCTATGGTATTGGGGATACCACCCGCAAGGCTGATGGGACCCTGTTGGGAAACCAGCGATACAAGGTTTTGGTGGAAGGGGAGAAGCGGCTTAGCGGGCATTTTTATGCGGGTATGTCTTTGCAGTACCAGCATGATGCTTATGAGCAGAATGAGAGTAAAGGGATTTATCCGGGGATGGCATTGACGGATAAAGATGGGGGGTATGTGACTTTTATAGGTGCGACGGGAATTTTTGATAACCGGGATAATCAGAATTATACGCACACGGGTTCCTGGGTGCGTTTGAATGTGGCATATGCGCCATCGTTTTTGAGTAAACAAACTTTGTGGAAGATTGACGCGCAGGCGAAGCATTTTGTGCCCATTTCCCGTAAGAGTACGCTGGGAGTGAATGGGGTATTTAATTCATTGCAGGGTAGTTCTTTGCCGTTTTATTTATTGCCCGAGATGGGGAATGATCAGATGATGAGGGCGTATTATACGGGTCGCTACAGGGATCAGAATTATCTGGCTTTCCAGGCGGAGTACCGGTATTTTCTGGATCCGAAGATTCCCATCAATATCTGGTTTTTGCATATGCAGCCTAAGTTTGCCCTGGCGGCATTTGGGGCTACAGGAGCGGTGTTTAATAACCATGATTTTGGGGTGGATCATTTTAAGCCGGCTTATGGTATGGGGGTTAGGTGGTTCTATGATGAGGGGTCAAAGCTGACCATACGGATTGATTATGCGTGGGGAGAGAAGCGGACAGGAGAGGACAGGCAGTCGGGTTTGTATTTGTCGCTGGCAGAGGCGTTTTAGATAAAAGATAAGTAGTTAATAATCAGGTTCTATTTACATAAAATAAGCTGTATATAATCAGGTCACTGGCCTTAATAACTCTTTGTACCAACCTTAATAACACTTTGTACCAACCAGCCAGGTCTTCCAAAGGGCATCAAAATCAAACATATAATCCGTAAATAACCGGGTCGCGGCTAGTATGCAATCAGGTCACGGCTATAGTACGACTTCGTCACTACTAGTATACTATAAGGTCACTAAAAGGGCACTTGTATATCCAAGGGATATTGAGGTGCCCTTTTGATGTACTATTAGTACCGTAATGATGACGAAGCTACACCCTACTCATTGGCCATACTCAGTGGCATCTCAATGTTTTTTCATTTTCATTTAAATTCGTTAAATTGATAGAACACGTTAGTTTTCACCCAAATGTTCCACTAAAATGAAAAACTTAGCCCTGTTTACCACCTTATTTCTGACGGTAGCAAGCTCGTACACCTTACACGCGCAAGACCAGAAAATAGCAGCGCCCTCAAAGTTTTATGTTAAAGTAGCCGGTGGCTATTTCTTCAGTGTTTTTCCTGGTGAGTTTCCCAAAGTGGGTCCTTATGAGCCACATGATGAGCAGAAATCGTATAATTCTTCGACAGGAACTACAACAACAGTTTCTGAAAAGGTCCTGACCGGATCGTATGGCGCAGGCAGCAGGGGAGGACTCTCCTTCGGCTGGAATATCAATCAGTACATCGCTGTGGAAGCTGCTTTTAATTACTATCACAGTAAGAAAAACCTTATGACCCGTGAGGTAACAGTACTGGCTGGTTCGAGTACGGAATTGGGTAAGATAGAATCGCATGGATATGTTAATGCGGTTGATTTTGCACCTGCAGTCGTGATTCATCCCGGTTTTGCCAGGGTCGATCCGTATGTACGTGTTGGATTTGTAGTGCCGTTGTGGGGTGAGTTGAATATCCATACAGATGCGAGTCAGACTGGTTCTGCGGTGGTTGGCGGTTCGGCGGTGGTGACCAAGACGACGATTTCACGCGATGAGCGTGTAGATCCGAATATCACCGTTGGATTTCAGGGAGCTTTCGGGATTGTATTCCCGGTAGCGGCGAAGCTGGATGTATTCATTGAAACTGAGTACAGAAATATTCCGGTGCGCAGCAAGAAAAAAGAAGTGACTGCGTATGATGAGACAACGAATATTCTAAGTTCGACTACGGGTCAGGTAATTGCAACCCAGCATCGTGGGCTGGATGATCTGTCTACGGCAGAAAGGCATACAGAGTATCAGTCAACGCTGGATCAGAATTCTAATACGGCGGTGAGTCAGTCCGGTGCGACGGTGACGTATAAGGACGATAGTAAGCCTTCGAATGATTTGAAGTCTTATATTAATATTGGCGGTTTGGGTGGTAATGTTGGGTTGAGATGGCGGTTTTAGGAGATTAAACTGGTTACAATTTTAACGAGATCTGCTTTAAGTGTATTGTCAGTAATATTGCCGGCAGCATCGATTTTCGTACGTACGGTTGGTATAGTAAGGATACGATCGTCTGTAATTGTTGCCGTCATCACTTTTAATGTTTGTACCAGTGAGGCATTTGCTTTGTCACCACCGGTCATCATAGGTGAAGCACTGATTACGGCTGTAGGTTTATCAACAAATTCTCCGCTGGAAACGATCCAGTCCAACGCGTTTTTTAGCACGCCGGGTATGCCAAAAGCATATTCCGGTGTGCATACGATTACAGCATTTGCTATGCTGAGTTGTGCGCGTAAATCCGCTACAGTAGCGGCTGGCGTAGATCCTTCATAATCCAGTTCAGGGCTAAAATACGGCAACTGATCTAAGCCTTCATATATCGAAAATGAAATGCCCGGCCATTCTGCTAATTGCGGGATGGCCTTTAAAATGTTTGTATTTGAAGAGGTTGGGCGCAGGCTGCCGGAAATACACAAGATCTTAAACATATACCTAACAATTTTGTAAGCACGCACAAGGAGGTGCTATCACGAATCACTTAGTCGTGGAACAAAAGTAAGAAACACATGGTATTAGGTTTGCATCATGTTGCGATTCGTGCGAATAATTTTGATGAGACGATTCGGTTTTATACGGCGCTATTGGGTTTAGTGTACAAAAAACCTGGGCGCTGCCGGCATTTAATCTCATGCAGGCGGCAATGATTCCCTTTACTATTTAAGGCTTATAATTTATATTATGTTAAATAGATAATTTCTTTATGGGATAGGGTTTGTTCCCATTTTACAGGCTTTATGCCGACTTATTCCCGCTTTCATGAATGTTTTATTCGGGTAACAGAATCCTCGTATATGCAATTCTCAGGGCTTTCCTGTTACTTAGGATACGTCCCAATATCATTTTATTTACTAAATCGAATCTTATCAGGTTTTGTCCTTTTTATAAATTCCATCATGTCATTAAAGCACTCATGGTGTGCAAACAATCCTGTATTCGACCCATACTCCGACTGCTGTTTTTCCTGTTTGCCTTTTTCATAAGCAGACGCCTCTCTTGCGCTATATTCCACCACATCTCCCCTGATGTATATTCTCATCACATACACTATAGTTTCCTGATTTTTCTCTTCTGTGGTAATGAAATGAAACTCCCTGTTTATCTTGTCCGGCGTGTAACCATAATCGAGTAATTGCTGACATAGATAAGTAATCAATTCATCTCCTTGTATACCATATGCCGCTATTACTTTTTTAGCTCCTTTGAATGGCGTGTCTTCCAGGTTTTGTCCAAACGTGATACTACAGCATAAGATGAACAATGGTAATAATAAATATTTCATCTGAATGGGTTTGACCCAATTTAACATTTTTTAAACTTTTCATCAAAGGTTACCTTTTACCGGTTCGGAGTATAAAAAGAAAACACATTCTTATGCGTCCTTATTGTTACCTGGTGGTCCCCGCCATGACCCTCTATGCCTGTTCTGCAGGTAGTAGCTATCGCAGTACACTGGATAGTACTGTCGCTCAGGATTCCAACTCCTATACGGAAACGGTGGAAGCCGCAGCAAAGTCCGGCGAAGAAGTGCCGGCACTCAATTCCCCTTCACGTAAACATGTTAGAACGGCTGATGTAAATTGTCGTGTAGCCAATGTATTTAGTGCCGCTACTACACTCGAACATGCTACAAACAAACTCAATGGTTATGTGGTGGAAAGTACGCTTTCAAATGAATTTGGAACCTCACAGGATCTACCTTATAAAGGCGATTCCATGAAACATGTACAGCTCTTTACTGCGGTGGCAAACCTAACTATGAAAGTACCTGTCGAAAAGCTGGATTCGCTTGTGAGCACACTCACCAATGTTGCTACTTTTGTGAGTGCACGTACGTTAAAGGATGATGATAAAACACTGGAATACCTGGGAAATTCCATGAAGAATCAGGTCCCTGTGCCTACAGTAGCCGTGACAAAAAAGTCTGATCCGATAGCAACTGCAACTTACCAGGAGACTAAAAGTAATGAAACGATAGACCGGAAGATTGCAAATTTTGCTATTCTGGACGATGCGAATTTCGCGACTTTAACTGTGAAATTATCCCAACCACAACAGGCAGATATGCAAATTGTCGTAAACCCTGAAAGTGCCATCCGTGCAGGGTTTGGAACAGAGCTGCTGACAGCGTTGGGCACGGGTGCAACAGCTCTGCGTAATGTGTTTTTGTTCCTGCTGCAATTATGGCCTTTTGTATTGTTGACAATTGCAGGTGTAATTGGATATAAGAAAATATCTGCACGGAAAGTAGTTGCTAAGTGATGCTGCTGTGTATTTAAATACAAAAATTCAGGCAACCGCCAGGTGAATATTAATAAGTTTAAAGAACAAAATGAATTACACCGAAAGTGGCCACTAACATGCTTTTAAATACCCAAATATTATATCGTCATCTATGTATCTGAAAACAAAAAACAGTAACTACACCAACGCAGCAAACAACACCTCTGCCGGATGCAATGCTGTCTTGCCAGTACCATCCAATATCTGATGACGGCAGCTGGTACCAGGTGCAGCTATTATCACATCATCCGCCTGACTTCTTACAGCAGGAAACAAAACAAGTTCCCCTATCTTCATCGAAGTTTCGTAATGATCTTTATCAAAGCCAAATGATCCAGCCATTCCACAGCAACCGGAATTAATCACCGTTGCCTCATAATGCGCCGGCCATGACAGCACTTTTTTGATATAATTGACCGAGGACAACGCCTTTTGATGGCAATGCCCATGGATCACGATCTTACGCGCATCACTCCTGAAGGACTCTTTGCGAATACGGCCTTCATCCATTTCTGCTGATAAGAACTCTTCAAACAATTTCACCCTGGATGCTAATCCTTTTGCTTTCTCTTTCAGTTCCCCTGAAAGCAGATCGATATACTCATCCCTGAAAGTAAGGATGGCTGAAGGTTCCAGCCCGATCAAAAAATGTGGCTGGTCAATCAGGAACGATAATAGCTGCACATTCTTTGCTGCAATTGTTTTGGCTCTCTTCACCAAACCCTTTGACAAATGCGTGCGGCCGCTTTCAATATGATCTGGTATGATCACCTCGTAATCCAGTGCTGTCAACAGTTCTATACAACGCTGTCCGATATGTACATCGTTGTAATTGGTAAATTCATCACAGAACAGGAAGACTTTGTGTGTGAAATTTTTGCCAGCTTGTTGTTGCCTGAACTGCTTGTACCAGACGCGTAATGTTTGAGGCTGTAATGCAGGAACATGGCGCTCCGGCGCCATGTTCATCATGCCTTTGAGTATGCCGGAAGTAAATTTATTGGAGAAGGCGAAATTGTATAAACCAGGTGCGACGGACGCCATTTTGCTGAGGAAAGGGAACTCTCCTATCATCCGCGCTTTCAAAGGCGTACCGTTGGTATCGTAATACTGTTGCAGGTATTCTGCTTTCAGCTTGGATACATCCACACTGGATGGGCATTCTGCTTTACAGCCTTTACAGCTGAGACAGAGATCCATAGCATGACCAATCTCTTCATGATTGAAAGCCTGTGCTGTATTATCCTGAGCAAGGAACTGACGTAATACATTCGCTCTTGCACGGGTTGTATCTTTTTCAAAACGGGTGGCCATATAGCTGGGACACATTGTACCGCCCGCGAAATGCGTTTTACGGCAATCGCCTGAACCAGAGCATTTTTCTGCTAGTGATAAGATGCCATTGGTTTCAGAGAAATCAAAGTATGTTTTTATCTTTCCTCCGGCTGCAGGTTGCTTGAAACGGAAGAACTGATCCATGGGTGGCGGATCGATAATCTTACCCGGGTTAAAGAGATATTCAGGATCGTATAATAGCTTCACCTGTTTGCAGCAATCATAACATTTGTCCCCCATCATGAAGCGGATAAATTCGCCGCGCAAACGACCATCGCCGTGCTCTCCACTAAGGGAGCCTTTGTATTTTTTCACAATGGCGGCGGTCTTTTCCAATACTTCACGGAACTGCTTTCTGCCTTCTTCAATTTTTAAATTGATGATAGGTTCTACGTGTAGTTCACCGGCGCCAGCGTGTGCGTAGTAAGAGGCTTTCAATCCCATGGATTTGAGCATTTCCTGCAGGTCGTCGATGTATTCAGGCAGATCTTCCGGTGCTACTGCACAGTCTTCGATGAGGTTCACGGGTTGTGCATCGCCTTTAATATTGCGGAGTAGGCCGAGACCTGATTTGCGCAGGTTCCAGGCCTTATTGATATCGTTGCCGCGCAGCAATGGATAAGCGTACCCTAAATTTTTTGCTTTGACTTCGTTAATGAAGGCGCTGGTTTGTGCCTGTAATGCTTCTTCTGTATGACACATAAACTCAACCATGAGAATCGCTGCCGGCTCACCTTCCATAAAGAAGCGGTTTTGCTGATGCTCAGGGTGGCCTTTTGTAAAGTTCATGATCACGTCGTCCACGAGTTCTGAAGCCGTGACCGGGTGTCTGACAGCGATGAGGTTTACCTGTAGCGACTCTTTCACGCTGGTACAGTGTACGGCTACCAACCCGTTCACCTTTGGAGGCGCATCCAGCAATTTGAGTTTTGCTTCAGTCACGAATGCCAAAGTACCTTCTGAGCCGGCAATCAGGTGAGAGAGATTGAATGGGGCAGCACCACCGTAAGGTGTTGTATCAAGAAGGGCATCGAGTGCATAGCCACTATTCCTTCTTTTTACAGTACGGGTAGGATAGCCATCCCGGATGGCCTGCTGATTTTCTTTATTGGAGAGCAGGGCGTGCATGGTTCTGTAAATACTGCCTTCCAGGTTGTTGAGCAGCATTTTATGCTGTAAGCCCTGTGTGTCTATATCTTCAAATGTAGTGGTCTCGCCATTGCCGAGGACAACTTCGACGGAATGGAGATTGTCGCGCGTAGCGCCCCAGACCATGCTATGCAACCCACAGGAGTTGTTCCCGATCATGCCACCGATCATCGCACGGTTAGAGGTGGAGGTTTCCGGACCGAAGAAAAGCCCATAAGGTTGCAATAGTTCGTTCAAAACGTCTCTTTCGATACCCGGTTCCACCCTGACCCATTTTTCCTCCTTATTGACCTCTAAAAGGCGATTCATGTAGCGGGAAACGTCTACGATCAGACCTTGTCCTACTACCTGACCTGCCAGAGAGGTACCTGCGGTGCGGGGAATGAGGGGAATCTTGTGGGTTTTGCTGAATCGGATCAACGCAGCGATATCGGCTTTGTTCTTTGGCAGTGCGACACCCATTGGGTATTCCTGGTATACGGAGGCATCTGTAGAGTATGCCATGAGTATGGTGCGGTCCAGAGAGTTTTCTGAGAAGTAGAGATCGCCTGCCAGTTGTGGTTTGAGTTCCTTAAAAGCCTGCTTGAGTTGTTCCTTGATCATACCGTAAATTTACAGCTTCCAATTTAGAACATTCAGGCAGAAAAATGCAAGAAAGTTTCGTAAACCGGCATAAAACAGAAAAAAAATAACCGCCGTTGATTGTAGATACCTTCGGCATCAGCAATCAACGGCGGAAAGGGATGGCCTGCGGCCGGCTTTAAAAATCAAACATCACCATTTTATATTTTTACTGATATACGCGATCAGTTCATTTGCCATTGCCTCCTGTTCCTTTGCATTTGGATGCCCCGGTGTGTCCTTATAAGGGAAAAAGCAGGTATGGATCTTCGCATCATGCAATCCGAGTACCGCTTCCTTTATGTAGCCCGGCCATGGTGAACCTTTCCGTGTTGCATCCATATTGCCCAGTGCACAAATGATCTGTGCTTTCGGATGTTTATCCCGGATCTTTTTCACCAGGTTACTATAAGCCGCTACTATCGTCTTTGCATCCGGCACCTTATCACCAAATTTCGCTTTGAATTGTTCATGTTCCGGTTTTGCGACCAGCCAGCTATCATTCTGAAATAAATTTATCACGATCAGATCAGGCGTATAACTACTAAAATCCCATTTGCTTGCAGCATCCGTGGCATCAGTACGGTCGTACATTTCAGGCATGATCAGGGGGAACCAACTGATAAGGACTCCTATTCCGCTCTTTGCCACTAAATGATATTCAGCATTAAAATGTCTTGCTGTCAGCGATGCATAGCTGATATAGGCATTCTCGTACGGACCTGTACCTCTATCCTTGCCACTGCTGTCTTCTACCGCATACCCACAGGTAATGGAATTGCCATAGAACTCGATCTTCCTTTTTTTCGCAACAGGGGCTTGTAAAAGCGTACCATCCACTTCAAAATTATACAACCATGTTTTACCCATGGCCCATTCTGTGCGCTTAAAGAGTACTAAGGTATGATTCCCGTTTTTCAATCCACTTACTAGCGTATATGTATGTACGGTACTATCAGGCTGTAGTTTACTGATCACTTTTCCATCTACCACTACATTATAATAATTATCTCCCCGCTCATCTTTCAGCTTTACCTTCACCCCCGTTCCTTTAAAATTTATACTTGCCGTTGTTGCCGACCAGGATAGCTGTGCACTATTATCTGTCTGGATGACACGGCCCATATAGTGTATGTGTGGGTCATTACTTTTAATGGTTGAAAATTTTTCCTGTGCTTGTAACTGTATGGGCATAATACAAATCAGGAACAGGCAAAAGTGTTTTTTCATAATAAATGGATTTGTCGGAGTGTGAAATTAAGAGAGAATCTTTAAATTTCGGAAATAAATATTTATTTTGCCGCAGTTATATATGAAGTTGTTTAGTCTTTT
>NZ_MTKN01000092.1 GCF_001975825.1 [Flexibacter] sp. ATCC 35208
AAAGTATAAACAACTTCTTTGAGAAGGATTTCCTTCCGAAAACATAAAGGAGTGTTTTTTGAAGGAAGAATTTAATTGATTCTTCTTTAAGAATTAGAAATCCTTTAATAACTCTCTTCCTGAATTGACTCCAGAATCGTGGCATAACTCACATACCTCTCCATATCAATTTCCCCTTCCTCCACAGCCGCTTTCACCGCACAACCAGGCTCATTGATATGCAAGCAGTTATTAAACTGACACTGTGTAAGATAAGGCTGCATTTCAAGAAAATAATGCGACAGCTCCGGCTTCGCAATATCCACAATCCCGAATTCTCTCACCCCAGGTGTATCTATCAACCGTCCACCCTGTGGCAGATCATACATCTCTGCATAAGTAGTAGTATGCAACCCCTTACCACTCCAACCACTCACTGCTTTTGTACGCAGATCCAGACCAGGTAATAAACGATTGATGAGGGAAGACTTTCCCACACCGGAGTGACCGGACATCAGGGTAGTTTTATCCTTCATCATGGTCTCCAGTTCATCTATACCACCGCCGGTAGCAGCAGAAACCAGTTTTACTGTATAACCGATATCTTCATACAGGGCCGCTAATTCAGCGAATCTGTCTATTTCTTTCTCTTTATAAATGTCTCTTTTGTTAAACACCAGCACCACTGGAATGTGATAAGCAGCTGCTGTAACCAGAAAGCGATCCATGAATCCATTGGAGGTTCTTGGTTCTTTTACCGTGCAGATGAGCATGGCCTGATCCAGGTTGGCCGCCACGATGTGCTTTGCGTTTCCTTTTTTATGTGGGGAGCTGCGGACGATGTAGTTACGCCTGTCCCCAATGCCAGTGATCATAGCATTTTTTGCATTTGCATCACCTTCTTCAGGAACGATATCTACGATATCGCCTACGGCTATGGGATTGGTAGACGTAATGTCCCCATCCAGTTTCAATACACCTTTAATGCGTGCCTGGAAGGTTTCGCCGGTGGTGATGGTTTTTACGGTGTACCAGCTACCGGTGGATCTATAGATTAGTGCCTGCAAATGCTAAGATTATTATTAGGGTGTAAAAATACAAAAAACTCGCTTCTACCTTCGGCAGAAGCGAGTTTTTTGATATTGCCCCCTGCCGCTGGCGCGGCTGGGGGCAATATTGTTTTATGGCAGACTCCGGAATACGGTATATCGCAGCACTACTTCCAGCAGTATACAAGCCAATGCCAGTATAGCAAACGGGAAGAAATGTTCAGCAAATCGTTTGTAAGAAGTGATCTCTACCTTGGTCTTTTCCAGCTTATCAATCTCATCATAAATACTTTCCAGGTCCTTATTATTGGTAGCCCTGAAATATTTACCCCCGGTTTCTGTTGAAATCTTCTTCATCAGCGGCTCATCCAGCTGTACATCCTGCATAGCCATCTGAATACTACCATCCGGCATGGTCATCGGGAAAGGTGCCTTTCCGATCGTACCTACCCCTACGGTATATACCCTTGTTTTGAATGCCTTTGCAATTTCCAGCGCGGTGAGCGGATCTATCAAACCTACGTTGTTCACACCATCTGTAAGGAGAATGATCACCTTACTTTTAGCTTTACTATTACGAAGGCGATCTACAGCCGTGGCCAAACCCATCCCAATCGCAGTACCATCCTGCAGCATACCACTCTTGATAGCCGCAATCTGGTTTTTCAATACCGCATGGTCAGTAGTAATGGGACATTGCGTAAAACTCTCTCCGGAGAAGATCACCAGGCCAATACGGTCACTGATACGGCGATCTACGAAGTCGTTCGCTACTTTCTTCGCAGCTTCCAGCCTGTTAGGCTGCAGGTCTTCGGCCAGCATACTACCTGAAATATCTATGCCCAACACGATATCGATCCCTTCACTATCTATACTTTCAGATGTATTGCTGGTCTGAGGTCTTGCCAGCGCTACCACCAGCGCACTAAACGCCAGCAGTCGCAGTATCAGCAGGAGGGGGCGGAACCTCACCTTCCAGGATACCGGCAGTCCCTTCAACCCCTGAAGGGAAGACATATCCATAGCCACCTGCTTTTTCTGCTGTTTTGCATAGTGCCAGTAGATCATCACGGGCACCAGCACCAGCAAGCCAAAGTAGGCAGGATGGGCAAATTCAATATTTTTCCAGACTGAAAAATCCATGTATATAAAATAATTTCCTGGTTCTAGTTAGTAGCCTGCTCCTTCGGTTTCTGAGGCGAATTTCGCTTGCGGAATACTTAGTTGCCTGCTCCTTCGGTTTTCTCTGCGTCTTCGCTTTCTGATCCCTTAGTTGCCTGCTCCTTCGGTTTTCCCTGCGTCATTCGCTTTCTAACCCCTTAGTTGCCTGCTCCTTCAGTTTTTCCTGCCTCATTCGCTTTCTAACCCCTTAGTTGCCTGCTCCTTCGGTTTTCCCTGCCTCATTCGTCTTCTCTGCTTCTTTTGCTTTCTCTACAGCGGGTTTGGTCCATTCCACAATCTCAAAAGCCTGTGCCAGTGCGCGCTCATGCTCTTCAGGTGTAGGATGGAGCTTCGCGAATTTGGCCAGGTCAGCTACCGTCAGCAGGTCTCTCAACCTGTCGCGTTGCTGATTAAGGACCGTCACCGGTTTGATGTGTTGCAGCAGTTCCTCACTGGTTTGCTCCAGGGCAGGGATATTGAATTGCTGTTCGAAGTATGCGCGTAGTACGTCGGTGATGCGGGTATAATATTGCTTCACATCTCCCTGCTGCCACAGTTTCTCTTCTCTCAGCTGCTTCAGTGCCAGCAGTGCTACCTCGTAAGGTGGTACGGCAGGTGCTGTAGGTTTCACCACTGCTTTCTTAGGACGGCTGCGGAAATATACCAACAATCCTATACCTATGATGATCACACTGAAACCAATAGCAAAGTAAAGCCAGTAATCCCAGAAGTTCCAGGGTACAGAGCGTACGTTTTTAATAGGTTTGAACGCCTTGGTAGTATCTACCGCAACGGTACCTACCTCTATGCGCAGTGAATCGGTGAAGGCTGAATCAGTCACCCCTCCATTATTCAGCACATCAAATTTTAAGGCAGGGAGGTCCCAGCTACCACTGTCAAAGCTGGTGAGTACAAGGGTTTGTTGAAACACCTTGTTTCCATTGGCAGCAGAAGTATCGAGGCCGGTACGACTTACTACTTCCCAGTGACTGAAAGAATCTGGTAATTGAGGGAATACGACATTGCCAACGCCCTGGTTAGGTACGGTGGCTGACAATATGAGTTTTACCTGCTCACCTATACGGATATGGTCTGTATCTGTACGGGCACTCACCTGCACCTGGGCCTGCGAAGCAAACCCACAACCCAGCATTGCAAATAAAATAAGTGTTTTAACTATGATCTGTTTACCCATGTTAATTTGCTCATCTTTAAACTATCACCTGTTTGTAAAGAAGCCTTTTAAAGCCTTTACATAATCTTCATCCGTACGAATGCTGATCAGGCTTGCACCACTCTTTTTGAAAGAATTGCTGCAATACTGCACGTGCTGCTGGAACTGTTGGGTATAATATTGCTGCACCTGTTTGTCAGAAGCATCTACCCATTGGCGTGCACCAGTTTCAGAATCCTGCATTTGTATCAGTCCTACCGGTGGCAGTTCTTTGTCACGCTGATCGTATACATGCACGCCGACCACATCGTGGCGTTTGGCAGCAATGTTCAGTGCATCCTGGTAGTCGCCTGTCAGGAAGTCGCTCAGCATGAATACAATGCTCCTTTTCTTTGTCGCATTGTTAAAGAAACGCAGTGTTTCCCTGATATTAGTGCCTTTGCGGGTAGGAGTAAAGGACAGCAGTTCGCGAATGATAAACAGGATATGGGATTTACCTTTCTTAGGCGGGATATATTTTTCCATACCGTCGCTGAAGAAGATCACTCCTACTTTATCATTGTTTTTGATCGCGGAGAAGGCCAGTACAGCGCAGAGCTCCGTAATCATACTCCGCTTGTTCTGCCGTACGGTACCGAAGAGGGAGCTATCACTCACATCTACCAGCAACATTACGGTAAGTTCACGTTCTTCTTCGAAAACCTTGATGAAGGGATGATTTAAACGGGCAGTCACATTCCAGTCGATAGCCCGCACATCATCGCCCACCTGGTAATCGCGCACCTCACTGAAAGACATACCACGCCCCTTGAAGGCGCTGTGATATTCGCCTGCAAAGATGTGATTGGAGAGACCTTTGGTCTTGATCTCTATCTGCCTGACCTTCTTAAGTATTTCTGCAGTATCCACCGGTTGTACATTAACGTTTAAAAAAACTGTTTGCTACAGAGGGGCCGATTAAGGTACTTCTACAGCATTCAGAATTTCGCTCAGGATGTTTTCGCTGGTTACGTTTTCCGCTTCCGCTTCGTAAGTGAGACCTACACGGTGACGCATTACGTCGAAGCAGATGCTGCGAACGTCTTCAGGAATTACATATCCGCGACGTTTCATGAAGGCATAAGCTTTAGCAGCCATTGCCAGGTTGATGCTCGCTCTTGGAGAACCACCATAAGCGATGAGCGGTTTCAGTTTCTGCAGTTTGTATTCGTCAGGATTACGGGTAGCAAATACGATATCGAGGATATAGCGTTCGATCTTTTCATCCATGTATACTTCACGCACCAGGTCGCGTGCCTTCATAATGTCGGCAGGCTGAATGATGGGATTGATCTTCTGAGAAGGCTGTGGGTTCAGGTTCTGACGGATGATGAGGCGCTCTTCTTCCCTGGTAGGGTAGCCGATCACCACTTTGAGCATAAAACGGTCTACCTGTGCTTCTGGCAGTGTGTAGGTACCTTCCTGCTCGATTGGGTTCTGGGTAGCCAGTACCAGGAAAGGCTCTTCCAGTTTAAAAGTGGTATCACCGATAGTGATCTGTCTTTCCTGCATTGCTTCCAGCAGGGCACTCTGCACTTTTGCAGGGGCACGGTTGATCTCATCCGCCAGGATAAAGTTGGCGAAGATAGGACCGCGTCTTACTACAAATTCATTCTTTTGCTGGTTGTATATCATAGTACCGATCACGTCCGCAGGCAGAAGGTCCGGTGTAAACTGAATACGGCTGAATTTACCGTTAATGGCAGAAGAGAGGGATTTAATAGACAGGGTTTTTGCCAGACCGGGTACACCTTCCAGCAATACGTGGCCTTGTGCCAGCAGCCCTATCAACAGTCTTTCTACCATGTAACGCTGCCCTACGATGACTTTGCCCAGTTCGAGGTTCAGCAGGTCTACAAATGCGCTGGCCTCGTGGATTTTTTCATTTAGTTGACGGATATCATACGAAGTATTCTCCATGCTTATTTATTATTTACAAGTTTGCTAAAGTAAAACTTTCTGCCAGTAAAACACCGCCAGACAAGCAGATATGGCCGTTAAAATGCTGTTAAGAATAGAATTACAAATTAAAATTTACAAATTACGATATGGCACTCAGATACATACATTTCTTAATTTGTAATCCTTGCATTATAAATAACGTATGTGACCCCCAAATTAATAAAGCCGGCGCATATTTATATCATCTTTTTTTATAACGTACATTTGCAGGGATAGAAGGTTCATAATTAAATAATTATAAAATGGCAGAGGAATTCGAGCAGCAATGGAAAAGGGTGCTGGATATGTTCACAGAGCGATTTGGGAAAACCCCTAACATGGAAGCGATTCTCTTTTTAATAGGTGCACAGGAACTGGGAAATATGAAGAAGAAGTGGACGAAGGAGCAGAAACAGGACCTGATGCATGTGGCAACATGTACTTTATTGAGTCAAAGCGGGTATTTTGAACTACAAGGGTATGACAACGATGGTTGGCCCCATTTCAAAGAAGCACAACCTGTACCCAAAATGAGTATGCCAGAACAGGAAAGATTTTTGCAGGAGCATATTATTGCATACTTTGACGATCAGGAGGGACGATAAAATTCCCTCCCTGATATAAATTACACACACCCTGGCTATGGATACATCATTACACGTTGTGCCCGTTTCTACTGAGTTGCTGGATTTACTGGTGATGCTTGAGCAGCGGACGTTTACCGAAACATTTGTTCATCAATACAACCCGGCGGACTTTAACGCTTTTATGGAAGAGAAAAAATCCAGGAAAGCACTAACAGCTGAAATGGCGGCCCCTGGCTGTTTATATTATATTCTGTACGAAGGCACTTCCCCCGCGGGGTTTTTGAAACTAAATTTACACAAGCAGCCGGATCATAACGGTCCCCTGGATCCCGCTCCTGTCATGGAGCTGGAAAAGATCTATGTGCTGAAAGCATTTCAGGGCATGAAAGCCGGACAGTTCCTGCTGGACTACGCACAGGAAGTAGCTGCGCAACATGGCGTAAAAACCATCTGGCTCGGGGTTTGGGAGTACAACACCAAGGCTTACCAATTCTACGAGAAGAATGGTTTTGAAAAATTCGGTAGCCATATCTTCATGATGGGGAATCAGGAAGATACTGACTGGCTCCTGCGCAAACAACTCTAAAATAATCATACCCCCATGAAACGATTGCTACTCTTTGTGTGTATAATACTCACACTCCCCGCTATGGCTGCTAAAAACCGGAAGGTAAAGATCATTACTCCCTATGGCACGATGGTGATCGAGCTGTATAACATCACACCAAAGCACAGGGATAATTTTATAAAGCTGGCTAAGCATCACTTCTATGACAGTACGTTATTCCACAGAGTGATCAAAGGCTTTATGATACAGGGCGGTGACCCTGATTCAAAGCATGCGGCAAAGGGAGCAATGCTTGGTAATGGAGATGTGAACTACACGATTCCTGCAGAGTTTCAGCTGAACCTGTATCACAAGAAAGGTGCACTGGCGGCAGCAAGAGACAACAATCCTGCAAAAGCAAGTTCAGGATGTCAGTTTTATATTGTGCAGGGAAAAGTGTGGACAGATGAGGAGCTCGACAAACTGGAGAAGGGTAGACTAGGGGGGAGGAAGATTCCCGTGGACCAGCGCGAGTACTACAAAAAGTACGGAGGCACACCACAGTTGGATCAGAGCTACACTGTGTTTGGTCAGGTTGTGGAAGGCCTGGACGTGATCGATAAGATCGCAGCACTAAAGACAGATGGTAATGACAGACCACTGGAAGATGTGGTAATGAAGGTGAGAGTGGTGAAGAAATTTTTGTTCTTTTAGGTTTTCCTTAATTTTACCCCTTAAAATCAAACTTGCCATGAATTTTCCGTCAAATCTGCGTTACACCAAAGATCACGAATGGGTGTTACTGGAAGGTAATACAGCTACTATCGGTATCACTGAATTCGCTCAGCGTGAACTGGGAGATATCGTATTTGTAGACATTCCTACCGTTGGTAAATCATTGGGTGCAGAAGAAGTATTCGGTACTGTGGAAGCAGTAAAGACTGTGTCTGACCTCTTCCTGCCAGTAAAAGGTACTGTAAATGAAATCAATTCCGAGCTGGATAGCTCACCAGAACTGGTGAACAGCGATCCATATGGCGAAGGATGGATGATCAAGATGACAGTATCTAACCCTGCAGATGTAGACGGACTGCTGGATGCAGCTGCCTATCAGGCACTTGTTGGCGAATAAGTCCAATAATTAATAAAAGGTTAAAAAAGTAGAGGTATAAGGTTCAAAAGTTGGGAACGACTTTTGAACCTTATACCTTTATGATTATTAATATTTACCCTAAAAAACAATTGGACGTGCCAGCAATGAGGATTATCAGATACTATTGGCCTGCTATATTATGGATATTGCTGGTGTTATATTTATGTACTATTCCCGGAGATAAGATCCCCAAGGATCCTTTCTATGAGAAAATACATATGGACAAGATCGTTCACCTGGGATTGTTTGGTTGTACGGTACTCCTGTTGTGTATAGGCTATTACAGAAGTAAAGGACATATTTCGGCGCTTACATTAACGCTGTTCTGGTTCACAGCAGCAGCGTATGGTCTGGCCATTGAGTTTATTCAGAAATACTGGGCGGTAGATCGCAGCTTCGATATGATAGATGCGGTAGCCGATTCAATAGGCGCCATGTGCGGGATCATTGCTTTCTTATTTATACGAAAGTGGTGGTTGAAAAAACAATAAAAACATTCATGAAAGAGGGAATTTACCAACGAAGATGAAAACCATTTTCAAAGAAAAGGCCGTATCCAACGATACGGCCTTTTTTCATATATATGTGTATGAAGGAAATCCTATTACTGTCCTGATTCTTTCTGCGCATCCTGCTTCATCTTATCGTTCGCATAGATAGCGAATTCCACACGACGGTTCTTAGCTCTGTTAGCATCTGTGGTATTAGGTACTACAGGCTGTTTGGAACCATACCAGTATGTTTGAATACGGTTAGCAGCTACGTTCTGTGTTTTCAGGTAGTTTGCTACAGCAGTTGCACGTCTTTCAGAAAGTGCATAGTTGTAAGCATCAGTACCAGTGGTATCGGTGTGACCTTCTACACGTACGTAGGTGTCAGGATATTTATTGAGGATGCTGGCCAGCTGCTGAATGTTTGTCTGAGCGGCAGCAGTCAGGTCCGATTTATCAAAGCCGAACAGAATACCGGAGTTGAACGTTACGTTGATACCTTCACCTACACGTTCTACGGTAGCATTTGGTACGGTTGTTTTGATTTCCTGTGCCTGTTTATCCATTTTTTTGCCGATCAGTACACCGGCTCCGCCACCTACGGCAGCACCAATGATAGCGCCCAGGGCAGTGTTGCCTGCGGCTTTACCAATCACGGCACCTGTGGCAGCACCACCACCTACGCCGATGGCTGCGCCCTTTTGGGTATTGTTCATTCCATTCCAGGTACTACAGCTAAATAACATGGTGGCAGACAATACTACTGCTACGATAGGATTGATTCTTTTCATTGTACGAATGTTTATTACTGAGAGATACGAGACAAATATGCTGCCAGATTTTGGTAGATCAAGGCAGACATGAATATAGGTATTAGTGAAAAAATAAATGTAATACTAATGTTTCATATTTGGGTTTAATGGAATAGGCAGGAATAAAGCGATTTTGCCTACGGCAAAAGCGCTTTATTCCTGAATTATTATTGCGCTATAACTTATTAGCTACCCATTTTCATCTTCTCCACATTCTCCGCAAACTGTAACGCCTGCAGCATTTCCTGGATCTCTCCGTTTGTAAACGCATCCAGGTTGTAGACCGTCATACCAATACGGTGATCAGTTACACGACCCTGTGGGTAATTGTAAGTCCTGATCTTTGCAGAACGGTCACCAGTAGATACAAGGCTTTTACGCTGTGAAGCAATCGCTTCTTCATGCTTACGCACTGCTGCTTCGTAGATACGGGAACGCAGCATCTTCATTGCGATATCACGGTTAGAGTGCTGGCTACGTCCTTCCTGACACTCTACCACCACACCGGTAGGTATATGCGTCAATCGAACCGCAGATTCAGTTTTATTTACGTGCTGACCACCCGCACCAGACGAACGGAAAGTATCCATTTTGATATCTGCATCTCTTACATCCACATCCACTTCTTCTGCTTCCGGCAGGATCGCCACTGTAGCTGCTGAAGTATGTACACGGCCGGAAGTTTCTGTAGCTGGAACACGCTGTACACGGTGTACACCTGACTCAAACTTCAGGGTACCATATACATCATCACCATTTACTTCTACCACCACCTCTTTATATCCACCCACTGAACCAGGGGTTTCGCTCATAATATTGGTAGTCCAGCCTTTGAGCTCACAATAGCGGAGATACATGCGCAGCAGGTCACCAGCGAAGAGGCTAGCCTCGTCACCACCTGTACCACCCCGGATTTCAAGAATCGCATTCTTTTCATCCTGTGGGTCTTTTGGAATCAACAGGTTACGGATTATCTCCTCCTGCTCAATTTTCTGATTGGCCAGTGCTTCGGTTTCTTCCTTAGCCAGCTCCCTCATTTCTTCATCGCCACTATCCAGCACTTCCTTGTTAAAGGCAATACTATCCAGCAACTTTGTATAAGTATCGTACGCCTTCACGATTTTTTCCAACTGCCGGTACTCCTTGCTCAGTTTGCTGAACTGCTTGTTGTCGCTCACTATTTCGGGGTTGGTAAGGGCAAGGGAGACCTGTTCAAACCGGCCTTTAATCGCTTCTAGTTTATCTATCATAGTTATCTTTGTTGAATGGTCGGTGATCTGTCGACTTATCAATTGCCGGCAAAATTAACATCTTTAGGATAATTATGACCCAACAGCTAAAATTTAAAGGAACAGCCCTCTTTGACGGGCAGAAAATATTATCGGGAGACAAGGTCCTGATTCTCTCCGAAGACGGGACTATCATGGATATCGTATCAGCAGACCTCGCCGGCGAAGGGGTACAGGAAGAGGACGGGATACTCAGTCCGGGGTTTGTAAATACCCATTGTCACCTGGAATTGTCTCACATGAAAGGGATAATTCCAGAAGGTACCGGGTTACCCGCATTTCTAACACAGGTGATGGAAAAACGGGGGCAACAGGATGATGCCGCTATCAAAACGGCTGAGGAAGCCATGTGGGAAAGTGGCATTTCGGCAGTGGGAGATATTTGTAATGGCACTGCTACCCTTACTTCTAAACAGCATTCCCCCATTTACTACCATTCCTTTGTAGAAACAATGGGGTTTGTACCTGTTGCGGCGCAGAGCAGACTGGATTACAGCTTGTCTGTACTGGAACAATTCAGGCGTTTGAATGGTGATATGCATTCCTGTTCCGTGGTGCCACATGCTCCGTATTCTGTGAGTAAAGCGCTTTTTTCACTGCTGTCCGTGATACCGGATAATACCCCAATCAGCATTCACAACCAGGAAACAGCGGCTGAAAATCAATTATATGCTGATAAAACAGGTGCTTTCCTCGATTTCTATCAGCACTTTGGGATGGATGCAAGTGCCTTTGTACCCACAGGAGGCACCAGCCTACCTGCATGGCTGCCTTATTTTAAGCACCTGCCGGTGATATTGGTACACAATACTTTTTCTACCAAAGAAGATGTGGTATTTACTAAACAACATGCCCCTGATGCATACTGGTGCTTATGCCCGCAGGCGAATTTGTATATAGAAAAACGGTTGCCGGATATTTCATTATTACGCAGTGAGGGATGCGCCATCACGCTGGGCACAGATAGCCTGGCTTCTAATCACCAGTTGTCTATCTGGGAAGAGATACAGGCAATACGTGGGCATTATCCGGAAATCCCACTGGAGGAAATACTGCAATGGGCCACGTTAAATGGCGCGAAAGCATTGGGTATCTCAGCCAGGTATGGCAGTTTTGAAAAAGGGAAGCAACCGGGTGTAATAGTTATTACGGATAAGGGTAGCAGAAGAATATACTAATATTGTAATTTCGCATAATATGACCAATGTACTAGACCAGGTTATTCTTGGCAACCCAATCCAGAATTACTTTATTCTGGCTATTGTGCTACTGTTTGTATCGATGATAAAACGGTATCTATCACAATGGCTGGCCAATCTCCTTTTCAAAGAAGTCAGAAAGTGGGCACCTGACATCGACCAACATGAATTTTCCCACCTGCTGCTGCGACCATTGGAATACTTCTTCCTGCTGGTCGCCTTCATGCTCACGATCGATCACCTGAACTTTCCACCGGAACTGAACATCACTGTTTACAATGGGTTTAGTCTGAAGGGGATATTAAGTACACTGCTGGAACTCGCGCTTACATTATCCATCATCTGGATCATTCTCCGTGTCATCGATTTCGTGTCGCTGATGATCAGCAAGAGTGCCGATTTGCTACATGATAAGACGGACAACCAGTTCATCGTGTTCTTCAGGGATTTCTTCAAAGCCATCGTCTTTATTTTTGGTGCCATTGCCTTTATCAGGATCCTTTTTGGGGCGGTGCTGGTCAATAAAATTATTGCGGGTCTTGGTATCGGTGCTGCGGCCCTCGCCCTCGCTGCCAAGGAAAGTATTGAAAACCTGATTTGTTCTTTCATCATCTTCTTCGATAAGCCTTTCCGGGTAGGAGATACCGTGAAGGTAGATACTTACCAGGGTGCTGTAGAAAAGATTGGTCTGCGCAGTACACGCATCCGCACCCAGGACAAAACCTTTGTGACTGTTCCCAACAAGAAAATGGTAGACAGCATCCTGGATAATATTTCGCTGCGTACGCAGCAAAGGGCGGTATTTCGCCTGGAAGTAGCGGGTGATACGGCTGCAGATAACCTGCTGAAAGTATTACAGGATTTCAAAGCCCTGTTGAAACAGCATGATAAAGTAGCAGACGGCTTTATTGTGAATTTGAACGACTTTACTAAAGATACGTACGTGATACAGGTTATTTACCTCACCAATGTGATTGAAGGGGTTCCTTTCAATCAATTGAAAAGTGAGATCAACCTTGGTTTTATAAAAATACTGGAAAACCATGGTGTAAAATTATCCAGTACAACGGTGGAGATACACGAGAAATAAGTTATCCACTGTGCATAAAAAAAGCCGTTTCAGGATCCTGAGACGGCTTTTTTGTTAGTTTCTTTTATATCAATCTTTATCTTTTCTGTTTGCTTTCAGCAGGATTCTGGCGATATCGCCTTCGAGTGTATCCTGTAGGTCAGTGCTAACACGACCCAGTTCTTTTCCATCACGAACGATGATGAAAGTTGGTAGTTTCTTTGTCTGGTAGCCTGCCTGTGTACCTGTTTGCAGCTTTTCGTCAGCACCATAAGTGTGGATCTGTTCATCAGGGCTACCTGCCAGTATCATGATCTTGTAGAGGGCTGGCAACAGGCGGCGGCTTTCGTCATCCCAGGTACCAATTATCGCTACCACAGTGAATTTACCACGATTGTCCTTGATATAATTCAGCATGTTTTCATTGGGCTGATATTTGTTTACACCGGCATAGAACCAGGCAAACGAGCTATCGTTCATCAATGTTTTCATTTCGATCTTGCCTTTCAGCACCTTTCTTCCGTTAGATGCTGTGGATTGTGCATAAGATAAGGTAGTGGCAAGTAGGAGACATGCCCCCATGAGTAATAATTTCAATCGCATAATTTATTTTTATAATTGTTCCTTCAGTTCGGTTAAAAATCCTTTTACCTTCAGCAAAGCCTGTACCATTTCAAAATTACGGGCTGCCAATTTACGATCTTCTTTTAACTTTTGCTTCGCACCCTCGATAGTGTACTTACGCTCACGTAAAAGATGATAGATCAGTTTCAGGTGTTGGATATCTTCCTGGCGGAACAAGCGATCGCCTTTTCTATTCTTTTTAGGTTGGAGTATATCGAATTCATTTTCCCAATAGCGGATCAGCGATGTATTGACTTTAAACATCGTTGCTACTTCACTTATGGAATAGTATTGTTTGTCAAGCGGCACTGCTTCCAGTGTCTTGATCAGGTCCGGATCGTCGGCCACTTCTTTCAGCGATTTGCGTCCCCGTTTCTTCTGGGGAGGCTGGGAGGCAGTTACAGATTGGCTGGATACCGCCACTGGTGGTGGTATATCAGGAGGTAACTGTACCTGTATCCTGCTGGGTATGTTTGGTAAATCGTTCTTCTCTTCCATCTTAGGTCGCTCCACAGCTGGTTTCTGCTGCGGCTCCGGTTCCTTTTCGGGAATGGGGGGCGCAGGGTCTGGTTTTTTAGGCTCCAGGTTTGAAAATAGATCCAGCTGTTGCATCATATCCATTTATGAATACCAAATTACAAAATTCCGGGGTAGTTTAATTTTTCTACTTTGGGTATATATTCAAAAAATCCGCTTTGGCGGGTGGCCGAAGCGGATTTCTTAGAAGAATTTATGTATTTATTAATCAAATGATTGGTTGCCGGACCTTGCTATCTTCAGCATTCTGTCAAACTCTTCCGGAGAAAGGTCATTGAAGAAGAAGTACACAGGGTCTACTTTTTCCCCGTTCTTTTCCACTTCGTAGTGGCAGTGAGGGCCTGTTGACTTACCTGTACTTCCTACCCAACCTAGTACGTCGCCACGTTTTACAGCTGTACCTGTTTTTACTTTTATCTTAAGCATGTGGCCATAGCGGGTTCTGTACCCATATCCATGGTTTACAACCACATGGTTACCATAGCCTACATCGCTCATGCTGGCTTCTTCCACCACACCATCGCCGGTGGCGTAGATGGGGGTACCGGCAGGAGCTGCGAAATCAAGACCGGAATGATACTTTACAGTTTTGTATATCGGATCGATTCTATATCCAAAACCGGAGGCGATACGCTTCAGGTCTTTGTTGGAAACCGGCTGGATGGCCGGGATAGAAGCGAGCATTTTTTGTTTATTTTTTACCAGGTCATCAATCTTTTCATACGATTTAGCCTGAATACCAATGCGATGCACTAATTCCTGGAGCAAAGCGCCTGTGCTGGCAATGATTTCGCTGCTGGAAAAAGAAGCCATCTGGGATAGCTCTTCTTCTTTGGCCATATTGCCGGCCCTGGCACTATCAGGGATAGGAGAGGCTTCGAATATGACACGATAGATCTCATTATCACGGTGTTCCAGTTCGGCCAGCTGGGATTTGACTTCTTTCATACGGCCTTGCATTTCTTCATATTTCTCGTTCATCACTTCCAGATCACGGCGCAGGTTTTTCTCTTTTGGGGAATCCAGCACTCTATAAGATATGGACAGAAAAATAAATCCTGTGACAATGGCGGCTGAAACAAATCCTAGTATTCGTAATACCTTTACGCGCAGCGATACTACGAGTTTTTCGTATTTGAGCGTTTGAGTATTATAAAAGTATTTAACCTTCTTCATGTGCCGGGCTTATGCTTTAACAGCAGTAGTAAATTCTATCTGGGGGGCTATTCATACAATGAGGATGAAGTTGGGTGCGGCTTTTCAGTAATTCTTCGCCATTCTGACTTTTTCAATATTTTTGCACACCTTTCGCTTGTGCGACAGGGTGTGCAAACCTAAGGGAATTAGACTAAAAGGGCAATCTTTTGAGTGTCAATTTTCTAAACACCACTAGTTGGCTTAAAATACAAATTAAAGCCATTTAGGTGACACAAAATTATAATACATACTAATTTTTTCAAATACTTATGACTGCTTCCGAGATTCGCCGGCAATTCCTGGAGTTTTTTAAATCCAAAGGGCACCACGTAGTGCCATCCGCTCCAGTTGTATTAAAAAACGACCCAACCCTGATGTTTACGAACGCAGGTATGGTTCAGTTTAAGGACTACTTTCTTGGGAACAAAGTCGCGGAATGGAAGCGAGTGGTCGATACCCAGAAATGTCTCCGTGTAACAGGTAAACAAAATGACCTGGAGGATGTAGGTATCGATACCTACCATCATACGTTATTCGAAATGCTGGGTAACTGGAGTTTCGGCGATTATTTCAAGAAAGAAGCAATTGCCTGGAGCTGGGAGCTGCTTACGGAAGTGTATAAATTACCCAAAGACCGTCTCTATGTCACTATTTTTGAAGGGGATGCGTCTGAGAATCTGGAAAAAGACCAGGAAGCCTACGACTTCTGGAAAAAACACATTTCTGAAGATCGGATCCTCATGGGTAATAAAAAGGATAACTTCTGGGAAATGGGTGACACTGGTCCATGTGGTCCTTGCTCTGAAATTCACGTAGACTGCCGTCCGGATGCCGAAAGGAAACTGGTAGATGGTGCTACCCTTGTGAATGGCGACAATGCGCAGGTGATCGAAATCTGGAACAACGTATTCATGCAGTTCAACCGCCTGCAGGATCAGAGCCTGCACCCCCTGCCAGCCAAGCATGTGGATACAGGGATGGGCTTTGAACGACTGGTACGGGTGATTCAGGGTAAATTTTCCAACTACGATACAGATGTATTCTCTGGCACTATTGATCATATCGAAAAACTGACTGGTGCTAAATACGAGGGAACTGACAGCAAAAAAGATGTCACTTTCCGTGTACTGGCAGACCACATCCGCGCTATCTGCTTTACTATTGCAGATGACCAGCTGCCCTCCAATACTGGTGCCGGTTATGTAGTGCGCCGTATACTGCGTAGGGCTGTAAGGTATTATTTTACCTTCCTGGATCGCAAAAAGCCTTTACTTCATGAGCTCGTACCTGTACTTGCACAGCAGTTCGACGGTGTATTTCCAGAACTGATTCAGCAGCAGGACTTTGTGAAGAAAGTAATTTTCGAAGAAGAAAATAACTTCCTTCGTACTATTGAAAGTGGTATCCGTCGTATCGAGGACTTTATTGCAGCAAACAGTAAGACGAAATTGGTGGATGGACAGACTGCTTTTGAACTTTACGACACCTATGGGTTTCCTTTTGACCTGACCAGCCTGATCGCTTCTGAGAATGGCTTCCAAGTAGATGAAGCGGGATATAAAGTTGCTATGGAGCAACAAAAAACCCGTTCCCGCGCCGCTACCGAACTGGATATGGGCGACTGGACCATCCTCGAAGACAGCGGTACCACCTTTGTAGGTTACAGCCTGGATACCACCCATACCAAAGTAACCAAGTACCGTAAAATCAAAGCTAAAGGCAAAGAACAATACCAGCTCGTACTGAGCCAAACCCCTTTCTACGCTGAAAGTGGCGGACAGGTGGGTGATACCGGTACACTGGATTTCAATGGTGAAAAGATCAGCGTAACTGATACCAAAAAGGAAAACGACCTGATCGTTCACTTTACCGACAAGCTGCCTGCTACTATCAATACCACTGTCACCGCGACTATCAATAAAGATAAACGCCTGCAGACTACCCTGAACCACTCTGCTACTCACCTCCTGCACGCTGCCCTGCGCCAGGTACTGGGTACACACGTAGCACAGAAAGGCTCGCTGGTAAACCCTGAAGCCCTCCGCTTCGACTTCTCTCACTTTGCAAAAGTGACTGACGAAGAACTGGCGCAGATCGAAGACATCGTGAATGAAAAGATCCGTGCTAATATCCCTGTCGTAATACAGGAACTGCCTAAAGAAGAAGCAATGAAACTGGGCGCTATGGCCCTGTTCGGCGAAAAATACGGCGATATTGTACGCGTGGTGATCATGGATCCACACTACTCTGTTGAGTTCTGTGGTGGTACCCACATTGGTAGCACAGGCGAACTGGGTCTCTTCAAATTCCTCTCTGAAGGCGCAGTAGCTGCAGGTGTACGCCGTATTGAAGGTGTAACCGGCGCTCATGCACTGGCTTTTGTAAATGAACAACTGCAACAGCTGAAAGAGGTGAAAGCAGTCCTGAAAAATCCAAAAGAACCAGTAAAGGCTGTTGAAACCCTGATCGCTGACAAAGCTGGTCTGGAAAAACAACTGGAAGTCTTTGAACAGGAAAAGGTAAAACAACTTGCTGCAGGTCTGCTGGAAAAAGCAGAGAAAGTAAACGGCATCAACTTCATCGGTAGCGTTGTGAGCGTGAACAGCGCCGACGCACTGAAGCAGCTGTGCTTCCAGCTGAAAACAGAACTGACTGATTACGTATTTGTCTTCGCTGCCAATGTAGGTGGTAAAGCAAACGTAGCAGTGATGATCGCTGATAATTTAGTGGCCGACAAAGGACTGGAAGCACCTAAAATTATCAAGGAGAAAATTTCCGGCCTCATCAAAGGCGGAGGAGGAGGTCAGAAATCCTTCGCATCTGCCGGTGGTCAGGAAACTGATAAGCTGGATCAGGTGATCAAAGCAGTAAAAGAGATACTCTAAAATTCTTTTCTATAGCGCCCTCCGACCGGAGGGCGCTTTTCATTTCCCCCTTGTCGATTTTAACTTTTCCTTTATACCTCCCCCCTATAAATTTGCCTTTGTAAATCATATAAACATGAATAAGCTCTTACAAAAATTCGCTTTAGCGGGTTTCACCTGCCTTACCTTTAGTATGGCTTACGCGCAGGAACCAGCACCCAAGGGCGATAAACTGGGTGAGTACGACGAGATCATTATCAAAAGAAACAGCAATAAGGACGGAAAAGTAACAGTTGAAATCAAGGATGGTAATGTGTTGGTAGATGGTGAGAAACTGGAATCCTACAAGGATGGAGACATCTCTGTATACCGCCGCAAGATCCGTCCGATGGATGGCAACAACTTCAACTTTAACATGCCGCAACACCGTAGCATGCAGTTCTTCGGTGAAGGACCTGACAACATTCGCCCAGGCAAAGCGCTGCTGGGTGTACTGACTGAAAAGAAAGAAGCTGCAGGTGCGACTGTGAAAGATGTGTCTAAAGAAAGTCCTGCTGATAAAGCTGGTTTGAAAGTAGGTGATGTGATCACAAAAGTAGATGCTGATAAGATCGAAGAAC
The DNA here is from genome assembly GCF_001975825.1 of [Flexibacter] sp. ATCC 35208. Classification (GTDB taxonomy): domain Bacteria; phylum Bacteroidota; class Bacteroidia; order Chitinophagales; family Chitinophagaceae; genus Chitinophaga. The sequence goes on from NZ_MTKN01000092.1 coordinate 18,333, forward strand.
CTAAAGATCTATTTGAGAAAATTGGTAAGCACGAACCTGGCGATAAAGTGACTGTGACCTACCTGCGTGATAAGAAAGAAAGCACTGCTACCGTGACACTGGATGAAAGGAAGCAACCTGAATTTGGTTTCAACCGTGGTCGTGATGACAATGATGGGCCGGAAGATTTCTTCCGTATGATGCCGCCAAATGGTGGTCGTTTTGACTTCCGTGAAGATGAAGGTGGAGATGACGATCGTGGTGGGCCACGTAGTTTCTACAGGGATGACCGTCGTGAAAATGATGTAAAACTGGGTCTGTCTGTACAAGACACTGAAGATGGAAATGGCGCTGTGGTACTGGCCATAGCCCCAGGTTCTGCTGCAGAAAAAGCAGGTTTCAAACCTAAAGATATCATCACCTCCCTGGCTGGAACCAGCATCAGTTCTACCCGCGATGTGACAAATGCGTATAGGGAAAATAAGAATAAGGGCACTGTGGATGTACAGGTGAAGAGAGATGGAAAAACACAGACCTTACAGGTGAAAGTACCAAAGAGATTGCATAAAGCGGATTTATAGGGCAAGCATATTGTTCCGCCTTTAGTAAAAAGAGGATGTCTCCATGAGCGGAGGCAACCTCTTTTTACATTTTATGTCATTATTTCATGAGCCTTTTCAGCAATCCCAACCCGCGATAGGGAGGGTATTTCAGCTTTATATCCAGCCAGGTACCGGTTTTCATCACGGCTTTGGCATGGGTAAAAGTCAGGAAGTTGTATTTGCCATGGTATTGCCCCATACCGCTGTATCCCACACCACCAAAGGGTAGTTCTACATTGGTGTAATGTCCTAATACATTGTTTACACAACCACCCCCAAATCTCAACTGTTCGATGAGCGTCTTTTCCGTACTGCTTCTATTTGTGAATACATAGAGTGATAGTGGAGTTGGATGCTGTTTGATATACTGAACGGCATCGCCCAGGTGTTCGTAAGTCATGATGGGCAGGATGGGGCCGAATATTTCTTCGTCGATCGCTGCATTTTCCATGAGGGTAGGGCCGATATACAAAGTGGAAGGATCAGTATCTCCACCATGCAGAATTTTACCTTTTGACAGGTAGCTATGGAGGGTATCGAATCGCTTTTTGTTGATGATACGGGCATAGTGTTTACTGAGGGCCGGATTTTCCCCATAATAGCTGGTGATGGTCTTTTTCATGGCAGCGATGAGGTCCTCTTTTACCCTGGCGTGCACCAGTACATAATCCGGTGCTATGCAGGTTTGTCCGGCATTAAAGTACTTGCCCCAAATGATCCTTTTGGCAGCTATCTGTATATCCACCTTATCATCTACCACACAGGGAGATTTGCCACCCAGTTCCAGTGTGACGGGGGTGAGGTGAGGGGCCGCCATTTCCAACACTTTCTTACCCACATTCGTGCTGCCGGTGAAAAATACATGATCGAACCTGTGTTGCATTAACTCCGGAATCACTTCACGGCCTTCTCCATCTACAACGGTGATATAGGCAGGGGCGAAGGTATCCTGTATAAGAGAGGCAATTACAGCAGCTGTATTAGGCGCCATTTCTGAAGGTTTCAGAATAGCGCAGTTACCACCGGCAATGGCGCCAATGAGTGGGGTAATGATCAGACTGAAAGGATAATTCCAGGGGCCAATGATGAGGGTCTGGCCCAGTGGTGCCCGGTGAATTTTACTTTTGGAAGGGTAAAGCATGAAGGGACTGCTTACGGGTTCCGGGCGCATCCAGCGCTTCAGGTGTGTTAAGCAGTACTTGATTTCACCATACACCAACCCCACCTCGCTGCCGAAGGCTTCCATAGGAGGCTTGTGTAAATCGGCATACAGGGCAGCCATGATACCACGCTCGTAGCGTTTTACAGCCTTTTTCAGCAGCTTCAGCTGCTTACGGCGGTAAGCGTAAGGGAGCGTAGCGCCGGAGGCAAAAAAGGCCTGCTGTGCCTGATAAATATTTTCAATGCTCATGCTTGAAAGTTACTAAAAAGGCACAACCCGTATTTCCAGAATAGGGATAAATAGTGGTTAAATGGTAAGTCCCAACGTCGAAATCGCTACGCACAGTGGCTAATTACCGCTTTAAACAGGAAAAAAAGGTTAAATATCAGTGGCGTCAGAAGAATATAGGCCAAATGATTTGGCAAGTGGTCCCAAAAAAGTGGAAATACAGATTAAACAGTTGCAAGTGCAAGTTTAATAAAATTTTGTTAAAATTCAATATTACGTTTCAAAACGGTAAACATTCCCCTTTCTACCCGTCATTTTCTATATTTGCGTTCACAGCATAATAATAATGAAGTTGTTTAGTCTTT
>NZ_MTKN01000009.1 GCF_001975825.1 [Flexibacter] sp. ATCC 35208
AAGTATAAACAACTTCTATATAAAACAAATTATCACCTAATTTTTACTGAAATTATTTTTCAGTCAATAAAAAAAGCCACTACCTTGAAAGGTAGCGGCGGATCATTTTATCAACCAAAATCAAAATCAAATATTTAAAATTAATCTCCTATTAAAATGAATTATCCATTTACCTATCTAGAACTCATTTCACAAATAGGCATTTGTAATTGATAATCAATACTTAAATGATAATTATGAAATGAGTTCTAATTGTATTATTCAGGTATCTGCATTATTCCTTTTCCGTCAGATCAATCATTTTCCCTCTCTTAATATTTCTGATCTACATTTCTCTCATCCACACTTATCCCCTCACTCATCCATCCCGGCATAGCCGTCTTCTTCAAATAATGATCAAAAAAACCTTGCATACGAATGGTAAAATCCTTCTGCGCCGGCAAATCTTCCAACGTATGATTACCACCTTTATAATTCAGTAACCACGCCGGACGCTGCAACCTACGCATACTCAGGAACAGATCCAGTCCTTGTGTAAAAGGTACTGCTCCATCTTTATCGTTATGAAAGATCATCAATGGTGTATGTATCTTATCAGCATTAAAAATAGCAGAATTGCTAATATACCCTTCCTTATCTTCCCACAGGCTCTTCCCCATTCTATACTGCTCTGATTCAAACTTAAACAGACATGGCGCACCATTCTGTCGCATCGCCGTATAGTTGTAAGTCATATTCACCACACCCGCACCAATATTCGCACATTTAAATACATCCGTTCTTGTCACGAGGTAAGCGGCTTCATAACCACCAAAGCTATGACCCTGTAAACCAACTGCATCTTTATCAGCAATTTTTTTATCAATCAGAGATTTCACCCCACTCACCACACAATTATACACACTCTCACCCGGCTTACCTATCACATAATGCACATCCGGGCGAAATACCAGGTACCCATTGCTTACATAGGTACTAATATTGATCGTACTTGTGCTATACTCAGGTACAATATATTCATGCAGATCCTGGGAATGTGTTTCATAGAAATCTACAATCATAGGATAAACTTTTGTTGAATCATATCCCTCCGGCAGGTACAACAAACCTTCGTCATCTCTGCCATCAAAAGTTTTCCAACTTACTACCTTCACATCACCCCATTTGTAATCTTCCTGTTGCGGATTAAAATCAGTCAGTTGCCTTGTTTTCTTAAAATCAATATCACCATACCATATATCCGGGTTGACCTGGTAACTTTCCTTTGTAAAGATGCAGGAACGACCATCACCTGATATAGAACCAATCTTCACATTATAATCCGGATTATCTGCTACGCTTTCTACTTTCCCCACAGATTGCAATTTGTACAATCCACGTGACTTTGTATTTTCATTGAAACTACGCAGCAATATAGGCTTGCTCAGATCCATCCGTTCCATATATTCCGCTCCGTTCAGGCGCAACACCACTTTATGCTGACGGCCATACTGACCTGTCAGTGAATAAGGTTTGCGCTGACCTGTCAGGTCTACCGCCCACATATCATACCTGTCATAGAATACCGCCGTATTCCCACCATCCAGGTAGCCTGCCAGCCCATAAGCAGGATTACGCCCCGGTTGGTCCCACTCCTCATCATTCACAGGAAAACCAATCTGATCAGAGATGTTTATAAAATTGCCTGTACTCAGATCAATCTTTTCCCATATCTTTTTCTGTGTATCATAGTAAATAGCGAATTTACCATTCGGGCTCCAACCCGGCGTTTCATAACTATCTTTTGCAATCAGTCTTTTTTCTCCTGTATGGACATTTACCAGGTAAATGTCCACATTGCTATTATAGCGGTAATCGATATCCACTTTGTAAGGAGCCGGATCCAATGCAAGCACATAATCAAATGCTTCGCTGGATGGTGTCACCAGCTGACCATACATTTCAGGTGCTACTTCTACCACCGTCTTTGTATCGATGTTATACACAAACTTCGCCTGGTTCATCATGTTCTTGTCATACACCCCCCTGCGTTGCAAACGTTGTGTCACCGGCTCATTCCATGTCCACAGTTCCAGCTGGAAACCGGTATTCTGTGGTTGCGGACGCATCACAGGTTGCGCTGTACGCATTACATCAAGTACAAACTGTTTGGTTCCTGCTGTAACTGGCGGCGCCTGTTCGTTTACGCTATAACCTGCAGGTGCTTTTACGTCCCTGTAATCAAACACGAAGGTGGCCTTTCCACTTTTTATAGAAAAATAATACACCTTTTTGTCAGACAAGACCGTCCCCTCTTTCCTGCCCATATTAAAGTTAAAATCATCAATCGGTCCTGTAAACAACACCGCATGTTTTCCCTTTAACGGACCTGCCAGCAACTGGTTTCCCTTGACGTAAATAACCCCGCCGTCATAGAAATTACACCTGCCTACACCATTCAGTACAGTGCTGTCGCCAGTGTTTATATCTACGACTACCTGTTTACCGGAAGCGCTGTAACTCAAAGTCGTACCATTGTCATTACCAACAAAATAGCTACTCCGGGTCCAGTATTCTTCATGTCCGTCTTTCAAACGTCTCAGCACAGTGGAATCATTTCTGGTGAACTTTATCCACTTTCCCCTGCCTATAAATTCAGGACTGTTCATATTACTAAAGGTGGTCGCTTTGCCACTCGCCGTATTCACCAGGTACTGTAAGCCCTGCTCATCTCCGCTATAGCGGTACAGCATCCACTGACCATCGTAGGATAGGGATGGCGTTCCAATTCTTTTCCATTCGTTATACGCAGTCGTATCGATTGTTTTTTTCTGAGCGACTGCGACCTGCATTCCCAGCAGTGCCACCAGCATTAATTTCCCTTTCATCAATTCTCATTTTTTAACAGGTCAATTACATAGCTCAGTTCATCCACCAGTTTGCTCGCACTACCACCATATCCTTCTGATGTCCAGCGGATCACGCCATTCTTCAGCACCACCTTGCGTGGAATACCTGATGACCTGAACACCGATACCATAGATCTGAATACCTGGTCCTGTGCACCTTTGCCTGTAATTTCATCCAACAATACATTGAAGCGGTAACCTGATTTGCTAATATAGCTCTTGATTTCCTCTTTATAGTTTTTATTGGCAGCCTGCGTAGCAATAAAATAAAATGCGACATGCTTATCTTTCGCATATTTATCTACCACCATCTGCATACCGGGGAATGCTGATTTACAAGGTGTACACCACATGGCCCAGAAATCTATCACTACTATTTTATCTTTAAAATCTGTAGCACTGCTAACCGTCCTGCCATTTAAATCTTTTAATTTAAATGGAGTATATTTTTCACTGATCAGGTGAGACTTAATTTCAGATCTAAACTTCTCTACATCTGCAGCAGGTTTCAGCCTTTCCATATATGCATCAAAACCATCTTCCTTCCCATTCATTGCTACATATTCCTTCTTCAGTTTCTCAATCATACCCGGCGTAGCTGCATTATTACTTACACCTGTTTCCAGTACTGCCGCTGCCTGTGCTGTATTGCCGGTATGCTCCAGGATGTCGATATGTGCATCATTCAGTTTTGCATTGGTATAGATAAAGGCTGGAGAGATCATACGAAGATAGGGCATCGCTTCTGCATAGCGGCCCATTTTGTCCAGCATGCGTACCTGTACAGCCAGTTTTTTATCCAGCTGACTCATTGCAAATTCATCTGCCTGGTTGGGAGTAAAGCGCAGGTTTTCATTGTAAGAGCCATCATGTACTTTGCTGATCAGTTCTTTCATCATGGCATTTCCTAAAGGATATATACTATCCAGCGGCATACTGTTTGTCATGAAATGACGTTCTACATTCCAGCGATAAATTTCTACCAGGGAAGCGAAGTCCATTTGTGGCAGCAATGCAATCAGTTTATCGAATTGTCCTGTTGCCACATAGCCAACTGCGAGTTCCCTATAGATGCCGTAGTACATATACTGCTGTTCAGCACCGGAATCTTTGCGCATTTCTGCAACCGGGAAGTCCTGCAAAAATTTCTCCATCTTACCCAGTTTAGCATCGTTCTGCTCACTATTATAAGCAGCCGTATATGCCTGATGGCGTGCCTGACGACCATGAGGATATTTAGCTAATAATACTGCTTTTACAGAATCCCCTTTGTGGGTATCTTTCAGTTCAAACTGATAAGTGCTAAAGATCTGGTAATAGTTAGATTCATCGATGTCTGGTAAACCTGCCAGACGAACGAGGTTTCTCTCCACCTTTTCATTGTATTCATCACCCAGGCTCATTTTCAGCATAGCCAGGTAATCACCGAAATAACGTGGCATGTACTGGGGATAATTTTTCATTTCCTTACGTATCCACATTTCCAGCGCTTCATCACTGATATTGAATTTTTCGAAGTATCCCTGCGGCGCATGACCGAAGGAAGGTTTACGGAATAAACCCCATGCCAGTGCGCCACCAGGCAGCGCTACACCCTGTTTATTAATAGTGGTTTCTGCAAAGCCATAATCACTATTGTTATCATAAGCGGCGATCTGACCATCCTGTTCTACATAGAATTTGAATGCTACAAACGCACAGTTCTCCGGCACTAAATATTTTGCATCATAGGTGCCATTGTGCAACTGCAGGTTCACATCATCCAATCCCCATCTGTAGTTGCGGTAGGTGTACACCATCCCACGGATATGCTCCTTTCCTGCCAGCGGACCGCCAGCGGGATTGTAATGAATGGTCAACGTATCGCCTGCTACGGGCACACCACTTTTTTGTAACCTGCTGCTATCTGTCTGGCTAAAGCCAACACCTGGCACCGCCAGCATCATAGCCAGCGCACTGATCCATGTATACTTCATTGTTGGGTTGTTTGTAAGGCGTACGGGAGAGAGCTGTGACACTCTCCCCCAACACCTCATTATGGTTGGTTTTTGTTACTCTGGATTTTGTTCTATCTCTGGATTTAACAGGATATACTTGTTGCCAATCGGGAAAACATAGCGATTACTGTTTGGCAATAATGTAGTGGTGACACCCTTAAAAGTGCGGGATATTGTTACCTGGTAGGCCGCATCTTTGTTCAGGCGTTTCTGGTCAAACCATCTGAGACCTGTACCGAAAAATTCTCTTCTTCTTTCTGCGATCACGAGTTGCATCGCGTCTGCACCGGTAGCTGCATCTACTGCTACGTAGTCGGTAGTAGCAAAACGTTTTTCACGGATGGAGTTGATCATACTCACAGCAGTGCTGGCATCATTTGAGCGGGCAGCTGCTTCGGCTATGATCAGCATCATTTCAGGCACGTTTGGCCCCTGGTAGAGCGGATAGTACTCGCGTGTATACATATAGCGGGAGTAGCCGTAACCGTTGAATGTAGGATAGAAGTTACTACCTGGACTTACGAACAGTTTATAACGCAGATCATTCGTACCCAGCAATGTGAGCAACGCTGTATCCAGCTGCATACCCTGGTAATATCCATTGCTGACCTTAGAGAAGATCACTTCAGGATCTTTCAGACGCTGTGGAAAGTCGGAAGTGCTGGTCTGGTAATTACGCAGGTCAAGCAAACCATTCTGCAATGCCAGCGCCTGTTCTGCATAACTACGCGCTTTGTCAAACTGTCTTATGCACAGGTATACTCTTGCCAGTACCGCATACACACCTGCTTTGGATGGACGGGTATTGTAGTCTGGCAAAGATGGCAATGCATCTACAGATGCCAGCAGGTCAGTCAGGATCTGGTTGTACACAGTCTGTACAGAAGCCCTCTTCAAACTGGCGTACAAATCAGTAGATACCACCATAGGTATACCCAGGTCAGTAGAAGCTGTTGTACTGTCATACTGTTTACCATATAGATTTACCAGTACCCAAAAGGTATATGCACGATGTACCAATGCTTCAGCATAAATCTGCTTTTTATCGGCATCTGTACCTTTTGTACTGTTCAGCACACCTTCCAGCGTGAGGTTACAGTTGTAAATGGTTTTATACATTTTATCCCAGTCAGCATCAGATTGTGCATCTGCCCAGTATTGAGATTTCCATTGATAAGCATTGTAATAGATATCAGTCATCTGGATCTGTTTGTTCGTATCCAGGAACCGGGTATCATCGTTGGAATAGGTAGCCAGCCCGAAACAGTTCTCCATTTCGCTGGAGTTATCCATCAGCGCCCTGTAATCACTGGTATAGGTCAGCACCCGCTGTCCTATCTGATCGATCTCCACGTATTTTCGGCAACCTGTTGCTAACAGTGCAACCGCTATATAGAAAATTACTTTTTTCATTAGAATGATGCATTAATGTTAAACAAATAGCTGGTCACCGGAGGCGCACTGTAAAAACTGCTGCTGGCGTTCAGGTACTGCGGATCATATTTTTCCTTGTTCGCTGCCCAGATCATCCCCAGGTTACGCACATTGCCACTAATGGAAAGGCTCTTGATCACCTTCTTAGGCAACATGCTTTGTGGGAAATGATAACCCAGTGAAATCTGCTGCAGGCGGATATTGTCGCCACTTCTTAACAGCTTATCTGAAAATTGATAACGCTGGAAGCTATTGTAGTTCAGGTTATCGAGGCCAGGCACTATCGTGTGTGCTTCGTCACCTGCTTCACGCCATCTCTTTGCAAAATCTTCCTGGCGACCCAGTACACCATAGAAAGAAGAGTACTGAGGATAACCATTCACTGATGGTTTCATAAACTTACCACCCATGTAATAAGTAATCTGTACCTGCAGGTCAAAATTCTTATACCTGAAGTTGTTCAGGAATCCCCCATAGTAAGGAGCAGCTTTCACACCTGCATATTTCAGGTCATCTTTACTAAAAGTGGTTGGAATCGCTTCTGTACTTTTGATGATCTTATTATTCTTATCGTAGATCTGCGTCTGACCGGTTTCATCCAGGCCTGCAGAACGGTATACAAACTGAGCTCCGATTGGATAACCATCCAACGTCTGTGCACCGCCTAAGAGAGCATTCACAGTAAAATTGTTGTAACGGCTGTCTGTTACCTTATTAGTGCTGTAAGCAAAGTTGATGTTAGACCTGAAGGTCATATCTTTTGTATCCATCCAGGTGGCTGTCAGCCCCAGGTCAATACCATGGCTCTGGAGTTTACCTGAGTTGAAGTATACGTAAGACCATCCATAAGTAGAGTTGTACGGCTGGTACACTACAATACCATTGCTCCATTTATGATATACATCGATGCTGGCAGTGAGGCGGTTGTTGAACACGCCGATATCCAGGCCACCATTCAGGGTGCGGGTAGTTTCCCATTGCAGCTGCTGGTTAGCCGGATTGCTGATAGTACCTGTTGGCAACTGTGTGTTATTGTCAGTAGAACCCAGGGTAATGACGGCTATATTATAACCTGCCAATGGAACAGAACCACCTGTACCGTAAGTCAGCCGTGCACTCAGGTTACTCAGCCAGCTGAATGACTGCATAAAGTTTTCCTGCTGAACGTTCCATTTACCACCTATAGACCAGAAAGGTTTTGCACGTTTGCTGCGATCAATACCTAACAGGGTATAATCATCAAAGCGGGCACTACCAGACAGGTCATACTTCGCTTTGTAATTGTAAGCCACATTACCAAAGTAAGACAGGTAACGGTTCCTCTGCTCTGTGATGGCACTCAGGTTATTACCAATCTGCTGGGTGTACCCATACATTGTATTGTAATAGGTGGATGGATCGATGGAACCAAAGGTATTTGCATCCTGATCATATCCATAACGGGTACTCGCATCACCTTTTGTATACGTCTGGCGTATTTCAGAACCTGCCAGCGCTGTAATGTGATGATAACTGTGAATGGTTTTATTGAAATTCAGTTGTCCGCGCAGTGCATATTCACTGTTCATAGACTGCTGGATATAATAAGTACCCCCGTAAGGAATACTATACACTGGTCTGCCCGTAGTAGAAGATATAGTAGTAAAAGTATTCATATTCATACGACCCACATAGCTGTCTATTTCATTGATCGTGCTCAGGTAATAGTTATAACGCTGATACTGACCAGATACATCTGCTGTCAGCCATGGCGTGATCTTAACATTGATACCGGAATTGAATCGGGCTGTATTGGCAGTACTCTTGTTATTGCTATAGTTTAACTCCTGGATAGCGTTATAGGTAAAGGGAAGATAACCAAGGTTCGTCAGGCTGTCTGCAAATTCCGGACGGAATTTAATAGAACGTTGTATCAGGCTACCATCGCTGTTTACCAGCATATCGTATGGACGAAGAGATGTGGTAGTAGCGCCCAATGCATCTACTGCGGCCTGGTTCGTTTTTGTATTAGCAATCTGGTAGCTAAAACCTGTACTGATCGTCACCCTGTTGTTCCACAGTTTATTGGAGAGGTTAGCTGTCAGGTTAGTATTGTCAGCATTGTTACTTCTATAAATTGGATTATCCCTGTTATGGTTGGCAGAGATGTAATAAGAATTGACATCATTACCACCGGAAATAGACAGGTTATACTGCTGTGAGATTGCTTTGCGTAGCAGGTATTGCCTGATCTGTCCTTCATTACTGCGTTTAGAAATTTCATCTATGGCCGCATCCGCTTCTGCCTGTGTCGCTTCGCCACGCTGTACTTTGAAGAGCCATTCCTGCACTTCACTTGGATTACTTGCATACAAAGGATCATAATAATCACTCTGCTTGGCATCAGTAATAAATCCCTTGTTCACCAGGTCTTTTTCCAGGTCTACATACTCAGCAGTGCTCATCCAGTGCATTTTGGAAAATTTTGGCGCAGACGCCACCCCAACGGTGGAAGAAAAGTTCAACGTAGGTAACCCTTTCTTACCGTGCTTGGTCGTGATCACGATCACACCATTCGCACCTTTTGCCCCCCATACAGAAGTGGCTACCGCATCCTTGAGGAAAGTGATCTGGTCAATATCTTCAGGGTTGATTTTAGACAGTACAGTATTGTTGGCCATCTGGGAATTACCAATGGAGGTCAGTCTTTGGTTATCACCGACAGCAATCATGGGGAAACCATCTATCACCACCAGCGGTTCTGAATTAGTAGCATAGGTATTGGTACTTCTGATCTGTACAAGACCGGTGTTCACATCTATTTTCACACCCGGTACCTTACCTTCCAGTCTTTGCATGATATCAATTGTAGGTGTAGCTGCAATTTCTTTTGCAGTGATCACACCATAAGACCCTGTAGCTCTTTCTTTGGAAATCGTCTGGTAACCGGTGCTCACACTCACAGTAACTTCATCTACATTCACCACCTGTCTTTTCAAAGCAATATCCAGTGTGGTGGTATTGGTGATCTTTATCTCCTGTGGCTCAAACCCTACAAATGTAATTACCAGCACATCGCCCACTTTTGCATTCAGGTCAAAATACCCTTTTGAATTGGTGATCACAGACACGGGGCTATTCTTCACCTTCACAGTCGCACCTTCCAGCGGGTATCCACCGGCCTCGTGCACGATACCTTCTACAGGTACAGTACTGATCACTTCAGGTACACCCGGCAGTTTTATCTTCTTACTCACGAAGATCGTCTGCTCGCGGATCAGGTATTGCAGGGATTGATTTTTGAAGATCAGTTCCAGGAACTGGTTCAGCGGCATGTTAGTCGCTGCTACAGAAACCGGAGCGGCTTCAGACAATAATTCACGGTCACAGAATACGAGATATCCTGTTTGTATACGAATAGTAGAAAATGTTTTTTCCAGCGAGATATTATTGCCGGACATTGTCACTGATTGAGATCGACCACTTGCATAAACCCCCATGAATGCAACGGTCATTAATACGATGGTTAGCTTCATAACTAACATAATTTTGGCTGACAACCGGCTTCCATAAAGCCGGTAAAAAGGCATGACACGGTCGGCCCGGTCACAAAAAGCAATTTTTTGCATACCTTGCATTTGGTTTGGTTGATTGAAAAATTCAGTTGTCCCTAAATAATTGTCTATTCAGTGCATCCGGACCTTAGCCGCTCAGAATCCTACCTCTGGGCGGTTTTTCGTTTAGACGAACTTATATTGAAAAACAATTCACATGGTTGTGGTGCTTACGGTAATACGATCAGCCGTTTACCTTCAATTCTAAAATGTACCCCTGATAGTTTTAACCCTTCCAGTACCTGTGCCAGGCTTAGGTTACGACCTATTTCGCCATAGAATCGGCTGGTTGGAATACCCTGTTCATAAACCACCTCGATATCATACCATCTGGCCAGCTGATGCATGACCGCCTCTACTCCCAAATCATCGAAGTTGAAGACCCCATCTTTCCAGGCTGTTACCTGTGCTGTGTTTATGTGACTGTTTACTGTGATATCATCGTTCACCTGCGCCTGTTGGCCCGGTTGCAATACAACCGCTGCGGCACCTTTGTTCACCCTGATACTTCCCTGTATCAGGGTCGCTTTGATTTGCTGTTCGTCAGTATAGGCATTGATATTGAACTGTGTGCCCAGTACCTGTACTTTCATTTGGTTGGCTACTTCTACTACAAAAGGATGAACTGCATCTTTTGCTACATCGAAGAAGGCTTCACCCGTAATCGTGACGGTCCTATCACTACCTGTAAAGGCGGTGGGATATTTGAGGGAACTACCTGCATTGAGCCATACAGTGGTACCATCCGGCAATACCAGTTTGAACTGCCTGGCATTCGGCGTATGGATCATGTTGTAGCTCACGGAGGCGGCTTTGTCTGCATTGTAGCTCAGACTACCATTCTTTAATGTCACCGTGGTTCCATTCTGGTTGGCAATCACCCCATTACCGGTACTATCCAGGGCTATGACCTGGCCGTTCGCGAGGGTGAGCACGGCACCACTTTTACCGGGTTGTACATCATTCACTGTTGCGACTTCCATTGGTGGTAAAGGTCTGCGTTGTGGTTTGAAAACGTACCAGGCGGAGGCGCCCAGTACAATGATGGCCGCTGCAGCAGCAGCGCGGCGCAGGAATGGCATTCTCCTGACTACCCCTTCTTTATGTTGTAAGCGCTCCTGCATTGAAGACAGAAACGCAGGCGACGCTGGCACATAATCCACTTCTCCTGCCTGTTGCAGGATACGATGGAACGCATCGGCCTCCACTTCAGCATACCAGCTAAAAAAAGCCAGCTCCTCCGCTTCGGTCAGTGTACCGCTCCTGTATTTATGAATTAAATGGATGATCTGCTCGTCGCTCATATACTAGAGACGAACTCGTGAAAGATTCGTATACGCTGTTTTGAAAAAAAAAATGCTAATGGCCCCTGGACCAGACGATGAGGAGGAAGGTAAATATGCCACCATGCTCATTCAGGAGCTTTTTGAGGGTATGAAAAGCTGTGTAAAAATGTTTTTTGACGGTGACTACAGCGATCCCGCATTTGGCGGCAATTTCTTCAAAACTGAGTCCTTCCTGTGTGCGCAGCAGGAAAATCTCCTTTTTCTGAGGATCGAGGGTATCGATGGCACGGGTGGCAATGTCATGGTATTCTTTATAAACCAGCTGATGATCACCACCGGTAGTGGCATCGTCCTGATGCCGGAAGATGGTGTCGATGGCTTTCAGGTGAACCTTTTTGCGCCGGAGGAGGTCGAACAGGAGGTTTTTGGCTACCCGGAAGGCGTAGTCTTCAAATGACCGTACCAGTAATAACTTCTCTTTTGTTTTCCAGATACGGAGGAAAGTTTCCTGCAGGATCTCTTCGGTTTCGTCCTTATCCTGGGTAATAAAGGTAATGGCAACCTGCAGACGGGGGTAATGATGGGTATATAAATAACCATATGCCAGCTGATTTCCGTCCGCCGCTTCTCTTACCCATGTTGTGAATTGATCCGTCAAATGATTAATGCAAAATTATGGTGCAAGATACATCGAAAAGGAGTAAGAAATAAGAGTAACCCATACATAAATCGCCCATAAGCCGTAGATAAGCCGCCTCTATATAGATGCGGCTTATCTACGGCTTATGGGCGGGTTATAGGCGGCTTATAGGCGGGTTATCTCCCTGACTGTATGAAGGGTATTACCTCTTTTACCTAACTTGCGGGTATGAATCAACAACCTGAGCTTAGAACCGTTAGCGTAACAAGATATGTCACGCCGCTTCGGGAAGGTGGCTCCCTACCCGCCATCGCTGAAGCGGATGACGGTTTCCTGTATGTACTGAAATTCCGGGGTGCCGGCCAGGGTATCAAAGCCCTGGTAGCCGAACTGATAGGAGGAGAAATAGCCCGCGCATTAGGATTGAAAATGCCGGAAATCGTGTTTGCCAACCTGGATAGTGCCTTTGGCCGTACGGAACCCGATGAGGAAATACAGGACCTCCTGAAGGCCAGCGTTGGTCTGAACCTGGGTGTCCATTACCTGTCAGGTGCTGTCACCTACGATCCGGTGGTGACTAAAATAGACCCTGAACTGGCATCGTCTATTGTATGGATGGACTGCCTGCTTACCAATGTAGACCGTACCCCCCGCAATACCAATATGCTCATGTGGCACAGAGAGCTTTGGCTCATAGACCATGGCGCTTCCCTGTACTTTCACCACTCCTGGAATAACTGGGAGGAATCTGCCAAAAAGCCGTTTGTACAGGTCAAAGACCACGTACTGCTGCCACAGGCCAATATGATCGCGGAAGCAGATACGCAACTGAAAGCAATACTGACACCTGAAAAGATCAGGGGAATCGTGCACCTGATCCCTGACGTATGGTTGCAGGAATGGCCTTCCGGCGAATCGCCGGATGATGTAAGACAGGTATATTATAATTTCTTAACTACACGCCTCGCCGTGTCTGAAATATTTGTAAAAGAAGCACAACATGCAAGAGAAGCACTTATATGAGTATGCTGTCATTCGCGTAGTTCCCAGTGTGGTACGCGAAGAGTTTCTCAATATAGGTGTGATCCTGTATTGTAAACAACAGCGGTATCTGCAAACCATTTATACCCTGAACGAGGAAAAGATCAGGAGCCTGGCGCCGGATATCGATATGGAGGAACTAAACGCATACCTGGTTGCCTTTGAACAGATTGCCGCAGGACATCGTGATGCGGGACCGATTGCCAAACTGGACCAACCCTCCCGTTTTCGCTGGCTGACTGCAACAAGAAGTACGATTATTCAATCATCTAAAGTACATCCGGGATTGTGTGGGGACCTGCCTGGAACATTGCAGCGCTTACATGCACAATTAGTTTTATAATAAAATATTTTTTATTGCGTTATGTAATAGCCGTATTCCATATCTCTTATTGATATTAAAACCTATCCATGAAACTTTACTTACTGTGCTGTATATCATTGCTGACGGCTATCCTGTCTGTACAAGCACAGGATACCATTCCCCCTGCACCCGTAGGCAGCACGATTTACCTGCTCAACGATGTCTGGCTCATGTCTGCCGCTGACAGGTATGGCCCTATGAAATGCGATCATACCTCCATCAGCGCCTCCGAACAATTTATAATTGTCGATGCCGGTGACAGCACCATCGCCCTGCAGGGTAGTAACGGTCGCTATGTTACATCTACCAGCCCAATGCGTTGTACCAGCACGATGATTGATCACAACTCCCGTTTTAAATGGGTAGGCCTGAGCAACAATACTGTTGCATTGCAAAATTTAAAAGGAGAATTTGTCTTTATGGAGAGCAACCTGCTGAGCCTGAACTGCAATGCGAAAGAGATCAATACCGGTACGACCTTTACATGGAGCGCCGTGTCTGTCTCCTCACAGGAAGAGAAAACCGCCGCCGCCGATCTGACAGTCTTTCCTAATCCCGCATCCGGCAATGTCAATATTAAGTATGAATTGCAAACCGCTGCTGAGGTATTAATTGAATTTTACAATAGCCGGGGTGCTTTGGTGAAATCTTTCCTGGGTGGTTTGCAGGAAGGTACCACCCGCCTGAATGTGGGCATCAGTGACCTGGAGGCTGGCATGTACCTCGTGCGACTGACTTCTAAAGGCATTAAAGAAACGAAGAAACTAATCGTTCAGTGAAGATTCGTACACCACACCTACACGCAAAGCCTTGAGACCGCTTAAGCCCTGCAGATCTTCCAGCAACAGGTATTCCAGGTCCCTGCAAAGGGTGTCCTTCTCCTGTAGATATTCGATAAAGGGCAGGTAATCATCCACATCCTTTTCATCGAAATAGATCAGCACGATCTTATCCGGTTGGGTAAGGCGCTCTTCTGTATCCTTGACACGCACTTTGTCAATGCGCTTCTTGATCATCTGGTAACGGATGTTGTAAGCGCCTTCCACATCAAAGCGTCTTTCGTCTGCCCTGAAACTGATATCAATAGTATGGTTGTGAACAAAAATGAGTTGGGTGGTGTGTAAAACCTTAGGCATGTTCGGTAGTAAGGCATGCGTAATGCGTGCAATCGCAGCCATACTGGATAGTTGCCAGAGGCGTAAGTTCTTCAGATGAAAATGATCGAAAGGATGCTGAGGTGCAATAGACTGTCCGATATATGCATCGTACTCTACCCCATCCGTTCTGAACTTTTCAAAGTAACAGGGGTACAGGCTTTGTAACTGGATCTTCTCTATTTCAAAATATTCGTTCACTGCTTCATTGATCAACTGCATAGATACTTCCAGTGAATATTTTTCACCGGTCGTACTGTTGTTAAAAGTTTCCAGCACTTTCAGGTATTCATCTACCAATGGTTTGCTTTCCGGGTGTCGCACGGCCAGGTGCGAGAGGAATGGTGTTGTTTCTTTTCTTAAGAAACCATTCAGCTTATCTTCGTCATTGGCATACAGCTGGTCTGATCCCAGTATTTCCTGCCACTTACAGCACTTGTAAATCATCTCCTCCAGCAGGGATGATGGATAGCGTTCCTGTAAGGTATTCAGGGTACCACCCAGTAATGACAGGTGAGCATCCAGGTCGGCTACAATAGCTTTGTTCCGTTCTATAGTAGAGTTGCGGATATCTACCGCACCATATAATGGATAGACATTGTCAAAGTGAATATTGAATTCGTTATCCGCTAAATGGCGTTTTTTATCATGCAGGTATTGCCAGGCCACTTCGTTGAACTTCCATTGCACGGCTGGCTGGATAGAGGTAAATTTTTCTTTGATGATGCCTTCTATTTCATAGTTGAACTCATCAATATAGATCTGTAGCAAACGGCCGATGGCTGCCATGGCTGGTTGCAGCAATACAATAACCTTCTCATCAAAAGAAGCGTTTTCCCAGGTATGGATTGCCAATACTCCTACCGGTGTACGATTGTGAAATACCGGCATCAGTGCCAGTGAGCGCACACCCAGTTTACGGAAGTGATCCAGGTGGTCCTGCTGCTGCTGTTTTTCAGAAAATATATCAGGAGAGAAGAAGAAATTTGGATTGGAGAAATATCCTTTGGCCTGCCGGCGGAACTCTTCGGGAGATACACGACCTTCTCCCCATACTTCGGAGAGGATACCGGTACCGCCATTTACATAGCCGTATACAGGTTCATTGTTCACCCTGACAAACGGGAAGAGATCAAACTCGATCTGGTTATTTTTAACCAGCGTCTTCAGCGATTTGATCACATACCTGTAGTTCTCTTCTTCCTTGTCAGGTGTACGGTTCAGGCGTATCCGCTCTATATTATCAATGGCTTTTTCGGCGGTGACGTCTGTGAGATTCAGGATACAGATCCCTCTTATTTTGAAGAGAGACAATGGCAGCATTTCCAGCAGGATGTCATACCCCTCCCCTTCACTCATACGCATATAGAGTTCACTGAAATCCAGCTCAGGCAAAGGACCTTTGGCAGTGACTTCAATGTAATCCATGTTGATCTGCATGGCATAGTATTGCAACAAACCTGTAGCTAAGTTGATACCTGCATGTACATCCGGCAGTTGCGTAGGTGCCTGGAAGTTATACAGCTTCTGCAGTACAAAGGAATATAATGATTTGAGACGATTGTGTTGATAGTCGTCAGCGTTCTTCGTAGTCACATAAATATCGTGGTCATCCCGACGGTTGCGCATCAGTTCATAAAACAGGGTGGTACCGTAGAAAATAATTGGCTGAAAAGGCATGTTCATGGCCCATGCCAGCTCCCTTTCGTTCGTCATGGCAGGCGAAAGACAGGCATACATCAGGTCCAGAAGGGCCTCGTATTTGTCAATATCTGTCAATGGAATTCCCTCCTGCGACAGGTTGTATGTTTCGTAAGTGGCCAGCACCTGCTCATACAAAGTTTTCTTTGCCGTTTGCTCGTTCCTGATCCTGTCACGGAGGCGATTGATAAACGGCTGGAATGATATAGCGGCATCCAGATCCATGCTGGATACCTCAATCCCCGATAAGTCCTGTATTATTTTTTCCATTGGTAGTTGAAGATAGCGAAAACCTGTATACGTATAGCAAATTTAACACCAACCATTCAATTCTTCTTATCTTGCAAGTATGAAATCACCTATCCTTCTTTTCCTGCTCGTTAGTATTTCATGGCAAGGATTCGCTCAATCCAAACAAGGGTATTTTCCTCCCAGGGGCGAATGGCAACAAAAGGAGCCCAGTGCACCGGCCAGTGCTTTTGTACATGTAGGAAATGGGAGTAACCTGATATATGTAGATCCGGAGCATGACTTAGTGGTCGTGATGAGATGGATAGAGTACAAAGCAATGGATGAAATGATAAAAAGAGTTTTATCTGCCCTTTAATATAGGTTGTAATACTTCGAGCCGGCCATCGACCGGTTCTGTGATTTGCAGACCCAATATTTCAGCTACCAGCGGATACACGTGTATATTGGCAAATGTACCAATCCGCTGGTGCGCTTTAAATGCAGGGCCCCACGCCATGAATACGGCATTCATATCCGTGAGATTATTATCAAATCCATGATGACCGGTATGTTGTTCGCCCCGTTTAGGCTGCGCGAAAATATAATACGCATCAGGTACTATTATGATATCACCGATACGGTTGTATTTATCTTCTGTTCCATAATGCCATCTTGCAGGCATTTCATTTTTCCTATAAGCCCTGAAGTGGTCTTCGTGAGATTTATAATATGCATACGCTTCGTTTACCTTTGCTGTATCATCACTGTAAAACATTGCTTTCTCACCACCCCACGACATTTTTAATCCCATATCTTTCAGTTGTATAAGGTGCATTGTATCTACAGCACTCATACCATGATCTGATACTACGATGTAGTTCACAGGCAGGTTCAATGCACTCACTGCTTTCACCATTTTACCGATGCTTTCATCGACAAACTGTACCTGTTGTTTTACCTGTTCTGACTCAGGACCATAGCTGTGCCCGGCATGATCTACCTCAGGGAAGTAAAAGGTGATCAGGTGAGGTCGTTGTGCTGCCGGCAGTTTCAGCCAGTTTACGACGGACTGAATACGGTTGTCGATACCTGTCTTTTCCTGGTAGCGGTATGAGTAGGTAGGACGTGTATTTTGAATAGGACTTTCCGAACCTACCCAGAAATAACTGGCGCTGACCATATGTTGCTTTTCAGCCAGTACCCAGAGCGGGGTTCCGCCGTACCAGGTACCATCTTCCACCGCGTCGCGGTTCTTCATTTCATAGGATTGCTTGCGATTCCTGTCATAGAAGGAATTGTCTACCAGCCCATGATGGGCAGGATACAAACCGGTGATTAGTGTATAGTGGTTAGGAAAGGTCAAACTTGGATAAGAAGGCTGCATGGCAGTGGCTTTCACGCCTTCGCCGGACAGTTCCAGTAAATTTTTTGCCTGGTACTTTTCTGCATAATCGTACCTGAAGCCATCGATAGAGATCATGATGACATAAGGTTTGGCTTCCTGCTCTTTGCTGTTGGTGCGTCCTTGAACAATCTGCTGCGTTGTGTCCTGAGCAAAAGCGAAATGCGTTGATAGCGTGATCAGCATCGCCAGGCAAATGTGTTTCATGTTTGTTTAGATTTCCTGAGAGGCAAAGGTCGGGAGGATTTTTTAACAATTGGGTTAAATAAGTGTTGTTTCTTTTATTTTGCAATCGTTTGCAAATTCCCTATTTTTAAGATGACTATACTGACTGAGAAACTGTCCTCTTTTACGAAAACCTTAAAAATCCTTATTCGAAAACCTTAGAAATTCCGGTAAAACCTATATCAGTCACCCTTAAAATTAACCACATGATCCTACGATCTGCTATATTGGCGATCAGCGTATGCTGTATTGTCAATAGTTCTGTACAAGCGCAAAACAAACCTTTTCCACAGGCAGTCACTTATGCCAATTGTATCAAACCCAGTAATGTAACGCAGGCTTCGATGAATACCAGTGTTGCGAGTTATTATGATTACTGGAAATCAAAGTATGTAAAAACGTTGTCAACTCTCTCCGGTGGTTATTATATCAAGGGAGAGATCAGCGGGGATGCAGAGGGTTATACCCCTTTGGGTTCTTCTGAGGGGCAGGGTTATGGCATGGTAATTACCGTGCTGATGGCGGGTTATGACCCGAATGCAAAAACTATCTATGATGGGTTGTTTAAGACGGCGAGAGCATTCCATAGCTCCATCAATACGAATCTCATGGGTTGGGTCGTGGCGGATGCCACCGGTGCGCAGGGGCATTTTGATTCTGCAACGGATGGTGATGTGGATATTGCGTATTCCTTGATTTTAGCCCATTATCAGTGGGGGTCCAATGGAACCATCAATTACCTCAATGAGGCAAAGAAAATGATCACTAACGGGCTAAAAGTGGCCAATGTGACCAGTACCAATCGTTTGAACCTGGGTGACTGGGATAGTAAGAGTGCACTCAATACCAGACCGTCTGACTGGATGCTGAGTCACTTACGTGCTTTCTACCAGGAAACAGGAGATGCCACATGGTTGACACTGATCAATAACCTCTATAGTGTGTACAATTCATTTACTGCCACCTATTCGCCTAATACAGGGCTGATCTCTGACTTTGTGGTAAAGAATCCACCTGAGCCAGCGCCACAGAATTATATCGATGAAGGACCGCAAACAAACGAGTATAATTACAATGCCTGCCGTGTGCCATTGCGGGTAGTGATGGATTACGCATTGTATGGTTCTTCCAGTGCATATACACTGGCGAATAAAATGGCGTCATGGATTATTACTAAAAGTGGAGGCAATCCTTCCAGTATTAAAGATGGGTATAAATTGAATGGTACTACTACTGGTTCTGATCCTGAGGCCGTATTTGTAGCGCCTTTTGTAGCGGCGTCTGTGGTGAATAGCAATAATCAGTCATTTTTGAATAGTGGCTGGACTTTTTTGACTACTAAGAAATCCGGGTATTATAGTGATTCTTATAGTTTGCTTTGTCAATTGTTTATTTCCGGTAACTGGTGGAAACCAGAGGCGACTGCGGGTACCTGTGTTCCGGTGAGTGCCAGTGGGGATGATGGCAATGTAGCGGCGAATGTACTGGATGGTAGTTTAGCTACCAGATGGTCTTCATCCGGCGACGGGCAGTATCTGCAGTTTTGTCTGGATGCTGCGACGACGGTGACAGGTGCGGATATTGCATTTTATCAGGGAAATACGAGAGTGGCAACTTTTGATATCCAGACAAGCACAAATGGGAGTACATGGACGAATGCTGCGACTGGTTTAAAAAGTAGTGGTACTTCAACTGCATCAGAGAGCTTTCCTATTACACCTGTAAGTGCGAAGTATGTGAAGATCGTAGGGCATGGAAATAGTGTGAATGCATGGAATAGTATTACGGAAGTGCAGATTAAGAAAAGTGGTAGCAGTGTGCCACAGCTTGTAATTAATACTTCACCGGCTAAAAAAGCCGCAACAGAGGATGTATCACTCTTAAAAACGGAAAATGTTTCACTGTTAAAAACAGATAATGTCTCCCTTTTAAAAACTGCTGTTGAAAAATTATCTGTTGTCAATGTTTATCCAAATCCATTCTCTCAGCGTATGACAATTCAATTCACATTGCAGGATGCAGGGCAGACTTCGCTGATTGTGTATGCGATTGATGGACATCCTGTGCGGGTATTGGCCAATGAGATATTGAATGCGGGGCAGTATACAAGGACTTTTAATGGTGCGGGTGTTCCGGCGGGCATCTATTTATTAAAGCTGGTGCATAATGGAAAGATGATCAATAAAAAGATCGTTAAAAACTAAATATAAACAAGGCTGCTGACCGGACAGCAGCCTTGTTTTACTTCATTAACCATATAAGAAAGGAAATCTATACAACCCAAGGTAAGGTGCAGTTTCTCCTAATAAACGGTTCGTACCACCTGCCACAGCATCTGTAAATGGCGTGAACGCCACTCTTCTCACCGTCATAGCCTGGTGATGCCATGCAGCCACACCTGCGGACAGTTGTTCCGGATCAGGTAACCATGGACTGAGGCTGGATGGTTTGGAAGGAAAGGACAGACCAAATGAAAAACGGCCCGCGATGTCAGGTACATAGAAAGGATTGTTCTGGATCAGCACACCATCAATGTAGTATTCCACCCTGTTCGCATACCAGTCAATTCTAAATTCATGGAATGCATCGTCCCAGATATCTTTTCCTGCTGAAGCGCGCATTTCAAGGAACTCTTCCTGCTGGTTATCCGGTGTCTGTGTAAAACCGACACCTTCACCCAGTTCACCTCGTGCATTTGTTATTTTCAACTGATCCCTGCGGGGTTGTTTTAAAAACTGCATTTCATCGCTGAACTTTGTCCAGCTGGAAAGCTGGTTTGGAGCGGCAGGTGTGTTTAGCTGGTAAGTACCATTGTTTTCATCGGTATCGTATTGTACGATCACCTTCATACCTGCATAGGGGTTGATATAACTGGCCGTCAGCATGGCGTTGACTGTATAAAAGGACCAGACTGCATTGTTGGATGGTAGTTCTAGAGACCACTCGTTCTTCACTTTTACAAAGTAGCCATCCCCCTCGAAGTAACTACCCTGCTGATGCAGACCGCTGGCAATGCACTGGTCGTAAAACGGGTCCTGGAGTTTAGCGCTTGCATGATGGTATAGGCGGAAGAAGGGAGATACGCCAAATTGTTTGGGTAGTTTTGCTTCTACTATATAGCGGCCGTATCCACAGTATCTCTGGGTAGTGACAGCTGCCCCTACACGGGTGTTCCAGTACTCTCCTATTAACGGGTCGCCTGATTCTGTATGTTTTTTGGCAGCGCCATCGGTATCTACGCCATGTAAGAGGCCGTCATACCAGTCGCCATGTGCTTCGAGTACGAGCAGGCCATCTTTGAAGTAGATGTTTTTGGGAACGACGCCACCATCTGCACCGCCATCGAGGTTTTTCGACAAGGCATAGTGATTGACCTGGAACATATCGATGGTATTACCATTGTCATCAGCGAGTGCGAAGTTGAAATCATATGCACTGGTTTGCTTTGAGATGTCGTTCACGTAGATGCGAACAGGGGTCGTTGTACTGGTGTTGTTGTTATACTTTACATAGAAATCATAACTACCATTTGCCAGGCTCTGTGGCAGTGTAAAACTGACCTTGGTGCTGGTAACTTCAATCAGGTTCTCGTGAGGAATAGTGATTACATTACCCGCATTATAGGGATCCTGTAAATAACCTACAGGTGGAGCCAGAACGGAGAAGCCGGAATTGTCACCCAACTGGGATAAACCTGAGTTAACAAATATATTCCTGAAAGTTCCTTTGCCAATATTTCCTGTTCCCCAGGTACTGGCGCCTATAGTCAGTTTCGTAGTGGAGCTGATCGTAGTCGGGATTGAATTTCCGGTGATATTACCGTTACCTACAGACGCACCATTCAGGTACATGTAGTAAAGCTGATTTGCGATTAGGTTGCCAGCACTTCTTCCTATCAACAGCCTGTTCCAGCTGTCAGGAATGATGGTAGTAGAAGAGGTGATACTTTCGCTTTCGCCTTCGTCTACATTTTTCTGCTGCCAGATTACCCGCTTGTTTACATTATTTACATATACCCAAATGCCATTCCCATTATTGTCCAGGCAGGTCATGAGCGGCCATGTACCAGTTGTAGCAAGGTCTGCACTGCTGACATAAAAGTAGATACCCAGACCATACCCGCTCTTTCCATCGCTACCTAAAATATCTAACATGGAGATATCATCCAATGTAATTTTGTTTGTCTGTGAGTCAAGATACACGCCAGTATACCCGGATATTCTTTTCAGTACAGGGTTATCGGGCAACCGGACATTTCCATAGTTACCAAAATAGTCTTTGAAATCATTTTCCAGTGTGTAAAACAGCTTGCCATCGGTAGGGATCATGCCGGTTAGAAAGTTACCATCTTCTTTCACACAGTCTATCCTTGCATTAGGTGCATATTGTCCGCTGAGTGCATCATATACCAGTTCATTCGGTGTAGTATATAGTACATCCAGACTTCCGCCAGTTACATCACTATTCGTAAGCCGGAATACATAAGGCGTTTCATTTTCCAGCCCTTTGATGAGCGGAGGGTTCACTATCGTACCACTCGTGAGTACAAACAGGCTGTCGGTAACCAGTGTATAGCTATCTGCTACATCCGGAGCATCCTGTCTGCGAAAGCTCAGGCTCATTGTTTGCGGGGAACCTGGCGCCTTTCCATCCGACCACATCACTTTTGTTAGCTCAATATTCATTTACTAATTTTTAAGTTTATACATAGTTATCTACTTCTATACCCGCCATTACGCCAGGGCTGCCAGTCAGAGAAGGTCTGATCATATACAACCGGAACCATGCATTGGTCGTATCGTCATACTTCTCGTATACTTCGCCGCCCTGCGAAATGGAAGGGCATATTACCTGTGTGCCTTTAGTTGCAGTTGGGTACTGGGCATTCAGGTAGTCATCAGACAGGGAGATATTTACATCCAGCCTCCATATTTTTTTCATGGAGCCGGCTACTTCCTGGAATTGCTGATAGAGTGTATTGAAGGCTTCGAAGTCAGCTTTGTTATCCAGCAGGGTGCGAAGGCCAGAGATGTTATCCACACCGATGGTGTCTTCTGATTTGTGGAGAAAGCTGTCCAGCCAGTCCCAGAACTGATCCTGCGTGGGATAGGCGCCGGTTTGAAACCATCCTTTTAGTTTATTTCGTTCGCGTATTGCCATGTTATTTTATTTTCTGGATGTAGAGTGTAGCTATGAAGGGAGGACGGTTTTCATGGGGTTGGTTTCCTCCGGTGGTGGCCATACCACCGGTAAACGTACCGGCGGTTGGTGAGTAACCACCTGAGATACCATAGGTTTTGGTGGTTAATACTCCAATTTGCTCTACGGCTACTTCAAAACTATGCTTGTGCTTCGGCATCTGCGACTCAATCAGTGTAACGGTTTCCAAACCACCGGTTTTACCCACAGGACTATAATCTGTCCTGCTTGGGTCGTAACCTACAGGGAATTTACCCATCCGGTTTTGGGTACCATTATTACCGTTACAGATTGCCCAGCCGTCTCTTTCATTAATACCCAAACCGGTACTGGTGAAATTGTCTGAAATGTATTGGGCATCACAATCCACTTCGATAATATCTCCTTTCTTCCACAGTTTATTTATCTGCTGTGTAAATGAAGCCTGCATATTGGCGACTGTATCTCTCAGACTCAGCAGGGTTTCTATTCGCTGCAGGTTGCCATAGGCAATACCACCAGATGCAAAACGTGCTCTTTTTGTGAAGTATACATTCCTTGTCACCTGATCAGCAAAGAGCCTGCTTTCAGAGAGTTCTTCTACGATCCATGTGGATTGTTTGGGTCCTCCTACAAATGGCAGCAATTCTCCATTATAACTGATCCAGCCGTCTGCTACATTATTACCTACTTCTTCCATACCTGACACGATCACACCATTGCCGATCATCTTCGATAACCCTGCCAGCGCATCGTGGTAGGACGACTGCATAAAGTCAAGCGTATACTGGGTCATGGGGAAACCACCCAGGTTTGTTAATTGTTCTATTTTGTTCATACTCTTTGAATTTTGTAAGCCATACCAGCCAGCTTATAGGTATCGATCAGTGCAGACATCTCATTTTCATTGAAGGTAATGGTGGCAGGTACCAGTACATAAAAATCTACAGGTTCATTGCCAATTTCGGCTTCAGTAAAGAGATAGATAGGTTGTGCTTCTGTTTCGGTATACAGGAACTTTGGTTTGGACTCTTCTTCCTGATATATTAAGGTCACTTCATTACTCACCGCATCTACAATACGGATACCTCTGTCAGCCAGATCATACCGATCATTGAGCAATTTTTCCATATACACTACCTGTGGTGTAATGCTCAATCTATAAAGGTTGGCATCACGATTTCGCCGGAACTGCTGATACAATATGTTGACAGGATAGGTAATAGCCTGCAGCCATGAAATATGTAATACCTTTCTGAGCCGTGGCGGCATCATTAACCTGATCAGTTTGTGATAGTCAATGTCAAATATGCTGCTCATCGGATCGTGCTTTGAGGAGTGAATGAAATATCCAGGTCTTTCTCATCTACTATCCGCAGATATCCGGCATCGGGGTTATACTTTACATCAAAAGCGGTGTAGGGCAATGTACCATATTGTGCCTGCGCCTGTACGATATGTGGGATCACCACACCGTCTACCTGTTGCAGGGCATCTACCAGGTAAGCCAATACCAGTGTACCATTGAAAGGTAAGTTCTTCAGGTAGTCTTTGACACGTGCACGGACAGGATCAGGATTCGTACCATCCAGGCGTGCACCGTCACTTCCCAATACCAATGGGTTATAGTAGATGATCAGTTGCAGCTTCAGACTATCAGGAGGCAGGCTTTCCACAATAAGCGGTGTCACACCGGCATCCTTAATTTTGCTCATATAGGTTGCGAATGATTCCAGCTGTTGTGCTGTAAGCGCCTTCAGATCGCCTTCCACAATGCGGGCTACTTTCAGCCGCAGACCTTTGGCCTGCTCGACAACAGCACTATACGCAATGATCTGTTGTTCGGCTACCTGATCGTCTGTTAATGCAGAGTTATCGTAGTAATCCGCTTCATAAGCCAGCTCCGATCCATATTGAAAGCCTCTTGCCTTGTTTGCATACCAGCGCAGACTGTGTGGCGCTTTCTCATTGATCAGTGTCGTTACTTCAGACTTATGCAGATCAAAAAGATTTTCCAGCGCCCAGATGCTCACGGCTACAATATAGGTCCAGAGCCTCCATACGGCCACCTTGCTACTGCTGTTGAGCATAGAGAGCTCTGTTGTACCTGTGATACGGCTGATAATATCATCCTGTATTTCGGTGATTGTTCTTGCCATAATTGTTTTAATTTTTAACTGATGCGGAAGTCCAGCTGTACACCCATGTAGCCGATGCCTCCCATTACGATGGCAGCGTCTTCGGTGGTGTAACCATTAGAAGGGACCACGCCTTCTTCCTGCAATTCCTGCCATACACGCATATCGATGATGTCGATATCAGGGATGAATAGTGTTTCACCAGCGATGCAGTCATCTGTAATGCTGCGGGCATTGGCGACAGCAAAGTCGAAGAGGGCGGCTATGCTTCCTTTTTCCTGCATGGAAATGTCTAGCAGGCATTGATGGGGTTTTACATTAACTGTCTCCATAGGTAGCATCGATGTTTAACTGACCGGCGTCAGAAAGGGTGATTTTTTTAACAGTCATACCGTCGGCGATGAACTGGGTACGTATTTCGGCGAGCAGGGAATGGTAGTCATTGTCCTGTAGGAAACCGAAAGCGTCTATACCTGTATCGGGAGATTCCTTGAAGGTGGCCCGGTTATTCATGAGGATGATTTCCTGGTGTTGCAGATCGCTGAAGCCGGTAACGAAATCGCCGTTTCGGATGTCGAGGTCCAGGTCTGTGTTGTATAGGATGTCTTTCATGATAAAAATCCGTTAAAAACTCCGGTTACAGGCCCGCCTACAGAATCCTGCAACCCGGGAGGGATATAATTGATTTGAGCTGTTTTGATATAAGTATCAATCGCTTCTGCCAGCTTGCCAGACAATGCATTCAGCGTTTGCTCTTCATCACCATCCGTATTCTTCATATTTTTGAACGCATTTTTTATCGCTGCTTCCAGCATACTTTTATTCAGTGACATAGGTTTATTTTAATAGCTTCGCTAATCGTTTTTTAATATTCATGAAAGCAGATTTATTCATCGGCGCATAAATAGTTACAATCTCATCCAGCAGGTCATCCAAGCATTTCTTCAGGGATTCATCACCCGCACTCACTTCGAGTCCGTCTTTATCCATCTCAAAGAATTTATCTTCTACGAAGTATTGGATCTTATCCACCTTTTCCATACTGATCACTACAAAGTAATTGCTCTCCTGTATCCGTGCCATGAGCACACTGCTATCTACCTGTGGAAAAATCAGTACGCCGTCATTATCTCCTATCACAGACCGCAGTCTTACATCTGCTATTTCCAAACCAGTGGCAGTGGCGGCTACAATGGTGCCTTCCTCCTCATCTACTTCCTTTACAATAGCCGGAATAATAATGGTATCAGTATGCGACAACTTCTTCAGCGCATCTATCAATTCACGTTGTGTCTTCGTCATAGGGTTTTAAATTTTAAGACCTATTTCAGTCAGCCGCCGGCCACCCGACGCACCGAAAGTAACTTCTGTACTTTCGATGCGGTAGGTGCCATTACGGACAGGGAACTTCGTATCTGATATCGCAGCCTTACACCCGGGAAAAACATAGGGTTGCAGAAACGCCACCAGCTTACCTTCATAGCCATCGTATTTCAGTGTTTTCAACTTATTTTCTGCGGCTTTTTTCAGGGCATTCATATCTTCAAAATGAGAGATATGGATCGTGGTTTCAGCGCCGTTCTTATCACCAGCTTCGGCGGTGTAAGGTTTGTTCTTTTTATCAATGTAGATGGCTTTGACTAACACATGCGCATCACTGGCTTTCCTGAATTTGAGCTCATCATCCTTGATCACGGTATAACCGATCTGATAACCGGCATCGTCCTTCACTTCCTCGTAAGTCAGTGCATCACCGGCTTTGCGGCCACGGACGTATTTGCCTGCTTTCGGATTTTTGAGATGATCAAAACCGGCATACAATAATTTGCCTTCGAAATAGACGTTCAGGTACAGGTTCTTTTTCAACCAGTCGAGAATATCGGTGCCTGTCATACCTGAGAAATAAGCCTGGTTCAGGTTAAGATCGGGTATTTCATTACTCAGGAGGATATCAGTGCCAGCCGTAATTTTAGTGAGCAGCTTTTTCAGGGTGATGGCTTTGTTACTATCCAGTATACCTTTTTGTTGCAGTTGCCAGCTATAGCCTTCGCACTCTATTATACAGGGAGTGGCAGCATTGATCCTCCTGACGAATCCTTCAAATTCCAGATTAAGTACATCGTCATAACCCAGCCAGATTTCAACTTTATTGCCTTCTGCAAACTGATCGGCTGAATTCACAACGGACTTTGTTGGCAGCTTACCGGTATATCGCAACACAGCAGAAGCAGGAATAGTAATAGTGGCAGTATCAACGAAGGAATGCAGGCTGCGTTTGACTTTGACTTCTTTTACGGAATAGAATGTGTAGCTGCCGATCTTGATTTCACATTTCAGGATAAACATCTAAGCTTTGTTTAAGATGAATTTCAAATCGCTGATGAGGTTCATTTCATAAGCTTGTATATTTTTTGTACCTGGTGATGGAGGAAAAGAAAGATCGGTGATCACTACTTTTTCACCTTCGTCAAAGATGAGCGAGGTCAGTGCGCAGACAATGGGCAGTGCTTCGTTCCTGTTATACAGGTCCAACAGGTCGCTGATTTCACCATCAGGAAAAGCGTTGTCCTCGCGTAGAATAATGCCTTTGATGTTTATTTTATAATCCTCTTTGCTGATCATTTCCTTCACCGTACCGGACCGGTTTACCAGTGCTGTTTGTACAATGGTTTTCTGGTTGCTGATACTGATGACGGGGTTATATAGTTCAAGAGTACCTAGTTTTACAGCCATGAAATAGGCTTTGTTCCAGGTTTCTTTGCCATAGTAACTGGTGCCCCGTTTGTTCATATCAGGCTGTGTGAGCACATTAAGGGTTTCGGGGGTATAGCCAAAGGTGCTGGTGAAAGTGCTGCTGATATCGATATTTAGTGCCATAATTAAGCTTGTTTTAAAATATTAAGCAGTGCATCTGTCACCTGTTGCTCCATGTTGGTAATGCCTTCGCCCACAGTGTTGGTAGTAATGTTGATGGTTTCGAAGAGCTTTTGCAGGGTGATGTTTACAGTACGTGCGCCGCCGGTGGTGATGCCAGACACTGTGTCTTTGGTATTGTCCATTGACATCTTTTTGCGGGTGGCATCAGGTTCAAATGAAACAACGGGGGCTTTGTCGGTTCCTTTGCCGGGAGGAAGGGGTGGTAACGAGGAGTAGGATGCACCAGTGCCACTGGCTGATCCGCCTCCGAAATTTCCCTGCCAGCTGCCGGAGCTACCATTGCCGGGGCCTGCATTTGCCTGATCTTTTTTCTTATTGACCTCAGCATTGAAAGTATCGGCGACCTTATCGCCTAGGCCCATGATGTCATTAACATCTTTTTTCATCGCTGCTGCGGTGCCGGAGAAGGTCAGCCCATCTATCGCCTGCTGGCCTGATTCCATGGCCTTGCCCCAGTCACCGGAGAAAACATACCACACTGTTTTTGCTAAGCCCCACAAACCGGAGAGCAGATCTTTGATAGGTTCAATGGTATAGTCCCATATAAACTGGCCAAAGGTTTTGAGCACTTCCCATGCAGCCATGATACCACCTCTGAACCAGCCGAAAGTATTCCAGGCATAGATGATGATACCGATCAATGCACCGACAGCCACGAAGATCGCTCCTATCCCACTGGCCATCATAGCAGGTCCTAATAATTCAGCAGCGAGTGTCCATGCTTTGTAGCCGAGGACCACGCCAGCGACTACAGTGGTGAGGAAGCCTACCAGTTCTGAGTTTTCAGCGATCCATCCGGCTGCGGCACTTAACCAGCCGACGAGCGGTATCAGTGTGTTGTCAATAAAGTTGCTGACGGTAGGCATGAGGGCATTGCCGATCGTACCTCCTGCTTCGCTCATTTTTTCCTGCAGGTAATGCCATTTTCCGGTAGCCGTTTCGCTCTGTTCTTTCATCACGCCGAAGAACTCTCCACCTTTGGACGTAGCGGCCTGTAAAGCGGCTACAACGCTTTCTGTAGAGACTCCTCCTGCTGCCATGGAAGCCTTTAGTTCTTCAATGGATTGGCTACCGTTTGCAGCCATCAGCTCAAGTGGTTTGAAACCTGCTTCGTTCATGGCTTTCAGGGAATCTTCGGTCAGATGACCTACCTGTTGCATATCCCCAAAGGCTTTGGTAAGGGAGTCCATTTTTGCCTGGTTACTGCCGCTTACATCACCCAGCATATTCATGGCAGGCATCAGCTTTTCGGCAGCGACACCACTTTCAAGCAGGGTCTTTGCATTTTCCTGTAGCTTGTCATTGTCGAAGAAAGAGGTGGCTGCCATCTGGTGGATATCTTTCAGGATGTTGGCGGCGGCGGTGGAGGAACCTGTGAGCCGTTGAAAACCGAGTTGTGCCTTTTCCGCTGCCATGCCCATTTCGAGCAGGTCTGGCGAGGCTTTGATCATTTTGTCAAGACCAGCATCCGTTTTCTTTGTGATGTTCTCTTTCCATCCTTTTTTATTGAGAAAGTCGCTTCGATCCTGTATATCCTTTTTATCTTCTTCCCACTTGAGTTTTATTTTGTCAAGCCGGGCGATGGTGAAAGGACTTGTTGTTTTCTTTTTCAGGTCTTCGATCCGCTTAAACCTGTCTTCAATATCACCTAATGAGGCGCCAAGCTTTTTGTTGGATGCTACGAATATATTGTTGTCATCGATCGTATTCTTCATCCAGGTACCGATCTTACCGAAAGCAGCATCTGCTGCTTTCAGTAAGTCTTTATAGGTATCGGTTGTAATAGTAGTCAGGTCTGCCATTGTTTATTATTTTACACCATGCTATCGGGACAGCAACGACAATCCTTTCAATTCCCGTTGCCGGATATCATGCAGTTGTGCAAATTTCTCTGCCCATTGGGCGTCGGATAATTGCGAGGTGTCAACCTGGGGCAGATAATATTCGAACAGCGTTTGAATATAACCAAAAGGGTTGCTATCAAAATCGCCGGACGCCTCGCTTAGAGCTTTTCCACTTCTACTTTTTTCGCTTCCAGCAGTTTATCCAGCTGCCCGCCCAGACCGTAGAGATAGGATTTATCTTCTACGATCTCCTCATCGCCACCCAGCCAGGTAGCTTTGAGAATAGTTTCGTGGTACGCCAGCGGATCGCCGGAGATGAGTGTCATGGCATAGCTGACTTCATCCCTGTTGGGTTTTCTGCAATAGCCTACTTTACCGTCGGCAGCTGTGAGTTTGAATACATCTTTGTGTTTTTTCTTCCATGCATCGATGTGTTCCTGGCTAACGGCAAGCGATTTTTCTACTGTCATGATATAGGTTTAAATAATTGTGGTGAGTTTAAAAAATTAAGCGTTTTGTTTCAGGCCCATAAAGATGATGGGTAGTGTGAGCTCCATGAATTTGGCGCCCTGTTCCCAGCCTTTTTCAAATTCTTTGAACTGGAAGCCCTGAATGATATCAGTGCGGGGTACGGAGGTCGTGTCTTTTACATAGGTCACTACGATCTCGGCGCTGAGGTCGAGGATGTCTCTGCCGCCTGCATTCTTCACAGCATCGGCGAGGATATCGTATTCAAATTTCAGCAGTTTGATTTCACCTTCATAGATACGTTTACCACGCTGGATGCCGATAGGTTCATCGCCGGCGCCATGCAGGTGTTCTTTCTCCTGGGATAATTTGTATTTAATACCCCGTATACCGGTCAGTTCTTTACCGAGCAATACTACTTTCATGTTTGCCCAGGTCACTTCTTTGGTGTCAAAAATCATGTTGTTGTCTTTTAAATGTTGGGGTTAACAGCCATTACTGGTTCAGTGCAGGATTGGTGAAGCCCAGTAATATTTCGATGGTTTTGGTGTAGCCTACAGGTACGATAGCGGCTTTCACTGTGATTTTACCGGTGCTCAGTACATTCTGATTTGCATCAACGTAAGCGCTGAAGGAGCTGATTTCGTCAGCCATAGAGGTGTTGACAGCGGTTTCAATCCTGCTTTGCAGGTACTTGATAACAGGCACGCTGAGTTTACCATCGGCGTCGATGGCCACTTCGTCATTCAGTTCTTCTACATAGGTCTGATAACACAATGTGATAGCCTTGTCTACAACACGACCGGATGCGAGCTGACTGTAATCGTCGGTGGTCGGGGCACACATAGGATCGTCGTTGATGTAATAACCGGAGCGACCTACGAATGTGCGGAAAAAGATGTAACCTTTGTCATGCAACGCATCAACGCCAGTGATGTCTTCAATCTTTTTACCGGCGATATAAGCGCCTGTAATTGGTAATGCACCATCTTTGACACGACCCAGGTTACGCTGTACCGGCACAGCTGCTGCACGACCCAGTACAAGGCCCACAGAAGCGCCATTGGTACGTGCACTACCGATTACGATACCGACGCGGTTATCAGAGAAGGTACGCAGATTTTTCAGGGTCTCAGGATGTTCGATGTCTGCATTGACACCTTCCAGTAAGATCCGTACAGGCTTGAATTGTGCTGCATAAGTTTCTGCAAGCTGCTGTGCTTTGGGCACCGCATCAATCGTACCAGCGTCTAATCCATCTTTCATGAGTGGCAGGTAAATGTCGGAAGGAGTGAAACATACACCCAGCAGTCTGATACGTCCCTGTGCAGCATTCAGCAGCTTCACAGCTCCTTCCGCATTGGTTGGATCTACAATCGTTGCCTGGTTTACACCGTCGCCAACAAGCATGATGTACAACTCTGCACCTTCACCAGCCAGGTCATAAAATTCCTTGATGCGGGCGTATGCATCAAAGTTTAAACTGGTGTCTTTGATACCCAGGTTTTCGGCATCGCTCAGGCTATAGATCACCTTGGGTTGATTCAACGAAATCAATCCGTTTTCTAAACCCGTCAGAATTAAACCTGCAACCCCATCATCAGTCACAACGGTTCTGCCAAGATTGCCGTTGCCTAATGTAATTGCTACTTTTGGTAATCCCATTTTTTACTTTTTTAGGTCCATTTAAATTGTGAAAAAACATTACTTACTATTGCTGTAGCTCGCCTGGCTAAACAGATCATAAATATTCTGCTTCTTTGTATTGCCATCCAGCTCACGCAAAATGATACTCTGCAATTTTTGTAACACAGCATCCTGCAGATCGGGAGATACTGTTGATAATGCGCGGACAAAACAAGCTATTTTGCCTTCCAGTGAGGTTTCCTCTTTGCAGGTTACGAGAATGCTAAGGGTATCGATACCTGTTTCGAGTGCTGCCAGTACTTTGTTTTTAAGGATAGTATCTGCATCGCCGGGGATGATCGCTTCCAGGAGATCTACCACGGGGCTTTCCAGGGCAGCTTTAATAATCCTGGTAACACGCAGCGCTTCTTCAGCATGTGCTGCAATAAAAGCGTCGAATTGTTGTAATGCGTGTTTGATCTTTGTTCCTGTTTTTTTACAGAATGCCATAGGTATATATTATTTAATTGGTGTACTTTTTTAGAAAGCCCCCTCTTGACAGAGGGCGCTTTTGTTTTTAAATAGGGGGACAATACTAACGTCTCTCCAGTACGCTTTCCAGGCGCTCCATGACCTTTGTATTATTTTCTATCACTCCCTGCATTTTGTCACGGTCATCGTTGAGATATTGGGTGAGACGATCTTCCAGTTTGATCTGGCGTTTCCACAATAACCATGCAATGCCGATGAGAACGATTACAGAGAAGGCCTGGTCTCCAAGCCGCTGGTAGAGAGCGTTTCCGGGGCTAACATCAATGACTTCATTTAATAGTAACATCTGAGGGTTAACAATTTAGGTTTTAAAAGGATCGATGCTTTTTCGTGTGTGTTGCAAGCGATAACAATACAAAGGAACAGCTTTTTCGTACGGTGAAAAAATCGCGAAACAATGCTTATACTTTTATTGTGCATTTAGATTTCAGTGTCTGTATAATCATTGATGCGATGAATTTTTAAGATGCAGATTAGATCGATATTTACAGTGTTGTTAACTCTTAAAAAATATAAAAAAGAAATGAACAGTTTATTTGCGCAACTTTTTACATCTCTGCAAACCCACATCGCTACAGCAGTTCCGGAGATACAAGGTATTTTACCAGAGATGGGGCAAACAGAAATTTATAGCAGTGTACCTGCTATATGGCCATGTGTATTTATTGACTTCAACAGTGTCACTTTTACAGAAATACTCAATCAGGGACAACGGGCAAATGGTGAGCTCCAATTGAGGTTAGTATATTATGTACTCGCTGATGATGGGGTTACTTTTTTAGACACGACGACCGTGATGGGTTATTATGAAGTAGAAAGAAAATTGCACGAAGCATTGCAGGGATGGAGTAGTGATGGCATCAATCCGCTGAGTAGAATTAAAGTAAATACGGAGGTAAGATCGGATGCATTCAGGGCAAGGGTACTGACGTATAGTCTGGATTTTGAGGAGTATTTGCCTGTGAGTACGGTTCCAGGTTCAAAACCACAACTGGCAATTAATGTACTTTGAGTGTCAGCAACAATATACATGTATCTCAAATGAAAAAGAGGTTATAAATAAATACAACCGCTGAGAATCGCATAAATGGAGACCTGGTTGCATCAGGTATCCGAATTAAAAGAGCGTGTATCAATTAAGGTACACGCTCAATAAAAAAAGCCTGTATCAATTAAGATACAGGCTTTTTTTTTTCAGGGTTAACAATCGTTGACATTACCACGTCAACCATGGATAGAGCAGCCGTAGTTGCCTGAGGTCGGGTTGTTCTTTTTTCATAATGGTTTCCAGTCGGTCACTGTTACATTGCATCCGGTAAATAATATTACTGTTCTTGATGTAGAACTCTTTGGATAACTCCTGTACAGCGGCATCATACCGTTTATGCTGCAGTTTGATGTAATAATAATACCGGTGCAGCAGGCATTCGTCTCTCAGGGCGATCATATCGGCAGAGCGGCCTTTACGCACTGTTTTGGAGACAGGATTTTCTATGAAATGATTGAAAAGGGTGTTTTGTCCTCGCATACGTTTAATTTCTTTGTTTGTGATTGATTAACCGCCGTGCTGCATGGATGCCGGTAAATGGTTATTTTGTTCTTCAGTATCAAAGTTAGCAGGTCACTTACTATACTTTCTGCGTAGTGAGGGGTATGTGGATAAAGTTATCCACATATTTTCAGGGTTAAATATGCATTGAAAAACAATCAGTTGTATATTAAAAATGACGAGGGCATTGTACCTTATTCATGCTGGCGCTACTGGGGATGGTAATGCCTAAAGAGAGCTCATGTGAACCCCGTTGATATCGTGAAATTCCACTGGTCGAAAAGTCGTAAGAATAGCCAATTCTGAAGTTGTCATTTGCATAGACCTCCATCATCAGGCTAAAGGCATTGTTAGGGTCTAAATTGGGCTGTAAATTCGTATTTCCGGGATAATTGAACCCTGTACGGTAAGAGGCACCCAGCCACAAAGTCTCCTGCAATAAAACGAAGACATTCACATCGACATTTACAGGTCCTTTAAAGTCGCCTTTTACCATGATGGAAGGTTTTAACTGCACTTCCTGGTTTAGTGGAAATATGGTACCCGCGGAGAGATACAGGTGCCTGGATTTGCGTAAGGTAGAATACAACAATCCATTCCCTAAAAAGATCTTGCCGCTGGTATAAGCAGAAAATAAATTCAATACAGACACACCTACAAATGAAGTAGCGGAGTTATAATAAAGGCCGACCCGCGCATCAGGTACTAATGTAGATTGACGACCCAGTATTACGTCAGGATCATCTGCATCTACATATTTACGATTGCTGCCATCCACACTGTAATTCGTGACACCGACACCCAAACCAACTGCCAGCGTTTTTTCACCTTCCCAATCCATAGGCATACGGTATGAATAGTTCACAAACAGTGCTGTGGAAGATTGCGGACCCAATTTTTCAAAAGCCGTTAACACCCCCCATCCAACTCTTCCATCTGAATAATCTGTCAAACCATCCGCCGAGATCGTACCAGTGACCGGTGCCCCCGGAAACCCTGCCCACTGCTGCCTGTAGCTACTGTGCAGGTATAGTTCTTCCTTGTATCCTGCATAGGCAGGATTTACACTCAGTCCGTTAAAAACGTACTGACTGAACTGCACCTCCTGCTGGGCGTGCGCCCGCAGGAAGAACAGGAAGAAAACTAATATGGTGATACTCCTTTGTTTCATTCTCCTATCTCGTAATCAGTTCTATATATCCCTTGTATAACTGTGGCCCACCAGCCATATTAATCCTGAGCACATAGTAATAAATGCCTGCACTCAGCCCCTCTCCTTTCCAATTGTTATTGTAATTCTCACTACGATACACCTGGTTGCCCCAACGATTAAAGATCTCCAGTTGCGACCCGGGATAGAGGTCCAGTCCTTTGATCACGAACTGATCGTTCTTTCCATCGCCATTGGGAGTTATCACATTAGGTACAAAAAAAGTCGCACTGATGGCAGGGGTGGACACTGTACTTGAATTATTTGAATTGTCAGGATCTGTTTCGTTGGCAGAAACAATGGCCGTATTCTGCAATACACCCGCTGCTGTAACACGGGCCCTGAATGATAAGGTAGCTGATTTCAACACCTTCAGTGTATCGATGTTCCACACTACTTCATTCACGGCCGCATTGTAGGTAACATAACCAGTAGAAGGTGTAAGTGCTGTGGCAAAAGACAGGTTGTATGGAAAATCATCTGTGATGATCAGGGAAGTAGCATTGTCCAGTCCTTTGTTATACACGGTGAGCAGGAAGGAAATTTCATCTCCGATACCGATGGTGCCGACTGTTTCCAGTGTCTTCACAATGCTTACATCCGCGGTGGGTGCTTCGGTGAAGGCCACGTAACGGGTACAGGTTGCTTTTGTACTGGCGTCGGTGACAGTAACATATACACGGCCATTGGGTTGTGCGTTGGCAGAAATCGTACTGTACTTACCGTATGCATCTGCATGGGTACTGGTAGTAGTGCCATCAGGAAAGCTCACGATGACAGATGCATTGGGGAGTGTAGTGCCGGTGATGACAATCTGCCCACCTACCTGTTTTACAGGTGTGTTGATAATAAACAGCGAGATCACAGATACCAACTTTACCCTGATAGCCGCAGAGCAGGTATTCGCATCTTTTACAGTGATGCTGTAAGTACCTTCCGGCAATCTGCCAATGGTGCTGGTAGTTGCTCCTGTACTCCATTGCAGCGTATATGGCCCTACCCCACCAGTCGCAACGGCGGTCAGGCTACCCGTCGCATCGCCGGGGCAACCAACGGATATTTGTGATACGGTGATACCGATTACATCCGGTTCTGTGATGATGGCAGTTTGTGTATTGGATACACAACCATTGGCACCTGTTACCGCAATACTATAAGTGCCGGGAGCCAGTCCTTTGAATACAGAGTCTGTCTGCCATGCACCGCCATTAATGGCATATTGATTTCCGGTGCTGGAAGTAGCTACCCTGATAATACCATCTTTCAACCCATTACATGTCACGTTTGCAGGTGTGAGGGTGAAAGTAGGGGCAGAGGAGACATAGACTTTCTTTGTCGCAGAGTCAGTACAACCAGTTGTCACGACCTGGTATTTAATCGTGGCGATGCCTCCTGATATCCCATTTACGGTGCCACTGCCATCTACACCGGCAACGGGGGTATTATTGCTACTCCACGTACCTCCGGCTACCGATACGTTCAGGGAAATCTGGTTATTTTCACACAGGGTACTGTCTCCGGTGATGGTAATGGCAGTAGTGGGTACTTTATCTTCATTGGCTACGATGTGTACGATTTCGCCGGCAGCTACAGAAATAGCATTTACGGTGGCTGTAGAGCCATCAGGATCATAAATGGAATAGCTGCTTAGCTTCCAGCCACAAACACCCGTGGCGGTCAGGTTATAGGTGCCGGCAGTAACTGGTATAATCACACTATTATCTTTCTGAGTAGTCCGGATCCTTTCGCCATCCAGCCAGCTGGTAGTGGTACGGCTATAGATCGTGGTATTGTTACTGCTCCAAACAGCGCCATCATAGGCGGTCGTTTTAGTCAGATCTGATTTTGCGGTGGCATCTGTGGTCCAGGTGGTGCCATTGTAATAAGCTCCATTCGCATAGATGTAACTTTGGCCATCAATGGCGATATCGGTGTATGCCGTGGTACTTATATTCGTAGGCGTACCGCCGGTAAACGGAATAGTATATACCCCGTTCCCTACATAGACAACGGTGCTGGTATAAGGCTGAATATCCAAACGGGTAGCTGCGGCACTGATACCCAATAGTTGCGCCCAGCTATCGCCATAGGGTGCGGCAGTACTGGTATTCGTCAGGATACTGCCATCTCCCCTGGTAATGGCGATACGGCCACCGCCATAGGCGATATCCACCGCAACAGTACCTGCATGAAAAGAAGGGCGATAAATTGTATTGAGGGTAGTACCGTCGAAGAAGTAAGCCGTACCGGTAGCATCCACACTTACAAACTGACCGGTGCCGGCGCCATCGATGGCCACTGCCTGGTAGCTCGTACTGGTCCACTGACTACTTCCTGAAGGACGACGATAAACGGTATAGCTGGATTGGAGACTGGCCCATAGCTCTCCACGCTCACCAGCGCCAATGTCGCTGATGGGATTCAATGTAGAAGGAATGTCATTGAGAATAAAATCCGTGCTTCCATTCAGTGAGAATTGGAAATCGGGCGATATGGTATCATCCTGGCTGTTAACGTGTAAGTAGATGTAACCTTGCTGTGGGTATGCTGCTTGCACGAAAAGTAAGAATATAAGTGACCATAATGTACTCCAGGCAGGTCGAGGCATAACTATATGGTGAATAAGCGGGATGATGGGATAGCCCCCCCTTTCTAAATACACAGTTCTCAAAACAAAGATATATTATTTGATACAATTATACAATATGATTAAATAATAATATTAATTTATTGAGGCATAGACAACAACGAAAATTTTGCAAGCTAATTTTTCGGTAAATTGCATCATGGATTTATTAGGTTTTCTGCGTCAGGAATTCGATCTGCCTGCCAACATCTGCTCAGAACTGGAACTGGCTTTCACCTGCGAGACCCTTCCCAAACACCATAAACTTCTGCTACCGGATTCTTTGTCGAAAAAAGTATACTTTATTGAGTCCGGATTGCTACGGTCTTATTACACAAAAGACGACAAAGACATCACCCATTTCTTCTTTTCTGAGAATTCGTTTAGTCTTTCAATTGAGAGCGTCTTTTATAACACGCCCTCCCCCATCGGCCTGGAATTGTTAGAACCCTCTACCCTCCGCTGGATCTACTTCAATGACCTGGAAATTTACATCAACAAATATAACCAACTGGAAAAACTGATGCGGATACTCCTGATTGACGTCATGAAAAAATTGTCAGAAAGGTTGTATATGACCCAGTTTCAGTCGGCCCAGGAAAGGTATAAAACCATACTGGAAAAGCACCCTGACATACTATTGAGAGCCCCATTAGGTCATATCGCATCTTACATCGGCATCACCCAGCAAAGACTGAGTGTGATCAGGAGTCAGAAATAAGCACAACAATATCCTGTATCGGCATGTTTTTTAATATAGATTAAAAATTACTCCGGAATCTTATTGAAATTTTGCCATATAATTAATGTAGTGCTTATGTTACAGAAATGTACCTGTTGGCTAGCTGCCATCGTCATCTTCACCAGCAGTTGTCATACAGGAGGCAAACCATCCTCCACCCAGGATGCTGCCATTCCCGTGATCACCCAGGCCGTTCAGAACACCACCGCCAGCCATGCCATCAACATCAGCGGCAATATAGAAGGTAGTAAAACTGTACATCTTGGTTTTATGGTAGCCGGGAAGATCAATTATATCGCTGCCGACGAAGGACAGACCATTGCCAGCGGGCAATTACTTGCCAGTCTGGACCCGCAGAACTATGCCATTGCCAAGGAAATGGCGGATGCCAGTACCAACCAGGCACAGGATGAATTCAATCGTCTGAAACTCATGTATGACCGCAAGAGCATCAGTGAGAGCGACTTTAGCAAGATCACCAATACCCTTGCACAGGCACGTGCACAGCAAAAACTACAAGCCAAGAACCTTTCCGATACAAAACTCTTTAGTCCTATCAGCGGGGTTTTACTAAAGAAGAGCGCTGAAGCGGGTGAGATCACCAGTGCAGGGATGCCACTCTTCACCGTGTCAGATATTCGTACTGTGAAGGTGAATGCCTACATCCCGGAGAGTGAACTGAATAATGTGAAGCTGGGACAGGAAGCTGCTGTACTGGTAGGCGCCGTGAATGAAACCTTCCATGGTAAGGTTACTGAAGTGGGTGCTGCCGCCGATGCAGCTGCCCGCGCCTTTACGGTAAAGATCACCCTGGACAATCCCCACCTCCTGATCAGACCGGGTATGATCGCTGAAATCAAACTGGCCAGCGGCAATGTGAGCAATATCCTCGCCATTCCGGTGGAAGCGGTGATGCACGACATCGACGGACAAACCTACGTGTACGCAGTAGATCCGCAGCGCCACCAGGCTTTCAAAAGAAAAGTAAGCGTCGGCCAACTTAATGGCAACCTGATGGAGATCACCTCTGGCCTGAATGCCGGCGAACAGATAGTGACCGGCGGTCAGCAAAAACTCAATGACGGTGCTGTTGTTTCTCTCTCTAAATGATCTTCATCATGAATCTTGTACAATCTGCTTTAAAATATAAACAGGTGACGTTATCCGTACTACTGCTCGTATTTGCAGTAGGCGTGAACTCCCTGCTCACCATGCCCAGAAGGGAAGACCCGAAAATCACGATCAGGCAGGGGCTGGTGATCGCCTACTTTCCCGGCGCCAATTCTGCGCAGGTGGAAGACCAGGTGACGAAAAAACTGGAACAATACCTTTTTCAATTTGAAGAAGTAAGAAAGGATAAGACCTACTCTACCTCACAGGATGGCATGGTCATCGTGAATGTAGAACTGGGTGAAAAAGTAAAGAACCCGGATGTATTTTGGAGCAAACTGCGGCACCAGTTATTGGTAGGTAAGTCTATCGACTTTCCGCAAGGTGTACGCGGACCCATTGTGAACTCTGACTTTGGGGATACGGAAGCACTCGTGATTGGTATTGAAAGTGATGCCGCGACTTATACCCAGCTGAACGAATATGCACAGAAGATGGAAGATGCCATCCGGACCATCAAAGCATCTTCCAAGATCAAACGTATTGGCGAACAGAAAGAACAGATCACCGTTACTTCCAATTCTGAAAAGCTGGCACAATATGGTATCAATGTAACACAGGTAACACGCGTGTTGCAATCACAGAATACCATTATGGCGACAGGGGATGTAAAAACAGATGTGACCAAGGCACCACTGTATACGACTGGTTACTATAATACAGAAAACCAGATTGCCAACCAGATTGTGGGTACGACGAGAACAGGTGCGACTGTGCGTTTGGGAGATGTGGCCAGTATCAATCGTACTTATGCAGATCCTTCTTCGCTGATCACGGTGAATGGACACAAGGCCATGATGCTGACCGTGCAGATGCTGGAAGGCAACAACATTGTAAAATTTGGTGAAGCGGTGCAGCAGAAACTGGATGAGGTATCCAAGCTCTTACCATCCAATGTACATATCACTACGGTTGTGAATCAGCCGGGGTTGGTAGATGAAAACGTTTCTCACTTTATCAGGGAGTTCTTCCTTGCGATCATATCAGTCGTGATCGTAGTGATCTTATTGCTACCATTACGTATTGCGGCAGTAGCTGCTATGGCCATTCCGATGACCATTGCGGTGACATTTGCCATCATGCACCTGCTTGGGATAGAGTTACACCAGGTGTCACTGGCCGCATTGATCGTAGTATTGGGGATGGTGGTGGATGATGCGATTGTAATTGCAGATAACTACGTAGAATTACTGGATGAAGGAAAAGACAGATGGACGGCGGCGTGGAAAAGTGCAACAGACCTGGTAGTACCTGTGTTGGCAGCAACTGTAACGATCATCGCTTCTTTTATGCCGATGGTAATGATCACAGGTGCAGTAGGTGAATTCATTGTAGCGTTGCCGATTACAGTAGCCGTGGCATTGGGATCTTCCTTTATAGTGGCGATGGTGCTGACACCGTTGTTGTGCTTTACTTTCATCAAAAAAGGGTTGCACAGTCCGGAGAAAACGAAGAAGAGAAAGTCCTTGCTGGACCGAATGCAGCATGCATATAACAGTGCATTGGACTGGTGTGTGGTGCATCCGAAGACGGTGATCATTGGTAGTTTATTGACGATTCCATTGG
This sequence comes from [Flexibacter] sp. ATCC 35208, assembly GCF_001975825.1. Classification (GTDB taxonomy): domain Bacteria; phylum Bacteroidota; class Bacteroidia; order Chitinophagales; family Chitinophagaceae; genus Chitinophaga. The sequence goes on from NZ_MTKN01000009.1 coordinate 41,563, forward strand.
CTGGTTTATTGTATACAAAAGGGATCAGACAAAAGTTCTTCCCTGCAGCCGAAAGGAACCAGTTTGTAGTAGAGCTGTGGATGCCGACAGGCACCAGACTGGAAAAGACGGATGATGCGATACACAGGCTCACTGCATTGATCAAAAACGATCCCCGTGTTACATCATATGCTACGTTCTCAGGTACGAGTGCGCCGCGTTTCTACTACAACTATTCACCGGAAGTACCTGTAAGTAACTACGGACAGATTTTAATTAACACAACTACAGAAGCAACTACCAATGCCCTCTCTTTGGAGCTGGAGCAAAAGGTAGCTGCTGCTGTACCGGAAGGTTTGCCACAGGTAAAACTGATGCAACAGGGCTCTGTGCTCAAGTCTCCGGTTGAAGTGCGTATTATAGGAGATGACATCAGCAGACTGAAACAGATTGGTGAAGAAGTGCAGAAAATCGTTCAGAACACCAAAGGTAGTTATCTCGTAAGAAGTGATTTTAGGGAAGACTATTATGGCGTAGGCATTCAGCTGAAAGATGAAGCCAACAGGCTTGGCTTTGCGACAGCCAGCATAGCACAATCAGTTTATACAGGTTTTAGTGGTTACCCTGTATCTACAATGTATGAGGGCAACAACCCGATTGACATTGTATTGAGGCTGGATGAAAAAAGCCGTCGCAGCTTTAGTGACCTGGAAAACATGTACCTGGAATCTCCGGTTACAGGTGCCAGTGTCCCCCTGCGTCAGATAGCTTCCCTTATTCCTGAATGGCAGACGGGTAAGATCATGCACCGTAATGGTGTAAGAACATTGACCGTGCTGAGTGAAACGGCAGACAATGTATTGCCTGCCGACCTGCTGAAAGCCATTCAACCGGCTATCAGCAAACTCACGTTGCCACCGGGTTACCAGATTGTATATGGTGGTGAAGATGCGAATAAGAAAGAGACATTCAGTCAGATGATGGTTGTACTGGCGATCAGTCTTGTAGCCATCTTCTTCATACTGCTCTTCCAGTTCCGCAACCTGAAAGAAGCCACTATCATCATGCTCACTATTCCGCTCAGTTTATTCGGTGCCATGGCAGGGCTGTACATGACGCATAACAACTTTGGGTTTACGGCTTTTGTAGGCTTAATCAGTTTGTCAGGTATCGTAGTGCGAAATGCCATCATACTCGTAGATCATACCAATGAACTACTGAAGCATGGCATGGACATACGTACAGCAGCGATTGAATCAGGCAAGCGCAGGCTGCGACCTATCTTCCTCACGGCTATGGCTGCTGCAATCGGGGTATTGCCTATGATCATTTCCGGCTCTCCTATGTGGAGTCCGCTGGCCAGTGTGATTGCCGTAGGGGTGGTATGGTCTATGATTGTCGCCCTGCTCACCGTACCCGTTTTATATATCGTATGGATCAAACCGACTTCCGATGAAAAGTAGATGCCTTCTCACACTCATTATATTCCTGCTCACGGCACCGTTGCTGCATGCGCAGCAAACGATGCCACTCGATTTGCAGCAGGCCATTGATCTCGCTTTGCAACATAACAGGGCACTGCACATCAAGCAACTACAACAGTCAGAGAAAACAGCGAAGCTGCATGAGGATGCCATCAGGCAATATCCTGCTGTCACTGTCAGCTCTGCGTATCAATATAACCAGAACCTGGGTGCATTGAATATTCCTGCCGGGTATTTTGGTTCCATCCCACTCGGGGGGACCAATATTAACCTGCCGAATGAAGATGCTTCTTTTGAACTGGGCAAACACAATAACTTCAATGCAGGTGTGACCGTATACCAGCCCATTACCCAGCTGGGTAAGATCAAAGCAGGGATGGAAGTGAGTAAGACGGATGTGTTGATTGCTGAACAGGAAAGCAGAAAGGTTTCTTTGCAAATAAGGCAGGCGGTAGAAAAACTCTACTATGGTTTATTAATTAATCAGCAACAACAGATCACGGCCAATGCTAATCTGCAATTAGCGCAGATGAAGCAGTTTGATATAGAGAGCGCACTGTTGGCCGGGAAAACTGTTGATGCCAGCAAAGCTGGTCTGCAGGCAAATGTAGCAGATGAGGAACAAAACCTGCTGAAGTTACAGATACAGGCAGATGATTATATGGCCGATCTGCAACAGCTGACAGGTATCACTGCGGACAGTGTGGTACTGGCGGAGGTAGATTACAATCCACAACCTATCAGCGATAGTATTTCAGGTGATAACAATGTGGATATACGGCTGGCGAATTTGACCCGGGTTAAAACCGAACAGGCGATCAAAGCAGCGCAACGTAGCTACCTGCCTGATTTTGGGTTGATGGCAGGGTATACTTATCAGACAGGGAATGTGCTGTATCCCAGCAGCAATCCTTTTATCGGTGCATCATTTAAATGGAATATACAGGATATCTTTTCCAATAAACAGGTATTGCATCAGCGCAATTTCCAGCTGCAACAGTCTGCCGAAAACGTAGCGAATACACAGGAAATTGTAAACCATGATATTGCGAAAGCTAAAAGGCGTATAAATCAGGCAATAGCCCTGATCGCCGTAGCACAAAAAGCTGTAAATTTCAGGCAGGATGAGCTAAAAATACAGCAGGACAAAAAAGATGCTGGCCTGAATATTGAAGCTGATCTGTTGACCACAAAATCAACGCTGGCCAAAGCGCAGGCAGACCTGCTGAGTGCTAAGCTCAATTACAGGATTGCCTTATCTGATCTGCGCATTTTGACTGGCGTTTATTAAAAAGTACTCACATGAAAAGGATCGCATTTTTATTAATTACCTTATTATTTTCCACGCAGGTATTGCTGGCACAAGACAAAATACTTGGTAACTGGCTGAATGAAGAAAAAGACGGCCGTATAGAGATTTATAAAACCGGGAATCAATATTTCGGGAAGCTGGTATGGGGGCGTGACCTCATGGAAGCGGACGGGAAGACACCCCGGAAAGACAGGACGGATACCAAGAATCCTGATGCTAAATTAAAGAGCCGGCAGTTATTGGGGCTTGTTCTTTTGACCAACTTCAAGTATGATGATGGGGAATGGACAGGCGGGAAAATTTATGATCCCAAGAGTGGGAAGACTTATAGTTGTACGATGAAATTCAAAGGAGAGAAACTCGAAATAAGGGGGTATATCGGTATTTCCATGTTTGGAAGAACGACTGTGTGGACGAGGGGGTAAGTTACCCGTGTTCCAGCTGGATAGTCCAGAATGAATGGACGAGGGGGTAAGTTACTCGTGTTCCAGTGGTACAATCCAGTTTGCATGGCGGTACGGCTCCCATGGCGTATTGGCCAGGTCCGTTTTCGGATCTACCAATGGTTGTGGGTGCCGGCCATTCAGACTCACTGAACTGACTGCATATATAGAGATGTTATGTATGCCCTCTTTTGCATAGATTTCTTTGATATGCTGTGCATACTGCCAGATCATATCAGGGAAGCCTGGCAGACTATTCAGACTTGCATAATTGAGCCTTGCTTCCGGCTCGTCTATCCATGATTTATGAGTGTCATTGTTTACTACCTTGAAATACACCCATCCACTTTTATTGCGTGACATCATTCTCCAGCTCATGCGAAATCCTTCTTCTGACCAGTAAGGTTGTGTACCAAACAAGAGATAACGTATGGGAAGTAATACCTGTATGAGGAGGTAAATGCCCATGGCATATACGGCCAGTTTTTTCCAAATAGTTAATGAGGCATTATTGGCTTTGGGCTTTAATGCAGGCCACCTTAACAATTGTCTGATCACATTTGGCGGATAAAAGAACAACATGGCAGACAAGGCCAGGAATGGGAAGATACCGATAGTGAAAACAACTGCATTGGTAAGATGGAAAATGCACGCTGCTGCCATTCCCCAGGTACGGGTACGACGGAATAACATCAGGGGTGTAATGAGGAAATCGAATATTATTCCTATGTAGCAGAGTAAATACCTGATCCGGTTGCTGGTCAGCGTACTTTCCAGATAGCGACCTGATAACCAGTCCGGGTAGAGTTTTGCAATAGCAGCATACGTATACACGATGCCAAACTGTGCGATGAAGAACCAGCTACACCATTGTGGGCAATAGCTGGATTTGATGGAGGGACGGCGCCACACATCAACAGAGAGGCGGCGGTGTGCAGGCATCATGCACATGAAGGAACATATGAGTATGATCAGGTAATAGTGGTTGTTATAGCCACATTTTTGCATGATATAAGTGGCGGTCCAGAGTAGTGTATAGCCGATCATTGCTACCCGGTAAAAAGCTCCCAGCATGATCATGATGGCCAAAAGGCCCATCAACAGAAAATGGAAATACATACCATTACCGGGCAGTGGACGCAACCATTCAAATCCTATAAATGGGAAGGTGAAGGCAGGCTCTATGAACAAAGTGCGTACCCTATCCGAGAAAATATCGTTGATAGATTGAAAGAACAGGAGGAATCCAAGGAGGATGCGAAAAATTACCAGTGGAGTATTGTCCACCGGCTTCCAAAAGCGGGAAGTCAGGCTATCAGCATTGGTCATATAGCCGGAAAAATAATAGCTATCTTACATTAGTGGAGGGAAATAACGACCAAACCGGAAATTTTGTAGGTAAATATTGCAAATTATATGGCTACCTGCCATGCAGGCAGCCATATAATTTGAGGAGTCCCTGCGGGGAGCTTAAATAAAATTGGGGGAGCCCCTGCGGGGAGCTTAATCGGAAATAGTTGCGTAGCTTACTTTTTGAAATTGAAATTTCTCGTGATATTGAATCCAAAATAGATATCTCCTTTACCCCAGCTACCGTCAGTTTTAGCCAGATAATAAGGACCTACCATGCCAGCGGCATTGGTAAATACCAGCTGGAATACGTGACCTCCCGTTTCGATATCAATACCACCGGATATGGCATCATATACTTTCGTACTTACTACCTGGTTACGCAGCAGGTAGTTGTACTCTGCGTTTACGCTCATCCGCTTCGTAAATTTCAACCGGCCACCTGCAGATACCGCGAAGAGATCGTTCTTATCTTCCGGCGTTGGCGTGAGGTTATAGTGAATCCAGGATGGCACGACTTCAAATGAGAATGCAGATGAAAACTTTTTAGCAATGATTACCTGTGTTGTGTAGGCTGTGCGATAGCCTGCATCGAGGTAAGGCTTGTCCGTATAGCGTTGTGTATAGTTTGTGATCAGACCATACAGGCTTACAGAGATGGGCATACCTGTTTCTTTTTGCTGCAGGAGTTTATACTTCAGGGAACCATCGAAAGTTTTGTCTACAGAGCTACGGCCCAACCCAACAGAGAAGCGGTCGGTGATACCGTAATCCAATGCAAAACGAATGGAGGCATTATCCAGACCGAAGAGTTCATAAGCACCACCGTTTAGTTTACCGAAACGGTGCATGATCATAAATTGCAGGCTTTTTTTTCCTGGCGACTCTACAGTAGGCAGGTTTACAATCTGTGTAGCCTTAAAGGTACCGGTTACCACCTGTCCTTTTTGTGATTCAGCTACGGCATCGTCCATCATTTTCATCAGACTGCTGTCCTGCGCCATCATATGGCCGCATACGAGTAATAAAAATATGGTTTGAATGATTCTTCTTTGCATATCCATTATTTTGATAAAGCAGTACAGGCAGCAACTACCTGAACTGAGATTTCTGAAGCAATTTTATCTTTTACCAGCGAAGGAATTTTAATATCGAAATCGGAAGGTTTTACCTTGAAGTCAGCTTTACCTGTTACTTTGCCATCGGCCACTTCAAATTCCGCAGGTGCACTCACTGGTTTGGTTACACCGTGCAGGGTGAGGTTACCACTTACCTGTACTTTGTAAGTACCGGGTGTGGTGCCTACATTGCCGGTGATCGTGCCTGTGAACTGGGCTTTGGGGAACTTGTCACTTTCTACATAGTTCTCGTTGTAATGGTCCTGCATCAGTTGCTTTTCAAACAGGAAGTTCTTTTGCAACAGGGTCAGGGCCACGGTCTTTTTCCCCAGATCGATGGCTGCCACTACTTGTCTGTTTTCCGCTTTGATATCTTCCAGCGGTGTTTTGGAATAGAAGTTCACTTTTCCATTGCGCGTCATGAATGTCTGTGCTTTGGCAGGCAGGTATAACAAACTGGCCAGCGCCATTACATACATTAGTTTCATATGTTCCTGTTTTAATTATTTTGAGCGCCGCGGGCGATCCAGTCTTTAATAATGTTGATATTGCAATCAGAGAGTTTGCTACCCCCCTGTGGCATGGCAGGATATCCGCTCGCGTGAGTGATGGTACCAATCAGGTTACCGTTGTTTACCTGTGTTAATACTTTTGCGTAAGTGTCGAGAGAGATACCGCCGCTGGCGCTACCATTACCATGACAGCTATAACAATTAGCTGAAATAATAGGCTGTACATTAGCAGCATATTTCATGTTTACGGTATCGCAGGTAGTGCCACCACCGGTTCCGGTAGTATCGGTGCCTGTGCTGGTCAGATCCTTTTCATTGTCTTTCGAGCAGGATGTTACCATGGTCAGGCAGTATACGATTGCGATTGCTGACAGGAGAAAGAATACACGCTTCATAATTTATAATTTTATTTAGTTGAGAGAATGGTCGCATCTACCAGGCTTACGTCCATCAAAAAGCCTGTGCATCTGCCTTTAACACGGATGGTTTCACCGTTTTTAGGTAGTTGATCTGAATTATCAGCAAGGCTACAGTTCACCCCACCGGGATTGGTTTCGCCAGCGGAGAGTAGTACGGAAACTTCCTTACCGTTTTGTTCTACATTCATGACGATGCCTGTAACTTCCAATACTTTGTTCTCGTACAGTTTACCGGCAGTCTTTTCATCTTTAGCATAAGTGCCATACAGTTCTCTGGCAGTTACACTATCATCTGTGTGCGCTTCGGCAGCGGTGGTTCTTGGTTTGTTGTACAAGTAGTAGCCTGATCCTCCTGCCATAAGGCATAGGAATACCGCTACGAAAAGGATTGTCTTTTTTCGCGTCATACAATTTGGATTTTAAAGTTGGAAGCCTACACGATTAACGGATAGATTTCGTGATGCCAATATTGATACCCATACTGGTAATGGGCAGGTCTCCGATACCGAGTCCTTTGGCAGGTATTTTCAAATATGGTTCTACACGGAGCTTACCTATTGCGCCGAGGTTGTGCTCCAATCCTACTCCCACGTTTATTATAGAAAACCAGTTTTGAGTTGCATTCTTATAAGCCCAGGAGCTGTTTTTCAGGTCTCCGGAGGTGGTCATGTATTTATAAGCATAGTCTTCTTTTTTCATCAGGTAAGATGATACACCTGCGTTAGCGTACCAGCTTGTATTTTGACCATTTTTAATAAAGTAGTGCACATTCACTGGTATCTCGTACATATTACAATAGCCATCTACGTTAATGATCTTCCAGTTTTGGATGTAAGGAATTTTTTCCTTGCTGAAGTAGCTTCCTTCAGAGTAGTAGCTTTTGTGATCATAGAGGAGACCGGTTTCCACAGCAAAGCTGCGGGAGATGCGGTAACCGACTATGATACCGGCGCCATATCCTACATCGTCCACGTGTTGCATTTTTACAGTGCTGATGTCAGGACTGGCGATAAGGCCGAAATAGAGGCCTGTCTGCACTTTGGCAGGGGACTGCTTTTTCTTTACTACTGGTTCTGCTGGCGTTTTCTTTACCTGCTCTTCTGCTGTTTCCTTTATTACTGGTTCAGTTGTGTTATTTATTACTGGTTCTGCTGTTATTGGCAGCGGAATATCCTGTACTGGTGTGGTGATCGTTGGCGTTGTAGTGTTACTGTCCACTGGTAATTTTTCCTGCACATTTTGCACAGGTGGAGTTGTAGGCTCACCAGCGAAAATGGAGGTACCCGAAATTGATTTATTGACGTCTTGTTTCTTTGTATTATTTGTTACAACACCAATAACGAAGGTTGATGTATGCTTATTGTTTGTCTTTGTTGTTTTATCAGAATTAAATCTATTATTGGTTAACCTAAGAGTAGGCGAAGCAAAAATAGAATTGGGAATAGTAGTATGAGTCGATGATTTTATCGGTGTTGTTGTATTTGTTATTGTATTGGTAGTATTATTAGTATTTATTGTATTAGTAGTGTTGGTATTATTATTAGTATTTATTTTATTGGTAGAAGTATTAGTAGTATTGGTATTATTGGTAGTAGTATTAGTATTTGTTGTTATCGCTGTTGTTGCTAAAGAATTAGTTGTTATTGCTGGTGTTGTCGTTATTGTTGTTGCTATTCCTGTTCCAGTACGCGGCAGCTTACCTGTTTCCAGAGGTGGCGCGTAGGATATAAAAAAAAGTATAGTCATTAGTATGCTTATGCCCAGCCATACCCACTTATTACCCCGCACGCCTTCCACTGCAGCCGGTTGTGGCTGTGCAGACTGCAGGCGACTACTGAGAGCATCCCAGTCCGCACCATCCGTTTTTAAGGGATACTGCGACGCCGCATTGCGGAATAATTCATCCATATCGTCATCTAAAAGCTGCATATATCAAATTCCCGTATGCCGTTATTTAATTTCTTTCTTAAATGTTCTCTTGCTTTTGAAAGATTTGATTTTGAAGTGCCTAAACTGATATTCAGCTTGTCTGCAATTTCCTGATGGGAAAACCCATCTATTACATACATGTTGAATACAACCTGATAGGAAGGAGGTAATTCTTTGATCAGGATGATCAGTTCTTTATAATATAACTTTTGTTCTGCGGATTGCCCCATATCGGGTGTTTCCCATACGTATTCCGGGATACCCCCTATTTCAGGGATCATATTCTTCCTGCGCAGTTCATCGATGGCCGTGTTTACCATGATCTTGCGCATCCACCCCAGGAGCATTCTTTCCAGATCCTCTCCTTCTTCATAGGTAAACCTGTCAAACCGGTTGAATAGTTTTACAAATCCGTCATTCACCACCTCAGTCGCTCTCTCATACCTGTATATATACCTGAACACAATTTTCAGGGCATATGCATAATACCGTTCGTACAGCAGCCGCTGGCACCTGGGCTGTGCATGCATACACCCTTCTATTATGGTCTTAAGTTGTTCCAAATGAGTAGCCGTCTGTATTTAATCTATACTATTATAATACGGAATCTGTTATCCAATGGTTGCCTGTGAGCAGAAATATTTTTTATCTTATAATTATCAAGTACTTATGTAATATTCAGGGATATTAAACCTGAACGATGAAATACAGTTCTAAGCTAATATGAAATTATCACATGCTATCAGCTACTGCTCCCTTTTGCTGGCACTGGGCACTAGTTGTAACAGAAATATAGCTCCACAGGAGCGTTTTCAATCCAGCCCTATTGATCCAGATGGTAATGCCTCCGAGTGGACGATGCCATTGCGCTATGCTAACAGCCAATATACACTGTCTTATAGTATTACCAATGACTCCCGGAATATTTATATCTGTGTCATGACTTCAGACCCCGAAATGAAACACCGGATCATGAAGGCGGGTATGAGCCTTTATTTTGATCCAAAGGGCAAACAGAAGAAAAAAATGGCCCTGGTATACCCGGAAAGGAACATGGATGGCATAAAAGTCCCAACTGTTTATAATACAGATGGCTTTCTGAATATGGAAAACGGGCAGCATAACCTGACGGATAAGATGACGGGGATTAAAATTGGATTAAATCCGATGGCTGATAGTGGCCTGGTATATGAGGCAGCGATACCATTGAACAGGGTGCTTGCCAATGGATTGTCAGAAAAAGCCCTCAGAAAGAGCTTTAGTGTGGGAGTTATGGTGAACCAGCTGCCTGGTAAGCGGGGTGGTCCGGGTGAAGGACAGGGTCAGGGTCAACGTCGTGGCGGTGGTGGCGGTTCTCCCAGGGTGTCATTTGGCGGAGGTATGGGCATGGGTGGCATGGGCAGCGGCATGGGTATGGGTGTAGGTATGGGCATGGGTGGTATGCGTGGCGGAATGGGTGGTGGCCGTGGGGGTGCACAGCAGGTGGAGGAAGATGTGACCTGGACTACTTTCCGGTTTTCGGCGGAAGAAAAAAAATAAAATCGCCATCTTTGCGCCATGAAATATGCCGACAAAGAGATCCAGGAGCTGGAAGAGTTCTATAAAACAGCGTCCTTACCCGATTCTATAGAATTATTCCATAGTACTACTATTACCGATGTAAAGGCTTTTGTACATAGCCATCTGCAGATTATGAAACAGCGACAGGGTGTACCAGTTTTTGAAGGGTTTTATGACAGGCTGGTTTTATTGAAGGAGAAACTTTCACAATAGTCGAACTCTGCTATAGTACTAAAACGCTTTTGCCTTCGGCAAAAGCGTTTTAGTTTATGGGATGAGGAGGATGGGGGGAAATAACCTGCGGTAAGCTTTAAAAGAATTCCCGTAATTTTACCGCCTTAATTATGAACACGCAGACGCCAATACTGGACATACCATCCACCATAAAATATTACCTGTCACTGGACAAAAAGGTCGCGCAAAGTTTTGGAATGGATAAATATGATGAGCTCCTGCACCCCGACAACTTCGCTATATTGAGCAACGAAGGCAGTGTTAAAAACGGAGCCCCCATTAAAACAGACCATTACGCCCTGATCCTTTGTATCAGGGGCACCTGCACAAAGACGGTCGGGCCTTTCACCTTCCAGGTGACACCACAGTCTTTGCATATTGTCTCGCCACGCTTTATCAATTCTTTTGAAAATGCATCTGAGGACCTGTTGCTCTATATGGTCATGTTTAAAAAAGAATTTATTTCCGATATTTTTATCAAACAAAGCGTACTCGACCCTTTGATGGACCTGCACCCTGAGTGCCCACCTATCTATAGTCTTTCTGACCACAACTTCCAAAAGATCAAATCACTCTATGAGAAAATAGACCTGGAGTATAAAGAAGAAAATCCTTTCTTTCTTCAGATGATCCGGTTACAACTGGTGGAATTACTCTATGAGGTGAACAGAACTTTTGAGAAATGTACGGACAGCCGCACGCACTACCAGCTGACACGGCAGTATACGCTTTTCATGAACTTCAGGGATCTTGTGGAAGAACATTTTCTCACGAAGAGAACGGTGCAGGAATTTGCCGACCTGCTACATGTATCGGCCAAGCATTTGAGTGAGGTGGTGAAACAGGAAACGGGGAAAAATGCGTTGCATATTATTCATGCGAGAGTATTTTTAGAAGCGCGGTTATTACTTACGACTTCTTCTCTCAGTGTTAAAGAGGTGTCGGACCAATTGAATTTTGATACCAGTTCTCACTTCAGCAGATTCTTTAAGAAGTTTGCGGACGAGAATCCTTCTGCTTACAAAAAAGTAGTTACGCCATAAAACGAAATAGTCGTCCGACATGCTAGCGGACGACTATTTTCACTTAACCATAAACCCCTATACAAACTAAAGTTTAAATGCGTATGCTACTCTGACACCTATGACATTGTTGGATGTTCCACCATCGACAAATTTAGAGTTGCCATCAAATTTCACGGCAGCATCCAGGTAATTGCCTTTGCCCAGTGGAATCAGGTAACCTATCTGCGGTGTGTACACGAAAGCTGCTGACTTATCGTTGTACACGCCGGTGCTATTGGTAATAAAGCTTACGCCCGCCTGACCCTGTATGTATACATTGTTATTGCTGAACGGATAATACTTCAAACCTAATTTTACCGGAATTAACTGCAGATCATCCAGGCCTGGTGTATTGTCGGCAAAGATATTGGTGTAACCTGCGTTCAGGTTAATGTACAATGTACGTTTTACCAATGCATAATCTGCCTGTACAGAACCACCCAGGGTCCAGTTGTAATGATCTTTGAGATTACCTAATGGAATGCCGGCCTCGGGGCCTACGCTTAATAGAAATGCGGGTCTGTCTGTCGTAACCTTATCATCCTTGCTCTGTGCCTTTGCGCCTACTGCTACTGCTAAAAATAAACCTAATGTAACAAGTCCTTTCATTACTTTCTTTTTCATCGTCTTCCGTTTTAATCTTTGTCTAATGTTTATTGTATCAATCTTAAATTCTTATTGTAATGTGAGATAATCGAGATTGAATTAGCATTCATTATCAGGATGCAATTAATCATCTTTCCCACCTTGCATCATTCATGCATCAATCTTGTATTCTTTCTTTATTGGCCTTTAGAGGATCGTGCATAGATCAATTATAAGGATGCAATTAATTTTCTTTTCCACCTTGCATCATTCCTGTATCAATCTTGTATTCTTTCTTTATTGGCCTTTAGAGGATCGTGCATAGATCAATTATAAGGATGCAATTAATTTTCTTTTCCACCTTGCATCATTCCTGTATCAGCTGTATATTTGCCTCGAGCTGTACATCCTCTCCCAGCAACAATCCGCCAGCTTCCAGTACAGCATTATATGTCAATCCGAATTCCCATCTGCTGATGTTTCCCTTCACTTCAAAACCCATTTTCCTTCTGCCATAACCATCTACAGCTACGCCACCATATTCTGCTTCCAGTTCTATGGGACGACTCACGCCTTTCATGGTCAGTGTACCTGCCAGGCTATATTTATCGCCCTTCATTTTTCTGAAGTAAGCGGATTGAAATGTTATTTGTGGAAAGTGTGCCGCATCAAAGAAATCGGCGGACTTTAAGTGGGTATCTCTTTGTTCCTGGTTGGTATCTATACTGTGTACATCCAGTGAGAAATGAACTTCTGCATTGTCGATCTGGTGTGGATCGGAGAAGGTTGCACCACCATTGAAGTTATTGAAGGCACCGGTTACATTCGAGATAACAAGGTGTTTGATCTTAAACTGAACACCTGAGTGATCAGGGTCAATGATCCATTTCTTTTGATTCATAAACTTGCGCGATTTGTCATTAATTCCATACAAAAGTAGAACGTCTGACGCGTTGCATCAATTCCAAAAAAGCACAAAAAAAGACCAATTTTCCCTGTCGCCGGCGAGGCAGGAAAAATTGGTCATGTATTCCGATTTATTGGTTTCATTCAATGAGCCATTACCTTCTACCTTTGCATCGCAATGAAAATTGCAGTTTTAACAGTTGTAGGTTTAAGTAATAGCCGTTTCGCCTCTGCGTCATGGCTTTTTTTATTTACAAACCATCCAGCTGCATTGCTTCCAATATCTGGCAATGATAAATGTAATCATACACAGAAGTCACTTCTGTCGGGTAATTGAGTCCATATGGCCAGAAGTGCTGACTATCTCCATACAATACTGCTGTTGAATTACCAGTGAGTGTTCGCAATGTCTGCGTGGCATAGGTACCTGTATAAGTTCCACTTACGATCAGGGTATTCCACCATACACTCGTAGTGCCTACGCCTACTGTATGTGCTATTTCGTGCAGCGCAGTGGCCAGGTTCATATAATACGTGTTGGAGCCAAAACGGATACTTCCATTAATATTGCCATCGGCAGTGGATACCGAAGGCACATAGGTCACAGTGATCGCTTTGGTGTAGGTGGTATAATGATTCATATACCATACGGCGCTATCCATGGCAGCAGTGATGAGGGTGTACGCTGCCTGCTCTGTGGACGTAGGACTACCCGATCTGACCAGCGTATAAGTCACGTTGCCAGTGACAGCAGCTTCGCTACTGGTACTGGCAACGTTATTAGATTTGATATCGGGCAGGTCTTCTGTTTTTTTACAGGCAGCTATTAAGAGCATTACAAGGCTGATTGCTACTAGCAAACGGGGTTTTCTTTTCATTTTTGAGGGTTTTAAAAAATTACAGATTAAAATGTAACGGTAGCTGCCTCCAATCCATTTCCTGTAGCTTTTAGTACCACTGCTCCTGGTTTGTTTCCTGCTTTGATGATCAACTGAGCATGCCCGTTGAAGAGGCTGCGTTGCCATGCACCTGGTACACATTTATCGGGTTCATGACTGCTGGGATCACCATTGCCGACACCGATGATGTCTGCCTGGCCATCCAGTGAGAAGTGGATCATATCGCCGGCTACGGGCACTATTCTGCCCTTATCATCCACTGCACTCACGTTTACTACGACAGCGTCTTCGCCATCAGCCTGCAAAGTTGTCTTTGAGGGGGTTAATACAATCCGTTTAGGAGCACCGGTGGTTTCTACCTTGCTGGTGATCTTTTTACCTTTCTTATAAGCTACCGCTTCGAGGGTACCGGGTTCATAGTTGACGCTCCAGCGGAGGTGTCCATTGACCGGCATATCTTTTTTTCCAAGGCTTTTGCCATTGAGGAAGAGTTCTACATTTTCTGCATTGGTATTGATCCATACCAGTACGGGCTGTCCTTCTTTTCCTTGCCAGTTCCAGTGTGGGGCAATGTTCAGCACATCTTTGTCCGTCCACCAGGCCTGGTAGTAGTAATATACATTTTTAGGGAAGCCGCACATGTCCATGATACCAAAGTGAGAGTTGATATTTGGCCAGCTGTAGGGCGTAGGTTCACCACGATAGTCGAAGCCTGTCCAGGCAAAACCACCCATAAACCAGGGGCGTGCGGCGGCCAGTTTCCACCAGATCTCCGCAGTAGATGCCCAGGATGGGTAGGTGCTGTCATAGTCAGGTACATAGCCGTTTACGGTATCTTTTATGTAGATGCCGCGGGTGGTGACAGTGCTGGCTACTTCTGTGCCTATTACCGGTTGTTCAGGATGATCTTTGTGATAGCCATCGATGCCGCCGAGGTTATAGTTGAAACCGCGTACGGGAATTACTTCGTTCACACCATGAAATATGTTCGGCATATTTGCAGCATAGGTGCTGGTGCGGGAAGGATCCAGCTCCTGCTGTACGAACAGGTTGTGTTGGGCAATGCGCTTGCCTATGTCGGTATATTGGGTTTGGAATTCTTCGTTACCGATAGACCAGATGAAGATGCTTGGATGGTTTCTGTCTCTCAGGATCAGCTTGCGCAATTGCCCTTCGTATTCAGGACCACTGTTTAGTAATCTGGTTTCATCCATTACGATCATACCAAGGCTATCGCAGGCATCCAGTAACTCAGGGGTAGGAGGATTGTGGCTGGTGCGATAGGCGTTGGTACCCATTTCTTTCAGCAATCCAATTCTATAGTATTGGAGGTAGTCGGGTAAGGCGGCGCCTACGCCGGCATGGTCCTGATGACAACATACACCCTGTACTTTGATGTTTTTACCATTGAGGAAGAAGCCTTTATCCTTGTCCATTACAATGGTGCGAACACCAAAACGCACTTTCATACTATCGATGGTTTTACCATTTGATTGTACGATAGCGACGGCACGGTATAGATAGGGGTTTTCCAGTGACCAGAGTTGTGGTTGTGTGATGGTTAAAGCCTGTGAGAGCTTTTTGCTTTCATTGATGGCGAGGGACAGTGGTTGTGGTTTGCTTTGTGCCAGTGTCTTGCCTTCCCTGTTGGTGATCACGGTGTATACAGTGGCATTGGCAGGGGTGATATTTTCATTCTTTACAGTAGTTTCGATGGTGACGATAGCATCGTTTCCTTTTTGTGTGGAGTGAACAAATACGCCACCGTCTGTAGCGATGTGAAGGTTGTTGGTGACATTGAGCCATACGTGGCGGTAGATGCCAGCTCCTTCGTAGAACCAGCCTTCATTTTGAGTGGCGTCGGCGCGGACTACGAGGACGTTGGGTTTGTCGAATTGTAATACATCGGTGATGTCGTAGGAGGCGCCTGTGTAGCCGCTGAAGTTACCGCCGAGGTAGTAGCCGTTTACCCATACTTTGCTGTCGCGGTATACGCCGTCGAGTTGGATGACGAAGCGGTTGCCGGAGTCGGCGCGGGCTATGTTGAAGGTTTTGCGGTACCAGCCGATGCTGTTTTCGGGGAAGCCGCCGCCTACTGGTTTGTAGCCTTTTCCTTCGAGGTCACCTTTTTTTGAATATTGGAATGGCAGGGCGACAGCCCAGTCGTGTGGGAGTTGGATGTCTTGCCAGGTGTTATCGTTGAATTTGGGTTCGATGCAGGTGTTGATTGCGGAACCCGATTTTGAGAAGGAGGTTTCAAGGCCATAGTTGAAATCTCTTTCTGCGTTGCCGGCGTGGCCGAGGGAGAATTTCCAGTTTGAGTCGAAGTTGATGTGTCTGCGTAGTGGTGACTGCGCAGCGGCGGTGAGGCCGATGGTTAGTGCTGAGAATAAAAGCAGCAGGTCTTTTTTCATGATAATGATTTTCCTTACGTGGTGAGAGGAGAGCAATATAGGAATTAATAATTGTAAAAAAGACAGTTTTTATCATATATAGGGGCAAAAAAAATCATCAGCCTTCGGCAGATGATTTTTTTTCGGGAGCGGAAGAAGCCTGTATCAGCAGGCCTCTCCGCAGATTATTGTAGCAGATCACAATGACAAGTAAGGTTAATATTTGCGTAGCATTAGTTAATATCTAAGCGTGACACCTGCGCCAAAACCCATGTCGCTATCGTAGTGAGTAGATAAAGCCAAGTAATTTGTCCAGATGTACCGGAAGCCGGCCATGTATTCGCGATCTGTGTTTGCCATGAACTGGAAGCGTAGCCGGCGGGTGATAGGAATATCTTCGCGGCTTAGTTGCAGTCTGAGTTTGCCATCGGTATCGATGGAGGCATCGGCAGTAATCAGCATGGGTAGCGTATATTCGAGACCTGCATGCAGTACACCGCGTTTATTGCGGGTATTGGTCTGGGCGAATAAGTTTTTTTCTGGTTGTTTTTCACGGCGGTAGCGGAAATCCCAGCCGATATAGGGGAATAACCATTGCATGCGGCCGAGGTAGCGGCCAAAATGGCTTTCTGTTTCATAGCCGTTTTCTGCGTTGAGGCCGACTCTCCATTCTGTTTGTAAACGGTAGCGGGTATTGGCAAATTGTATGGTACCATCGCTGCCATTGCTTTCTAATCCGACTTCTGCCATCGTATGAATTTGCCTGTCATCAGCTTTTATTTTCCGGTATGACTTTTCAGGATTTGGGAGTTCAGGATTGACAGGTGAATTTTCGTAACTGAACACACGGCCCATGCCGCTCATCATATGGTATAAGATGTGGCAATGGAAGAACCAGTCACCGCTTTCTGTGGCGGCAAATTCGATGGTATCTCTTTCCATTGGCATAATATCAAGGGTGTGCTTTAGGGGCGAGTAATCGCCCTGACCATTCAGTACACGGAAGAAATGACCGTGTAGGTGCATGGGGTGGCGCATCATGGTATTGTTGTATAAAATGATGCGGACGTTTTCTCCTTTTTTAATGAGGATCTTATCTGATTCGGAAACGGTTTTGTTATTGATTGTCCATACGTAACGGTTCATGTTGCCGGTGAGGTCGAAATGGAGTTCCTTTATGGGACCGGCGGGCAGGGTTGTTTTTTCGGTAGCACGGAGCATGCTGTAATTGAGGGTGACAAGGTCATCGTTATTGCTCATATTGCCCATGTCGCTCTTATTCTTGTCCATATGCATATTCATATCCGAATGCATGTGGTCCATATTGCCAGCAGGCTTCTTTTTGCGATCCAGTTCAGGATACATCACTGTATTCATATCCATCTGCTGTGATGACATATTCATCCCCATATCATCCATATCTCCATTCCTCTTCATCATGCCATTCATCATCTTCATCCCTTCAAAATATCTTAATCGGGGCAAACGATCTGCTGGCATGGCCATCCCACTTCCTAACAGCACAGAAGTACTATTCGTTCTATCTTCTGAAGTAGCGAGAAATTCATACTGCATATCTTCAGGAATCGTTACTACCACATCATATGTTTCTGCTACACCTACAATTAAGCGATCTACTTCCACAGGTGCTACATCCTTTCCATCATTTGCTACTACGGTAATCTTTCCGCCTGAATAAGTGAGCCAGAAATAAGTAGAAGAACTCCCATTCACCACACGCAATTTCACTTTATCTCCCCCTTTGTATTGAAGCAATGTATCTGTGATCTTTCCATTCGTCATGAAATGATTATAATATACATCGCTCACATCCATTGCCAGCATGCGTTTCCATTCATTCGTTACTTTGGTACCGAATTTACCGGCTTTGATCGCCTCTCCATAACTTTGCACACTATTCTTTTTTACAGAGAACCAGTCTGACGCATTATGCAAATATCTGTCTACCGTATGTGGATTCATGTGGGTATAATCACTCAGCAGCATGGTATATTCATTCTGTGGCTGTTCCTTCCTTTTATGAATTACAATTGCGCCATACAGTCCACTCTGCTCCTGGAGCATGGTATGTGAATGATACCAGTAAGTACCATTTTGAATAACAGGAAATTTATATTCATGGGTTTCTCCTGCTTTGATAGGCGCCGTGGTGAGATAGGATACACCATCGTATCTATTGGGCAAAAGAATACCATGCCAGTGAACAGACGTTTCCATCCCCATCTGGTTGTGTACGTAGATTAGTGCGGTATCACCTTCTGTAAATTCCAATACAGGGCCGGGGCTTCCACCATTAATGGTCATTTCATGGTGCATGTGACCATGGGCAATATACAGGTCATATCGCACAGTTCGCTGTGCAAAGGCTGCTGTATAACACAGCGACAGTAAAAGTATAGATAATAGATTCCTCACCTGATAAAGATAAACCAGGAACAGGTATAGAATTTCAGGGGAGTTGTATAAAATTATTAGTTCTTACTGAAGGTTATCCTGATAAAGTGAGATTCCCATTGTTCAATGTCATGCTTATACATCTCTTCCACCTTAAAGTGTGGGCTGGTTGGAGACTGTTCCGGAGCAGGCGCCACACGGCAGTGATGCTTATATTCCAGTATGATCCCTGTCGAGACTATACTCTTTTGTATCACTTTAGGTGTGGGCACCTGAGGTTCCGAAACTATAAAAGGCCCCCCTTTCTTTCTTTTTCTAAATAACACCATCGACACAGCGATGGCTACAACCGGCAGAAGGAATAATAGTTCCTTCGTCAAGTTACTTTCCATAAAAAAAACTAAAGTATCCCTGTTTGCTGCAAAATAGCTGCCTGCATGGCGGCCTTGTCTACGGCCTGCAGGAAACGGTCATACTGAAATGGTTTTAAGAGAAAATCGGCTGCCCTGGCATTGAATCCTTCGATCGCATATTCGCTGTAAGCAGTTGTAAACACAACTACCATTTTGCGGGGTAATGATTTATAAAAGTCCATTCCTGATACGTTTGGCATTCGGATATCAATGAACAATACGTCTATCAAATGCTCTTCCAGATATTCTAATGCTGCTGCCGTGCTGGTAAATACCTGTTCCAGGCTTATAAGATCTGTTTTATTACAATATGTTTTGATAACCTGCAGTGCAGGTGGTTCATCGTCTATCGCTATTGCTTTCATCATGCCAGATCCATTGAAAGTTGTACAGAAAATTCCTCTTCATTCTCTGTTATATTTAACTGATGTCGGGAGGGGTATAGTAATTGTAACCTTTTGATGGTGTTCTCCATTCCTATCCCCTCCCCGTCTACCTGTCTTTTGCTCACTTTTCTATTGGTCACATGAAGGACCAGTTGTTGTGCTGATAACTGAATAATGATATTTATATCTGATGGGGCATCCGGATTTACACCATGCTTAAATGCATTTTCTATGAAGGAAATCAGGATGAGCGGTGCTATCTGCAAATCATTTGTACCTACCTGTACCTGGCTATGAATAGGTGCTGTATTTCCCAGTCTGGCCTGTTGTAGTGAGATATAACTGGTAATATACTTGATCTCACGTTCCAGTGGTACCTTGTGTTGGTTGGCATCTCTGAGCACATAGCGCATCAGTTCAGATAACTCTATAATTGCATCCGGTGCGGCATCGTCCTTGATCAATACCAGAGAATAAATACTATTCAGGGTATTGAATAAAAAATGCGGGCTGATCTGTCCTTTCAGATGCATCAGCTCATCATTGTACCGGGCCGTCTCTGCCAGAAACCAGCGGTTTCTGATACGCAGTAATACTGATGTAAGTATGACGATAGCGAATAGGAATATATGATGCCTGATCTGCTCAGGAAAACTTCCTCCGTTCGGCATAGGTCCCATCCCATGTGCATCCGGCATTGGCATCGGTGGTACAGGCGCAGGCTGCCAGGGTATATGTCCCGTAAGCAGGGAAGGCAGTACACAAATCATAATGAATGCCAACACAATACCTGTCAAATATAATGCATACCTCCGCTTAAAATATATGACGGGGATCAGCCAGTAATAATTGAGATAAAATACAAGCAGCATGAGTGCATTGCCGATCAGGTCCCTGATATCAGGACGGGAAAAGTATCCCGTTTCCTCAGGCGGCCTGGGAGAAAGCAACAGGGGTACGAACAAAAATGCCATACTCCCAAATATGTGGTACCATATGTACTTGCGGTCCCTGGCCATGAATGCTGATACTTTTTAATTTATCCCTCCCGGTAAATACCTTCCCCCCGGAAGGCAGTTATGGATACTATGCAATTTGCCAATTTTACAGATTCCCAAATGAGGAATGAGGTAAAATGGCATTTTTTGTAGGTATAAAGTTGAATTTACCGTATTTCTACGCATGAAGTTCCGGAGAAATACTGGCTCTATATTCATAGTATGGATGTAACTTACGTGGAAACTAATCGAACATGGAAAAAAATTAAAGCAAAGGATTTGTTTGAATTTCAAGATTTAGTTTTAATTTCACGACATCATTTACCTTTTTACCCCAAAAACGATAGATAGCATATTGACAAACCTAAAAGGTAAATGAATCACAGCATCCATTTTTTGAAAGAACCTGGTAATTTTCAACTGACTTATTTATTTACCCCAAAACACAACTATCCAGTAATGAATTATCACTGATTTTTCATAGAACTGTAGCGCGTCTGTGAACAGAGAGTTCCCCACTATAAAGGGAATCACGCATCTATTACTGTACTTTACGCATATCATCCTGCATGATATAGTGTCTGGTTATTCCATGTCGTTAATTAATCAATTAACAATGATTGATCGTGCACTTTTGTTGTTGAAAGAAGAGCTGGAATCTTATCTGAGCATTACTGATGCTGCAGCGACTGTTGTTATTGACAACATCGGTCTTTTTGAAACAGCTGCCGGTACACAACTACCGGACAACATCGTACTTACCCTTGTCAACCTTGAGGAAGAAAGTACGCTAAAGAATAATACACCTCTGAAGAAAGGCAGCAGTAGTGCTATATACCAGAATCCACCGGTGTTCCTGAACCTGTATGTACTGTTTGTATGTAACTACGGTGGTAGCAAATACGTAGATGCATTGAAGCGATTGAGCTACGTGATCCAGTTTGTACAGGGGAAAAGTTCTTTTCACTATGCTTCCGATACCGGCAGTTTGCCACCCGGCGAAGATGTCCTGGATATGAAGTTTACCCTGGAGCTTTATACCCTGACCTTCGAACAGATCAACCATCTATGGGGATCTCTGGGTGGCAGACAAATGCCATTCGCTATGTATAAACTCCGCCTCATTGCACTCACGTCGAACAACAGACTGAGAGAAGTACCACTCATTGAAGAAATAGAAAATAATAACGCCCCCATAAACAGGTGATCTAACCATGCAAACTATATATAAGATATTGTTTGAGGTAAAGGTGCTGCATGAATTCTATCTCACCAATCCAAAAGGTGATTCCATATTTGATCTGGACAACCAGGCAGACCGCCTGGTATTCCTCATTGACAGGAGGGATAAAGATGCTCCGGCTGTCAATAGCGATATCAGCTTTGAAGTGCCATCTGCACTGAATCAGCTGTTCAGAGATCATCATCTGCGCCTGCTCCCCTCTTACTCCGGTTGTAAAGTTGGTATTGAAGTCACTGCCTCTTTTCTGCCGGACGGCACGCGGGTATATACACCCAAAATACCGCTGCCAGCGGATTTGCCGGTCACAATACTCCTCAGGGTGAAAAATCCCGGCTTTCATACCATTACCAATTCACGTATTGTTAATCCTGTGCCAGCCACCTATTACTTTAGTAATGATAGTGTGCTCAGTGCGCTTAATTTTCCTGCGCTTAGCAGCCGCATTGCAGACTTTACTGCGGGGTATGCATATGAACAGGGAGAACTCGCGACGATCGCCCCCAACAGCGTTAAGGCATATTATATTGATAATAATGCAGACAAGTGGTTGCCATTGCATGGCAATGATTACGTGAATGAGGGTGATCGTTGTTTGCTGCCACTGAGATTTAATTTTACTTTTCCTGCTGGTGCAAATGTGACACAGGCCACCTTCACACTCAAAGATAGCGGAGGAAATGTGGTGAATACTTTTGTTGCTCAAAATGCGGGTGGTTTACAAAAAGTAGCACTCAACTACAGCGATCTTTCCCTGGTTAACTATATTAAATATTCGCTTGAAGTAGCAGGTGACAATAGCTTTGCCTGGCAACATGCTGTGATCTTTTCCGATACAAACAGCTGGGCGACCCTACAATTCAAACCACGTGTAACGAATGCGGCGTTCAATCTGCTGGATGATCAGGGTTACCTCATCACCCGCAAACCACCGGTGGGCAATATTAACGACCCACCCGTGTTCGAGCTGAGGATTCCCAGCAGGTTGACCTACTGGCGTTATGTGCATGCAAACAGGTTACCATTTGATCAGACCAATTACCCCGATGAATTATTGAATTACCAGAACGGATCACTCATCAGCAAAAGCCCCAGGAATTCCACTTATCAATCCACTTATTTTCAGAAACCGGACAATTCATTTTTCTTCCTGCCAAACCCGGAAGACTATGGCATGATTCGTAGTGAAAATAAACAGCTATTCACAGAGATTATGCTACCCACTTCAAAACTCTTTCCGGTAGCACCTTAAACCTTCAATCTTTAAAATTTTATAAACAAGAACATATGGCAGAATATAAAACCCCGGGCGTCTACATAGAAGAGATTCCCAAATTGCCCCCTTCCATCGCTTCCGTAGAAACAGCTATTCCTGCCTTTATCGGCTATACGGAAAAGGCCCAGTGGAAAGTGGCCGGCGACCTCACAAACAAACCATGGCGCATTGAATCCATGCTGGAATACGATCTGTATTTCGGCGGCGCCAAACCTGATGCTGGTATTGAAATCACCGTCGATACTACACAGGGCAAAGTAGATATTCAGGGGGCCATCAATGCAGAACTCAGCTCCAAATACCTGATGTATTATTCCCTGCAAATGTTCTTTATCAATGGTGGCGGACCATGCTATATCACTTCGGTAGGCGGTTATTCCGATGGAGATGTGATCCTCGATGCCGATCTGCAGGGTGGTCTTGCTGAAGTAGAAAAAATAGATGAAGTAACCCTCTTACTTTTCCCTGATGCGATCAACATGGCCAGTGCAGGTAACTACTATGCATTGTATGCCCTTGCTATTGCACAGTGTGTAAAACTGAAAGATCGCTTTACTGTACTGGATGTTTATCCTGATCCTGCAAATGCCGGCAACTGGCGCCTGGATGTGGATTTCCTGCGCAATACGCTCTCAGGTACAACGGATGATCTGAAGTATGCCGCTGTTTATTTCCCCCGTATTTATACAAGAACTGATTTCACTTATAACGAAGGTGATGTAAAGATCATCAGCAATGGCGCAGGCGATATCGGAGCTACCCTCACTGAACTCAAATCAAATAACAACGCTTACTACAACATGGCCCGCGGCGCTATCAACGATATCCAGATGCTGCTGCCTGCTTCGTCTGCTGTAGTAGGGGTATATGCGACTGTCGATAACAACCGCGGTGTGTGGAAAGCACCTGCCAATGTAAATATCGAATACGCAGTTGCTCCTGAAATGCTCATCACGCAGGAAGATCAGGAAAGCCTGAATGTAGACACTACCGCCGGTAAGTCTATCAATGTGATCCGTTCTTTCCCGGGCAGGGGGCCAGCTATCATCTGGGGTGCACGTACCCTTGCAGGTAATGACAACGAATGGCGCTACATTCCTGTACGCAGGTTCTTCAACATGGTAGAAGAATCGACCAAGAATGCCGCTCAGCAATTCGTATTCGAGCCCAATGACCGTAACACCTGGATCAGGGTACGATCTATGATCGAGAACTACCTCACCCAGCAATGGAAGGCCGGCGCACTGATGGGCACTACCACCCGCGAAGCATTTTATGTAAGGATTGGTCTTGGTGAAACCATGACTGAACAAGACATATGGGAAGGCCGTATGATCGTGGAAATTGGATTGGCGGTAGTAAGACCTGCCGAGTTTATCATACTCCGGTTCATGCATAAAATGCTGACGGAAGCATAAAATTTAACCTTTCAAACGATTTGTTATGGACATACCGCAAAAACAACAATCCACCAATACAGATAAATGTAAGGACAAGGATAACGCCACCCAGAAGAGCATCAATACCCAAAGAAGTATTGTATGCAGCAACCTCTATGATACTGCTGCGTCGCTGGGCAAGGCGGAGAAAAAATATGACGGCGTCAGCGAGCTGCTGAATGAAAAGAAATGTCTCTTTGTAAAAACAGAAGACAACTACCGCCGGTATCGCAACCTGGAAATGACCACCGCCACTGAGCTGCTCATAACCAATGAATCACTGAAGTCTAACATGGACACCTACAAAAAGTGGAATACCGCTTTGGGGGCCGCCCTGAAAGACATTGCGAAGAAAGCAAAAGAAGTAAAAACAAAATTCGCTGACCTGAAAGATGCTGCCGGTAAACTGGACAGCGCTATCAATGACAGTTGCAACTGCTCCCAGTACAAAGCACTTACCGGCAAGAGCCGTGAGAACTGCAACTGTGGCGAAGGTGGCAAACAGGTGATCGCTGCCTGTGCTCAATCAGAAGAGATCCTGAATGATCTGGTGAATATGCCGAAAGCACTGGCATCAGACATTGACACCATCTTCCAGAGTGCCGCTGATGTAGCAGGTATCCAGCTCTTTTCTAATCTCGAAACATTAGAGCCACTGGAAAAAACCCTCTCTGATCAATCTAAACTGTTTGAAGCACACATCAGTGGTGTGATGAAAACACGTAAGACAGACCTGGATAAACTACAGGATGATGTGGTGAAACAGGTACAGGAAGTGACCAGGGCTATAACCGATCGTCATTATCAACGCAGTATACTGGAAGGCTATTACGATGCGGCAAGACATCTGTGCTGCCCTCCGTGCGATTGCGTACAGGTAGGCGAAAGCAAATATTCACCCCGGCTGAAAGGATGTAGTGATGCCATCTGCAACATCTGTGATGAAGTAAAAGATGCCTTCTGCTGTAAACCTGTCAACCAGGAAGAAGAAGCTAATTGTTAAATTCTAAAACCCCGCAAATGTCTACTACCTATAATTACGATGCATTGGCAGCTGGCTGGGACGCAAAGATCGCCGATTGCTGCAACACCAACACCTCCAGCGATGGCGGTTGTACTGACTGTTGCTACGACACCTGGCAGGATCAGCTGAAAGACGTGACGCAGCGTTCTGCTTCCGTTACTGAAAAAACTACACAGCTCCAGAATAAGATCGCCTTTATTTCAGACAGACGCAGCCGCTATAAAGGATGGCTCGATGAACTGGATAAAGCTGAAAACCTGGCACGCAATATCTGTCACCAGCTGGAAATCATCGCTACCCAGGCAGACAAGATCTGGTACAATGCCAGCAAAGCCAGCAAGGCGATTGAAACCCTCTTCTGTATGATCAGGGATTTCTACGGCCAGGTAGATTATGTAAAGAAAAGATACGATGACCTGCAGATCTGCATCCAGAAGAATGACGATCCTGCCCTTGAAAAAGGCAAAGGCATCCTGAAAGCGCTCGATGACTATGGCACCAAACTGAATGCCATTATCGCTACCCGCGACGCCCTGATTGCACAGGCCATCGAAGCTGTAAAACTTGCTAACCTGATCATCGACGCAATAACCAGCAAAGACTGCACTTGCGATTTCAAACCATGTGATGGTAATTACCAACCATTCAAAACACAGCATGACGGTAAGAACTACTATGGTCTTAAAACCGTCATTACTACCTGGTACAATGTATTGGGTTGTGCCAGCGGTTGTCCTGGCGAGGGTACGAATCCTGCAGCAGCTACCACCGCACCCGCGAAGAAGAACACCGGTCCTTCATCCGATGACGATTGTGGTACTGATAATGGCAACGATACCTGCGAACTGACTCCCATCCTCTCCTTCCCCATCTGTGCGGATAGTTACCGTACGACAGTAAAAGCCCTTTTTGACAAAGATGATCAATCGCTGCTGACCCTGTCTAAAAAGCTGAAAGAAGCCAATAAAGATAAGGAAGCACTAGACGCCTGCAAGAGTAGTCTCACCAACGCGATTGCAGTAGTAGATCCAAAATCAAGGTGTAATTAATCAAATTTTATCACGCTCAAAAATATAAATGCATATGGCAGCTAAAGGCGATTACCCAATTCCTAAATTCCATTTCCAGGTAGAATGGGGTACAGATTTCAGGATGGGATTTACCGAAGTAAGCGGTCTTGATTTCGAAACCGAAGTGATAGAATACCGCGAAGGTAACAGCAAGAAATACAATAAGTCTAAACAGGCAGGCTTGCGCAAGTTCAGCAATATAACGCTGAAGCGCGGCACCTTTGAAGGGGACTTTGACTTCTATAATGAATGGTCCAAGACCTATTACTTCCAGGAAGGTAACAAAACAGGCTCCAAATACCGCAGAACGGTTACCATCAAACTGCTGAACGAAAACCATGAAGCCATCATCACCTGGAAACTGCTCAATGCATGGCCGTCCAAAGTGCAGTCTACCGACCTGAAAGCCGATGCCAATGAAGTGGCCATCGAGACAATGGAACTGGTACATGAAGGACTTGAAATCATGGAAGCTAACAACTAATCATGGCAGAAAATGTAGCAAATTCCTTTTATCAGGCCGTGAACTTCCACTTCAGGGTGGAGTTCGTAACCGACAAGGAGAACATTGATGTGCGCTTTCAGTCAGTAAGCGGACTAGATGCCACGCTGGATACGGAGACGATAAAGGAAGGCGGCGAAAACCGCTTTGAGCACGTGATTCCGGTGAGAAGAAAGTACGGCCCCCTCGTATTGAAGAGGGGGCTGTTATCTCCCTCGCAAAGCGCGATGCTGACCCAATGGCTGAAAGACGCCTTTGATCATGAGCAGGTGAAACCCATTCAACTGCTACAGGTATCACTGCTGAATGAAGACCATGAAACACTCATGCTCTGGAAACTCAGCAATGTATGGCCACGCAGCTGGAAGATAGGTGAGCTGAATGCTGAACGGGGAGAGGTACTGATCGAAACACTGGAACTCAATTATAACAGATTAATCTTCGAATAACATGCCTATAGAGATCAGAGAGCTGGTGATCAAAGCCACCGTGACCGATGATGCAAATGCTGGCAGCGGCAGTGCCGGCAAGTCAGGCAGCGGTGATAACAACAGCGTATCACCAGGCGAAGAAATGATAAAGGATACCCTGGACAAGATCATGGATGCTATAAAAGATAGAAATGAGCGATAATAATCACCTGGTAAAGCTGAAGATACACTCCTTCCCCAACCGTGACTTTACGGGTGCAGAAACGGTATTTACCGTGCCTGTAAACCCGGAGTCATTCACCAAAAACTACAAGGTTGACCTGGATGAAAGAAGAGGGCATGGCAACAGTGGTACGGATGTACGATTCAAATCGACTGCACCTGAAGAGTTGCGGCTTGAATTTATCCTCGATGGTACCGGCACCATGGAAGGTTACCTCGATGCACTGAAGACAGTGCCTGTACACGACCAGCTACAGTCATTTCTGAAATGCGTGTACAACATGGACGGCAATATTCACCGCCCACGTTTCCTGCTCATCATCTGGGGATCAGAGATTAAGTTTCGCTGCGTACTCTCCAATCTTGATATCAATCATACCCTCTTTACACCAGAAGGTAATCCACTGCGTGTAAAGCTGAATGCCACCTTCCTGAACTATGTAGCCAGACAGGAACGACTGGCACAGGACAGGCAAAGCTCCCCTGACCTGACCCACTATAGAAAGGTAGTACAGGGAGACAGGCTGGACAACCTGACCAATACTATTTATAACGATCCCGCCTATGTGATGCAGGTGGCGAAGGTAAATGGCCTGAGCACCATCCGTAGCGTCAAAGCAGGTTCCGAACTTTATTTTCCACCCTTTGACCAAACTGAAAAGTAATGGAAGAAATACTGATACCAAACGACTCACAGCATGATGTAGCTACCTATACGCTACTCGTGGATGGTACAGCAGTATCACCGGACTACCAGATCCTTTCCATTACTGTTACCAAAGAAATTAACCGCATTCCCATGGCGCGTATTATTCTGCGCGATGGGGAAGCTGCCGATAAAACATTTGCCATCAGTGATGAAGACCTGTTTGTACCAGGCAAAAGTATTGTGATCCGGATAGGAAGAGATGGCGACAATCAACAGGTATTCAAAGGCATTATTACCCGTCATGCCATCAAGATCAAAGAGAATGGCAATGGGGAACTACATATTGAATGCAGGGACGATGCCATGCGCATGACACTGGGCAGGCATAGCCGCTACTTTGAACAGGTAAAGGACAGTGAGGTATATGACGCACTCATTAGCAAATATGGGCTTAGCAGTGACACACAGGCTACTACCCTTACACATAAAGAACTGGTGCAGCATCACCTGAGTGACTGGGATTTCATGCTGCTGCGCGCAGAAGCCAATAGCATGCTGGTGAATGTAGACGATGGAAAGGTGACTATTAAAAAACCGGATACCAGTGCAGCTCCTGTATTACAGGTCAGCTATGGTTCATCAGTTCTCGAATTTGAAGCAGACATCGATGCGCGCAGGCAATGGAAAAACGTAGCTGCCCGCTCATGGGATTACAGCAACCAGCAGGTATTTCAGGCGGATACGGACAGTGTTTCCTTTTCCGAACATGGTAACCTGAGTGGACAGGATCTTTCTACAGCCATGAAGCAATTGCCTTTTGAGCTGCATCACAGCGGTCACCGACTGGAACAGGAATTACAGGATTGGGTGAAGGGTACTATGCTGAAAAGCCGTATGAGTAAGATCAGGGGGAGAGCACGTTTCAGTGGTTTTTCCACCATCAAACCCGGTGATATGGTGAAACTGGATGGCGTAGGTAACCGGTTCAAAGGCAATGCGTTTGTAACAGCAGTCAGACAGGAACTGGGCAAAGGTATGTGGGATACGCATATTCAGTTTGGCCTCGATCCGACCCCGTATGCTTTTGTACACAATGATATGAACGATGCCCCTGCCGCAGGACTGGCAGGCGGTATCAGTGGCTTACAGATTGGCGTAGTAGTGCAACTGGAAAATGACCCTGACGGACAGGATCGTATCCTGGTACGCATACCCATGATAGACAATGATGCACAGGGTATATGGACACGGGTAGCGAGCCTGGATGCCGGCAAAGACAGAGGCGCATACTTCCGGCCGGAGATAGGTGATGAGGTGATTGTAGGGTTTATCAACGATGATCCCCGCGATGCCGTAGTATTAGGCATGTTGCATAGCAGTGCCAAGCCCGCACCTATCAAAGCACAGGATGCAAATAATGAAAAAGGATTTACCACCCGCAGTAAAATGCACATCTCATTTAACGATGATACCAAAACCATCAGCATCGATACGCCAGCCGGCAATAAGATTGTACTGGATGAAGCAGGCCAGCAAATCACTATTACAGATCAGAACAGCAATAAGGTGACCATGGATTCGCAGGGTGTGAGCATGGAAAGCCCGATGGACATCAAGCTCAAAGCAGGTGGGAACCTGAGCCTGGAAGCAGCTGCATCTTTAAGTATTAAAGCGGCTTCGCTTTCTATGCAGGCCAGTGCAGATGCACAGATTTCCGGTGGAGCAAGTACCAAGCTTTCATCCAGTGGTATTACTGAAATAACAGGATCATTAGTTAAAATAAACTGATATGCCGCCAGCAGCAAGAATATCGGATATGCACACCTGTCCACTGGTAAATCCGGGTCCGGTGCCACATGTAGGTGGTCCTGTAACCGGGCCGGGTATACCTACCGTAATGATTGGCGGTATGCCAGCTGCGGTAGTAGGCGATATCCTGGTATGTACCGGGCCGCCTGATACCATTGTGAAAGGCTCTGCCACCGTGCTTATAGGAGGACGACCTGCAGCACGTATGGGTGATAATACAGCCCATGGCGGCGTGATTGTAGCAGGTTTTCCTACTGTGATGATAGGAGGATAATTAAAAAATGACAACATGAGCACAATAGTAAACTCATTTCTTGGCCGTGGATGGTCCTTCCCTCCCACCTTTAACCAGCAAACGGGTGCGGTGGAACTGGTGAGCGACTATGAGGATATTCACGAAAGCCTCAACATCCTGCTGAGTACCAGCCTGGGAGAAAGAGTGATGCAACCCAAGTATGGCTGTAACCTCAATGACTATTTGTTTGAACCTCTGAGCAGCTCGATGATCGGTTATATCAAAGACAGGGTGCAGACAGCCATCCTGCTATATGAACCCCGCATCATTGCTGATAAGATTGCTGTGACGGCAGACAGCTCTTTTGACCTGATAGAAGGCCGGTTCACCATTTCGATTGAATACACCGTACCTGAAACAAACTCCCGTTTCAACTATGTGTACGATTACTACAAGAACGAGGCATTAAAGCCAGTATAAAGAATCAATAACTATGGAATGCATTCATCTGCTACATCCATTTCAACATGATCCCGGCACCAGCCAGCATCAACGTGTACTGGACGATCTATTGTCCAGCACTACACAGATTGATGGCAGGCAGTTGTCCGATCTGCTGGATTATTTCGTACAGTTGTCCCGGCACGTAAACTATTACGATGCCCAGGGCGATGTACTGATCAATGCCGGCGACTGGCAGGCTTTTTTCAGAAATAGTACGCCCTTTACGCTGAGTGCGATCAATAAATACAACCTGCCTGGTAAGAAAGAAAAACTGGACGGGTATTATTATCTCTTTGGTAAGAAACCCTCTGCCAGAGGACTACAACTACTTTTACAATACACGTGGTATTATACCATCAGTCGTGTAGATACCTGGTACCAGCAGGTAAAAGATAACGGATTGACATTGGAGCCGCTATTGCTACATGTGATCAAAGATAAACTGCACAATAGCCTGGTAGAATTTATTGCGCTGGATAATGCGGCCGCTTCCCTGTTTGCCATTAAAAGAATTGATTTTCGTCCTTACTATGAAAGTGACTATTGGGATCTGGAAATAGACGATCTGTATGGGGTATCATCATTGACCAGTATCACTGATATTGCCGCTGCTGTGGTGAATGTATTCAATAGCTGTGAGCAGGTGATAGATAGTATCAGCACTGCAGCTGCGGCTGATATTGAGAATAGCTTATTGCCATTAAAAGCAGCGTTGCAACAGCAGCACACACCACACCTGGGCTTGTTGTTTGCCTTCCTGAAGTTGTTCCATTACTTGCAGGATGATTTGAATAGTTTTGCGAAGAAACACCTTGACTTCTTTTATCAACAGGTATTACAACTAAAACCACGACCTGCACAACCTGACCAGGTGCATATACTTGTAGATATTCAGCAGCAGCTGGAGCAATACAGGTTGCAAGCCGGATTGCTGGTAAAAGATGGGAAAGACAATAACAAAGCAGAGGTACTCTTTTCGCTGGACAATGAGCTGGTGGCTAATAAAGCGCAGGTCGCAGATGTACGTACCCTCTTTGTGAGCAATGGCGTGTATATGGCGCCGAATGCACTATTTGCTGATGGCGTGTCGAAGGGTACACCAGATAGCTGGCCTACTATGGGCAGTCATTTTAGTAAATACATTGACCCTGAACAGAAATTTACTTACCCATATCCACATGCAAGGTTAGGGTTCATATTAGCTTCTCCTGTGTTGCTGCTGAATGAGGGAAAGCGTACGATTACAATAAAATTAGCTTGTACTTTAACAGATGCTACGGATCTATACAGCACTGTAGCAGGGTTGATTCAACAGACTTACTATTATATCAGCAAGCCTCTTATCGGGCAGGCGGTAAAACGGGGTATCAGCTCCGCACTGGAAGCCAACCTATTTACCTTTCTGCTGGAAAAACCTACCCAAACGCTGTGTTATAACCCACAGCTGAAATACAACTACGATGCACTGATCACCAAAGCGGAATTTGACAGTCTGAATACCGGTGATACACTGAAAGATATTTTCCCGCCACAGAAGGCGCTGAATGTATCTTTCAGTGGAAAAGACAAATGGCTGGATGCAGATGATCTGAGCATTACACTCGATCCGGCATTGAATGGGGATCAGTTTTCTATTACCATCAATGCTATACTACAACCTGCCAGTCCTGCCATCGCCTTTTACGACAAGGACAAGTTAAAAGAAGACTTTAACACCACACAACCAGTAGTAAAGGTATTGCTGAATGACCTGATCGCCATGCGGCTACCAGGGAGTAAGCAGTCTGAAAATAACTGTTGTTTGTCGGTGCCGCCCACAACGGATGATGTAGAGGTATCGCTGTATTATTTCTTCAAGCATGTTATTTTAAAAGATAACAATATTGATGTGACCGTATGTGGGTTGAAGAATTTCATTGTGCAGAATGACGATAGTCCGATGGACATCAATGGAATTATCTATCCATTCAGTTCAAGGCCACGGTTGGGTTCACATTTTATTTTGAGTTCCAAAGAGATCTTTAATAAGAACTGGACAGCCATTAACTTAAGGCTGAACTGGAAAGATAAACCGGCTAGCCTGGAAACTTATTATCATGGGTATGAAGATCTGACTACCACCCCTATTATCAACACAGCAGATTTTAATGAAAATAATTTTCTCTTCTCTGCGGATTTCCTGGATCATGGTAGCTGGAGGGCGTATAATGCTTCCAAAAAACTATTTAGCAGCGACACGCCGGGTGATAAATTCTGTGGCAATGATGGACCTTTGTACTTCTTCAATTTCAAGAGGAGCAACTTTACCGGTGTCAACCCCTATAAAAGGAATGATGACCTCAGTTATACAGATGCAGTTTATACCAATGCGGCACAGGATGGATTTCTACGCCTGACATTGGCTTCTGCCAAAAACCTGGATTTCCAGCATTCCCGGTATTCTTATGTATTGACCAGGCAGATGCTGGCACTGGGTAAATACCCTGAAATATATGTAGGACCTGTTTATGATGGCATTTCTCCAAGTGGCACCTCTACGGCACAGGTATTGACCTTTGATGAGGTATTTGACGCTGTAAAGCACTCTTATGAGCTAACAACGAACATTCGTAACAGAGCAGATCAGCTGATCGATAAACTGTGGACGAAATATCCGGATACACCCAATACGCCTGTTGATTTCTCTGATGGGGAATATAAACTGGCATTAGGTGATCCACCTCCTGCGGGGAAGCTACCTTTTCCACCTGCTGCTTTCCCTTTGTATCCGAATGGTGTACCTGACAATGCACCGCTGTGGGATGGATACAATCTAAAGCGCATGATCGACTATGAAGAAGATCAGATCTTAAAACCTACGTATGATAAGATCGTAAAGCTGCAGAATATTCGGGTAGTGATCCCTAATGAGCCGTATACGCCACAGATCAAAGGGATCTCGCTGGATTATACTGCTACTGCGACGATCAAAGATATTGACCTGATACATCTGCATCCATATACAGGCACGTATCAGCCGGTGAGTAACACATCCAGTCCTACGCTGTTTCCGTTATTCACTGATGAAGGAAATTTATTCATCGGCCTGAAAGACCTTCAGCCGGGCAATAACCTGAGTGTATTGTTCCAGCTGGCAGAAGCTACCGCCGATTCTGAAGCCGAACGGCAGACCGTGCAATGGTACTACCTGGACAACAACCAGTGGAAGCCTTTGCGTACAGGGTTTGAAGTGCTGGATGATGCAACTGACGGACTGACCACATCCGGCATCATCCAGTTCTCCCTGCCGGCTAATATGACGAACGAAAACACCATTTTGCCTTCCGGACTGCACTGGATCAAAGCGGCTATTCCATTCAACAGCAGGTCAGTGGCAGAGACGATTGGTATTCATACACAGGCTGTGAGGGTAACGTTTACAAACGATGCCGCCAATGATAAAATGCGACTGGCCACACCTCTGGATGGCAACCAGATCTCCAAACTGAAAGATGCGGATGCAAAAGTGAAGAAGATCTCCCAGCCTTATCCTTCTTTTGGTGGCAGTGTACCGGAAGAACAGGGTCAGTATTATGTAAGGGTGAGCGAGTTGCTGCGTCACAAAGGAAGAGCTATTCAGAAGTTCGACTATGAGCGGATTGTACTCGATGCTTTTCCACAGGTATTCAAAGTAAAATGCATCAATCATAGTCATGCACTGGATGCCGCAGCATTTACCAACGACTTCCCGATGGCACCGGGGCATGTGCTGGTAGCGGTAATTCCTGATCTGAACAAGCTGAAGGCATCGCAGGCTTTTGAACCCAAAGCACCATTGAGCCTGTTGGAGAAAATACAGGAAAGTCTGCAAAAGGTATCCTCACCTTTTGTAAAGCTAAAGGTGAGGAATCCCAGGTATGAAAAGGTGAATGCCTGTATACAGGTGAAGCTCTATCCCGGAAAAGACAAAGGTTATTATAAAGATAAACTGGCTGCCGACCTGCGGGAATTCCTGGCACCATGGGCGGTAGGTGTGTATGATAAACTCAGCTTTGGACAGTGTATATATAGATCAGATATTGTCTATTTCCTTGAAACAAGAGATTATGTAGATTATGTACAGGACCTGCGGCTATGGCATGCAGGAGATCCTAATGGTACTGATGTCACGAATGTGTGCCCCATTACCCCACGTAGTATTCTCATAGCCGGCGATGTGGAAGTAAACATCCCGGATGATGAAGATGAAAACTGGGACCGCGAATTTACCTGCGGTAATCAGCCTACGCCTGTTATGCAATATTGTGAAGATTCCGTAACCCCCAAATAAGTAAGCCCCCATGGCAGATGTTTTAAACGATACGACAGTCATCAGTAAGCAAAATGCCGGCTTCCCGGACTACCTGGATTTTACAAGGTTGAGATCGGAAGGGATCGGTTACCTCGCACAATTATCCGGTAAGATCTGGACGGATCATAACGTACATGATCCAGGTATTACTATACTGGAAACACTTTGCTATGCATTGCTGGATTTGGGTTATCGTACCAATCTGCCAGCGGTAGATCTGTTTACACCGGCGCCCGGCAGTGGTGCTAAGGATAGTAACTTTTTTACCCCTGCGCAGATATTAGGTTGTAATCCTTTGACTATACTGGATTACAGGAAGATGCTGGTAGATATTGATGGTGTGAGAAATGCGTGGCTGGAGGTAGTAGATGATTTGAATGTACAGCAGTTTTGTGGGAATTACAATGATGAACGAAATGCAAGGGTATCGCTGAATGGGCTTTACAATGTATATATAGAACTGGAAGAAAACGTAGTGGAAGAAAACGTACTTGCGGAGGTAAAAAAGAGTCTGCTGGCACATCGTAACTTCTGTGAGGACTTCCTGAAGATCTATATTTTATGCCGTCAGCCACTGGGTGTGACTGCGGATATAGAATTGGGGAATGGTGCTGATCCTGAAAAGACGTACCTGGACCTGATGCAACGGTTACAGCATTTCTTCTCTCCTGCTCCGCAATTTTATACATTGCCTCAGTTGCTGGACAAAGGTGTTTCTATGGATGAAGCATTTGCAGGAAGACCTTATAATGTGACCAGTAGTCATGGTTTTGTGGATACTACGGAGTTTGAACAAATTATTTTAAGAAAAGAGATCCATACTTCAGATGTATACAATGTATTGTTGTCTACAACTGGTATCAGCCGGTTACAATCCCTGAGAATAAAATTCTGTGATCGTGATGCGGATGAGCGCTGGAAGATATTCCTGCCTGAGAATCATATCCCCTTGTTAAACCCGGCTTGTTGTGCGTTCAGGTTTACAAGAAATGGGATACCTGTAGCATTTGATTTTTCGAAGTACAATGATCTGTTGTTAGTAAATTTCAGGTATACGGGTAAGATCACCTATCAGAAAGAGCAGTTGGATGCAGCGATTCCAACAGGGGTATATAGAAAAGATCTGGCAGATTATTATTCTATTCAAAATGATTTTCCACGGGTGTATGGTATTGCCAAAGGAGGGCTTTCAGCAAGTGCACCAGCCATGCGTAAGGCGCAGGCTTTGCAGTTAAAGGGGTACCTGTTATTCTTTGATCAGTTGCTGGCGAACTACCTGACCCAGCTGCAGCATATACGTACGCTGTTTTCTATGTCTGCTCCGGAAGAGCAGCATACCTATTTTATCAATGGGCTGGATAGTGTGCCAGAACTGGATAAATTACAACGATTTAGTGATGGGTCATTGGGAAATACAGGTGATACCTTGTGTTATCCCATTGATAGATCTGTTATTGATACCGCCGATTTGCAGACGATTGATATTGGCCAGCTGACACCGGCTACTTTTGAAACAACGGCTGACAATGCGATTGCGATTGCGCAACTGGAAGATGATTTGCGGAATAATAATGCCACTATTCATGTCATTACACAAAAAGATGGTTGTTGCTTTTACTACATCACCAGTTCTGCAACTGATTTTGTATTGATCAGTAAACGTTATTATCCGAATGCAACATCTGCTAATAATGCAGCGACGGCATTGCTGTACATGGGTACATTTGATAGTAACTACAATGCATTTTTATATGCGGCGAATACCCGGTATTCATTTGAAATCAGTTTTAACCTGAGTAATTATTCGGCGTATCTGCAACAGATAGCTGAGGATGAGAATCAATATGCGGCGCGGAGACAAGGTTTCCTGGATCATTTGTTGTCAAGATTTGCCGAGCAGTTTACGGATTATGCGCTTTTATCCTATGGGCAGGAGCAGGACCAGGTTCAGGCGAAGGAAAACTTCTTAGGTAATTATAGCGAACTCAGTGCAGACAGAGGTACTGGTTATGATTACAGCCAGGTAATAGATATTTCTGGTTTTGAACAACGTTTTCTTGCGTTAGCGGGTATAACTGATCATGCCCGGCATACGTTGTGCAACTTTGAGGTAGTGCAGTATGCAGAACAATACCTGTTCACATTGCCTGTTGGTAAAAATGATTATTTCCGTAGTACACTGAAATATGATACAAGGGCGGAAGCGCAGGAAGCTGCAAAATCCTTGTTGACACAGCTGGGAGATCAGCAAAACTATTCTACTGAATACCTGGCCCATGAACAGGCTTATGTGATCAGGGCGAACAACGCGATTTTCTCTGTGAAGCAGCCTTCGGCAGAAACAGCGAATACGGTTATTAATGGATTACAGAGATTATATACTACAGACATCGCCTCTGATGATGTGTATATCTACACATATCGCTACAATGCTATATTAAAAGACAGTGCCGGGAATAAGGTGAGGATGTTTATTGCCCCTTCGCCGGAAGAACACCAGGCACATACGGTGGCGGTGCAGGAGATCAGCAAAATCAATGATAACACTGTTTGGGAGGATACAGAGGCTGCATCTGTGCCTATCGGCATATTGGCATTTGATGAAAAGCAGGCGACGACTTTTATTGATACAGAGGCTTTCAAGATTGGAGATAATGATATCATTGATAAGCCGGATAAGATGTCTTATACATTGGTAGAGAAGAAAGGGAACCGTTTCAAATTCACCCCGCTTGCGGAGTTTGACAATAAGGAGCAGGTGACTGTGCATGCGTTTAGGTTGCTCGTGCTGATGCTGGATACGGCGAATTATTCTATTGCGCAAGAAACGGATGGAGATAAGTACCTGTTGTCAGTAAAAGATGGTGAAACGCCCATGGCTGTATGTGCGATGGAGACTAATTCAGCAGCAGCGGCTCAGGCATTGCAGGATAAGATCTGGCGGATTGTGAATGAGTTCAGGTATGATATGAGTATCAACCAGGCTCCTGATACATGGAAGTTTAATTATACGATTGGCTATCACCCTTCTCAAAAATATACTTTCATTAGCGAGCAGGCATATGATACACAGCCAGCTGCGTTGGAGGCTGCCAGGAAGTTTACAGCTGCGCTGTCTCAATATAAGCTTAATGGGGGTGCTTTAACAGCAAATAAGATCAGTAGTAGGTTAGCTGAGGTACGTGCAGGTGCGGCGGCTGATCGGTCAGCAGCCGTGAGTGCACGTACGGTTGGGTCAGCAGAGGTGGCCAGTGATGCACCAAATGAGATGGCGGGTGATGCGCCGGCTGAGGTATCAGGTGAGGTGCGGGTCGATAGTAGTATCAATTCATTGTTGAATATCCGTAAGCATATTGACAGTTTACGCAGTGCTACAGATACGAAGGCCTATGATGAGTATGTGCAGGTAGATGAGATCAGTCAGTGTGGGCAATATGTGTACAGACTGGTGGATAAGGATCATCCTGTAGCTGTGTATAATGGGATTATCGATGCACGTAAACAGGTGATTCCGGATTACCTCGAAATTTACCCTGGAGGGGATATCGTAGTACAGGATGGAAAATTATTCTATTACCAGATAAAGTCTGTGAATCGCAATGCGCCTGACAAAGAGTTAGTAT
>NZ_MTKN01000093.1 GCF_001975825.1 [Flexibacter] sp. ATCC 35208
CCCCTTTACCTTTACCCCACATTTCTCCACCACACTACTTACAGCCAAACCCTTGCTGCCACTTCAACTCTGCAAGGTATTGTAAACACGATTCTTCATCTGGAAAATGTCTTTGAAAACTTTCAATTGTGACGCCCTTAAACATAGTTTTTTTTATAAAGCTATGATAGCACTACGCCGTATATTTGCGTAACGACCCGTAAATGGGTAATTCTATTTATTTATTCATTTTCGCTTAAAGAACACAAACCCATTTTTCTCTCCTATCACTTCCAGATTCGGATCCTTCCTCCACGGCTCACTATCAGTAATTCTACAAATAAAATACGTGGGCTT
Source organism: [Flexibacter] sp. ATCC 35208 (assembly GCF_001975825.1). Classification (GTDB taxonomy): domain Bacteria; phylum Bacteroidota; class Bacteroidia; order Chitinophagales; family Chitinophagaceae; genus Chitinophaga. The sequence goes on from NZ_MTKN01000093.1 coordinate 337, forward strand.
ATCTACCGGTCCTTTCAACAGCCACTCCTGATTATAATAATTCTTATTTGTCGCCGGCAACTTCTTTGTATAAAACAAATGCGCATAACTATGATATTTCAACACCTGCACATAATCATCCTTTCCCTGAAACGACTCAAAAAACTCTATCGCCGCTCTCTGTGAAAACGCCTCTATCTTGGGTGTAAAATGCACCACCGTAATCTGAATCGCCCCTATCGTACTTACAAATAACATCAACATGCCCACCTTCACTTTCTTATTAAACAACAACACGGCACTCACAATCACCAGTAACAAATACACTGCCCCATACGCACTCTCCCACAATGAAAACGATACATCTGCCTGCAAATTAGCCTTCGCAAATTTATCTCCAATTGCAGATATCAACTGTTGCTTATACACACCTACTATCGGCAATAAAGTGATTGCCGTGCCTATCAGCATTCCAATCAACAACATCAGCACAATATTCCATGCGTGCAATACCACTTTCCCTTCTGCAATTCTATATATCTGCCACGCTGCCAAAAAGCTCAATGGAAAATAACACAAAGAAGAATAATGCACAATCTTCGTCTCCACAATAGAGAACAGGATTAACACCACCCAAAACAACACCCACATCCATGTTCTGAAATCTCTCACCTCTGCACCCTGTGCGCCACCATAAATAGACCGATCTTTCTTTCCCCTGAAATAACTGAATAGGAATATACTCGCAGGGAAACAACCCACCAGCAATACAATCCAGTGATAAAAGAAATTCCCCCCATGTCCTGCATCAGGCGTAGTGAGCAAACGGATCTGATAAGTCACAAACTCATTGATAAACCACCAGCCATGAGTCAGCAGTTCATACCCAAACCACAGCGCTGTAGTAATAAAGGCAAACAAAGTGATCAGTGCCAGCTGTGGCAGCTTAATCCCTGTTTTCCCTTTCTTCACAATCCAGTATACGATGAAAGTGAGCAGACTCACCAGTATAGCCACCGGCCCTTTCGTCAGTACCGCCAATCCCAGTGCAACACCACCCAGGATAGCAATCCTGTTTGGCTTTGCCGAATAAGGCACGCGAAACACACAGTAAATTGCTAAGAATATGAAATAATTGAAAGTCGGATCAATAATCCCTGACTTGAAATAAAAATGTGGTAACCAGGAGCCGGCATATGCCAGTGCCCACCATAAGCCCATCTTTTCATCAACCAGCTTTTTCCCAATACCAAACAGCGTAACGATGGTAGCAATACCAATGATGGCATTAGGAAAACGTGCGGCAAATTCATTGACACCAAACAGGGCCATACTAATGGCCTGCATCCAGATAAATAATGGCGGCTTTTCCCAGAAAGGGGCAAAGTCGATCTGAACCTGAGAGTAGTTGTGTGTTACCAGCATCTCCCTTGCTGCCTCCGCAAAGTTGATCTCGTCCCAGTCAAACAGGTGCACATGCCCCAGAAAAGGGACGAACAGGATAGCAGCCGCAATGGCGATAAGCAGGTATTTCATTCCGTAATTTAGATTGATCTGTTAAGACTCCTTTATTCTTCCTGATTAACAAATCAACAAAAATAGCTAAATCAACTAAGACGAATAGCCGCTTCGGGAATAATTTCGGCAGGTGTATTCCCTTTTCTTTTATCGAATACCATGTAAAGCAGGATACTGCTGCATGTACCGATAATACTTCCTACATACACATCGATAAAGAAGTGCTGCGCCAGATAAATTCTGGACCAGGCAGCACAAAATGCCAGCATGATGAACACCAGTCCCATCACCTTATTACGGCTGATCAGGGAAAGAAAGCAAAACATGGCGAAGGCAGTCGTGGTATGACCGGAAGGGAAGCTGCATCCTCCGTGAACGGTTACCCATTTTACGGTATGAATGATGGCTGGATCTTCGAAGTATTTAATAGGTCTGGGAGCGTTGAAGTAATGTTTGGCAGTTTGTACCAGGATGGTCACCAGCAGCAGGATACAACCTGCATTGAGGAACATCCGGAACTTACGCATGGCCAGGATCACCACCAGCATTATGCCAAAGGTGATACCGTCGCCCACGTAGGTGAGACATGACATGACAACGTCGGCCCAGGGAGCGTGAAAGCTGTTGATAGCCAGAAATAATTCTTCATGTGTGAAGAAGAAAATTTGTAGGATGGCTCCTGTTACTACCCATAACAGGAATGGTGCAAAGAACCATACGTTCTTGCTGAACAGTGTAACAATCGTTTTCAATTGTCGTGAATTTTAACGTTGTAGGTATGCTGAGTAGTTTCCCTTTTTTAGTCCCGCAATTGGTCTTGACGTAGTACCCGTATGACATTTATGGGCACATCAATTTTTATATGCTCATTTTGTCAGCTGGCATTGGATACCTGTAGTTCGCAGGCTAAAATAGTGTAACTACTCAGGTTGTAGGTTTGAGTGTATTTCTTATAAAGAACTTTTTTATCCTGTTGAAGATCCTCACATAGAATTCTTTATTGAACAGGTTGGAGTCGTTCATGGCTTTCACGATCAGGAATACGGCGATGGGGATCAACACGATGTTTGACAACCACATGCCACTCCAGGTAGCCATTACGTCTTTACGGGCCATTTTCTCGCCCGTCATAAAGAATATATTGAAGATCACAAAGAATGCAACGGCAAAGATGAGCGGGGTACCCAGGCCACCCTTACGGATGATAGAGCCCAGGGGTGCTCCGATCAGGAACATCACGATACAGGAGAAGGCCAGTGTAAATTTACGCTGCCATTCTACCTTGTGCAGGATCAGGGTATTGTGTTTATCCTGGAATTCCTTGGCAGGGCCTTCCAGGTTACTCTGACCATCACGAACACTTTGTTCTGTTCTCTCGAATACAAAACGACGGGCATCTTCAGGCACCAGGTCCCTGAAGTTCTTTGTTTTGATAGGAGGGGCGGTCGCCAGCCAACCGGTATCTTTCCATTGTCCGAACGGATAGCGGCTGGTAATATATACATTCACTGTACGGGTAAAGACTTTTTCCTGTTCCTTCAGTGAATCGATGGCTTTATCCAGTTGTCTTACATTCAGCATTTGCTGGTTAGAGGCGAAGAGGCCCATATCCAGGCGGCTGAAAGCAAAAGAGCTCAGGTCAAATGCTTTTTTATACTGGCTGAAGCCCAGTCTGATCAGGTCACCTGGCTGGTTGAAGTTGCGATTGCCGCGTTCTTCATAGCGCCAGCCGTTTTCCAGGATAAAGTATAAGAAGCGTTTGTCGTTAGACAGTACCATTTCGCCTTTTTTGGCAAGGATCAGTTTGTCGCCGCCACCTGGGCTATGATCGATGATCATGACCTGGTGGATAGTTTTGTTATCCTTTTCCTTGTTGGCTACTTTGATGGTATAGTCCGGAATATCTGTATAGAACACGCCAGCCTTGATATTGAAGGCGGGTTTGGAGTTCGTAATATCGTAGAGGAGTGATTTGGCGCGGAGGTTTGCCACCGGCATCACATAGTTGTTAAAGAGGAAAGCCAGCACAGCGATGATGGAGCAGCAGTACAGTACGGGGCGCATGAAGCGCAGCAGGGAGATACCAGACGATTTGATGGCAACGAGTTCAAAGCTTTCGCCCAGGTTACCGAAGGTCATTATAGAAGACAGGAGTACCGCCAGCGGGAGTGCCAGAGATACCAGGTTAGCGCTGGTATAAGTGATCAGTTCGATGATCACGGGTGTATCCAGTCCCTTTCCCACCAGGTCATCAATGTATTTCCAGAGGAATTGCATGATGAGCACGAACAAGGTGACAAAGAAGGTAGCCACGAAGGGCCCCAGAAATGTCTTTATAATTAGCTTATCCAGTTTTTTCACTCCTGCTCTAACGTTAAGGTGCTGTTTATTAGTACTATTCTTTGGTTTTATGCCTGTGCAGTGAAAAAGGCATAAAACCTTTTCCCTGCTAAAATGACCGCTGTCTGTGTTGTTGCAATTGCATATCACTGTAAAGCGGGCATTTACAATGGGCAAATTTAACATGATTTCCGATAGTCTTGAATATCGGCGTTTAAAATAAGGTTAAATTTATCTTTGCAGCTATGAACAAAGTAATCCTTACTGTTGAGGAACAGGCACTTGTATCAAATCCTGACTGGATTTATCTAAAAAATAACATTCTGCAAAAGGTGATGAGCCTGCTGGGCGACCTGCATGTTGCCTTACAGGCAGCACTTCCCCTGCAGGAAATGTCGTTTCCTGGAGATGGGGGAGGTAAACTGAGCAAGGGAGAACGTTACAAAGATTTGCCTTATATCATGCTGGATTATCCACGCTACTTCAACCGTGAGGATATTTTTGCATTCCGGACCATGTTCTGGTGGGGACATTACTTTATCGCCACGCTGCATCTCGGCGGGGAGTTGAAACTGCGGTATTCACAGACAATCATCGATAGCTGGCAGGCACTATCTGCTGCCCGGTTTCAGATCTATGTAAGAGAGGACGATCCCTGGCATCATGATTTTGAGTATGGGAATTTCATTTCTATATCAGATTTGCCGGTATCGGAATTTGAAATGCTTATACACCGGCTTCCATTTATTAAGATCGCAAAGCCCTGGCCATTAGAGAGCTGGGAAGGACTAATACCTGGTGTAGTGGACGATTATACACTACTACTACAGTTATTGTGCGGCTTTTGAAACGGTTGGTGTTAATTGCCAATACGGTGGAACAGGTCTTTTACCTGGTAATCCCATAGTTGGCTTTGGTCAGCTATTTCTTTTTTCTCTGCAAAATCCCTTACAATAAGGATTGTCTCGTTAGTTACTTCAGAAATGGTAATGCGAAATTCAAAGAATTCTTCTTTGGGCGCATGTTTCCAATGTAAACGAATAAACTCATCTTCTTCCTGTTCCAGCACCTCCGCTTCTTCAACAGATCCATTCCAGGAGAAGGAAAATACGTTGTCCCTGTAATCTACTTTATCCGCAAACCACTCCTGTAATCCAGCAGGTGTGGATAGGAATTCATATAAGATACTGGGTGAGCACCGTACGGGGTATTCCAACTCATATTGCACTTTCTTAGACATCGCTCAAAGTAATTAGTAAATCAATATCATCTGGCTGCAATTATAGAAAAATATTTATTCTGTCAAAATTATTTTGCATTTTTTTTTAATAATTGCCCAAATCTTTTTACACTTTATAAATAACAATTCTATTATGAAAATTAACGATACATTAGCATTTCGCAGCACTTCTTTCACAGCAATTTACTGTCAGATGAGCATTTCAGCCTTCTAATATGTACGTTGTGAATGGTGAAACGTTTTTGCTTAAAAATGATTCAACAAGTAACAATTTATTTTGGCTACTATCTAAAAAAACTTATTTTTGTCTGGCATTCATCAAAAAGGTAACGTTTTTTTCACCTGTAACTGTTCCGAGTCTTTATGTCAATGCGCCAACTCAAAATCACTAAGTCCATCACTAACCGTGAGTCCCAATCACTGGAGAAATACTTACAGGAAATTGGGAAAGTAGACTTAATCACGCCGGAGGAAGAAGTGAACCTGGCTATCCGCATTAAGCAAGGAGATCAGAGAGCACTGGAAAAGCTTACAAAGGCTAACCTGCGCTTCGTGGTATCTGTTGCCAAGCAATATCAGAACCAGGGTTTATCTCTCAGTGATCTGATTAATGAGGGCAACCTCGGTCTTATTAAGGCTGCACAGCGTTTCGATGAAACACGTGGTTTTAAATTTATCTCTTATGCCGTATGGTGGATTCGTCAATCTATCCTGCAGGCATTGGCAGAACAAAGCCGCATTGTTCGTTTACCGCTTAATAAGGTAGGTCTGAGCAATAAGATCAGCAAAGCATACTCTCAACTCGAACAGGAATTTGAAAGAGAACCTTCACCAGACGAACTGGCTACTATTCTCGAAATCAATACAGAAGAAGTTGAAGCCACTTTAGGTGTTGCCGCACGTCACGTATCTATGGATGCACCTTTCATCGACGGAGAAGACAATTCCCTGCTGGATGTACTGGCTAATCCAAATGCAAGCAGCGCAGATGAGGAACTGGATCACCACGATTCACTGCGTCGCGAAATTGAACGTTCTTTATCTACACTCACAGATCGTCAGAAAGATGTAATTATGCTATACTTTGGTATCGCAGTAGAACATCCGATGTCTCTGGAAGATATAGGGGAGAAGTTCGGTCTCACCCGCGAAAGGGTTCGCCAGATCAAAGATAAGGCGATCACCAAGCTGAGAACTACCAGCCGCAGCAAACTGCTGAGGAACTACCTGGGCAACTAAGTAAGATTTACGTTCATCATATTGAAAAAGGATAATACCAATCGGTATTATCCTTTTTTTATTTCAGGCCGATATAGTTCGGCTTCGCTACTTCCTTAGCGCTCTCAGGGAGATAAGCCGCCTATAACCCGCCCATAAGCCGCTTATAAACCGTAGATAACCCGCATCTATAAAGAGGCGGGTTATCTACGGGATAGGTACGATTTACCTATGGGTTATGGCCAGGATCGCCGCGAAAAAACTTCCTTCTCTTCGTCACCAGTAGCCACCTGGCCAGATAATCCTGCTTTTGCCGAAGGCGGGCGGGGGATTATTAGATATTTCTTTTCGCTACCTTTTTATTATTTTTGCAACCCTTAAGCTATTTCCCGGCTTAATTAAAAACAGGTTTCTGATGTTTGAATCATTATCAGAGCGGCTCGACTCCGCCTTCAAGCAGTTGAAAGGTGAAGGCCGTATCAGTGAAATAAATATTGCCAGTACCGTAAAGGAAATCCGCCGTGCGCTGGTAGATGCTGACGTTAACTATAAAATCGCGAAAGACTTTACCGACAGGGTAAGGGAAAAAGCGCTGGGTGAAAAGGTACTTACTGCCATTTCTCCGGGTCAGCTCATGGTGAAAATCGTGAAAGACGAGTTGGCAGAACTGATGGGGGGATCCGAAGTCGAACTGGATATCAAATCCAATCCTTCAGTTATCCTGATTGCAGGTCTGCAGGGTTCCGGTAAAACCACTTTCTCCGGTAAACTTGCTAACTTTCTCAAAACTAAAAAAGGTAAAAAGCCCCTGCTGGTGGCAGCTGACATCTACCGTCCTGCGGCGATTGATCAGCTGAAAGTACTGGGCGAGCAGATTGGTGTAGAAGTTTACAGCGAACCTGAGAACAAGGACGCTGTGAAAATTGCCCAGAATGCAATCGCACAGGCTAAGCAGAATGGTAATACTGTCGTGATCATCGATACCGCCGGTCGTCTGGCAGTCGATGAAGTCATGATGACGGAGGTAGCCAATGTAAAGGCTGCTGTAAAACCAAACGAAATCCTCTTTGTCGTGGATGCCATGACAGGTCAGGATGCCGTAAATACTGCCAAAGCCTTCAATGAACGCCTGGACTTCAGTGGGGTAGTACTCACAAAGTTGGATGGTGATACCCGTGGTGGTGCTGCATTAACTATCAAATACACAGTTGAGAAGCCCATCAAGTTCGTGAGCATGGGCGAAAAGCTGGATACCCTCGATGTGTTTTACCCTGAGCGTATGGCACAGCGTATTCTGGGTATGGGTGATATCACTACCCTGGTAGAACGCGCGCAGGCACAGTTCAACGAAGAGCAGGCGAAGAAGCTGGAAAAGAAGATCCGTCAGAACCAGTTCGATTTTGATGATTTCCGTGAACAGCTGAACCAGATTAAGAAAATGGGTAACCTGAAAGACCTGATGGGTATGATCCCTGGTATTGGTAAGGCTATCAAAGATATTGACATCAGTGATGATGCGTTCAAAGGTATAGAAGCTATTATCGGCTCTATGACCCCGTCAGAGCGTAGCAATCCAGACCTGATTGATGGCAGCCGCCGTCGCCGTATTGCGAAAGGCGCCGGTAAAGACATCCAGGATGTGAACCAGTTTATGAAACAATTTGAACAAATGCGCCAGATGATGAAACAAATGAATAAATTTGGTGCGGGAGGTAGAGGTCTGAGAGCAATGGGCAAGTAAAATATTCATGAAAATGGGATTTACCAACTGGGATGAAAACCATTTTCAGGAAAAAAAAGCCAGCTTTAGGAGCGAAACCAGATAAACTGGAAACAAAACTTTTTGCAGCAAAAGGGAATTTTTAACAGAAAATATTTTGAACTAATCCTTTTTAAGATTACTTTTGCTGCCCCAATTGAATAATATTTTTTAACAACTCGCAAAAAAATAATTCGAATTATTTATGCCAGTCAAGATCAGATTACAACGTCATGGCGCTAAAAAGAGACCTTTTTATTTTATCGTAGTTGCCGATGCTCGCGCGCCAAGAGACGGTAAGTTCATTCAGAAGATCGGTACTTACAATCCACTGACAGTTCCTGCCTCTATCAACATTGATACTGAAAAGGCACTGCGTTGGTTACAGAAAGGTGCTCAGCCAACTGATACCGTTAGAAGAATCCTGTCTTTCAAAGGTGTGCTTTACCTGAAGCACCTGTTGAGAGGTGTAAAGCTGGGCCTGTTCGACGAGCCTACTGCTTTCCAGAAATTCGAACAATGGCAGGCTGAACACGAGCAGAAAGTTGCTGCACGTCGCGATAGCCACAAGAAAGCCAGAATCGCTACACCAATTGTGAGAAGAGTAGAAGACGCTTCTGCTCCACAGGAAGGTGGCGAAGCTTAATCAGGCTTTCAAATAAAATACTGAAAGGGAAATACTCAAGGGTATTTCCCTTTTTACTTATTAGTCGTCAGATAATGAATAATTACTTTAGCATAGGTAAACTGGTTTCTGTATTTGGATTACAGGGTGAGTTTATTCTGAAGCATAGCCTGGGCAAAAGGGCATCCCTGCAAGGGGTGGAAGCCATCTTCCTGGAAGAGCGTAAGAATAGCTTTATACCTTATTTCGTACAGAAAGCCAGTGTGAAGGACCATGAACATACCTTTGTGAAGCTGGAAGGCATTGACACCAAGGAAGATGCGCGTAAGCTGGTACAAACGCCTGTTTACCTGGGTGAGGCAGATTTTAAGGCACAGGCAGCGTCGTCTGCTCCGCTGGCCATGCTGGGTTATGCTGTGCATGACAAAGAGCTGGGCGAACTGGGGGTGATAGAAGAAGTGATCGAAATGCCGATGCAGGTATTGCTGAAGATCATGTATAAGGAGAAAGAGGTGCTGTTGCCACTGAATGAGCAATCGCTGATAAAGGTGGATAAGAAAGGACAGATTGTGCATGTAGACCTGCCTGAAGGATTGCTGGATATTTATCTGGATTAGAATTATTAACACATGAGGATCGATATTATTACCGTACAGCCAGGGTTGCTGGAAAGCCCCTTTTCGCACTCGATATTAAAGCGGGCGCAGACAAAAGGATTGCTGGAAATACACACCCATAATCTCCGGGATTATTCTACCCAGAAGCAAAAGCAGGTAGATGATTATCAGTTCGGGGGAGGGGCAGGTATGGTGATGATGCTGGAGCCGGTAGTAAGGGCCATTGAGACCCTGCAGGAGAAGATCACCTATGATGAGGTAATCTATCTTACACCGGATGGCGAGACCCTGAACCAGGGAATTGCCAACCAGTTGTCGCTGAAAGGGAACCTGCTTATGCTGTGTGGGCATTATAAAGGGATTGATGAGCGGATCCGACAGCATTTTGTGACGAAGGAGATTTCTATTGGCGACTATGTACTCTCCGGCGGCGAGTTGGCGGCAGCGGTACTGGTAGATGCGATAGGTCGACTGATTCCGGGAGTGTTGAATGATGAGCAATCTGCCTTGCTGGATTCATTCCAGGATAACCTGCTGGCGCCACCGGTATATACCCGTCCTGAGGAGTTCAGGGGCTGGAAGGTACCGGAAGTGCTGATGAGCGGGGATCATAAGAAGATTGATAACTGGCGGCATGAGATGGCCCTGGAAAGGACTAAGGATCGCAGGCCTGATTTGCTGGATAAGCACTAGGACAAGCAGGTTATTGGTTAATCTTCCCTTATTAAAGCCACCAGCAAAGAGTTGCACTCATTTATCCTGCTTTGTATTTTACCTGCATTCGCAAAGCAAATTTTGACAGCAACTTCATCCATTAAAAAAGTTAAGCTAAAATTGAACTCATTTTCAATTAGTTAAAAAATTATTCCTTAATAAAAGGCACTGTTATTTGGAAGTTGTGGATTTCTCGATTACCTTTGCAGTCCGATAAATAAATTTGAAAGATGAACGCGATTTCTTTTGTTCACGAGCAACTGACAGGTAATACAAAAAAATACCCTAAGTTTAAAGCCGGTGACAATGTCACTGTAAACTATAAAATTGTTGAAGGTAACAAGGAAAGAATCCAGTCCTTCAAAGGTGATGTAATCAAGATCCAGGGTACTGGTTTTACTGCATCATTCACAGTAAGAAAGATCTCTGATGGAATTGGTGTAGAAAGAGTTTTCCCTCTGTTCTCTCCAAACATCGATGGTATCGTACTGAACAAAGTTGGTAAAGTAAGAAGAGCAAGACTGTTCTACCTGCGTGAACGTGCTGGTAAAGCTGCTCGTATTAAAGAAAAAAGGGTTTAGTATAAATACAGGGAAATTAGTGATAACGGGGACCATTCCGGTTCCCGTTTTTTTTGTCACTTCCCGGTACCAGCAACCTCTACTCATGTTAATCTGACTACTGCAGGGAAATTTCCCTTGTTGACCCCGTCTGCCTACTCTTAAAATGGAATTAAAGTTTCTCTGATCTTCGAGCAGTACAATTGAATCCCGGATTATATTACCTATCTTTGTTAGCTTAACATTTTAAAACAGAGAAAATGACTGCCGTTATTGTAAAATCACCACTGTTATTGTTCCAGGATCTGGGTATGAGCGAACTGTTGTTGATCGCCCTGGTTGTATTACTGTTATTTGGCGGTAAGAAAATCCCTGAACTGATGCGCGGACTGGGTAAAGGTATCCGTGAGTTCAATGATGCCAAGAACAATGTACGTAAGGAGATCGAAGATGGAATGAAGGAAACACCTTCAACTACAGATCAGAAAGGAGCTTAATTCCTTCCCTGTACTTTACTGACTAAAAAATATCAAACAAAAGGAGAAGTCGTGCGCCTATGATAGTCATAGACTAGCATTTCCACGTCATAAAACCTGAAGTACGCCACAACCTGGACGCAACACTTTTTGTGTCCGGCTTACGAGTTTGACCTGATATTTTATTTTTTCAAGCAATTAACTGGTTTGGCTTTGTCTGAATTCAGCAGTATATCGGCTTTTCATGAAGCATTATACGCCGGCAGAACAACCTGTACGGAAGCGGTGCAATATTACCTTGACCGTATAGCAAAGACAAAACATCTGAATGCATACCTGGAGGTTTGGGAAGAGGAAGCTCTTCAAAAAGCAGCCGAGCTGGATGTCCGTTTACAAAACGGGGAAAAGCTGGGGTCGCTGGGGGGCGTTGTGATCGGGATTAAGGATGTGATCTGCTACAAAGGGCATAAAATAAGTGCGGCATCTAAGATGCTGGAAGGGTTTACATCTATGTATTCTGCCACCGCTGTCGAAAGATTGCTGGAGGCAGATGCCATTTTGATAGGTAATCTCAATTGTGATGAGTTCGCAATGGGGTCTACTAATGAGAATTCGGCACATGGACCAGTACTCAATGCATTGGATATCACTCGTGTACCTGGTGGTTCATCAGGTGGTTCGGCGGTAGCGGTGCAGGCAGATCTGTGTATGGTAAGCCTTGGTAGCGATACCGGTGGTTCTGTACGTCAGCCAGCGGATTTCTGTGGAATAGTTGGCTTAAAACCGACTTATGGCAGGATCTCCCGCTATGGACTGATCGCTTATGCGTCCTCTTTTGATCAGATAGGTATCTTTGGCAGGAATGTTGCAGATGTGGCAGGTGTACTACAACAAATAGCAGGGCCCGATAACTATGATAGCACGGTATCTTCAGAAGAAGTGCCTGATTATCAGACGAGGGAACACAATAAATCGTGGAAAATCGCGTATTTAAAGGATGCGATATTTCACCCTGGATTGGACCCCGAAATGAAAGAGGAGTACCAAAGCTTTTTTGAAGAACTGAATGCCTCAGGGAATTCAGTGTCAGCGGTGGATTTCGCCTATCTTGATTATGTAGTTCCTGCTTATTATGTATTAACTACAGCAGAGGCTTCATCCAATCTTTCCCGTTTCGATGGGGTAAAATATGGACATAGGACACCGCTTCAGAATTTAGATTTAACAGATTTTTATAAGAAAAGCAGATCGGAAGGTTTCGGTATAGAAGTAAAACGACGTATCTTACTGGGCACTTTCGTGCTAAGCGCAGGATATTACGACGCTTACTTTACGAAAGCGCAGCAGGTGAGGAGACTGGTGGTCAACAAATTATCAGAAATCCTGTCAACTTATGATGCGATTTTGATGCCAACTGTGCCGTCGACAGCTTTTAAAATAGGGGAGAAAACAGATGACCCTATTGCCATGTACCTGGCAGATATCTATACGGTACTGGCAAACCTGGCCGGAGTTCCGGCAATTTCCGTACCTTTGCAGCGGCATTCAAACGGGATGCCTTATGGTGTACAGATCATCACAAAGAAATTTAGCGAAGCGAACCTGTTAAATATTGCAGAGACAATTATGCAATCAAAGCAGGTCACTCCTGTTTAAAATATAATATGTGTATGAGGAAAATCTTTTTACTATTGCTGTTACCAACTTTGGGTGCATGGCATTTTGAAGCGAATGGTGGCAACGGCATACCTAAGAAGGTGGTTACTCCCATAGGAGGCCCAGATACTACGGTATTGAACCACAAAGTTCGGTTACCCAAGGACACAATTGTTGTTCCTTCAGTAACCTCTCAGGCCGTGCGTCAAAACGCACAGAGCCTGCCGTCCAGCATCAGCAATCCAAAGGTCTATGAACAGATCAACAACAACATTGTAGCTGGATATATCAATAACTTTGCCAGCAGGTATAGCCAACATCTGCAGGTAATGATTTCCAGAGGTCAGCCATACTTTGTGATGGTAGAAAAGATCTTTAGAGAGCATGGTATTCCTGAAGAAATGAAGTACCTGGCGGTTATTGAGTCTAGTTTTAACACCAACGCCCGTTCCCGTGTAGGGGCTGTAGGCGCCTGGCAGTTTATGTCGGGTACTGCACGCATCTTCGGTCTGAGCGTAGGTAAGAAAGTAGACGAACGTAAAGACTTCTACAAATCCACTGTAGCAGCGGCTAAGTTCCTCAATGAACTGTACAACCAGTTCGGCGATTGGTTACTGGTAGTAGCGGCATACAACTGCGGTCCAGGCGGCGTACAACGCGCTATGGCAGCAAGTGGACGCAGCGATTTCTGGGGCATGCAGTATTTTCTGCCTGCTGAATCCAGGAACCATGTGTACAAATTCATCGCGACCGGTTACATCCTCGATAGGTTCAATACCTTCTTCGGTGTGGGGAACGATGACAACAGTGATCATCCTGGCATAAGCACAATCAATGTTCCGGCTTCCTCAGTAGCCTACACTTCAACTGAACTGACAGAAGAAGAAATGTACAATACTGTAGAGTTCAACATTTCCGGCAAATACCGCCTTGATGCAATCGCTAAGAAACTGAATGTAGAACAGGCACAGCTGGAACACCTGAACCCTGATTTCGCAAGAACGATGTCAGGACCAGATAATAGCTATGACCTGCGCATTCCAAAAGACAAAATGAAACAGTTCCAGGCAGAAAAAGAAGAGATCCTGAAAGAATCTCTGGCCCTGATGCTGGATGAAAAAGCGACAGGAGTAGATAAGTCTAAGTTTCCACCGCCGGCTAAGTTAGTGCTGACACCGGAAGCAAAGGCAGCAGCGAAAGCGAAAGCAAAAGCACCGGTTGCTAAGAAGAAGGCAGCAGCTGCTAAGAAGAAAGCGCCGGCAAAGAAAGCGACAAGTGGTAAGAAACCGGCAGCCGCAAAGAAGAAGACAACGCATAAGAAGTAAGATATTACAGCAATCAAAAGATATTGCAACAATAAAAAAGCCGCTCGTAACGAGCGGCTTTTTTTATTCTTTAGTTCCGAATTGGTTCAGGATTGCGAAGCAATCCTGAACCAATTCGGCTTGTATTTAAGCCTTTATGCATTGCTTACCTGCAACTTATTCGCTGAGATCTTCTTGACCAGATCCAGCAGTGGCCCTGTCATAAATGTTGTCGTCAGCGCCATCAATACGAGCATCGCAAATACCTCGGGAGATAAGATACCGAGATCATACCCAATATTCAACACCACCAGTTCCATCAACCCTCTTGTATTCATGAGCGCACCAATCGCCAGTGACTCAGCCCATGGTTGCCCCATCAGTTTTGCAGTCAATGCACTGCCACCCAGTTTACCACCTACAGCTACCAGCATAATCAGTCCAAACGCAGCCCACAGGTGACCCTGTCCCAGTAAACCGATCTGCGTACGTAAACCTGTAAATGCAAAGAAGATAGGTAATAACAAGAGTACACTTACATCTTCCAGTTTATCTGTCAGCAGCTTTTGCACAGATGCTTCTGCAGGAATGATCACACCTGCCAGGAATGCACCAAACAAAGCATGAATGCCAATCGTCTCTGCTATAAATGCAGACAGCAACATGAGGCAGAATGCTACCGCTACGGTTGCTTTTTCTTTGCCAGCTGCCAGCAGCTGTGGTATTTTCTTCGCGAGGAATGGCTTGATCACATACAGCATTACACTCAGGAACGCCATTGCCATTACCAATGTAATGAGGGCACTCCATATGGAACCTGCTTTTACAACTGTAATCACTACAGCAAGAATACACCATGCTGTCACATCATCCGCTGCTGCACAGGTAATAGCCAGTATACCCAGTGGGGTACCTGTCAGTTTCCTTTCCTGTACGATACGGGCCAGTACCGGAAATGCCGTGATACTCATGGCGATTCCCATGAACAGGGCGAAAGACAGGAAGCTCACATTCGGTACTGAGAATTGTGTATACAGATTATACGCCAGTAATACACCAAGAAAGAAAGGCAGTACAATGCTCGCATGACTGATCATGACCGCATCATGTGCTTTATTTTTTACTTTAGATACATCCAGCTCCATCCCTACTACAAACATGAAGAAGGCCAGTCCGATCTGACTCAGAAACTGGAGGTTCTTAAAACTGTCAGGAGGGAAGAGGAAATCTTTTCCTTCAGGCCACAACATTCCAAAGAGAGAAGGCCCAAGGCATACGCCTGCAATAATTTCCCCTACTACCGATGGTTGACCAATGCGATTTGCCAGCCAACCAAATATTCTTGCTACCAGTACGATGACGAGTACCTGAAATAATAATAGGGAAAGAGGCTGTTGCATATTGTGTAATAAGGTAGCACCGATACCTGTACCAGCAGCTGCGCCATGAGCAGCAGCGGGAGCATTAGGTAACAGACTAGCCGCACCGGTCTTCAGGGGCAATAGGTTGCCCTGCCGGATCACGAGCCAGGTAAGGCCGCCAAATACGCCGATGATGGCTGGGTATAACAACAGTTTCTTTCGCATAGTCACAATTTTTATTGATCAAACAACAAGTCTATCAACCGAAAGATAATGATAATCTTTAATTGCTACCGCACTGTACTTTCAGCGAACAGTGCTCCAAACCCATTGCTGTAAATGAAAGCAAGGATTTTGTCAGCCCGGAGGTGAAGGATTTTTATCAAATACCATGGTTAGTGATGAAGGCAAAGTATTATCCAATAAGGCGTGCAGGATTATTGCTTCAAATGACATCAAATGAGAGGCTGCCTATAACAGCAAGGGTATAATCGATGAGGCGTGCTATATTAAAAAAGTATGAATCTTTTCAATTTCACTTAGTAGTTTGTAACTTCTATAATAACTTGTCTAGCATATGGATACCAGGAGAGACTTTCTAAAAAAAGCCGCATTATTATCCGGTGGCGCCGGACTGGCGGGCGTATTGCCCCCTGCCATTCAAAGAGCATTGGCCATTGACCCTGCTCCCGGCACTACATATCTGGATGCTGAGCACATCGTGATCCTTATGCAGGAGAACAGATCATTTGATCATTGCTATGGTACGTTGCGTGGTGTACGTGGCTTCAATGATCCACGTGCTATACAGTTGCCGAATAAAAATCTGGTATGGCTGCAATCGAACAAGGAAGGAGAAACCTATGCACCTTTCCGCCTGGATCTGAAAGATTCAAAAGCAACGTGGATGAGCAGCCTGCCACATAGCTGGGAGAACCAGGTAGATGCACGTAATGGTGGTAAGTATGATAAATGGCTGGATGTAAAACGCTCCGGCAATAAAGCATATGCACACCTGCCGATGACCATGGGGTATTATACAAGAGAAGATATTCCATTCTATTATTCACTGGCAGATGCTTTCACAATTTGCGATCAGAACTTCTGTTCCTCACTCACAGGTACGACGCCGAATCGTTTGTATTTCTGGAGTGGTACGATACGTAACCAGGAAGGGATTCCGGCAGTGCGTAACAATGAATGTGATTATCCTGAACCAGGTAGCTGGACCACGTATCCTGAAAGACTGGAAGATGCCGGTATTTCATGGAAAGTGTACCAGAATGAACTGAGTGTGGGTGTAGGTTTAGATGGGGAAGAAGATGCATGGCTGGCGAATTTTACAGACAATCCATTGGAGTTCTTTACTCAGTACAAACCGCAATTATCCGAAGCTCATTTGCAATATGTGCAGCGAGAAATTGCACGTTTGGAAAAAGAATTAGAAGATAAAGCACTGCCACATGATGAGAGAGCTGATCGCGAAGAGAAACTGGCAGAATGGAAAAAACACCATGAACAGTACAATGCAGAGAAGTATGCTGCATTGTCTCAACGTGAAAAGAACCTGCATGACAAAGCTTTTGTAACGAATAAGAAAGACCCTGATTACCATAAACTCACCCCACTGCATTATCATGATGGCAATGTAGAAAGAGTGGTGAATGTACCCAAAGGAGATGTGTTATATCAGTTCCGCGAAGATGTGAAAACAGGGCAGTTACCGACTGTATCGTGGCTGGTAGCACCTGAAGCATTCTCTGATCATCCTGGTTCTCCATGGTATGGTGCGTGGTATATTTCGGAAGTAATGGATATACTCACACAGAATCCGGATGTGTGGAAGAAGACGGTGTTCATTTTAGCATATGATGAAAATGATGGTGACTTTGATCATGTGCCACCATTTGTACCTCCGCATGGAGAGGGCCATGGTAAAGCGTCTAAAGGGATTGATCTGGCAGCGGAATTCGTAACGCGTGAGCAGGAGATGAAGAAGAAAGGTTGGGAAGAGGAAGATATACGCGAGAGTGTAATTGGATTAGGTTATCGTGTACCATTAGTCATCGCATCGCCATGGAGTAGAGGAGGAGTGGTGAATTCACAGGTGTTTGATCATACTTCTACCTTACAGTTCCTGGAAAAATTCCTGGAGCATAAAACGGGTAAGAAAGTGATAGAAACGAATATCAGTACATGGAGACGTACGGTGTGTGGGGATCTGAGTTCAGTGTTCCAACCATTTACAGGAGATAAGCCGACGGAGCTGAAGCCGATTGTGCGGGATGAATATATTCAGACGATTCACATGGCGAAGTTCAAAGGGATTCCTGCAGGGTTTAAGTTATTGACAAAAGATGAAATTGCAGCTATCAATGCAGATCCTGCGAATGCACCATATATGGCGAAGCAGGAAAAGGGAACGAAGCTGTCATCTGCATTGCCGTATGATTTGCATGTAGAAGGGATGTTGAGTAAAGATAAGGAGCATTTTAAAATCAGCTTTGGCAGTGGCAAAGGGGTAGGTGCGCCATTCAATGTATATGCGCATGACATTGCAAAGAATTGGGCTTATACGGTTGCAGCAGGAGATACTTTGAAGGATGAGTGGCCGTTGACGCAGTTTGAAAATGGAGCGTATTATTTGAGTGTGTATGGGCCGAATGGTTTCTTAAGGGAGTTCAGAGGGAACAGTAAAGATCCGCAGGTGGAATGCGTGTGTAAGTACGAGGTGAATGCGAAGATTGCATTTCATTTGAATAATCTGGATAGTAAGAACCACAAGGTCTTTGTGAAGGATAATGCTTATAAGAGAGGAGAACAGCAGGAGTTTGTGTTGGGGGCAAAGGCAAAAAAACAGGTGATGTTTGCTTTATCAGATCATGGTGGTTGGTATGATTTCAGTGTGATTGTGGATGGTTGTGCAAGGAGGTATGCGGGCAGAGTGGAAACAGGAGGGATGAGTATTACTGATCCGGTAATGGGGCGCACGATATAAAGTAAAATACTGGGGGCTGACCCAAAAGTCAAAAAGGGCTTTTTGGATCAGCCCCAATTTTTTTCGACTGGTTTCATATTTTTTTGGCACAAACAAACTGTAGAGCGGTTCAAAAGGAGTAAACATCATTTTTGTGGTCGATTTTGCCTTTTAGGCAGCTATATGGATGCTTTTGAGATGGATTTTGCGCAAGTTT
>NZ_MTKN01000094.1 GCF_001975825.1 [Flexibacter] sp. ATCC 35208
CCGATCCGTGTGAACCCTTGTGGCTCCTACATCTTAGCTTATTTCCGTTTCGCATCGTTTGCGTTGGGGTTGCAAAGGTAGCCATTTTTTCATTTCTACCAAATCTTTTTTTAAGTTTTTTATATCTTTCGATAATCAGCTCAAATGCTTGCCTGGTGAGAGTTGTGGCTTGTTGCAAAACGGATAAATAAAGAGCTTTTCGTGTCGTGCTTTCTATCAAAGCGGGATGCAAAAGTAGGACTTTTTTCTTTACTGCAAAATCTTTTTTGAAAGATAGACGGCACAATGATTATAAATGAATGAAAATCAACATTATATTTTTAGAAAATCGCTTTATCAAGTAACCCGGATGGATATACTACCTGCATTAAAAACAATCCCTGAGGCGGTACTGCGAAGTCAGCATACGTACAATCCCTCATCTCTATCGCTTTCCTGAACCCCTCTATCGTCAGCTTTCCACGCCCTACTCTCAGCATCGTACCTACCATCCCCCGCACCATTCCTCTCAAAAACCGATTCGCCCGTACACGATATACTATATGCCCATCCTCTATCGTCCACGCTGATTCCATTATATTACAGTTATAAGTTCTCACCTGCGTGTTCCGCTTACTAAAAGTCATGAAGTTCTCATAGGTCTTTAATATACCCGCTGCTTCCTGCAACAGGTCAAAGTCCAGACTATAGGGATAGAAGTATCCCCTATCCTGCATAAAAGGATCCTTCTGTGTGTATAAGGTATATTTATAGGCACGATTCAGGGCATCGAAGCGGGAATGCGCTTCATCGCTTACCGCATAGACCTGCTTTAATACGATATCGCGTGACAGGATCGCATTTACCTTATAGATGAATTGCGGATGTAAAGGTTGCGCGATATCAAAGTGAAGGAAGTTCTGCAACGCATGTACCCCTGCATCTGTACGGCTGGAGCCCGTTGTCTCCACTTTCTCCCGCATGAGCAAACTAATAGCCCGGTCTATTTCAGCCTGCACCGTATGTGCTGTGTCCTGGATCTGAAAGCCACCGAACTGGGTTCCTTTATACGCTACTTCTATAAAATATCTCATAATGCCGCGAAGGTAAGACGCAAAAAGCAGAAGGCCACAAGTTGAAATTCAACCTGTGGCCTTCTGCCTTTCTATGATGAGGTGCTTATCTGTGGACCATTGCCTTGAAGCGACCTTTGTAATAATTGTCGGAGAGTACACTTTCCAAAGCTGCGAAATGCTCAGAATCATAGACCTTGGGATATGCCTGATCCAGTAAACGGTATCGGCTATCATCTGTACCCAATAGCTGTACCAACGTCTTTACCTGAGAGGTCTCCAGACAATAACCTTTCGCCTGTTTCTTAAACGCATCGATCATTCCATCATCGTCCTTTCCTCCTACAAACTTGCGGAGCAGCTTACGGAACGTATCATCATCCATTACCTTCCCACAATCAGAATTGATCATTTTCACAGATGAAGAAGACTTCTTTGTGTCTTCTGTAGCTACTGCAGGCACTTCAGCAGCAGCGGTTACAGGAGCTGCTGCTCCTTCCTCAACATCCTGCTTTTTCTTTTTACGGTCTTTTTTGCTGGTATGATCAATATTCAGATCAGATACAGCATAACCGGAAGAATCGTCTGTTAATACATTATTAGGACGCTCTTCTGTATCTGTTTTACGCTTTTTCTTCTTAGAAACAGGAGCAGGTGCTGGTTCTTCAATGGCAGGAGCAACTGATACAGTAGCAACATCTACAGCGGCTGAAGGTGTTGCCTGTGCATTGCTACCATCCTGAAAATCGATAAATGCAGGGTCTTCTGATTTTTTCTTCTTTGCTTTCTTAGCTTTTTTATCAGGTACAGGTGCATCTTCTGTTACAACAGGAGCAGGAGCTGATGCCGGTTCTGTCATAACTGTTACCGCCGTATCAGTAGTAACAGCCAGATCAGTTGCGGGTACAGGTGCTGGTGTTGCTGCTGCCTTATGTTCTTCCGCCATTACGTCAGCAAGAATCTGTTGTTCTTCATCTGTAAGTGGTTCTCTATCCCTGCGTTTCTTACGTCCTTTCTTTTCTTCAGGTTGCTGAACAGCCACTGTGGTATCCTTTGCAGGTGCCAGGATCATCCCTGTTCCGGCATTCGGATCTACCAGAGGTTCCTCTGGTCTGTCATCTTTTACGACCCTATCAAGGGATTCTGAAAACTTACTGGTTGGTTTTACCGGACGGGTTCCAGGACCTACTGTCACCCCTGCATCTTTATTTGGGAAAGCTGCTGCCAGATCCTTTTGCATAGAATCCATCATGGCCTTTTGTGGCTCCGGAACAGGAGGAGCAGGTGCTGCTGCTGTCTCAACAGGAGCTGGTGTCGATGCAGGTGGTTCTGTAACCGGAGCCGGCGCCGGTGTTTCCACTACAGGTGCAGGCGCTGCTGCTACTGTCGCTTCTTCACTCTTCTTCACAGGCCTGGTGGCTGCAAAAGTCACGATATTATATAAGCCATCCTGTTTCAACAGGTACCCCTGGTCATTGGAACCGCCAACTTTTACCAGGTACTGCTGTTCAGGTACTTCACTTTTTGCAAATCCAATACGCATATTGGCTGTACCAGCAGGCAGTTTGGAAATAATGAGATAGCCTTTATCGGAAGAGCTGAGTAATTTTCCATCAAAGCGTACATAGAAAGGCTGAGACCTTTCGCTTTGTATATAAATATAGTACTGCTTATCCTGAGCTGTCATCTGCAATGTCATCAGGAGAAAGCACGGTATCAATAAAGATTTTTTCAAATACTTAATCATAGAAATATAATATAACCCCGGAAAGGTGTTCATCAAAACCCACGCGGCTGCTTAGAAAACAAATACTATTCCAATATAACGAGGACCTCCCCTTTTTCAACAGCAGTTCGTTCAGAAACCTTGATTTCCTTAACGATTGCATCTGCGGTTGCCTTAAATACATTCTCCATTTTCATGGCTTCCAGAATAAGTACCGGATCGCCTTTCTTAATTGCCTGGCCTGGCGAAACCAATACTTTCAGTACCAGTCCGGGCATTGGCGCCTTGATATCGTTTACCTTGCGGGTGGCGCCGTGGTTGATACCCATGGCTGCCAGCAGCTGGTCTATCGGCTCTTCGATAGCGACCTCGTATGCCTGTTGCTCAATCAGGACTTTTACCTTTTTTGCGTCTTTGTCTATGTTGATGACCTGAGCTGTATAACTCCGCCCATCCAATATTACACTATAATTGCCGGTAGGCAATTCCAGCCCAGACCATTGTACGGCCTGCCCATTGCAGGAGAGCCCTTCAGGTGCCGTATTGATTGCAAATGGCGTGGTGCCATTTACGATTGCTTTGATCATAAGTTGTTTTATCTGAACTGAGACAAAAATAGCTTTTTTTGGGAGCCTTGCGGCAGCAAGGAAGGGGCCTTTTAAATATTTTTCAGAAAGGAAGAGGTTTTTAACAACCCAAATCCCATTTATTTCTAAGAATACTCGTTAATTCGTTGCAAAAATCAATTTCTTACAATGTCAAAATCTTTCAAGCAAGCATTAAAAGGCCTGCTGGTAGTATGTCTGACTGGAAGCATGTGTTATTCCCCCGCTTATGCACAGCAACCAGACAATGCCAATGATCCTCTCCTGAAGATCTACAGAGCCACTGCAACAAGAGTGAACGACCTCTCCCATACCAAACTGGATGTCCGCTTTGATTACGCCAAAAGATATCTGTACGGTAAAGCATGGCTGACCCTCAAGCCTCACTTCTACGCAACCGATTCCCTGACCCTGGATGCCAAAGGCATGGATGTCAAAACCGTTGCACTTGTAAAAGGTGGTAAAAACACCCCTTTGAAGTATACTTACGATAGCACCCAGCTGCATATACAACTAGATAAAATATATGACCGCTCCGAATCGTATACTGTGTATATAGATTACGTGGCCAGACCAGAAGAAATCAGTGCTTCCGGCAGCGCAGCTATCACTGACGCCAAAGGCCTGTATTTTATCAACCCGGATGGCACGGACAAAAATAAACCGATCCAGATCTGGACACAGGGTGAAACCGAATCCAACTCTGTATGGTTCCCTACTATTGATAAGACCGCCCAGAAATGTACCGAAGAGATCAGTATGACTGTCGAAAAGAAATACGTGACCCTCTCCAACGGTAAACTGGTAAGCCAAAAGAATAACCCCGATGGTACCCGTACCGATACCTGGAAGATGGACCTCCCCCACTCCCCTTACCTGTTCATGATGGCAGTAGGTGAATTCGCTATCGTAAAGGAACAATGGCGTGGCAAAGAAGTAAGCTACTATGTGGAAAAAGCGTACGAACCATACGCAAAAGCCATTTTCGGGAACACCCCTGAAATGCTTACCTTCTACTCCAACATCCTCGGTTATGAGTATGCATGGCCTAAGTACGCCCAGATCGTAGTAAGAGACTATGTATCCGGTGCTATGGAAAATACCACTGCTACCCTGCACGGCGATTTCGTACAGAAAACTGACAGAGAACTGCTGGATAATAACAACTACAATGAATCTGTTATCGCCCACGAACTCTTCCATCACTGGTTTGGTGACCTGGTAACGGCTGAGTCATGGAGCAACCTGACCCTGAATGAGTCTTTTGCCGACTATAGTGAATACCTGTGGCTGGAACATAAATATGGTAAAGACGATGCAGATGCACATGCGCTGGAAGCCATGGAAAGCTACAAACAGTTCGCCGAATATGCCGGCGACCGTGACCTGGTGCGTTTTCACTACCATGACAAGGAAGATATGTTCGACGCTGTAAGCTACCAGAAAGGTGGCCGTATCCTGCATATGCTCCGCAATGTTGTAGGTGATAGCGCCTTCTTCAAATCCCTGAACCTCTACCTGAAGACCAATGCCTTCAAACCTGCCGAAGCTCATCAGCTGCGCCTGGCCTTTGAAGAAGTAACCGGCGAAGACCTGAACTGGTTCTTTAACCAATGGTATTTTGGCGACGGCTTCCCTAAACTGGATGTAAGCTACCAATACAATGACGGTGCTAAAACGGTGACTGTCAATATCGCCCAAACCCAGGAATCAGGCAAGATCTTCCAGTTGCCAATGGCGATTGATATCTATGCAGGTGGTAAAAAAGAACGTCACCTGGTGAATGTGACCGATAAAACGGCTTCCTTCACCTTCCCTTATACAACGAAACCAGACCTGGTAAATGTAGATGCGGACAAAGTGCTGCTGGCTGATATCGCTGATCACAGAGACCTGAACACCTACATCTTCCAGTTCAACAATGCACCTAACTACCTGGATCGCAGGGAAGCACTGGAAGCTTGCCTGAAAGATCAGTCTAATACCGGTGCCCGCAAGGTGGTAATTGCTGCCCTGAAAGATAAATTCTATGGTATTCGCTCCCTGGCTATCAAAGGACTGAATTTGAGCGACGATGCAGTAAAATCTGCCGCCCTGCCAGTTCTACAGCAACTGGCCAAGAACGATGACAATGCGACTGTTCGTGCAGCTGCCCTGAGACAACTGGGCTCTCTGAAAGATGGACAGTTCACCTCCCTGTTCGAAGCAGCGACCAAAGACAAGTCTTATGCCGCTGCAGGTGCGGCGCTGACAAGCCTCTCTTCTATTGATGCTGATAAAGCTTATACTTTAGCGAAGCAAATGGAAGCTACCGCTAAAGGTGCACTGCGCAATGCGATTGCAAATGTGTATGCAAAAAAGGGGAATGAAGATGACATCGCGTTCTTTTCCAAAACCTTTGACGAAGCAAGTGGTCAGGAAAAGGTGGAAGATGCTATTCAGTATATCACCATCCTGGCAAATGTGGATAACGCTGATATCGTGATCAAAGGCGTAGGCCAGATCAGGGATATGGTGAAAACCTTCAATAACAAGATGGTGACTAATTATATGGTCAATATGCTGCAGCCAGTGGCCAAGAGAAAACTGGACAAGGCGACCATCGCACCTGCTGATAAAAAAGCAGACCTGATGAAGCAGTATGATTATATTAAGAAAGTGATCAGTGAGTTAAAGGACTAAAAGAAAAACCCGGTTTTGCCTTACAGCAAAACCGGGTTTTAGATATACAAGCATCGAAGAAGCATCGAACACCATTCGAACACCATTCGAACAACACTCGAAGAAGCGTCGAAGAACACTCGCAGAAACCTTATCCCAATCCAACCTCAGAATGCCTTTCCGGCACCTCTATATCCCCAAATCCCTTTTTCAACAACCAATTCCTGAATATCTGCTGCACCTCATACTCACCGTGCACCAAAAACAACTTCTTCACTTCTTTCGGGTTTTGACAAGACAACCACTGGCTTAAATCTTCATAATCGCCATGGGCACTCATTGACCGGATACTTCCCACTTCTGCCCTCACCTCATAACGGTTACCATAAATTGATACTTCCTTCGCTCCTCTCATTAACCGGCCACCCAATGATTGCGGTTCACAATAACCCACCATCAGTATGGTATTTTTAGTATCACTAATATTATTAGCAATATGATGCTTTACCCTACCTGCTTCCGCCATACCTGAAGCTGAAATAATCACGCAAGGTTCCTGACGGAAATTGAGGTTCTTTGACTCATCCACGGATTCTATAAAATGCAACCCCGGAAAATCAAATACATCGTCATCAATCTGCAACAGCTTCGCCACGGACTTATTGAACAACTCCGGATGGGCTGTCACCACCTCTGTCGCTTCCGTGGATAGCGGGCTATCCACAAAGATATCCACCTTTGGCAACTTACCATCCAGCTGCGCCTTATTCAGGGCATACAGCAATTCCTGTGTACGACCTACGCTGAATGCCGGGATGATCAGCTTTCCTTTCTTTACCTTACAGGTATCATGTATATACCTCAGCAATACATCGGTAGCTGGTGCCGCTTCCGCATGCAGGGTACTGCCATAGGTAGATTCCATGAGGATGTAATCTGCCTGTGGAAAAGTATCCGGCGATTTCAGGATCGCATCATTGTACCTGCCAATATCCCCACTGAAAGTAATGATCGTTGGTTTGCCCCCTTCTGTTATGCGAAGAGTCACTGCCGCACTACCTATGATATGCCCCGCATCTGTAAACATCACTTCCACCTCGTCATCTATTCTGTGCCATTCTTTATAGCTCTTTACCTTTTTGAAAGCAGATATGCTCTTTTTAGCATCATCCACTGTATACAGCGGCTCTTCCTGCGGCAATCCTACTTTCCGGCGCTTTTTATTGGTAAACTTTATATCCTCTTCCTGTATCCTGGCGGAGTCCATCAAAAGGATCTGGGCGAGGTCAAATGTAGCGGGGGTACAAAAGATATGGCCTTTAAAACCCCTTTTTACCAACAGGGGAATCAGGCCTGTGTGGTCAATATGTGCATGGGATAATACCATCATGGTAACAGTAGATGGGTCAAAACCCAGGTCAAAGTTCATGGCATCTGTGTCCTTTCCCATACCCTGGAACATGCCGCAATCTAATAAGATCTTTTTCCCATTCTTTAATGTAATCAGGTGTTTCGAACCGGTAACAGTTCGTGCCGCCCCATGAAAGGCTATCTTCATAATGATTGATTTTTATCAGCGTTTCTTAAACGACCAGGTGATCGCGAACGTGGCAATTACTGTGCCATCGTGGCTTCTGCCAGTAGTGTTGACGGTGATGGCGACAGGCTCCCCCGAAGCTACTGCATGCTGTATAGCTACCTGCATCCCGTCCAGTTCTTCACATGTAAAATAAGTCTTCCCAGTGGCTTTCTTCAGAAAACTGGCCTGCATACCCGTTACTAACATGGATACCCGGGCAGGTGCCGCATCGGCTGTAAACCACATAGCCGGTAATCCCGTGCTCATTTCTGCCGCCATAGCCAGACAGGCAAAATAGGTAGACTTAAAAGGATTCTGTGACAACCACCTGAAAGGTACGGAAGTGATACAAACAGCAGGGGTCAATTGTTGTACCCTTACCCCTGCCAGCCATGCTGCCGGTAATTTATACAACAAAAACAGGGAAAACTTCCAGGGTTGTGTTACTAAACGTTGGAATTTTATCATTGATTAGTGTAATAAGCAGGGTTGAGCGCATCCGGACCCCATTGCTTCAATAACATCGCTATCTTCTTCTGATCATATGAATCTGCGGATTCCAGTAAACCGGTATCCTGTGTATGTAGTCTGTTGCCCTTTGCATCCAGGATCACGATCACCGGGAAACCGAAACGCTGTGGATAACCCAGCTTTTGCAATATAGGCAGGTTCTTATTCTCCTTGCTATAATTCAGATGGTATACAATAAAGTTATTGTTCAGCAGGCTTTTCAACGTGCTATCCTCTTCTGTGAATTTATAAAATCGCTTACACCATATGCACCAGTTGCCGCCTACCTGTACCAATATGTGTTTTTTGGCAGCCGCCGCCTGCTGTTGAATAGCTGCCAGGTCTGCCGCAGCATCGGCACCCGGGTTATAAATATGCTCCAGGTCCAGGGAATGCTTTTCCTGTGCAGATAAAGTAGTAGTGGCACAAAGACACAGTAAGGCGATGAATAAGCGACTAATGATGGTCATTTTCCAGTGATTGAATATATTGATAGATTCCCAATTGGGCATTGACAGCAGGTGTACCCTTTTCAGGAGTCAAAGATATATTGTGCAACTGCGCATCCAGCATCACTGCATTGGTATTGTCTGCCAATTGAAGATTGATAATCTCTTTCAACTGGGCAGCCAGTTCCTTTGCATATACCGGGAAACAGACTTCTATACGCCTGTGGATATTGCGGTTCATCCAGTCTGCAGAACCCATATACACTTCTTCTTTCCCATTGTTATGGAAGATGAATACCCGCGCATGTTCCAGGTAGCGGTCTACAATTCTTCTTACTTTGATATTGCTGCTTTCCGGCTGGTCGGGTTGCAGACAACAGATACTACGTGCAATCAAGTCTACCTTTACTCCTGCTTCGCTGGCTTCGTACAGTTTGGCAATCATATCCTTTTCCTGCAGATTATTCAGCTTGATAATGATATGCGCCGGTTTACCAGCTTTTACATTGGCAATCTCCCTGTCTATCAGTTCGGAGAACCGGGTCTTCAGGTTAAACTGCGCCACCAGCAGGTGATTGAATTTCAGGTAATTATACTTATCCGGTTGCTGGCGGGCCTGTAGATATAAGAACAACAGTTCCAGTTCCTGGGTAATACCCGGATGTGCTGTGAGCAATACATGATCTGTATAAAAACGGGCGGTGCTTTCATTGAAATTTCCCGTGGCCATCAGCCCTGCATAATCCCATTGGTAACCACGTTTACGTTTTACCAGGGCTATCTTGGCATGTACCTTCAACCCCGGAATGCTATAGATGATCTTCACACCAGCTGCCTTCATTTTCTTGGCCCAACGGATATTGTTGGCTTCATCAAAACGGGCTTTCAGCTCTACGAATACCGTTACCTGTTTACCGTTGCGGGCAGCGCTGATAAGGGCATTGGCAATCTGTGAACTGGCTGCAATGCGATATAGTGTGATGTAAATTTCTTTGACAGTGGGATCAGTCGCCGCTTCGTTGAAGAAACGGAGAATGTAATCATATCGTTGGTAAGGGGGATGGAGAATGATATCCCTTTGTAATACCTCTTCCAGCAGATGCGGTACCTTATCCAGTTGTGGCAGATGAGCCGAAGGCTGCTTAGGATAGGTGAACAGCGGAGACTTTACCGGCATGGGCAGGTCTGCTAAATCCTTCAGGTTGTGGTAACGGCCTCCCGGCACCATTTCCTGTGGCAGGATACTGAAGTAATTACCCAGTAATTGTTTCAAGGCCAATGGCATGCTGCTGTCATAGAGAAAACGGGTAGGGATACCCAGTTCTCTTTTGGCAATCATGGTTTCTACCTGGTCCAGTATATCACTGGCCAGTTCGTTCATATCAGTTTCTGCATCACGGGTGATCTTGATACTATAGCAACCATTGACGGTATATCCCGGAAACAGCCAGCCTACATTTTCCCGGATGATGTCGTCCAGCATCACGATGTAGCTGACATCCTGAACTTGTGGGAGTTCAAAGAAACGGGGCAGTTCACTGCTGGGAATATTGACCACTGCATATTGCAGGCGATCAGGTTCATTTTCAGGAGAAACGGATACTACCAGATAAAGCTGGTTATTCTCCAGGAATGCATCTTTGGGCTTTTTCTTGTCCAGCCAAAAGGGTTGCAGAAAGCCCTGGATCTTTGTCTGGAAGTACTCCCGCATAGGAGCCAGGTGCGAAGACAGGATCTCCTGGTTATAGTAAAGATCAACCCTGTTATCTCTTAATGCCGGCAGGAGCTGCTGGGTAAGGGTATGCCCAAATTCGCCCAACTGTCTGTTGATCTCCTGCTGAATAATGGGAAGCGTATCGGTAGAAAGCGTTTCTTCCCCTGCTACTTCAGGATTGTCGCGCACCAGTTTATTCACTGCCATGACAGCGGGCATACGTACACGGAAGAACTCATCTAAGTTCGAGGAGAAGATGGACAAGAAGCGAATGCGCTCATACAGCGGCACCGCAGGATCTCTGGCCATGCTCAGCACCCTGTAGTTAAATGATAACCAGCTCAGATCACGGTCATACAGTGGAGTATTCATATATCACTTAGTTATGCACAGGGAAGAACAGCACGGCTATCACAAATGCCAACACTGAAATGATCAGACCAAACATAAATATGTTGTACGCGATGCGTAGTTGTTTATACTTTTTACCCAGTACTACCCCAAGATGGTAGATATCCTGGATCATGCTACCATAGAGGTAATCGCTATCTTTCATCATCTCTGTCATACCCCATTTATACTGCTCCAGCTCCATTTCATGGAAGTTACCAAAGAAGAGGAGATTTGTCTTTTTATTGACGATGTCTTCCCTGATAAACTTACCTTTATTCACATTTGGACGGGTAGCCAGTACTGAGAAGATAATGGTGATCACTCCTGTGGTGAGGAATAATACTGAAGGGATGATCAGGTTAGGATAGTCTTCCAGCTTGCGGAAAAGTACACCGAGTATCACAGATACTATGATAGAATTCACTGAAATCATGATGTGCGCCTTGCTGTCGGCCATGGCACTCAGGCGGATATGATTGGAGGAAGTGGTACGGAACATGGTCTCCACCCCTCTGCCGGCTTTCGGTTCTTTGTTTTGCTTTTCCGGCTTATCGATTTTCAGCTTTTTACTTTCTTTAGCAACAGCTTCTTCTAATTTCTCTTCCTTTTTCCCTCCCTTCTTCTCTGCCTTATCCTCCTGTTTCTCCAGGCGTTTTTTCAACCACGCAACGTTCTCCTCTTTCTGCTCCTGTAAGAGTGCCTGACAGTAAGCGGTATGATAATGATGCGCTTGCAGCAGTTTCAATGTACCAGCTGTCCAATCAGCACCAGTAATCTCCTTCTTATGTGTAAGCTCTATTTCCTGGTGCAATACCTTGGTCCGCTTCCTGAACTCCTTCGTACCAAAGTTGAAGAGGTCTGCATCGCAAACAATCTCTTCCAGCAGGTTGTGTGGTTCCTGTGGCATTTTGGTAGCCATAATACAACCAGTTACCTGCTCTTGTATATTTAACGGTACCATTTGTTCATTTAGAAAATTACGGGCCAGTGAAGCACCTGTCTGTTCATGTGTTTTAGACTCCCCCAGCAGGTAGCCCAGGTCATGAAACCAGGCTGCTATATACACGACTAAAAGGTCGGTATCCTGTAACCGGTAATGCGCTGAAATCTGCGCTGCTGCTGCAACAACCTGTCTGGTATGTTCCAGGTTATGGTACACCAGATTGGGGTGGGGATGATCCTGGTACTGTGTTGTCACATATTGTTGTGCGGCGTCGATGATTACACTTGTCTGCATAAGGCTTAGTTAAAAAAGCAAAACTGAGATCAGCAAGTTACTGCATTTTTGAGTTAATTTTATTCCACCATACTGCTCATCTTATGACTCTACGACATTTATTAATAGTTTGCCTGTTGTTTACTTCATGTAATTATTACAACAACAGGGATAAAAAATACGAATCTCCGAAAGGATATAAACTTGAGGAACCCACCCGGTTTCATGTAAGACAGTCCATGCAAGAGATTTCAGGCATTGTACTGGCGCCGGATGAACACCATATTCTGGCTATCAACGATGAACAGGGCCGTGTATTTTCTATCGATGTAACAGGCAATACGCCTTACCCCAACTGGAAATTCGACAAGAGCGGGGATTATGAAGACCTCGCTACCGATGGCAAAAATTGGCTGGTACTGAAAAGCAAGGGGCACCTCTATCAGGTGACAGGTCTTTTTTCTGACTCTACTGATGCCATCAATTATAAACTACCAATAGATGGCAAAAACGAGTTTGAAACCCTCTACTATGATCCCCGCAATGATGGGATGATCATGGTTTGCAAAGCCTGCGCTGATGATAAGGACAAGGGTTATAATACCGCCTACCGCTTTGATATGAAGACATGGACATTTGATGATAATCCATTCTACCGTATCAATATCGCAGATATTGAACGTCTTAGCGGCGAAAAAATGACCCTGTTCAAGCCATCAGCAGCTGCCATTCACCCTATTGAAAAGCGGCTGTACATACTGTCTGCTGTAAATAGACTGTTAGTGATCACTGACCTGGATGGAAAAGTACAGGAAGCCTATAATCTGAAACATACAGTATTCCGACAACCGGAAGGCATTTCTTTTGCCCCGAATGGCGATATGTATATTTCGAATGAATCAGCTGATGAATCGTCGGCCAATATCTTCAAGTTTAAATATAACCAAAGACCTCAGTAACGATGAAGTACCTTTTATATCTCTCCATACTTTTCCTACCCTTCGTAGCACAGGCACAGGATACACTGGCCAGGAGGATCATCCTGATAGGAGATGCCGGCGAACTGCATCAGGATGGACACAACCCTGTTATTGATGCTGTAAAGAGCCGCTTTGACTTACAGGATGCAAGAAATACTGTTCTCTACCTGGGAGATAACGTATACCCCTATGGGATGCCGGACCCTACCAGCAGCCGGTACCCACTTTCCAAAGAGATACTTGATTACCAAGTGAACCTGGTACGCAATACCAATACGCAGGCTATCTTCATTCCCGGTAATCATGACTGGGAAAAGTCAAAACCAAACGGCTGGCAGACCATCATCAATGAACAACTATATGTCGATTCATTGAACCTGCCGAATGTAAACTTCCTGCCCAAAGACGGTTGCCCAGGTCCTATAGAAATGACCCTGGATAAGAACATCACCCTCGTGATCATGGATACCGAATGGTGGTTGTTTCCTTACGCAAAACCGGGACCTGAGTCTTCCTGCGATTTCAAAACAAAACAGGATGTACTGACTGAATTGAGTGATATCGTAATCCGTAACCGGAACAAGCTGGTCATCTTTGCAAGCCACCACCCTTTCCGTAGTTATGGTATTCACGGTGGTTATTATACCCTGAAGCAACACATCTTCCCACTCACTGATCTGAACAAGGGATTGTATATTCCGCTGCCGGTGATAGGTTCTATCTATCCCCTGACCCGTGGGGTATTTGGCACGCCTGAAGATCTGCCAAATCCTGACTACCAGGAACTGGTCAATGGTGTGGAAGCAGCCTTCAAATCACATGGTCCGACCATCTTCGTAGCAGGTCATGATCATGCTTTACAGTTCATCAAAGACAAAGAGAATTACTATATCGGCAGTGGTAGTGGAGCAAAAGAAACCCGGGTGAAGAAAGGTGCGAAGTCTCTCTATGCCAGTAACGAGAATGGCTATGCTGCACTGGAGATTTCAAAGAACGGGAATATCACCGTGCAATATTATACTGTAGATAAAAGCGATGGTCCTTCATTTGCCAGCAACCTTTTCAACGTACAGGATATTCGTTCTGAACAACTGGCCAATGCAAGTCATACTGCAAAAGAATTACCCCCATTCGTGACCTTGCCTGCGGATACACAGTATATCCACAAAACTGGTATTCACTATTGGTTACTGGGTAAGAACTATCGCGATGTATGGGCGGCCCCTGTTAACTTCCCCGTACTCGATATCAACAAAGAAAAAGGCGGTCTGAAAATATTGCAGAGAGGTGGTGGTATGCAAACCCTCTCTCTCCGCCTGGAAGATAAATCAGGTACAGAATGGGTTTTACGCTCTGTAAAGAAATACCCCGAAAAAGCGATTCCAGCTGAACTGAAAAACACCATTGCAAAAGATGTAGTGCAGGACCAGATCTCTGCCTCCAATCCATATGCTACCATGGCTGTGGCCAGCCTGGCAGAGGCCGCAGGCGTTCCGCATACCAACCCGACATTTGTATACTTACCGAAAGATACTTCCCTCGGCATCTATGCCAGCACCCATGGTGATGATGTGTATCTCTTTGAAGAAAGAGAACCTGTTGTAAAAGGCAAAACATACAATACTGTCAAGGTATTGGAACAAATACATGGTGACAATGATAACACCATCGACCAGGAAGCTGTAGCCCGCGCCCGTATGCTGGATCTGCTAATGGCTGACTGGGATCGTCATGATGACCAGTGGAGATGGGGGGTGAAGAAACACAAGAAACGGGATACCAAAGAATACTATCCTGTGCCTCGCGATCGTGACCAGGCCTTCTTTGTAAACCAGGGTGTGATCACCGCCATCGCTGCCAGAAAATGGGTGATGCCGAAGTTCCAGGGGTTCAAACCTTACTTCCCGAACATCGAATATCAGAACCCATCTGCACAGCCGTTTGATCGGTCTTTCATGAATGAGATCGATGAAAAGAAATGGAAAGATATCAGTCACGAGCTGGTACTGAGTCTGCCTGATTCTGTGATCGCTGCTGCTGTGGCCCGTTTCCCGGACACTGTGCAGAAGAAGGTAGGTGACTTTACGTATCGTACACTCATTGCCCGTCGTGATAAACTGGAAACGGCTTCCCTTGACCTTTACCGCTTTCTGTCAAAGGATGTAGATGTAACAGGTACAAAGAAAGATGAACGGTTTACCATCGAAAGACAACAAGATGGATCAGTATCCCTGAATGTGAATAAGATCAGCAAGAAAGGTGAGGTACAACAAAACATCTACTCCCGCACCTTTGATCCGAAGGTAACGAGGGAAATAAGGATCTTTGGTCTGGGTGGTGAAGATAAGTTCGACATCAAAGGTGATTATTATACGCCTATTCACATCCGCATTATCGGTGGTAAAGACAATGATACTTACAGAGACATTACCACTCAGCATGCAGGCAATCATATCCGCATCTATGAGAAACGCGGTGGTGCCGATACTTTTGCGCTGGCAGGTAATGAACGTAAGGTCCTTTCTTACAACCCGGACAATATCAAATATGAACGTACACCACTGCTATATACCTATGATAAACTGATGCCACTGGCAACTGCTGGTTTCAACAGCGATGATGGATTGTCACTGGGTGTAGGTTTCCAGTACACCAAACAAGGTTTCCGCAAGCGACCATTTGCTTCCAGGCAAACGGGGATGGCAGGTCATAGCCTGGGTACAAATGCCTGGCAGTTCCGCTACATGGGTGAATTCACGGATGTAATCGGGAATACTGATCTGGCATTGACAGCCACTGCAAAGGCTCCTAACAATACCATCAACTTCTTTGGCTATGGTAATGAAACCGTATTTGAGAAAGACCTGAAGATTAAATATTACCGTACCCGTTTCAGTCTGTACAATGTAGAGCCACTCTTCAAAACGAACCTGTCCAACAAGTTCCAGCTGATCTACGGACCTACCTTTACTTATTATACATTGGATAAGGATGCGACTAAAGGCAGGATCATTGAGGACTTTGATAAAAATGGACTAGACTCTCTGTCTGTATATCAAGGCAAGTATTACGCAGGCTTGAAACTGGGTTACCAGATCGATACCCGTAATAATACGATAGCACCTACCAGAGGTTTCTACTGGAATACCACCTTACATGGTAACCAGGGTTTGAATGAGCAACAGCGCCATTACCTGCAACTGTCTACGGACATGAGTATCTATACCAGCTTTAGCACACCGGCTAACCTGGTACTGGTCACAAGGTTTGGGGGTGGTAAGCTGTGGGGCCACTATGAATATTTCCAGGCCATGTATTTAGGTGGTGTACAAAACCTGCGCGGTTATCGTAACTACCGCTTTGCCGGCGATGCTATGGCATTCAATAATACAGAGCTGCGATTGAAACTGTTTGAATTCCGTTCTTACCTGTTCCCGGCTACTGTGGGTTTATTAGCCTTCAATGATGTGGGCAGGGTATGGAAGAGTGGGGAGAAATCTTCCGCCTGGCATGATGGGTATGGTGGAGGTATCTATTTTAGTCCGGTGAATATGCTGATACTCACAGCGACGGTAGGTAGATCTGAAGAGGAGGTGTTACCTTATATCACATTTGGATTCAGGTTCTGATAATAAAAAACCTTCATGAAAGAGGGAATTCACCAACGGGGAATGAAAACCATTTTCAGAAAAAACCCTCATGAACCGGGTTCACAAACGACTATGAAAATGGTGGTACCTTCGACAAAAGTACTACCATGGAACAATCACATATCAGTTTTGAACAGGTTGTGAGTCGCGGCTGTGGCCTCGATGTTCACCAGGAGAATGTAGTAGCCACCATCAGAGGAAATGGGTTGGAAGAACAAACCCGCACTTTTAGCACTTTCACAAGTTCACTTAGGGACCTGGTAGCTTGGCTTGAAGAATCCGGCATTACACATGTCGCAATGGAGAGCACGGGGGTTTACTGGAAGCCTGTTTTTAATATACTGGAACCTCACTTTGAACTTATTCTGGTCAATGCCCGGCATATTAAATATGTGCCGGGGCATAAGACCGATCGCAATGACAGTGCCTGGATTGCAAAATTATTGCTAAGCGGGCTACTAAAGGGAAGTTTTATTCCACCGCAATACACTCGCGAATTACGGGAATTGTACCGATACAAACGTAAAGTAATAGGACAGCGGTCCAGTGAATATAACCGGTTACAGAACATTTTAGAGACAGCCAATATCAAATTGAGCACTGTAGTCAGTGATGTATTCGGTGTAAGTGGCTGGTCAATGATCACTGCCATTATTGAAGGAGAACAGGATCCTATGATATTGGCCAATTTGGCAAAAGGCAGGCTCAAAATCAAAAAACAAGAGCTTATTCTTGCATTAGAAGGCCATCTTAATGAGCATCACCGTTTTATGCTCAGCCTGTCTAAAACTGTTATTTTACAGCTAAATGACCTACTTGGTCAGGTGGATAACCGTATAGATCAGTACTTAAAAAAATGGGAGGAAGAAGTAAAATTACTTCAGACTATTCCCGGAGTACAAAAACAAACAGCTACCGCCATCTTAGCCGAAATAGGTACAGATATGCATGCGTTCCCTAATCAGCATCATTTGGCTAGTTGGTGTGGTTTATGTCCTGGTAATAATGAAAGTGCCGGAAAAAAGAAAAGTGAAAGAATCAATCATGGCAACAGATCCCTTAAAACCGCACTCGTGGAAGCAGCATGGGCTGCAGCACATACGAAAGATACTTATCTGAAAAGAAAATATTATACTTTGAGTATACGAAGAGGCAAAAAACGAGCACTTATTGCAATTTCACACAAAATCCTAATTGCCGCTTATTTTATACTCAAAAATAGAGTGCCATATATGGAACCTGATAATCAGGAGTGGCTAAAAAAAAGAAAGCAGGCGCAGATAAATAATTATCTCAGACGCCTGCGCGAGCTTGAGGCATTACCCCCATCTCAATAAGATTACTAAGTTACAAAAATCGACCTTTTATTGGTGCTTTTTCAGCCTGTAGAAAAAACTGATTTAAGACTCTAAGTACAAACGATTGTTGCTATAAGCACGAAAAGAAAATTTTAATCCTATAGAGTCATATCAAATTATGGCCTGGACGAACTATTTTCAAAGAAAAAAGCTATTTAACCGACTGTCGGACGTACATTTGGATCAATAAATTAGTTACTAAGGGATGTTACCTTTAAATAAGGCTGCCAACCGTCATAATCATAAAACTATCGATAGGTAAACCATGTGAGTTTTTAGTACTCAAAACA
>NZ_MTKN01000095.1 GCF_001975825.1 [Flexibacter] sp. ATCC 35208
GTTTTACTGGTGCATCTCAGATAGCCTTATTCCTGGTCATTGAATGGTTGGGGAGGGAACAACCATATGCTATTGCAGGTATTAATTTACAATGGTCCAGACCTGTACGGTGGTCGTTTTACTTCATGATCATTTTTACTATCGCCATCTTTAAAGGTTCTCCTCAACAGTTCATTTATTTCCAGTTTTAGTATGAAAAAGTTTATTGCCAGATTTATATTATTCTCAGCAATCGCTGCATTGTTAATAGCTGCTTTGAGCGCGAATTATGCAAAGTCAGCAGATGGTAATTTTGTGAGTGTGATCCGGTTAAAACATGAAAGACTGAACAGTTTTAAAGGCCCAAGGGTCATGTTTGCCGGTGGATCAAATGTTGCCTATGGGATAGACAGCAGGGAAATTGAAGATTCTATCAAATTACCTGTTACAAATCTTGCAATCCATGCCGGATTGGGGTTAGACTTTATGCTTTCTGAACTGAAGCACAGTGCGCGAAGAGGTGATTTCATTTTTCTTTCTCCGGAATATTACCTGGATGAAGGTCGTTATAAGTTGGATGAAGAAGCGGCTGACAGTTATCCCGAGGCCCGGAAATACCTTAGAACCCTTGCTATAAAGGATTTCCCAACCTTTATCGACAACATCATTGAACAGTTAAAGACCAACAAGGATTACTTATTTGATAAGATTTCGAAAAAAATATTTGGCGCTAAAAAAGAGACAACACTCGCCTCCATTACTTCATTTAATGAATATGGTGATGTTGTTGCACACCTGAATCGTCCGGCACCTACTATCATTAAGGACAAAAAAGCATTTGTATATAAATATTGGGACGGTATTCAAAAAATAAACGAATTGGCTCAATATGCCAGTGAAAATGGCATACATCTTTATTTCGTGTTTCCTACTTATTCCAGGAACGCTTATAATATCAATAAAGCCGTCATTAAAAAGTACCAGAACGACCTGGTGCAAAATCTGAAGGTGAAAGTCATCAACTCTCCGGAAGATTTTGTTTATGATGACAGTGAATATTATGACACGGTATATCACCTGAGAAAAAATGCCAGAGAGTGGCGGACACAAAAGCTGATATCTATTATCAAGCCATATACAACGCTGTAATAGCTGCGATATTCTGGTAGTATCAATTTTCTTTAAAAAATCACCCGAATCACCTGTGCAGTTGCCTACGGCAATTGCACAGGTGATTCGGTAAGGGCCTGCGGCCGGCCAGACTAAATCCAAAATGATACACTACTGCTATTTCCTGTATTGATAAAAGATTCCTTTGTCAAAAGGCGTCCAGAGACAGGCACGTTGACCACAGGCTTTGAGGCCGCTGTTCGCCCAGGTATTGCAGGTATGGAACAGGCTGTAACTTCCTTTAGCTTCGTAGAATGCATCAGTGCGGCCATAGTTCGCATTCGTAACAATGTTCATAATCTGCCCCTTGTCATCTCTCCTGAAACTTTGCTGGATGTAGGCAACCAGTCTTGCGTATCTGGCGCTGTCAATGCTGGTGCGGATACAATCTTTTCCTTCACGCAGACTTTTGTAAAAGGTAGCATGAATGGCAGCGGTGCTTAGCCCGGTAGCGGCTTTGAAGGCCGTACTGAACTTCAGGTCTGCCCAGGTAGGCGTTTCGAGGTAAAAGCCTTTATCTCCCCAGCCAAAAGCGATCCATTCAGCAGTGGTGTCTTTGCCAATGGTATTGGCGAAGAGTACACTTTTGCTCCAGTCGATCTGTTCGTTTCTGACAGGGATAACAAGGTCAGTATGTACACCGTTTGTGAGGATGTACATCGGTATATTGTTATGCTCTGATGGCTCGGCTGCAACCGTGATGCGGGAAAGCCCCCAGGCCGATAAGAGATAGATGCAAACGAGTACAATAGGTGTAAGGATCGTAAATAATGCTATTCTCAGTACTTTCTTTATCATAATTTGGAGTTGTCTTCCAATATTTTCCTCTCTTT
Source organism: [Flexibacter] sp. ATCC 35208 (assembly GCF_001975825.1). GTDB lineage: Bacteria > Bacteroidota > Bacteroidia > Chitinophagales > Chitinophagaceae > Chitinophaga. The sequence goes on from NZ_MTKN01000095.1 coordinate 1,983, forward strand.
TTTGGTGAGACTGCGGAGGCCATTTCTATGGATCTTTTCCAGCAGACCATCTATTTCCTGTTCTCTTATTACCTTGGCAGAGTTGTACCTATCCTCGATGGTGAGGTCACCTTTGTGATGACGTTTGAAATACAGGTTATCCACCAGCAGCAGGTGCGGATGCCTGATAACCATGTAGATAATAAATATGCCCGGCAGGAGTATTAATAATATAGTACCGTAATTATATATTACTGCCAGTGGCTGGAACAACAAGGCGGTGAGCATGCCGACCATGGCGCCGCCAAGGTGTGCATCGTGCCCGATATTGTCACGCTGGGAACGGATACCGTAGATGGAATACAATACGTAGCAAATGCCAAAGAGCCAGCCAGGTACATGAAAAGGAAGGAATAACAATCCTATGTGTACGCCGGGTTCAATGGCGATGGAGGCGAAGAGGATGCCGCTGACAGCACCGGAGGCACCAATGGCGGTATAATCGCCGTGGTGACGGTGAAGGAAGAGCGAAAGTAGATTCCCTCCTATCAGACTGGCTAAATATATGGTAAGGTATGCCTCATTGCTGAGAAAGTATTCTAAACTGGTACTGAAGAAAAATAAGGCCAGCATGTTCAGGAAAAGATGCGTTTTATTGGCGTGGAGGAAACCAGCGCTGATAATACGGTCGTATTGTCTGTAAAGAAGGATGCCGTCTACATCGAAGGCGTAGCGGGCAAAGAAGGAAGGGTCCCTGAATCCTTTGAACGAGACGATGATATTAACAATGATAATTAACAAACAGGTAAGTCCGATTGTCCCCATTTTTGCGGTATTGAGATAATGATAAAATTACGAAATTTTCGGGAAAAGACACGGATGCCACAGGCAACAACGTCTTTTTCCGGTGGGAGCCCTGCGGCCGGCCGTCGAAGAGGTTTATGTTTGCTAGGGCCGAAGAGGTTCATGCTTTCTACAGCCGAGGAGGTTTATGCTTGCTACAGCCGAAGAGGTTTATGTTTGCTACCGCCGGAGAAGTTTATGCTTGCTACCGCCGAAGAGGTCTATGCTTGCTACAGCCGAAGAGGTTTATGTTTGCTTCGGCTGGCGAAGAATTATTTTTGTATTATTAACCTAAATTTACCGCCATGATAACTACCCAACCACAACCAGGAGAATTCGTTGATTATCAAATGAATTATATTAAACAGGTGGGCGATGCACCTGTACAGCAGGTAATACTTGAACTGAAAAACAAGGGATATGAGTTTTATACCAGTATTCCAGAGGAAAAAGGCGCCTATGCCTATGCACCGGGCAAGTGGAACGTGAAGGAAGTTTTAGGCCACATTATCGATACGGAAAGGATCTTTGGCTACCGCCTGCTGGCATTTATCAGGGGAGAAAAACAAGGATTACCCGGGTTTGAGCAGGATGATTATGTCGCACTGTCTGATGCAAATGCAAGAACAATAAAGGACCTTGCAGAAGAAATGAAAGCGGTGAGAACAGCGAATTATTTCATTGTGAGAAATCTCACTGAAGAACAGGGAGCAATAAAAGGCACCTCCGCCGGTAACCCGATTTCAGTAAGAACGATCCTGTATATTATGGCCGGTCATGAACTGCACCATATGCAAATTCTGAAAGAAAGATATTTATAAACAAAAAAGGGCGCATGAATTAAATCAGCGCCCTTTTTTGAAAATAGATTTCATGCCCGTTGGAGAATTCCCGTTTTCATGAATGCTTTATAACTTAAAGAAGATGTTGCGTTTGTATAACCAATAACACAATCCCCATTCTAACCCCAACGTCACAAAAGCTGATAATACTTTTATCGGAACAAAAATAGCCACTACCCCATTCAACCACTGTCCACCCACCGTTTCAAAGAAGAGGTAAATGAAGATCGCATTCATACCTACTACCACTGCTACCCATGTATATTTGCTATGCTCATTAATATCTATCCACCAATACAGGAATGCTAAGATCAATAATATCCATCCTACTGATGCTAATACAAATCCGGCTGTAGCAATTCTCTTAATGATCGGAGACAGTTCAAACCAGTCTGCTGCAAAGCCCAGTATTAATCCTATTAAACCCGCGACGATTAAAATCATTGTCTTCTGCCCACCCGTGCGGGAGGTGGTTAACAACTTACCAGCCGCCATGCCCCACAAAGTATGTGCTGCCGTCGGAATGATATTGATCGCCACCCAGCCATCTGTATTTATTTTACCCATCAATACCGTATCCATGTATGCACCAAAATTGTGGTACTCTACAAACGGCTGTTCAAAACCCGGTACCAGGATCGTTCTGTACAATACATCATTGAGCATAATTAACAGGAACCCTACGATGATCTGTACCGTGAATGAATTACGGATAAACAAATAAGCAATGATACTCGTAAATGCCAGTTGTGTCAATACATTCCACAACTCCCACACCGGCCTGCCCGCATAAATGCAATGCAAACCCACACCACAGATAAACAACTTCAGACTTCGTATTAATATATGTTTGAAGTTCTGTGCCCAACTTACCCCCTTCCGCAATTTGCTTTCATAAGAAATATACATCGCTGTTCCCGCCATAAACATAAACGCCGGCTGTACCAGGTCCCAGAAATGCAACCCATGCCATGGATGATGAAAAAACTGTGCTATAAAGGCATTCGGCAATACCTCATGCAAACTATCATACACCCTGCAGCTCTCTCCTGCCAACAGGATCATGATGATACCCCGCATTACATCAAGTGATAATAAACGTCCGGAAGATTTTATCATATTATTGGATTGTGATCTTATGATTCAGGTTGTTGTAACCAGTCGTAGACTCCCATACATTTTCATTCGCCAGTCGAATACTATAAGCCGGCATATTGCGCAGCGAATTATAACCATCCGGTAAGTTCAGCAATACTTCATATGTGCCCGCTGCTATACCTGCAGGTAATTTAAAGGACTGTCTTAAAGTTACATCACCCGTCAGCCATTTACGCACCTCTGTCGTGAATGTCAATGTATCTGTTTTCTTACTCTCTGTATTGCGCAACAACAATTGTACTGGCCGTGGATTGTAAGGTGCTGCATAACCCACATTCTGTAAATGTATGGTAACTGACAGCGAATCGGTAGTAGCTAATTTAGTTGGTAAGATAGCATCTTTCAACAACAGTCTGTATCCCAGTTTACGCTTGATATTATCTAAACATCCACCTGTTTGCCAGTCGTTATTCACATCTGCATTGTAATCAGCATTTAAGAAACTATAATGCATATCACTAAACTCCTGCTCTGCATGTCCTGAAGGTTCACAATCATTCTGCGGACTATAAGCATCGCTACAGGTCTCCCCCCCTACTACCACATACTTACTATCCATTGAGGTGTAATTCCGCATGGCTGTCGTTGCTTCTACCGGTGCGGATGAAGAACTGCCATAATCTGCAAAGGTGCCGTAATCATTTGCACTGGACAGGAAGCAGTCATTGTGAAAACCAATCCTTGCCTTGTCGGTGCCTGTCGCAGCTTCATCTGCCGTCATGGCACTGGAAGTCGGTAAAGCACTTACCCCATACACAAATTTCTGCTTTAACTGTGGCAAACGGATCTGCACCATTCTATCTGCAGGCAATGCATCCAGCATCGCTTTCAACACGTCTGATCTATCTGTCCAGTTATTATCCAGCAATTGCTTTTGCCCGTTGGAAGAAGCATCTCCAAAATAATCGGTATAAAAGTTCTCTCCCCACACTCCTATAAAACCTAACTGTACAGTGGCGATCACATCGGCATTTGCCTGTAATATTGGTTTTAACTGGCTGATATGATTCAATACCACACTCTTAGGCGCATCGCCATAAGGGGTACAGATCCAGCTTTCCGGACAACTACCTGCTGTTACACTAATCGTATAAGTAAACCTTGGTATCAGTTTCACACCTGCAGCACGCGCAGTTGCGAAGTCTTTACTAAGATTCGTCAGAAATGTAGCAGGTAATGATTTACCTGTATACCCCGTCATAATAAAATACCGGAACACCAATGTGCTCATCACACTAAAACTACCGCCTGAAGGTGTCGCACCACTCTTGTAAGTAGCCAGCGTAGCAGCATCCAGTGCCGTAAAGTTATCCACAGTCGTCTCAGAATATCTATAAAAACCTCTTTCAGGATTCGGAAAATCTTCAGTACTCGCAGTATAGGTGATTGTCGTACTGTCTTTACCCACAGTATTATCTCCGCCGCTGGTCTTATCACAAGCTACAGCCAACAATATAAATGGGAATAATAAGCGTATCGCCCTCATGAAATTATCTTTAATGTTAAACAAAAAGGGCAGGTCATGCAATGTATTGCCTCCCTGCCCCCTTTTACCAGCTACGGCAAAAATTTATTCAAATGTGACTAAGACAGATGATTGCTTACCACCCGGTAAATCGCCCAGGGTAGCCGACCAATCACTCTTTGTCGCTTCGATACCAATTCTGAAGGCTGTGGTTGCAGCCAGACCTTTGAGTTTGGAACGGGACAACCGCATTTCAAACTTAAAGGTACTCCCATCCTGCGCGGTAGCACCTGTGGTATAAAACTCGGATGCACCTGAGGATGACCATGAAAATGCCTGCTGCGTGGCTCCTGCAAAGTTGAAAGCATCTAACCAACTCCCAAATACTGACCCTTCTAACAATACATCATAACCACCATCCGGGAAGGTACCAGTCAGTAAACCAGTGCCGCTGTTATTATCTGTATCCATGTAGAAGTCGTAAATGTTGCCGGAATTCGCCACTGCATTTACTTCTAAATATATGTATATATAGTTCGCATCATAGTCAAACTTCGCTTTCTTAAAGTAGGTTTCTGATGCAGGCGGTGTAACTACATAGGTAGAAATTGTATCCCAGTCTGACAATGTATTATCATCCAGTTTTACAGGCGATGTCTTAGCTATGTTAATCACTGTTGATCCCTCGCTCACCTTACCTCCCTGTGTATATGCATACAAGGTAGGTACATACTTCCCTTTGCCGGGATACGTGTGCACCGGGCTTGCTTCTGTGGAGGAATCACCATCACCAAAATCCCATTTGTAGGAAGTGGCACCCGTTGTTTGATTGGTAAAGGTAACGTTGTTCCCGTCTACCGCTACTGCATAAAACACATCGGCGGTGGGGGTACTATCATCTTTCTTACAGGCTCCTGCTACTACCAGCAGTATCAGGGCTATCACGATATATTTATTGAAACGCATGATATACGGCTTTAAGTGTTAAGGATTCTGTGTGCACAATGTATTTGTCTGCATCTCATCTATCGGAATATAATAGATGGTTTTGGTATTGTCCCAGTTGATGATCATGTTATCATAATTGGTAGGCAATACTGACAGATTGATATCGGATTCTTTCAGACCCGGCAGGTGATACCCCCAGTAAGTACGGTTCAGTGACAACTTATTACGATATACATCAAATGTACGGTGACCTTCGAATGCCAGTTCTATACGTCTTTCTTTCAACACTACATCCAGGATAGTTTTCCCTGTAGGTACAGCAGTATACTGTGCATCTTCCAGACCACGGTTTTTACGGATCGTGTTCACATCATCCAGTGCTGCAGCTGTATTGCCAGCCTTCGCTTCGGCCTCTGCCCTGTTCAGGTACATTTCTGCCAGACGGAACAGAATAGGAGAACTTAAGGTTGGACTATTACCCTGACCGGAGAATTTGGAGATCATGTACATTTCAATACCATTCTTTTTAGAAACATTTCCATCTGCATCTGTGAACGGCACGATGTAATCCCAGCGTACATCTTCAGGATGGTCTGCCATGGTATCTCTCAAAGAAGTGGTGGCAAATTCCTCACCCCAGCCGGATGTACCATCTGTGTAGATCATAGATGCAATAGACGCTTTTTTATAATCGTCATTTGTCGTGAAAGCTACACAGAAAATGGTCTCTGTACTGGAAGTTGCATTTGCAAACATAGAAGGGAATCCTGATGCCGTTTCCAGTGTAAAGCGGCCTGAATTGATCACCTGGTTCGCATAATATGTAGTGCTGTCCGTATTATCTTCGTAGAGGAATACTCTTGACAACAGTGCATATGCCGCTTCTTTGGAAGCATATTGTACTCCACGTGATGTGTTCATCAGGCTAGCTCCCATTTCTGCATCGGAAATGATCTGTGCATATGTTTCTGCCACCGTTGACCTGGCTTTGGATGACGGTTCACTGGTAGAAGTCCGCAATATCACACCTGCGGAAGATGGATCCTGTGTATATGGTTTTGCATAAAAACGCGCCAGTCCGAGGGTCGCCCATGCACGCAGGAAGTAACATTCTCCAATCATCTGCTTCACCTCATCACTCGGATTGTCGATAGCTGATGCCGCTTCAAGCACGGTATTAGCATCACTAATGATCTTGTAAGACACATACCAGAAAAAACGGCTGTTCGTCTGGGTAGGGGTATGCGCCAGTGAAAAACTATAGTAAAAAGCATCTGTAGTAGTCTGCCCACATACAATGTCATCGCTGGCAAAATCATTCATCTGAAAATACTGGCGCAGGTACATATTGTTATCATCCGAACCACCGGCAAAATCCATGTGGTCCTTGAATAAAGCATAGGCTCCGTTTAGCGCATTTTTCATACCAGTTACAGTACTGGTCAGATCTTCTGTAGTGAGTGCATCACTTGGACTCACATCTTTCAGACAGCTGGCCAGAAAGACGGGTAATGTAAGTATGATAAAGAAAAATCTTGTTCTCATGGCCTGATAGTTTTTAACTAAAACCTGATGTTGATGTTAAACAGAAACTGGCGGTTGTTAGGATATTTGAAATCCGAAACACCCGGCATCACATAAGCACTGGAAGTGATGGATGTATTTGGATCCTGACCCAGGAACTTTGTAAACGTATAAACATTATCTGCTGTCAGGGATACCGTCACATCATTCAACAACCATTTTTTTACCAATGATTTAGGCAACTGATAAGCCAGTGCAATATTGCGGATAGACAGGAAGCTACCATCCTTCAGGAAACGGGTAGATGTTTCTGTAGAATTAGCCGCATTCTGTGGACTGGGTTCTGTCGCTACATCTCCTGGCTTAGTCCAGATCTTGTAACTGGATGGCAGCACAATCTGGTTGTAGTAAGGTTCATTACCATCATTTTCTACAAAGCGCAGAGAATTACTGAATACTTTGTTGCCAGTAATGAAATAAGTGTTCACACTCAGGCTGAAGCCTTTGTATTTCCAGGTAGAAGACAGCCCCCCCTGCAGCTTAGGCAGCGCAGAACCTACTTCCTGATAAGTAGCGCTGGCATAGTCTGAAGTCGCTTCGCGGGAAGTTACTTTACCATTTGCATCATAGTTCACTACTTCCCACTGTGGTGCACCTGTTTCTTTGTTTACACCCAACCACTTAGGCATATAGAATTCATACAGGTTACCATCGTTGCGATAGATCTGTGAGATACTCCAGGTAGATTGTGTGCGGGTAATGCTGCTAGGCAACTGGCGCAGTTTATTGGTATTGACGTTGATGCTGAAATCTGTGCTCCATTCAAAATCTTTTGAACGGATATTCACAGAATTGATGCCCAGTTCAATACCATTGTTCACCACCTGACCTACGTTTTCCCAACGTTGTTCAAAACCAACTGACAACGGCTGAGATACCTGCAGCAGGAGGTTTTTAGTGATATTATTATAAGCATCGGCAGTGATGTTCAGGCGATTGTTGAGCACACTCAGGTCCACTCCTACGTTGATCTGCTGCTTGCTTTCCCATGTCAGGTTCGGACTTGGCAACTGTGATGGCGTTGCTGCGGTAGAACCATTATACTGACTGCTCAGCGAGTAGAGACCCAGGTAACGGGAAGAACCTATATCCTGTGTACCTGTTACACCGTAGCTGGCTCTCAGTTTCAGGTTATTCACAAATCTGGTATCCTTCATGAAATCTTCATTGCTGATAACCCAACCGGCAGATACTGCAGGGAAGGAACCATAACGCTTATTGGAAGGGAATGCAGTAGATCCATCTATACGGAAAGATCCTGTCAGGAAGTACTTCTCTTTGTAACCATAACTCACCTGTGAGATCAGTGACTGGATGATAGACTGATCTGAGGAGCCATATACCATCTGTGTGTTAGACACCACATTCAATACCTGCAGACCTAAAGGTAATCCTCTACCTGATCCGCCCAGTACTTCTGTTTTGCTGTTTTCAATGGCCACACCAGCTAAACCAGTCAGGGAGTGATCACCAAATCTGAATTTGAACTTCAGGAGGTCATTTGAAACCAGACCATATCCAAGGGTACTGTATTCATAGAGATAGCCATCATTGTGATAAGCCACCGTTTCAGGAGAATAATAATCTTTCGATTTGGAATAGTTGACTGCACCACGGTTGCTGCTGGTAAAGGTTAACCATGGTGTGATGTTTACATTCAGTCCCAGGTCATAATTGACATCGAAACTTTTGTAAGGATGCGAAGAGTTCGCAACGGTATGTACAGGGTTTGTTTTATCCCGGGACCACCATTTGAATGTGGAGCTACCATCTACATATTTTGGAGATCCGTCGGCGTTATAGGGGTTATCCCATGGCATACCTAGATATGCATAATACACATCTTCATAGTTATAGGATTTACCACTGGTACCACTGATATTAATATTGTTGGTTACAGCCACATCTTTCGTGAAATGGTAGGTAGAGTTTGCACGCAGGTTTACACGCTGGTAACCTGTGTTCATGAATGTACCTTTTTCATTGTAGTAAGTGAGGGCTGTATAATAGTCATTCTTTTCGGTGCTACCGCTGGCAGCGATATAGATGTTCTGCATAGGCGCTGTGCTGAACATCGTATTTAACCAGCTGTAGTTCTGATCACGCAGGGTTTGCGGACGCTCACCGTAAAACTTGAGGATATCAATTTTATAGGAGTTGTTCGTAGTACCCGGAATGTAATCGCGGTAGTATTCTTTCTGGTGTTCATACAGTTGACTCCCAGTCATCATCTTCATCTTACCAAAGTCTGGTTTACGAAGACCTGTGGTCACTTTTGCTTCGAACTGTGTTTTGCCCAGTTTTGCTCTTTTGGTCGTTACGATGATGACACCTGCATTTGCCTGAGAACCATACATAGCAGTCGCACCTGCATCTTTCAGTACTGTTACGTTTTCCACATCGTTGGGATCGTAATTACCACCGATGATGCCATCTACTACCACCAGTGGGCTCTGAGAGGCATTGACAGAAGAAACGCCACGCAGTCTGATTTCGGAAGCAGCACCAGGTGCGCCTGAGCTATTTACAACCTGCAGACCAGCCACCTTACCCTGTAGCATACTACCGAGGTCATTGGTGGTCACGTCTTTCAGTTTCTCTGCGTTCACCACAGTCACCGCACTGGTCAGTTCACCTTTCTTTTTATCACTATAACCTACTACCACTACTTCGTTGAACTTCTTAGTATCTTCTTCCATCAGGATGTTGATACTGCCATGTACACCAGCAACCGGGTACTCTCTTGTAGCGAAGCCAATATTGCTGATGATCAATACATCAGATTTATTCAGATCACGGATGGTAAAACGACCCTCTCCATCAGATTGTGCACCTTTGCGGGAACCTTTTACCATGACAGTGGCACCGGGCAATGCAGCACCCTCTGCGGTAGTGACCCTGCCTGATACAGTAATAGTGGTATCAGCCATCGACACTTCGGGAACAGGCGCAATACGGGCTTTGTGAATCACGAAGCTGTTGCCTTCCAGAGAATAAGCAACCTGTTGATTTTTAAGGCATAGGTCGAGCACATCCTGTACATTGGCATCTTTGACCTGAAAAGATACAGGGATTGTATTCGACAATACCTTTTCAGAATAAACAATAGATACTCCTGTCTGAGTGATGATCTCAGCAAACACTTTTTGGAGCGGCGCTTCTTTTACCGTTAAGGTGACCTTCTGGGAATATCCTGCAGCACTAACGTGCAAACAGGTGACCAGAAGAGCTAGGGCGGTCAATTTCATAACCAGGCAAATTTTGGTTGATAGCCCGCGCACACAGCGGGCCATTACATTACAATCGAAATGCATACTTTTGTAGTGTTTGGTAGTACTTAAATGGTCTTACAGTGATTATTCAAGGAATGCCGGATAATTAAACCGGGGATGTTGCGAGCGTCTCCGGTTTTTAAATAGGTATCCCTTTTAGCGGCTGCTTTTTAGTATTCTTCTGCTGCTTTTAAATTTTGGTCTATACTAAATTTTGGTTCAGATACCTTTCGGTAATAAGCTTTAAATTTTGGTTTAATTGTTTACGGTAATACGATGACTTTTCTCCCTTCTAATTTTAAGTGATTATATCCGCTTGCTTCCAGCAAACGTAATACTGATGATAATTGCAGGTTTCTGCTGATTCCCCCTCCGTATAGTTCTGCGCTAGGTTTGGCAGTGTAAACAATCTCCACATCATACCAACGGGCGACTTCTCTAAGAATGGCTGGCAAAGCCGTGTTATTAAATACAAACACACCGTTTTTCCACGCGGTAACTTTTTTGATATCTGCGGGTCTGACTGTGATGGCATGATTATCATTGTCCATGACAGCCTGTTGACCGGGTTGCAGGGTTTGTAGTGTGTTTCCTTCTTTTACTCTGACACTACCGGAAATGAGGGTAGTATTGACGGTGGCTTCGTCGGCATAGGCCATGACATCGAATCCGGTACCCAGTACCTGTATTTCCATACTGTCCCTTTGTGTGGAAGGTACTTTTACGAGAAAAGGATGTGTGGCGTTGGGTGCTACTTCGAAATAACCCTGGCCTTCCAGTTGCACGACGCGGGTAGCGCCGGTGAAAGCGGTTGGATACCGGAGGGTGGTAGCTGAGTTGAGCCATACTTTAGTTCCGTCGGGTAATACGATCTGGAATTGTCCTCCCCTTGGGGTAGATAGCTTATTATAATGTACAGTACCTGAGTTTGTTTGTGCTGTGTATAGTAATTGTCCGTTTTGCTGTTTGATGGATTGGTTGCCCTGGTGAATAGTTTGGTTGCCGGCGCTGTCTAAAGTAACGACGGTACCGTCTGCCAGGGTAAGGGTGGCTTTGTTGGAGCCGGGTGTTATGATTTTTTCGATCTTGCTGGCGACAGGTAAAGGTTGTGGTTTACGGGTGTGGCCAAGGTACCAGAAGGCGGAGCCTGCCAGTAATAATAATACAGCTGCTGCTGCCAGGCGGCGGAAGTTGATGATCCGGCTGCGAGGGGGGATAAGCTGGCTGTATACGTTTTCGTAGTCTATGTCAGGAGCAGTAGACGCCGTATCAGCATAGCTGGCGAAGAGGCTGTTTAAGGTCTCTTCGTTTTGTTCGTTATTGATGTAGGTAAATAGCTCATCCAGCTCCTCGCGGGTGCAGGATCTATTCACATAACGACCCAACAAATATTGTATTCTTGGCTGATGCTCTGGCATATAATATAAAGACGTGTGAAAAATCGGGAAGGACCGTGAAAAGATAATAATTTTTTAAAAAAGGCAAAAAACATACTGCTGCTGCCAAAAAAACCGGGTTTTGCCTTCGGCAAAACCCGGTTTTTTTGAGGTGCCGAATCTGGAGCAGGCTGCAAGCCTGCTCCAGATTCGGCCGGCGACAAAGACGGTCACCAGCAAAGACGATTATCGGCAAAAGCCGTTATCAGCTGTAAAACAGTTATTATTTGAGCCAGAGGTTGACGGTGTTGGAGGGCGTTTCTAAGACTATTTTATAGAAAGAAGCATTTAAGGAATTTACATCTATCAGATCATTTACACCTTTTACATCTTTTACACCTTCTGCATCTTTCAAATCCTTTACATCCACCAATGCGTGTTCCTGTTTTAAAGGCACCACCTTTAATAATCTATACTCATCCTGACCTCCTGCCTTAAAATTATTTGTCGCTGCCACCCATATCTTCACATTGCCACTATCCTCCAGCGCTTTCCATTTCAAATCTATATTCCCCTGAATTAAATTTCCTGCAGCCTGGGCGATAGCCACTTTTCCGATAAGGGAAGTACCATCTACTTCGCGGGCTACAGAATCAGGTACATTGATTTGTAAATAACGGGCTATAGTAGGCATGATATCCACAATCCCGGGTTCGTAATATTTTGCATAATTATTCAACGGGCGATAACTGGTCACCATCCAGGTGCTACGCTGGCGAACGGATTGACCGCCATGATCACGACCTGTTTTTTCATCACGACCATGATCGGTAGTAATGACAATCATCCAGTCCTCGGCATAATTTTTCTGGCGATACAGGATCGCTTCCCATAACTTCCCCATCTGTGCATCCATCAGGCTCACCGCTTTGTAGAATTCAGGGCTATCGCCATGCATATGGCCCATATCGTCGGTATATTCAAGGTAAACCCAGCTGAGAGATGGCGCGTTCTTTTTGATACCTGCTACGGCTTCTGTGATCACCTTTTCATCGATAGCATGCATGAAATCGCGCTGCTTATCATGATGAAAATTGATGGTATCGAGTTCGAAACCATCTGCATGTAGGTCTACATATTCAGAAAGGGCGAGTTTTGTACGGTTATCTTCCCAGCTGGAATAAACCGCGGTTTGCTTGGTAGGATAAGCCTCTTTGAATAAGCGGAAGATGTTATGGTAGTGGTAATTCGGATCTTTGATATCATTGTCAGGTACATTGTGCTTATTCACCCAGGTCCCCGTGAGCAGGCTATTGTACCCTACAGCGGAAATGGTCGGGGTTTCGGAGTAGGTACTTTTTCCACCACCCACATGCATGCGGGTATAGGTACCGGCAGCAATGATCTTATCTATGTTGGGAGTGGCTACTTTCTCTATCACATCAGCAGGAATACCATCTGCAATGACAAATACCACTTTCTTTTCGCGTTTGGATTGTGCGCTGACTGTACCTGCCAGCAACAGACATATAAATAAATGTTTCATGCCCTAAAAATGGAAATTATTCAATGAATTGTATGTTAGCTTTTCATTAAGCATGTGAACAGGAGTACCCCCAGCGGACCTCCATAACGTGACAGGAACACACGGATATGCTTCAGGGTTTCTACCTGTAAATTCTTGACCCTGCTTTTTGACAAACCCAGCTTTGTGGCAATATCATCATGACTCAGCCCCTCTACCCTGCTGAGGCGGAAAATGGTCTGTTTCTGATCAGACAATTGTGCGAGGGCATTGAAAATGAGTTGCTGGCTCTCCCTGGCATCGAGTTGCAGGTCGAGGGCATCCGCCACTTCCGAGATATTGGCCCATACCTGGTCTACCAGTTGCTGCTGGCGGGCCACCTTGCGGAGGTGATCGACCGTTTTATTGCGCGCAATGATAAAGATGTAGTTGCCAATATGATCGATGGCTGGAAGCTGTTCCCGGCTGGTCCAGAGCTTGAGAAAGGTATCCTGAAGAATATCCTCGGCATCTACTGCCGAGTGGGTTAACTGGTATATAAACGCAGCTACCTGCCTGCTATGCCGGTCATATAACTGCCGGAAGGCACTTTCGTCCCCTTTCCGCAGTCGTTGTAGTAATTCCGTATCCGTGGTAGCCTGCATGCGTAAATAAACCCGACTATCGCTCCTTTAGCTGCTTTGAATTGATGTTATCCTGCTAAAAATAATTAAACTGAACCATTGTTTCAGTAATTTTATTCCCAATTTATTCCCTATATGCCCGAATCCCACTACCATTTTTCTGGAAAATTTGACTGAAAACCGCTTATTATAGCCAGCACACTGGCACTCATCGCCTGCATTGGCGGAGGGATTTTTTATAGTACTTCCATGAAACCAGGTGGATTTTCGGGCGGTTGGGCAGTCGCCCTTCTATTATTGGTAATATGGTTGTTCCTCGTATTTTACCTGTTCAGGCGCTTCAATCATAGCAGAAACATAAATGTGAATGCCGGGGTAGGCGTTGTTTTATGTGGAGTGACATGGCTGTTCGGTCATGGCGGATGGGAATCACTCGTACTGCTGCTCCCCCTGACCATGCTACTTTATTTGGATTACTACTGTGAGAAATGTGGGAAATACTATTCCAATAAAACCTTTTATGTACTAAATGCCGGAGAATATTACAAGCATGAGAAAAAACTTAATAAGGAAGCCCCTCCATTTAGCTTTTTGCCAAATATTAACTTTCAGAAATTACCAACCTATGGCCCGACCCAACCACAGGATATTATTAAGATCAGGTTTTCTTATTGCAAATCCTGCGGAAGCAATGCTATTGTAGATATCCATTCCTGCAAATGGACGAGATCTGCCAGTTCAAAGAACGCCGGACGTTCCAACGTAACCCAGCAGGAAACACTCGCTGACGCCGTTTACCTGGATGACACGACAGGTAAAAAGCTGTCGCTCCTGTCCATAGACTGAAGCGACAACTTAATAAATTAATACGCAGTCTCATCCGCGCCCTTATCCACTCTGCTATTCTGTATCCTGCTCTGTTTATCAATATCATACTCCTGGTAACCCAACACAAATGAAGGATCTCCCGCATTGATAGCCGGAGACGTACTGCTCAGGTGCAGATTCGTAGTGCTTACATAATTTGGATTGCCATAAGTAGAATGTGCATCCAACCCTGTTGCAGCTGTAAATGCCGCCAGTGAACCATACGTAGTACTGGTAGGATACCAGTCGAATGTAGCTGATGCTGAAGTACCTGACAGTCCATAATACAGGTTGTAATCACTCACCAGATTCGTAGATGAATACCCCCACAATGCAATGATCATGATATCGCTGGCGGAGTAAACAATATTATTCTTGATGGTGAGATAATCTGTATTCTGCAGACTAATCTCTCCACCCCAACCACCATCTGTATAGTTCTTATACAGGGAATTGTTCATGATGGTAGAATACGTCACCTTACTGTTAGCCTGGTTAGAACCAACAAGAATACCAGCATTCCTGCTGTTGTAAATGAAGTTGTCACGAATGTTGATGCCAGTAGCGGTGTAGTTATTGTTTTCACAACCGGCTGAGATACCTGCATAATTATTATAGCAGATATTGCCTTCGATGTTGATATACTTACCACCATCTACATAAATACCACCATTCAATGCAACAGGGGAAATACAGTTGTACACAATATTGTATTTCACATTCCCATTGCGGGCCATATTCACACTATCATTGGTATTTGCCCATGAATAGTGACCAGTCATATCAATACCGATGTTACGAATATGGTGTACCACATTGCTTTCGATGAGGAAGTTCTCCACATTCCCAGCCATGGTCAGCCCTTCGCTATACCCGGTATTACAACTGTAAATCTGGTTGCTGCCAATGTAGACCTTGTTGTAAGAGGCGAGTGCATCACCCCATACCATCAGCGGATTGGCATTGTCTGTAGAAGAAGGTACGGCCGTAGAATCGGTGGTCCAACCGATGTTGTAGATCTTACAACCTGTCACCTGGATGTCTGTACCACTCCCCTGGAAGAGAATACCTACAGCGCTGGAAGTAATGTTGTTCGCCACGGTAATGTTGTTGATCCGGACATGGCTTTTGGAAACCACGGCAATCATGGCTTTCTGATCACCGTTGGAAGCACTTACCCCATCCAGCACAACCGTACCACCATCATAGTTGGTAAGGGTAATGGGATGCGTGGAGTCTGCTCCTGAGTAAGGCCACCAGAGTTTTTCCTTGTAGGTACCGGCGGCAACCCAGATGGTGGCACCTGCGCCATCGGTGGTTTTCCAGAGTGCGGCCTGGATAGTCTTTAATGGCAAAGTGTCTGAGGTTCCTGCATTGGCATCACTCCCAGTGGTGCCATTTACATAAAAGTTCGTGACTGAGGACGTTGTCACGGCGGTGGTAGTGGTGTTCTTCAGCTTTTCTTCCACATCCTTTTTACAGGCAGAGAGAATCAGCAAGCCACTACAGGCAATCAAGAGGGTTTTTCTCATGGCAATTTAAAGTTTGGTTAACGGGTTTCGATTAATAAAGCTGCTTTCACTATAAAGACGATGGAGAGAATAGATAGGACCGCTAATTTCATAAAAAACCCTCATG
>NZ_MTKN01000096.1 GCF_001975825.1 [Flexibacter] sp. ATCC 35208
ATAAGTTTAAACAACTTCAATGACTAATATCACTTTTCATGGCCAATTTGGCGGCTTATACTGCTAAAATGGTGAACGCCATTAACTTTTATAGCCGAAACCCTTAAACATGCCTTTCACCGACCTGATTTTGTCTTTGATTTTTTTTAATCAGAATTTTTCAGTTTTCCGATTATCACATCTTTAATAGTTTGGAAATATTTATGTAAGCATCACTAGTAAGGATAACCAGCATTAAGTAAAAGCTGAAGAGTTGTTTTCATCGGTTAATGCACAATAATAGTTTTTCGCCCGGTACATTAGGATAATTAGTAACGAACCTGGTTTTCCCTACAGGCATTCTGCGTAGCGGCATACCCATCCAATTTTATTTAAAAAAACGCCCGGAAAATCATTTTTCTTTACCGTTTATTGTCATATCATTGTCCCTATATTTTTAATTATCCCATACACATGAAATTTATTTATCTCTACTTGTTAACACTTTCGATCAGCATTCCCAGTTTAGCCCAGCAAAAATCTTCCGTAAATTGGGGGGAGGACATCAAACTTAAAAAAGGCTCAACAGACCTTAAAGTAGTTTGCACAGACAATACAGGCATCTACCTGGAAGAAGCCCACATAAAAATGAAATCTTATTTTGTGGTTGGCGCTACCTTCAGAGGATCGGGAACGCTTATAAAAATGAACGCCAACCTTTCAGAAATTTACCGTCGCAACTATAATAAAGATCTGCGTGGTAAAGAATTTGAACAATTTTTCCCCTTAGGCAATGACTTGTTCATTTTTGCATCCTCCTATAGCCGGGGAGACAGAATGCTTGAATTATTCGCAGCAAAAGTGAATAAAGCATCCGGCGATCTGACTGTAAGATGGCAACGGGTGGCATCCTTCCAGCAGGAGTCAAAGAAGGATAAGATTGAGTTCAAACTGACCTACAATGCTGACAGCTCAAAGATGGTGCTGGTGAGCAGTATACAGGGAAAAGAAATGAACGAGTACAAGGTGCAGGAGTTTGACAGTAAACTGAAGGGTGCTAAACCTGTGGTGATCTCAAATGAATTTGAAGCAAAAAAATACCAGCTGGAAGATGTGATATATACTATCAACCGAAAGGTAATCCTGGTAGGTCGTACTTATGAATATGAAGAAGGTAAAAAGAAAAAGGAGAAGTTCCTCGACTTTAACCATTACAATATTCGCGTGTATAATGAAGCGGGCAAACAGGAATCAGAAATTAATACAACCGTTAATGGTAAATGGCTGAGCAGCACCAAATTGCTGCAGGAAAAGAACCAGGACCTGATACTGGCTGCATTCTATAGCAATGAAAAGAAAAGCCGGAGAGTAAATGGGCTGCTGGTGCAAAGGATCGATGTCAATACAGGGAAAGTGATTTCCACAATCGATAAAGCCATTAATGATGCAATGCTGTCAAATGGTGATAATGTAGAAGATGATGATAAGGAAGATGGTAAGGAAGCTAAAGACAATAAGAAAGACAAAGAACGCAAAGACGCCAAAGAAGATAAAGACGCTAAAAACAGTAAAGACAGTAAAACAGCTAAAGCAGGGAAAGAAAACACAAAAGATGGTAAGCAGGATACCAAGGAAGAAGGAGAAGGTTTCTCCCGGTACATGCAGTTCAGAAAGATCTTCTACTCCTCAGATGGTGGGTTGATGATACTGGCTGAATCTTTTGATACCTATACTTATACCACTTCAACTTACACACCAGGTACAAATGGTGCCCCCGGACACTGGTCATACACTACCTACAGGGTATATTCAAGCGGTGACTTGCTGATGTGTAAAGTGGCGCCCCAGGGTGAAATTGACTGGTTACAGGTATTACCTAAATCTCAGAGCGAAAGATATGCCGTTGGCACAACTTCAACCGGTGGTGGTGCAACAATTAGCGGTTTCAGTTTCTTTTCTTCTTTGAAAATGCCATTCTATTCAGGATTTGGTGTGGTCAGATCTGGTAATACCATTAACCTTGTGCTGAATGATAATCCTAAAAATGCCGGTGTAACTCAATCCGGACAGAAGGTAAAATCTGTTACGCGGTTTGGTAAATCAGATTGTTTTATGATCTCCGTTGATGAGCTGACGGGTAAGATTAGCCGTAAGATGATTTTCAATAACAAGGAAATACCTACTGCTATGCCAAGGAAAGGCGTCGTATTAGGAAATAACCTGTATCTGGTAGGACGTAATGATAGGATGTTTGGCAAAACGAAGATCGCTGTCGGGAAAATATCAGTGAAGTAAATTTAAAGGCCTGGCTTTCTCATTCAGAAAGCCAGGCTTTTTATCATAATCTGAAGGCCTTCAGATCTTTCGACCTGAGGGCTTAAAGCTTGCGGGCAAATAGAGACGAAGTTCGAACCAGTTCGCAGATGATTTGTCTGAAATTCAGGCATTCATTAGGCAAAGTCATTCCCAAACAAAACTATTAGATGAATTGAAAAATCTCATTGGGATTGAGAACAATTAAGATTAACCCAGTGATGATTTTATAAAGCCTCATTTCCGATTATCAGCGGAAAATTCACGATTTGAAACCAAGGGCACACTTTCTCATTGACAATCAACTTATTAGATATCTTGTATCCATTTGGGGACTTAAAAAGTCCCCAAATGGATACAAGATATGTGTTTAGAGATATTTCATATCTTTGTGGGGACTTAAAAAGTCCCCAAATGGATACAAGATATAAGACTATATCAAATAAGCCGGCAGAGTTAATAAAACACTTTACTGATTTAAATCAGCCTGCTTTTACGTTTAGCGAAGCTAACGAGCTGCTAAATTCATCTTCTAAAGAAGCTGTTAAGAAACTAATGCGCGATATGGTAAAACGTGAGTTATTGTTACGTTTAAAAGATGGGGTTTATTGGATAATTCCGTATGAACAGGAAGCAAAAAACTATTTCCCCAATTGGCATATGGTCGCAAAATACTTGGTTGGTAATAATAAGTATTATATAGGGTATTACAGTGCGATGGAAATACATAGTCTGATCACACAGCCATCATTACTGGAAAGAATTGTAGTTAATCAACAAATCAAACCATCATTACTGAAAATTAAAGATGCAAAATTTCAATTCATCTATCACAATGCAAATCATTTCTTTGGTAATAAGCAAATATGGATAGATAGTTTTAATAAAGTTAGCTGTTCCGATCTGGAAAAAACTTTTGTCGATTGCCTCTATAAACCTGACTATGCGGGAGGTATCACCGAAATTGCAAAGGCACTATATAAATCCAGGGATAAGATAGATTACCAGAAACTTTATTTTTATTGCGAGCAGTTTAAAGCCCAGTCTGTAATTAAAAGATTAGGTTTTTTGCTGGAACTACTGGAAATTTATAATCCAATTATAGATCGCTTACAACAATTAACATCAAAATCTATTATCCTCCTGGAGCCTTCTTATGAAAAGAAGGGTAAGTTGGTCAGTAAATGGAGCATTCAACAGAATATAGAACCAAAAGACATTACTTCACCCATATTTACGTAATATGATTCATCCAAAAGAGATTAATGCAGTTGCGTCACAAAACAAATTAAAAGATACACAGATAGAAAAAGACTATGTACTTAGCTGGTTATTATTTGGGATTTCGGAAAATTCTTTCTTATCCGCTAACCTGGTATTCAAAGGAGGTACCGTTCTAAAAAAAGCGTATTTCCCAGACTATCGTTTTTCTGAAGATCTGGATTTTACTTTAATAGATAATAACATTACCAATCAACAATTATTAAATGAATTTGAGAAGGTATATGCGTTTGTTAAAGAAGAAGCCAATATTACTATGCGGTTTAAAGAAAGTAATGTACATGTAAATGGAAGTATAGGATTCTATATAAATTATATTGGCCCATTGCAGGCAAATTTGAATAGTAGAGATGTGAAGATTGATATTACAAGAGGTGAGATACTTGAGTTTCCTACCGAACAGAAAAGGATCTTTATCCTATACTCCGATCTTCCGGAAGAATCGTTCTCATTACAATGCTATTCATTGTCTGAGGTGTTAATTGAAAAGATGGCTGCTTTAATGGGGCGAACAGAGCCGCGAGATTTATATGATTTCTGGTATCTGAATGAATTAGAGCGGATAGATACTAAATATCATAAACCTGAATTTGAACGCAAAGCACGGAATAAAGGCCATAACCCAGCCGAATTTGAGAAAAGGGTTTTAGTAAAAGAAAAGAATCTGGAACAGGGCTGGCAAAGGAAACTAGAAGATCAGGTCTACGATCTGCCAAAGTTTGTTGATATTTTCCGTGAATCTAAAAGATATTTAAAATTATAAGTTTGCTCAGTAGACTATTTTAAGCCACTTCATTGAAATATTCTAACTTATAACACTCGAGTATGATGTCCTTAGAAATAACTGAAGAAAAATTAGACCTATTCCAATGTCTGTTTAAAGGAAGGGAGGATGCTTTTGCAGTTAGAAAGGAAAAAGATGGTAAGAGTGGCTATATAACTTGTTATCAGCTAGATTGGGAAGCCTATAAAACTCATAAACAGAAAGGTGGTACATTTCAGAATTTCAAAAACAAAACGTTAGTACCTCTTACCTCCAAAGAATTTGTTAACCATCTTACAGGCGTTCAGGTAATTGGTATATATCCGTTACTTGAGAATAATACTTCCTGGTTTGTAGCCGTTGATTTTGACGAACGTGGATGGGAAGATGAATGCCAGAAATTTTTAACAACCTGCGATCAATATAAAATACCTGCATCATTAGAACGATCAAGATCGGGAAACGGAGGACATGTCTGGATATTCTTTACGCAACCCTACTCTGCTTATAAAAGCAGGAGAATTGTAAAACACATGCTTCAATTGGCAGGTATAATTTCGGTATTTGACAAGAAATCCAGTTTTGATAGAATATTTCCAAGTCAGGATTCTCATAGTGGGGAAGGCTTAGGAAACTTAATTGCATTACCGCTTCAAGGTCAAGCTGTCGAAAAAGGCAATTCCTGTTTCATTGATCATGGGAATTTATTACCATTAGAAAATCAATGGGTATTTCTAAGTACCATTTCAAAAATAACTATTGAAAATATCGATGCTATTTATAACCAACTGTTTGATGCTACATTGCAACAACCAGATCCTTCTATAACTATCGTAGCAAAACAGGGCTGTCTTGAGATTAGCTTAAGTAATGTCATTACACTGAGCAGATCACAGCTTACACCGCAATTAGTAAGCTTCCTGAGAGACCATCTCAATTTCATTAATACTGATTATCTGATCAAAAAGAAAATGGGAAAATCCATTTACGGAATGGAAGCCTATTTCAAAATATTAGAGGAAAAAGGAGACAGTATTATTATTCCGCGAGGATTCATGCGTCAGTTAATAGACTATTGTAAAAAAGAAAATATACTCTATGAAATAAAAGATAAGAGAAAAAAGTATACTGAAATCAATATTCCCTCGAAAATACCACTACGCGATTATCAGAAAGCCGCAGTCGATATAACTGCGAAAAAAGAGTTTGGGATAATCGTGGCCCCTCCTGGAAATGGCAAAACGATAATTGCATTATCTATTATTGCAAACAAAAAACAACCCGCACTAATAATAGTCTACCGTAAGCAATTGTTTGATCAATGGATGGACCGGATACAAGATTTTATGGGGATTCCGAAACATTTGGTAGGGAAAATTGTAAGTGGGGAAAGGAAAGAGGGCTTACTAATAACTATTGCAATGTTTCAAAGCCTGGAAGTAATAAATGAAAATGATCCCATCTTTGAAGCTTTTGGAACGATCATTATCGATGAATGTCATCATATACCGGCTAAAACTTTTAGAGATACAATTAAAAGATTCAATTCATTCTACCAATATGGACTTACAGCAACTCCACTCAGAAAAAACAAAGACGAGCAATTAATGTTTTCCTTCATCGGCGAGGTTATATATGAAATGAAATCGAATAATGGAGGGGAAGTGGCGAATAATAGCCTCTCAATAATTGTCCGGGATACAGACTTGTTTGTTCCATTTGATTATAAAACAGATAAGTTTGAACCTCTAGCCCAGGTTCTCATTCATGATTCCACAAGGAATAATCTTATAATTAATGATATCAAAAAGGAAATCGGATCCGGAAGGAAAGGGTTAATCCTTACAGAAAGAAAAAGCCATATTGATACGCTTTGCCAATTTCTAAAACAACAATTTGAGATAATAACTTTATCTGGTGATGATAGTGAGCAATTGCGAAAATCAAAAATGAAGCAGATTGTTTCTGAAGAATTTCAAATACTAATAGCAACGGGACAGTTTATAGGAGAAGGAATAGACATAAACAATCTTGATTGTCTTTTTCTCGTATTCCCTTTTGCATTTGAGGGTAAACTAATTCAATACATAGGGCGAGTCCAACGCAGCAGCACTCCACCTATTATATATGACTACCGGGATATCAAAATTGGCTACCTGGAAAAGCTATTTAAACAAAGAAGCAAGCACTACCGCAAATTGCAAAAGTCTGGGCAATTGCAAAAACATGATGAGTTACTTCTTTTATTGGAAGGAGAAAAGGTTTATTTGAATTATAAAGAGAATGCCTTACCAATTTCTATTTTGGATCTTCCTTTTGAAATCGTAAAATTTAAAAGTGAGGTTGCCTGGAAGATAAGAATATTGAATTACAATGAGGCGGAGGAAGAAGTATTTGCTGAAATATTAGATTATCAGGCCGAACAAAACCCATCAATGGAAACTCAACTCAGCCTAAATCTATTAGGAATAGAAAAAATTAAATTCCGGTCAATTAATTCGGCTCATCTGCTAAGTGCAGTACAAATGAAACCTGTTAGACTCCAGGTGCCAGATATTAAAATACCATTACCTGATAACAATAATGAAATCGAGGTGGTCAAATCTATATCAAAATCTTTAAAACTTCCTTTGGATAGTCTAAAATTTGAATATGGTTCAGTATCTTTTTCCTCTTACTTAGAAGAAGTCAATAAATATGTAGATTTTAAGATTGAAAACGATGATATCAGGCCCGAATTTGAAGTATTGAAGGATTACTTTGCCAAAGTTCTTAAGAAGAAATTATTAACAGTAATGGTAAGGATCAAATTTGACAACTCCGACATTATATTTACGGAAGCAACTTCAGATGATATTGACAAGATAAACAGCAGTATAATTGAGAGTGTAAGATTTGAATTTGTTAAGAAAGATATTTTGGCAACCCGAAGTGCTACCAGCGATAATAGGTGTATGTCCACCATGGAGGATCTTGCATTGGCTACCAATAAACCAATTACAAATTTTTTCAAATCGGACAAGGATTTATTGGATGATATTCTAAATATCAAAAAGAGTAAGCACTATTTGCAGCTTAAATATCTTTCGAAGAAACATGAAGCATCAATCTTGAAAATTCGTTTTATCCTGCAACCGCTTTCATTTATTTTTTTAGTAATGGGAGACGGGAAATACCATCTCGTATGGGAAACATTAGATAGTAACGAGGCGACTTATATCTGGCATATTAATAAAACGAAAGAAGACCTTCGTCTGGCAATTGTAATGCTAGAGGATATCTTACAAGAAATCAGGAATACAGGCAAACAGGATTATTTAAAAAGGGAAAATCCAGATTTCAGTAGAATATTCCATGAGTATTCCGACCCTAAAAAAGGATTCGTCTTATGGAAGGGACAATTAGAGGAGAGACTTACCTGAATATTTAAAATTTATGGCTATGCTTTTTGAGTCCTCTAGCCTATCTATTCCAATGATGTTCATTAGCCTACCCCTAAGCCATTAAAATTACATAGTCATTAAATACTTATCCATCATTTAGAACCAACTTAATATCTGATATTAAATCAGTTGCGAAAATTCGGTCCTTTACTAAGAAATCCTTCGAACTAAAGAATCCTTCAAGTGCAATGACTTGAAGGATTCTTTAGTTCCTTGCGGCCCCAGGTATCGTAACCTCAAACCAATTATACAGGATTAGTCCGATTTAGGGTGTGTCCAGGTCAAAAGACTGAATATAGTATGATAGAAGTTCGGTTACCATTTAAAAAGGGGGCCAGGTTTTCTATAGACAACCTGGTAATTCTATTGATTATCGTCTACAACTGCTCTCAACTTATCTGCCAAATTTTCTGGTTGCTCACGCATAGCGTAGTGGCCTCCCTCTAATGTATAAATTTTCCAATTTCTTTCTTTAGCACGGTCTGTTCCCATCTTGTCTATCATGCTACTGCTTACACCGTCTTTTGTCATCGCAATAAATACTGTTTTAATTTTCTTAACTAATGGATTGCTTATTTTTAGCGGTTCAGTGAAGGTTTTCAATGATTGGGGCACATCATATTGTGTCAAGTAAGCTGGTATCACAAAGTTGCCTTTTATGTTAGGTTTCATCATTATATCCCATAATCCTCCTACTGTAGCAATGGTCTGGGCACTTTCACCATCATTCGGAACCATTGCATCAAGATAAATAATTTCTCTGATGCGGTCTGGTAATTGCTCAGCAACACCAGCGATCACCATGCCGCCGTAACTATGACCCACTAAAATTATGTTCTGGAGATTTTCAAATTTAATAACGTTAACGATGTCGGCGATATAAGTACTAAGATTAATATTTTCGTTTGACAAGTGTGCACGTTCACCAAGTCCGGTTAGGGTTGGCCTATACACAATATCACCTTTTGCACTTAAAACCGAATCTACTTTAGCGTAGTCCCAGCCGCCATCGAAGGCACCGGGTACAAATAAGAAAATCCTGGGCTGATGCACCTGTCCAAAACAAATTGTGCTAAAAGTGATGGCGAAAGCCATAAGTGTTATTCTCATGTTGCTTTGATATTTTAAGATGTAAACCTATCTACATTTACTTAAGAAAAGATAGTTGTTACCTTTGGGTAAGTAGTTACCTTTGGGTGAATAGGTTTACAATATGGAAGCAAAAGAAGTTGAATGTCAATTTGAAATGATAGCAGCGAAGGATGCGCTGGAATTAATACAAGGTAAATGGCGGATACCTATAGTCCTTTCAATCGTTTATGGTAATAAGAGATTTGGCGAAATACAAAGGGCTATTTCAAACATATCCCCGAAGATGTTGTCACAGGAATTAAAAGTACTGGAGCAAAATAGAATTATTATACGCAAGCTTTACGACACTATGCCCATCACAGTTGAATATACCCTGACTCCTCTTGGTATATCAATGCAACCACTTTTGTTAGAATTATTAAAGTGGGGGAAAAATTTCAGGAAAGAGATAGTAGGTAAATAATTGATAGATAATTTGTTCTTCACATGGATCATTCCAATATATAAAAAGAAGCAAGTGCCAGTTCTGAAATTGAGAATGTGATTACAACTCAGGATAAACTTTATCAGGCATTATCAACTGATGCATCGATGATTGATCCTGCAACGAAGGAGGTGCTTCGCTATCGGGAAGCAGTTTTATATGGATTCAATTTTTATCAGGCAAAAAGGCTATTAAAATACCAGATTAGCCCCGAATTACAAAGAACTTCATTTATAGCAAATACCATGAATAGCATCAATGAGATGTTTTAAAGTTGGTTGTAATATTTACAATTAACTTTCTAAAAAGTAATGATCACAGAATCTCTTCTCCTCTCCTGTGGTTGTAGCAATTGTTGCTTCAAATATGCTGATAATCTGATAAAACTGCTATCCTTACATGCTCCTGCAACAGCATGCTGCTGATAACTTAAAAAGTAACGTGCATCATCATTACAGCCATTATCCGGCTTTAAAGTCGTATCATTGACTACTACCGCTACCTGCTGCGTCAACTCTTTCCATATTGCACTATCAAGGGCAAAACAATAACCATTTAAGAACGTCAGTTCATCCTTTTCTCCATGATATCCCTCTAATCCACGTTGATATCTGGAAGGTAAGGAATACACCAATACATTAACTTTTTTTCCTGCTTTACGCAATTGCACTATCAATGAAGTATCAAATGGAGAGGAACATGCATAATAGACGGTGTTAGTGTCTGAAAGCAGCTGTTTATAGGAGATTCCATATTTCTCAGGACTGCATGTCACATTAGAACTCGTTTACAGGAAAGTTCCTATTAGTAGAGATACTGCTTATTATATTTCGATGGCAACAGATACGACTGGAAGTCGGGTGATCTGGGCGAGCTTTTTAGGTTCTGCAATGATTTTTAAGAATGATTCAGTGTGGTTGGCTTCGCTTACCGAAAATCAAAATCCAACTGAGTTGACTCGGAAATCGCCTAAAAAACAAAACCTGCATAAGGAGCGAGGTTTCATGATGACTTGCGAAGAAAGAGGGATTTGCCCCCGAACCTGTTACCCTCAAAATCATTCAGGCCATGACTGGCAAAATCCGATCTAAACGCAAAAAGGCCTCCAGATTTCCCATCTGAAGGCTTTCAATTTTTTGCTAAACTATACAGTTTTTTAGCGGGCTACAAGGGACAACTTTCGAACCTGTTTATAGAAGATTTATCTGAAATTCATGCATTTATCAGGAGAATTCAGTGATATAACTTCGATTGATAAAATATTATTTCGGAGTAGTTGTATTTTCTTTCAAATGATATGCAAGGTTGAAAGTTACTTCCGTTTATCTAATAAGTGCGAAAATCTGGTATTTGCGCCTTTGCTTTTTATGGGAATAATTTTGGTAAGCATAAATGGGGTTCCCTTATTATGCGGCGATTATTTAGATATTTCGCCGCAAGTATGCGGTAAATACTCTGTACATTCGCTGCAAAACCATAAATATTATTACGAATTTACCAATATTAAGTATATTCACCGCATAATTGCGGCGAATATGTATATACATGAATTGGACAGGTGGCCTTTCTTTACTTGGAATAAAGATAAGCTTGGCCCCAAATTAGGAGAAGTAAGATTTCGTCAGGGAAAAATCCTTGGCCAAATGAACGCTCTTGGATTTAAGCTGCAAGAAGAAACAATGTTACAAACATTAACATTGGATGTAATAAAATCAAGCGAGATTGAAGGTAAGTTGTTAAATCCAGAGCAAGTGCGCTCATCCATAGCCAGAAGGTTGGGAATTGATATTGCAGGAGCAATATATAGTGAACGTGATGTAGAAGGTGTTGTAGAGATGATGTTGGATGCAACTCAGAATTATAAGTCTTCTTTAACTGAAGAAAGACTGTTTGATTGGCATGCCGCACTGTTCCCAACAGGAAGGAGTGGGATGTATAAAATAACGGTTGCTGGTTGGCGTAATAATACTATGCAAGTTACATCCGGTCCAATGGGTAGAGAAAAAGTACACTTTGAAGCTCCTGCTGCAAATAAAGTGTCAAGCGAAATGTCCACTTTTTTACAATGGTTAAACAATGAACAGCAGGTTGACCCTGTAATAAAAGCTGCTATTGCACATCTATGGTTTGTTACTATTCACCCTTTTGATGATGGTAATGGTCGTATTGCCAGAGCTATTACTGATATGCAGTTAGCTCGTGCGGACCAGAATAAGCAACGTTTTCATTCGATGTCTGCCCAAATCCAAAAAGAGCGTAACGAATATTACGATGTACTTGAAAAAACGCAAAGAGGTGATTTAGATATCACTTTATGGCTGGAATGGTTTTTAAATTGTCTATATAGATCAATGGATCATACCGACCAAACTATAGGTAAAATTTTAGAACGCAGTTATTTCTGGGAAACTCATAATGATATAACATTCAATGTTCGCCAACAAAAAATGTTGCAAGTGATCTTAGATGATTTCTTCGGAAAACTAAATGTTTCAAAGTGGGCAAAAATGACTAAAATATCCACTGATACAGCATTGAGAGATATTCAGGATCTTGTTAAAAAGAATATCCTGGAACAGGAAGGTAGTGGAAAGAATACAAGCTACAGGCTTAAGAATTTTAATAAACAATAGCCTCTTTTGTTATTATCAAACCGCAGGTGGTGATCTGAAGAATATATAAGATAAGGAATTTCTAAAAAGCGAATAAATAGGAAAAGTTATACTTGAATTATCAACTATTAGAAACCGATATATGTAATAATGTATGATGAAAGTTCGGATAACCCAGATAGATTTTGCTAGGTTAACAATGGTTTATTTATAACCCGGAATGTTTGTATATACTAGTTTTAATATTTAGCCATCGCATTTATCATTAAACCAATAAATTTAATGGAGCAAATAATACTGGCAGCCTGGCAATCGGATTTTGTTAATCAATATTTATCTGACAGAAAATCAATATCCCTATTGGTTGCGCAACCAGGAACTACAAAAACAATAACTGTGTTGTATACTGCGTCCCAAATGATCAATAAAGGTTATTCGGATTCTGTTTTGGTGATTTATTGCTATAGGTAATATAGAGTGATAGCGAAGATTAAAGCAAGATTCTAAGGAGATGTACGTATGGTGGTGGTGCTGTCAACATCTTTTAATTACATATAGACAGCTCGGTAGGGCGGCCGTATTGTTTTACATTCCGTTCAGAAATTGATGATTTGCTTCAGCATAGACATGTCTAAGAATTATGAAATTAATTCATAACACATAATTGGCACATTAGTAATGGTTGTGAAGGCTCTTATCTAAGGTATGCTTAAGTCCTTTATCATAGATTTTATTTTTAACTTTGTATGTATGAGGAAATATCCGATAGGTATACAAGATTTCAATGAAATACAAAATGGAGGTTATCTATACATTGATAAGACTCAAATAATCTACAATCTAATAGAATCAGGAAAGTATTATTTTCTTAGCCGTCCCAGACGATTTGGAAAATCCCTGTTGCTATCCACTATTAAAGAGATCTTTAGTGGAAACCGAGAATTATTTAAAGACCTTTGGATCTATGATAAATGGAATTGGGAACAAAAACATCCAGTAATACATTTAAGGCTAAGTAAACTTGACTATCAAAAATTAGGGCTATACGAAGCTCTTAGTATTGAGATAGGGGTTTTAGCAAAAGAGCAGGGTGTAGAACTGGAATCTAAACATTTAAAAGGAAGATTTGAAGAACTAATTCGGAAGGCTTCAGCTAATGGACAAGTTGTTATCCTGATTGACGAATATGATAAACCTATCACCGATTACCTGGAGGATCTGGAAAAAGTAGAGGAAAACCGGTCCATATTTAAGAGCTTTTATTCTGTATTAAAGGATTCAGACCCCTATATTCGTTTGTTGCTACTTACCGGAGTCAGCAGATTTCCTAAAGTGAGTATTTTTTCTGATTTAAATAACCTGAATGATATTACAATCCATCGAAAATATGCAACAATTGCAGGAATTACCCAACAGGAATTGGAGAGCGGTTTTACGGATGAGATTGAAGAAATACAGCAACATCAACCTGATTTTTTAGGGAAGTTGAAGTCATGGTATAATGGTTATGCCTGGCATGAAGAAGCAGAACGTGTATACAATCCATTTTCTTTACTGAAATATATGGATGGTCGTGATTTCAGGAATTACTGGTTTCATACCGGTACGCCTACCTGGTTGGTGAACCTTATGAAACAAAATAGGGAATATGATCTGGAAACCGTACATATTGGCGAGAATGCATTAAGCAGTTTTAATGTAGAACATATAGCTGTGATACCCGTACTATTTCAAACAGGATACCTGACCATTAAAGGATATAATTCCAATAATAGATTGTATGAGTTGGGATACCCAAATACAGAAGTAAAAGAAAGTCTGACGGACGCACTGCTGAGTGCTTATAGAAATGTATTTCCAGGCAATGACTCAATGTCTGTTACAGATGATTTGAGCGAGGCATTGAAAAAAAATGATATGTCTCAAATGATCAAAGCATTGGATGTACTGTTATCAACTATTCCTTATGATCATTGGAAAGCAGAGAGTGAATCGATTTTTCATATCATTGTGCATCTCTCCTTTAAACGCTTAGGTTTTGATGTACGCAGTGAAGTACATAGTGCTACCGGTAGGTGTGATGTGCTTGTATTCACTGATCAATATATTTTTGCGTTAGAATTAAAACTGAATAGCTCTGCGAATTTGGCCCTTGAGCAGATTTTTCAGAAAGGATATTTGCGTCCCTATCAAATGGATGCAAGAAGGAAAATCGCTATAGGCATCAATTTTTCCTCAGAGAAAAGAGCTGTTCAGGACTTTTTGGTTAAAGAAATAGAATAATAATTTATCTCCATAATGATATTTCCCACGGATAGAAATGAATATCTCTGCTAATAAAACCTCATCTTATCTTTGCTTAGTTACTAGCGTACAACAAATTTATTCCAACAAATCTTAACTTTATTTATGCTCACCCTGAAAAATTTTGAGCTACAGGTAAGTTCAACGATCATACAACGAGGGAGACAGTATTTCGAAGATGGTGCAGTAATCGATCTTGAAGAAACAGATAATAATTATTGGCAGGCTGAAGTAGCAGGTACCTCAACTTACTCTATTGAGATAAAACTGGGTAATAAAAACAAAATTGAAGATTATTCCTGCGACTGCCCGTATGATGGCGATACATGCAAACATGTTGTCGCTGTATTATTTCTACTAAAAGAAGAGTTGTCTGGTAAAATTGCTCGTGCAAAGAAGGCCAACCAGCCGGATTTTAAAAAGTTATTGCAAAAGATAAATGTAGAAGAGTACCAGGAGTTTATTCTTGCACATGCAACAAAAGATAAGAATTTTAAATCTGTTTTTGAGCTATGGTTCGCGCACAAAGATGAACGTATTGATACTGCAAAAAAATATACAGATTTAATCAAAATTATCATCCGGAAGCATGCTTCAGAAGGTTTCATTGATTATCGGGCAACCTACAGTCTTACAAATGAAATCAAGAAATTGGTTGCAAAAGGAGATGCGCTACTGGCTAAAAAGAATTTTAGAGAAGCCTTTACCCTGGCACGTGCCGTTTTAAAGCAAGTAACGGAACTTATTGAATATAGTGATGATTCGAATGGGAATATAGGGGATGCCATCTTCAGTATAATACAGCTGATTGAAAATATCTCGCTGGCTAAAGAACCAACAATTGAGCTAAAAGAACAAATATTTTCATTTTTACAAACGGAGTTAAGCAATCAGCTTTACTTTGATTACGGAGACTTTGGATATGAGATGATAACTGTTTATCAATCTCTGGCAGAGCTATTAAAAAAAGAAAAGGAATTCTTACAGTATGTTGATACGCAGATTGCAAAATACATAGCGGGAAAACGTGATTTTAGAAAGGATTATTTTCTTGTACGAAAAATTGAATTTTTAAAAGCAATAGGAAAGGAAGGTGAAATAAGGAAACTTATTCAACAGAATTTAGATGTAGTTGAAATCAGAAAGGGCGAAGTGGAAAGTGCTATCAATAAAAAAGATTTTCTGATGGCAAAAAAGTTAATAGCTGGAGGAATAAAAATAGCCGAAAAGGAAAAGCATCCAGGTATTGTTTCTGATTGGGAAGAAGAATTACTTCGTGTTGCAATTATAGAAAAAGATAAGGAGACAATCCGATTTTATACAAAGCGATTTGCTTTTGATCGCTGGTTCAACAGGGATTACTATATTCAATGGAAAAAAACCTTTACTAATACTGAATGGAGAACGGTAATTGAAAAATACATTGAAGATAAAATAACCGAAATAAACAAGCAGCATCAAAACAATAAAAGTAAACTATGGTATTCACCAGATGCACTTTTCCTTGATGCGCTCGCGCCTATTTATATTGAAGAGAAATATTGGGATAGACTCTTAATATTAGTGTGTAAGGAAACAGAATTGGATAGAATATTGCAATATCATGATCATTTATCCAAACATTATCCGACAGAATTAGTAGATCTATATATACCTGCATTTGAGCGTAAAGGAGATATTGCAGGTAATCGGGTTGAATACGCAAATCTGGCAGGTAAAATGAAAAGAGTCATTAAAAGCATTCCTGCCGGGAAAGAAAAAATTATTGGTGTGGCAAAGATGCTAAGCATGAAATATCCTCGTCGGCCGGCCATGATCCAGGAACTGAATAAAGTCATTATTTTAGAAAAAGGTAAATCCGAACAGTAATCAACTGGAAAGGTTAGGCCTGATTAAATAATCACATCCAATTTCGAATGCTTATAAAGGTGATAATAAGCATCTTAGAAATTCATCAAAATTTATTTAAAAAGCAAAACCCGGTCATAGAGTGGGTTTTGCTTTTTTGCGGGCTGGGGGACAAGTTTCGAACCGGTTTGTAGGATAATATATATCAATAGTCAAGAATTCAAGCCCATTAGTACAACAAGCACTTAGAATATTATTACTAGAACCAATTTCATAAATACCTTCTTAGAATAATTTGTTACAGAAATATTATTTCATTTTTCTGTGTGGGTTATAATCTTGAATGTTAAAGCTGACAATTACGGGTCAGGAATGGTATATGGCATTCTTTAGGATGTTGATTGAATAACGGGAACAAAAAGGGGGAGTGTTATTAGAGGGCACTGAAGAAGTTG
>NZ_MTKN01000097.1 GCF_001975825.1 [Flexibacter] sp. ATCC 35208
AAAAGCCCTTTTTGACTTTTTGGTCAGCCCCACTTTCGAAGGGGTTGCATTGTACGGGGCTAATTGGTACCTTTGCGCCCTAACTGGTAAAATCCGATGATTCAAATTAATCAGGAATATTCTTTTCCTCTTGAAAATGTATTGTTCTCTTTTGCACTGGCAGCAGAAGCAGCGGAAGTATTCGAAAGCCATCATACATTAATCACAGGGATTGGTAAGGTGAATGCAGCTTACGAACTGACGAAAGCGATACAGATCAAAAGACCGGCATTGATTGTGAACCTGGGATCTGCAGGAAGCAGTTTCTTTCAGAGAGGTGAAGTAGTTTGCTGTACGAAATTTATACAGCGTGATATGGATGTAAGAGGCCTGGGATATGAATTGTATGAAACGCCGTTTTCAGGGTTACCGCCGTTGCTTGAGTACGGGTTGAAAATGGATGGAGTGAATGAAGGCATTTGTGGTACGGGAGATAATTTTGAAATGGGACATTCCGTTACTGCTTACAATGTGGTCGATATGGAATCGTATGCGATAGCGATGATTGCGATGAAAGAAAAGATACATTTTCTTTGTTTGAAATACATCTCAGATGGGGCAGATGATAATGCGGCGGAAGACTGGCTGGTGCAGGTGCATAAGGCAGCAGTAGCGTATGGAAAGTTACTACAGATCAAATAATAAAAACATTCATGAAAGGGGGAAGATTCCAGCTCCCTTTCTTCCTGTCGTACTGAAAAAATTCAATCCTGCAGAAAAACAGGCGGCACTTATATGACGAAGATTTGCCTATATCCCAAATTGCTTGTTTCCCAACAATAAAAGCACCAGAACCGCCAGTCCCAATAAATGCCCGGCCACGTAATATGGCCAGGGTTGATGCAAATCGTAAATCATAATTTTTTCCGGCAAACTTATCTGGAAACCTGATTTTGTTCAGTGATTAATATCACATACTGATAAAGGTCATCAGACAACAGGATTATAGCCATATGTAACAAAAGTTACTTTCAGCATCTTCGCCGGAAGATAGTTTTGTCTCCAGATGAAAACTATTTAATTAAAAACCACCATTTTAATTTATGAAGTATCTGATTATTGGCGCAGTAGCAGGAGGCGCATCAACTGCCGCCCGGTTAAGAAGATTAGATGAACATGCTGAAATTGTTATTTTTGAAAAAGGCGGGTACATTTCCTATGCGAACTGCGGACTACCTTACTATATCGGTGATGTGATCAAAGACAGGAATAAACTGTTTGTACAAACGGCCACTTCATTTTCAAAAAGATTTAATATCGATGTGCGGGTCAATTCTACTGTGACAGATATTGATCCACACAATAAAACTGTGAAAGTATTTCACCAGCCTTCGGGCAAAAAATACGAGGAGACTTATGACAAATTAGTTCTCTCCGTAGGTGCTGAACCGATACGCCCTCCCCTGCCCGGTATCGATAACGAAGGCATTTTTACTTTAAGAAATGTCAATGATACAGATAAAATCAAAACCCATATTTCACAGGCGAATATTAAAAAAGTAGTCATTGCAGGGGCAGGTTTTATTGGTCTGGAAATGGCGGAGAATATCCATGGACTGGGTATACAGGTGGAGATTGTTGAAATGGGTTCGCAGATACTCGCGCCAGTCGATTTTCCTATTGCGGCGATCATCCAGCAACATATCCGTAAAAAGGGTATCACCTTACATTTAAACACGGCCGTGACTTCATTCAATAAAAATGAAGTAGTATTGAATAACAGGGATGTGATCAACGCCGATATGGTAATTTTGTCAATCGGTGTAAAACCTGATCTGCAGCTGGCTACAGCAGCTGGCTTAAAAACAGGCAAAGGGGTCATTGTCAATGAATACCTGCAAACATCTGACCCATACATCTATGCTGTGGGTGATGTGATCGAGTTCGAAAACCCAGTGACAGGGGTTTCTATGAATACCTTCCTCGCAGGACCGGCAAGTAAACAGGGACGTATTTGTGCGAACAACCTGGTACATGACAATGTGCAGCGTTACAATGGTTCTATCAATACTGCCATTGTAAAGGTTTTTGATATGACAGTGGGCGCTACAGGGCTTGCCTCCAAACACCTGAAAGCGGCTGAGATAGAGCATATTGTCTCCACGACACATGGTGTATCTCATGCAGGGTATTACCCGGGCTCCAGACAGATGACGATTCAGATCACTTTTTCACCCCGCGACGGGCAGTTACTCGGTGCGCAGATTGCAGGTTACGATGGGGTGGATAAAAGACTGGATATCTTCTCATCCCTGATCCAGCAAAAGAAGACCATATACGATCTGGTTGAATTTGAACAGGCATATGCGCCTCCTTATTCTTCTGCAAAGGATCCAATCAATATAGCGGGTATGGTGGCAGAAAACATACTGCTGAAGCGATTGCATGTGATATACTGGGATGATCTGGAGAACCTGGATTTCTATGAAGATGTATTGATTGATGTGCGCACAGCGGATGAGTATGAGATGGGGAATGTAAAGGGATCTATTAATATTCCGGTGGATGAGATACGAAATAAGATATCGTCTATACCGATTGATAAAGATATTTATATTTATTGCGAGGCGGGATTAAGAGGATACTTAGCGCAGCGTGTGTTATTGCAAAATGGGTTTAACAGAGTCTGGAATATGTCTGGCGGATACAAGACATGGAAGACCTGCGTGAATGAAAGTTAAGCAGGATGTATCAAAAATAAATGAACCTCCTTAGAACAGCATAAATGGAAACCTGGCTCCATCAGGTATCCGAATGAAATGAGCGTGTATCTTACTTTTGATACACGCTCTTATTTTATCCATTCATTACCTTCGTTGTATTCCTGACAGATCTTTACACCCTACCGAATGAGCATGGTATACCTGATAGGTTGCCCTTTGCGCAGGATGACTTTGCCGGCAGGTATTTCACGGATTTCGCCGTATTGATATACTGTTCTTCCTCTAACCCCGGAAATAACTGTCTGGGTGAATACTTCCCCCTAATATTAAGATCCGGAAGGGAGTACTTGTGTTACTAAAGTTACAATAGTGATATATTTGTACAATGGCAGTTTTAAAATCTTTAGGCATCTTTTTACTGGCAGGTATCTGCGAAATAGGTGGTGGCTACCTGATCTGGCGCTGGATACGGGAAGGAAAACCCTTATGGTATGGGATTGCAGGAGGTATTATTCTGGTATTATATGGCATGGTCGCGACTTTACAGACAGCCAATTTTGCGAGGACCTATGCAACCTATGGTGGAATTTTCATTGTTTTATCTTTATTATGGGCCTGGAAAATAGACGGGTTCCGACCAGACCGGTATGACATTATTGGAGCAATTATTGCATTAATAGGCGTTTGTACTATCTTTTATGCACCCAGAAATATATGAAATTTAGAATCGCAACCCTAACCGACTTAGATACGATCACCGCACTTGAACACAGATGCTTCCCTTCTAACGAAGCCGCGTCACGCGAGTCATTTATCAAAAGACTCGAGTTTTTCCCCGGTCATTTCTGGGTATTGGAAACCGAAGGCCAGCTGGTGGGTTACATCAATGGAATGGTGACTGACAATGAAACCATTGTAGATGAAATGTTCGCCGATGCTCACCTTCACAATGAAGAGGGGAAATGGCAAAGCATATTTGGCCTAGCCGTATCACCTGATTTCAGGAAGCAGGGGTATGCCGGACAATTGATCCGCCATTTTATAAATAAAGCAAAGGAGGAAGAAAGAGTGGGTGTCACGTTGACATGCAAGGAATATCTTGTGCCTTATTATGAGAAGTTTGGGTTCAGCAACCTTGGGATTTCTAACTCCGTACATGGCGGAGAGATATGGCATGATATGACATTTAAGTTCTAATGCTATATTTAGGATTGAAATATTCCTCCGCTTCGCAATGTTCATTAATAGTCATTATCTGTGTAGTGATTGTGCCTGTTATGAAAGTGGCTTTTTTAAGAAAAAGAGGCCGCATCTTACTAAATAAGATACAGCCTCTATCTCCTATAAAGCTCCTTACGGTTTCACACTAATCGCCACACCTCCACCCGGTGCCAGCTTTTGCTTCAATACCGTCTTATTCGCCACCACCATTTTCTTAATCGTATACTTCTGTGGATTTACTTTCCAGCTGATATCTTTATCATCTGCATACACCGTCGCCGTATACTTCTTCCCTGCCGGTAAGAAATCAAATTTAATTACCGCCTCACGTGCATTTTCATCCGTAATACCACCAATGTACCACTCTTCTTTTGCCTTGGCCTTCCGTGCAATCGTGATATAATCTCCGGGTTCTGCTTCCAGCACATAAGTATTGTCCCAGTCAACCGCTACATCT
Organism: [Flexibacter] sp. ATCC 35208; assembly: GCF_001975825.1. Taxonomy (GTDB): domain Bacteria; phylum Bacteroidota; class Bacteroidia; order Chitinophagales; family Chitinophagaceae; genus Chitinophaga. The sequence continues at coordinate 4,381 of NZ_MTKN01000097.1, forward strand.
TTAATAAACTGAAATGCATCGGCAAACTTATTATAATTCGCAGGCAGATCCGCCGCCATCTGCAACGGGCTATACATGGTTACGTACAGTGCCAGCTGTTTTACCAGTGTAGTGCTCAGTTTCGCTTTATTCTTACCATACACCTCCAGGTTTCCTTCAAAGATGCCTGGTGTATAATCCATTGGTCCACCCATCAATCGCGTAAATGGCAGCACACAGGTATGATCCGGTCTGTTTCCACCAAAAGATTCGAACTCAGTTCCTCTTGCAGATTCCTGTGCTAACCAGTTCGGCCAGGTACGGCACAAACCAGTCGGACGCACCGCCTCGTGAGAGTCTACCATTATTTTATACTTCGCCGCCAGCTGCGCCACATGCAGATAATGGTTCACCATGTACTGCCCATCGTGGTATTCGCTATGTGGCTGAATAGGTCCAACATAACCTGTCTTCACGGAATTATAACCATTATCTACCATGAACTGAAATGCATCTTCCAGCTGACGTTCGTAATCCGTTACGGAAGAAGTCGTTTCATGATGCATAATGATCTTCACATTCTTTGAAGCAGCATATTTGTGCAGCTCCTGTACATCAAAGTCTGGATATGCTTTCGTAAAACTATAGATATGCTCCTTTGCATTTGCCGTACCATCTTCCCAACCTTCATTCCAACCTTCTACCAGCACGGCATCAAAACCATTCGTTGCCGCAAAATCAATCATCTCTTTTACATGTGCAGTATTAGCGCCATGATGTCCATTAGGTGTTAATGTCTTGTAATCTGTTTTACCAATGATGATATCCTGATTGTCAGTATACTGCCAGGTAGAACCACCACCAGTAAAGTATTCCCACCACACACCAACATACTTCACAGGATGGATCCAGCTCGGGTCTTCAATGGCACAAGGCTCATTCAGGTTCAGTATCAGGGTAGACGCCAGTATCTGACGCGCATCATCACTCACGATCACCGTTCTCCATGGACTGGTTTTCCCTGTCTGCACAAATCCCCTGTTACCCAGTTTATCAGGAGTCAGGTGTGCACTAAAGATAAAATGCTGGTCATCTACATTCAGACACATTGCCGGGAAATCTACCAATGCGGCTTCATGAATATTTACATACAAACCATCATCTGATTTCAGCATAAGGGGAGTCTGCACCGCCAGATTTGGTGTAGGAGAATTAGCCGCCATCGGTTCTCTCGCCTTGCCAATCAGGGAATGAATCTCTGAGATTTTAGACGTTACTGTTTCAAACTCATTCGTATCATAATCTCCCGGCAGCCAGAAGGCCTTATAATCTTTGGCCAGATTAAACTCTGTCACCTCATTCTGAATACTGAGATGGCGCAGGTTCGGTTGAACAGGGAATTCATACCTGAAACCCAACCCATCATTGAATAACCGGAAGCGGATATCCAGCTCTCTGCCTGTAGCAGCCTGTGTAAGCTGTACGAACAATTCATTGTGGTAATCCCTGATGTCTTTTTGTTGTCCCCAAACCGGTTGCCAGGTCTGGTCTTCCGATTTGGTAGCAGTCCCCTTAATGGTAAAGTCCTTACTGAATGAACCCAGTTGTCTGAGTTCAAATCCCAGTTTACTTTCATTGATCACGGTCTTGCCTTTATACTGTAATGTATAAACAGGCACCCCACTGTTCACTTTAAAAGCTAAAATAAAATTTCCATCTGGTGATCTCAACTCCTGTGCATTAACTGAAAGCACGCATAGAAGCGCACATAAGCATGATAGATAAAAGCTGCGCATAGTTTAAAATATTGACCTTGTATAACTGTTAAAAGTATTGTCAACCCTCCTTACTTATATATAATAGGGATCACCTCCCAACCTGATGGTGATCAGTCCCTAAAAGTGGTATTCTCTTACAACTTACATGAACCAGGAAAAGCTATTCCTTCACTTCGTCCTCCTTCAGTGCATCATTGAACTTCTTCACTGCTTTCATATCTTCTTCAATCGCCGCAGGCAGGTTCTTACCGTGACATTGACTATATGGTTTCATACTTCCACAATAGCACTTAGCCCCTATCTTCTTTCCTTCTGACAGGAAAAGCAGCAGGTTATTGAACAGGGCATCATAATGGTTATATACATTACCAGTATAGGTATTAAAATTCACTTTACCATCTTCCAGCACTGTTCCATATTGTACAAGAAAATCTTTCAGATTTGCCAATGCGATCAGGTGATCTACCAGTGGGTTATTACTAACGCTGACACGTACATGCTTCTCATCACCATTAAGATTGTCATCAGGAATGAACATCATTTGTGCGATCGGCGCGGGAGGGGGTGTCACAGCCATTAAATCGCCATTTTCATTCTCCCACACTTCTGTTGGTGCTGCTTCGCAGATAAACTCACTCAACCATACCGCCCACCCGGGTACCATGCGACCACTATCCACTACCTGTGGTTGTACAGGTATAATTTCGTAGTCATATTCTGACCCTACACGATTGATCAGTTGCTGCACAGCGGGTGTAATCTCAATTGGACTTGTCATACATTAAAGTTAAAAATCCCTGCAAGTTAAGTTAAACAATATTTTTTTGCACAAATGATTCCATTGCCCGTGCGAAGTGGAGGTTGGCGAGGGTGGTGAGTTATGGGTATGGCGATATGGGGAATAATTAAAATATGTGATCGCAGGTTTGCGGTCTTTTTTTATTTCTACAGAATTTCCACAGAATTCCCTTCTACCTTCGCCACTCGTATAAATAACAATAATTAGAAGGGAAAACAGCCTGTCTTCTGCCGGGCTGGATTATAATTCTTTCTTCATGGCTGCCTTCGTAGCTTTATCTATCCATCTTTCCGGCAATAACGAAATCAGGAATATCTGCACTGCATGGGGCCAGTAAGGGATGAATGGGTCATGTTTAATTTAGCCGCATATTCGCCAGCGCTTTTCATTTCTCTGAAATAAAGCAATAAAAGCCGTTTAAAGGCTTCGGAAATTCCCCGCCTGCGGGAGGTCGCATCTGCAGCAGGAACAGCTTTATGATAGATTGCAGCGATCATTCCATATGCCACCTCACTGATCGACTTCTCCATATAGAACACCCGCTCCTTCCCCATATCAATCACCTTATGCCTGGCGAAGCTTTCGCTTCCAACCGCCAACAGGTAATGATAGCCGGAGATATATTGAAGGTGTACCAGGTACCCTCACTACCGATAGGAAGAATTTACGAATCAGTCAGATCTTTCAATCCTTTTATCACCTCTTTGGTTGAATAATCCATACTTCCTTCAATATGGCCAACCATTCGCCCCTTCTTGTCAATGATCACTGTGGTGGGCACTGCATTTCCCAGGAAGTTGGAAGGTATCGGACTTTTAGGCGCAAACACCGGCAGGTCATATTTATGCTTTTTCATAAAAGCTTTTGATTTACCCAGATCACCATCTACGTCTACAAAGAGGAACACAATTTTATTATTATCTCTGAATGCCTGTTTCAGCTTATGAATAGAGGGCAGCTCCTGTTTGCAAGGTCCGCACCAGGTAGCCCAGAAGTTGATAAAAACGACTTTGCCTTTGAGGGCATTCAGGGATATTTCTTTGTTATTTTCATCTTTGAAAACAACATCGGGTTGTACGGTGCCGACAGCGAAGGTCAGGTAAAACAAAACGGGTAGTAAAGACATGATGTTAAGTTACAGAATATCTGCCATCCTGCAATTGGTATAAATCAATTCTTCTGCATGATCGCCCTGGCAGTAATTCTCTAAAAAACAAGTTAAACATTTAACCATTAAAACCTTAACTTAGCCCCCGCATGACTAAAAACCAGACGTTTTCAGATTTTACGGATTCACTCGGGATATTAAAGGGGGCTTTCAAAGCGCGGATACGTGCCTCTTTCAAGGAACATAATATTCCACTTACCACTGAAATGCTGCAGGTCATGCGCGTACTTTGGAAAAAAGACGGCGTGAAACAACAAGAGATCGCGGACGCTATTTTCAAAGACAAAGTAAGTATTGTGTACCTGCTGGATAATATGACTAAAAGAGGATTGTTGGAACGCAGGGAAGACATCGCCGATCGCAGAAATAAGATCATCGTCCTTACAGCTGAAGGCAAAAAAATGCGCAGTATTGTGGAGCCATTGCTGAATGAATTGATGGCAGATGCAGTACGAAATGTATCAAAAGACGATCTGACGAAAGCGACTGGCATTTTTCAGACGATTATAAAAACATTACAGGAAGGGTAATGCTTTTTTTTGCCCCATATAGTTAAATATTTAACGGTTTAAATCACTACTAAAGAGCTTTGTTAGCTAGGAACACTAGTGTAACAGTTGTAGGTATAAATATGACCAGGGGAATAGTCTTATTTCCCTGGTTTTTAAATATTTAGTTCTGTTGTACAATTTTGTACAACCACCGAATGTAGACATGAATCAAGAGTGTATTCCTATACCTGTGCTTTCCAGACGGTTGTATAATATCTTCAATATGATTACATTTGCTTTATTATGTCAGCAATACATTTTTACAAATACCAGGGGACCGGCAATGACTTCGTCATTATGGACAATCGCAACGGCCAATATGATTTTCTCACTGAAGAACAGGTGCATTTTCTCTGTGATCGCCGCTTTGGCATCGGTGCAGATGGGTTGATGCTATTGAACAGGCAGGAAGGCTATGACTTTGGTATGAAATATTACAATGCTGACGGCCGGGAAAGTAGTATGTGTGGCAATGGAGGCCGTTGTCTGGTGGCTTTTGCCCGCAAAATGGGATTGGATAGCGAGGTGCTGAAGTTTATCGCCATTGATGGTCCGCACGAAGCGACCATGAAAGGTACTGATTGGGTAAACCTGAAAATGCAGGATGTGAATGGCGTAGAAGTGGGCAATCTCTATTTTTACCTGAATACCGGTTCGCCACACTTTGTAAAGTTCGTGGAGAATGTGAAAGCCCTTGATGTATATGAAGAAGGCAGACAGATCCGCTATAATGAGCGTTTTAAGGCAGTGGGTACGAATGTAAATTTTGTTCAGCCTACTGATAATGGCATCTTTGTTCGTACCTATGAAAGAGGCGTGGAAGATGAAACCTACTCGTGCGGAACAGGCGTTACTGCTGCTGCACTGATGACTTCCGGCACGGAAGAGAAGACTTATACCGTTCCTGTTCAGACCCTTGGCGGTGGACTGGAAGTACGTTTTACCAAAACCGGCGAACGAGCTTATGAAGACATCTGGTTGTGTGGTCCTGCTACCCTTGTATTTGAAGGAGAGATCGATATACCGGCTAAATAAAGTAGCTGGTTGTACGGTGCTTTTACCTTTGTTTTTGAAAGAACAATCAATGATTCGACTATGTGAGATAGCCGGGTGTAGTGTGCTGTTGCCTTCTGTATTGGAAAAGCGGTCGTTATACCGGGTGGGTGAAATATCAGGATGTGCGGTGCTGCTGCCTTCGTTTTTGAAGAAGGAAGTGGCTGGGTGTGTTGTGTTGATGCCTGCGGCTTTGAGGGAGAGGGTGTTACGTCCTGTAAGCGGGATATCTGGATGTACGGTGTTGGTGCCGTGGATGTTTGAAGAGGAGTTACGACCTTCATTGTTATTGGAGGAACCGGAATTGAGTTTGACAGGGTCTGCAATGGCAATGTTGAAGGAGGATACGGTGAGTTTGACAGGGTCTGCAGTGGCGATGTTGAAGGAGGATACGGTGAGTTTGACAGGATCTACAGTGGCGATGTTGAAGGAGGATACGGTGAGTTTGACAGGATCTACAGTGGCGATGTTGAAGGAGAGTACGTTGAGCTTGAATGAATGTATGGTTTCGCTGCCGGCGATTTTGGAGGAGACTGCAATATCCGGAGGCAAGGGACCGCAAGCTTCGTTTGCCGTAGCAACTTCAATACCTGAAAACAGCCTTCCGCTCACGTCCTTTTTAGCAGAAAAGCCGTTCACCATCGCTGAATGTACCGTTCCGCTATCCGCTATTCTAAAAGAAACCACCACCCTCCCACAAATAAACCCACCGTCCATACCCGCCCGCAAAATCCGCTACCCGCGATTTTTGACCCGCCACAAAACCGCCCGGCTGGCAGAGCACGCTGTTAATTAATAATTAAGCAATATGCTTTCTTACTAATTATTCTACCTTTGCGCCCGGATGATCCAATACTTCAAAAATATAGACGCACGGACGGTTGAGATTAAAACCCCTGAAAATGGAGTATGGGTGAATATTACCCCTCCCTTAAAGCAGGCCGAGTTTGAACAACTCTCTGAAGAGCTGGATATCCCGCTCGACTTCCTCACCGACTCCCTGGATATTGATGAAAGGTCCCGCTATGAGATAGAGGATAATGTGAAACTCATCGTTATCAAAACCCCGACGGAGAACAATTCTTTCAACGAAAGCGATGCTTATTATATCACGATTCCTATTGTGATCATTCTGACGCATAACCAGATCCTGACAGTCAATTCTTTCGACAACGCTGCCATCAATAAGTTCCTCAACACCTTCCATAACCGTCATCCTGAAAAGCGGAATATGATGGTGCTGAAGATCTTTGAGAAAGTGGTGATGAACTTCCTCGACTACCTGAAAGAGATTAACCAACGCAGAAATGTATTGGAACAGAAACTCTACGACAGTAACCGAAATGAGGAACTGCTGTACATCATGCGGATCCAGAAGAGTCTTGTGTACTTTGTAACGGCACTGCGGAGTAATGAGTTGTTGCTCATGAAACTCGAGCGAACCAACATTCTCGGGTTGAATGAAGATGAGAAGGAGTTCCTTCATGACCTGATCGTAGATACTTCACAGGCCCTTGAAATGGCGAATGTATATACGAATATCATGGGTAGTTCTATGGATGCATTTGCAAGTATCATTTCGAATAACCTGAATATTGTAATGAAGCGGCTGACTTCGATTACGATCGTGCTTACGTTTCCTATGCTGGTAGCGAGTATTTATGGGATGAATGTGGATATTCCGTTTCAGCGGAATGCACATGCGTTTTATATACCGGTGATGATTTCGATTATTATTTCAGTAATCATCAGTTGGTACTTTATGAAGAAGAAATGGTTTTAGTTGCCATAATATGTGTATAGAAGGCCGCAGGGGTATCCTCTGCGGCCTTTTTTATAATGCCATATGGATCAATTGTTTATGGGTTTGGCATCGGGGTTGTTCCTGATTTGTAAAATTTAGCCATATGGATCAGAATAATTACACGCGCCGGCAAGTTGTAACCGGACTGGGCGCCAGCATTGCTGCTATGGCCATTACCCCGGTAATCTCCAGATCAGGTTCCATGCCTTTAGCGCCTTCGGTGGCGAATAATCATGCTACCGGATTGGAAAATCCGCTCAATAAATACCCTAAACCTCCTTTTCAACCGCAGTCTCAGCCATGGCCGGCATTGGCTTCGAGAATGATACCGAAACCGGATCATGGGGAAGAATCTTATAAAGGAAGTGGCAGACTGGCAGGCCGTAAAGCATTGATTACAGGCGGTGATTCCGGGATAGGACGTGCGGCAGCGATTGCGTATGCGCGCGAAGGCGCGGATGTAGTGATCAATTACCTGCCGGATGAGCAGCGGGATGCAGATGAGGTGCTGGCTTTGATTAAAAAAGAAGGTAGAAAAGGAGTGGGTATTCCCGGTGATTTGCGTGAGGAAGGCTTTTGCCAAAAACTCGTGGCAGATGCGGTACATGCTTTAGGTGGATTGGATATTTTGGTAAGTAATGCGGCAAGACAACAGTCTCATGAGTCTATTCTCGAAATTTCTTCTGAGCAGTTTGACTGGACGATCAAGACGAATATTTATGCGCCTTTCTGGATTATAAAGGCAGCGTTGCCGCATTTGCAGCCAGGGGCGGTGATTATTGCCACAACTTCTGTGCAGGCGTATGATCCCTCGCCTCATTTGTATGATTATGCGCAAACGAAGGCGGCAACGATGAATTTTGTGAAATCACTGGCCAAACAGTTGGCGCAGAAAGGGATCAGGGTGAATGGGGTGGCACCAGGGCCTGTGTGGACACCGCTGCAGGTATGTGGAGGGCAGACGATGGAGAAGTTGAAGAAGTTTGGGGAGGAGTCTCCGATGGGGAGACCCGGGCAACCGGCGGAATTAGGGTCGATTTTTGTGCAGTTGGCGGCGAGTGATGCGAGTTTTAGTACGGGGCAGGTGTATGGAGCGGCTGGTGGTGGGGGGCAGCCTTAGGTGTTGCGTCGATGCTTCTTCGATACTTCTTTGACGCTTCTTCGACGCTTCTTCGATGTAGCTTCAGTGCAATGCCGTCAGATTATATCACCAAAGGGCACTTCAATTTCCCCAGGAAAATGAGGTGCCCTTTTAGTGACATTTTGATAACGATTCTATATCGAAGCTATGCTATAGCCAGGGTATATATCCTACCTAATAATTCCAGAACACCCTGCCTGCATGAGAGGTCCATTTGTATAAACAAACTATTTTTTTACCCTACATTTGCCCTACACAACATTTTTTATATGGCAGCTATGTTCAACGTACGGGTTTATGGCATTATGATCAATGACAAGAAACAAGTACTGGTTAGTGACGAATATATAAAGGGGAATTATTTTACGAAGTTTCCAGGTGGTGGGATGGAGTTTGGCGAAGGAACGCTGGAATGTATTGTAAGGGAATGGAAAGAAGAGTTGAATCAGGATGTTGCTGTGGTAGAGCATTTGTATACGACTGACTTTTTCCAGATCTCTGCGTTTGACAATGAGACACAGATTATTTCTATTTATTACCTTGTCACGCCACTATCGCCATTTGTAGCGCCTTTATTGACAAAGCCATTTGATTTTGAAGTACCGGAAGGTGTGACAGATGTAGAAGCTGCCCGGTGGATTGATTGGGAAGATTTTTCTGCGGAGGCAGTGCATTTGCCAATAGATAAGGTGGTGGCTACCTTGGTGAAGACGAAATATCCATAGGGCACAGACATTACAAATGAAGTAAGTAGGGACACTTCGCCCCTTCCTTTATTTGTAAAAGTCGCTACTTCAGCTGACAAATTTGAAAATATAGTTAATACTTCACCTTGCAAAAACGCTGGTAATTAGTATCTAAAACCCAACGTTTTTTTAAGCCTTTACACAAAATCTCGCCTACCCAATTTCATGACACCTATTCTATTAAATACCGCCATTGTAGTAAAATCGATTTCACTTACAATTACATCACTGCTCTCAAGTACCTGTTCTATTGTTTCAGCTACCTTATCTAAGCTTATAGTGTAAGCATTACTTCTATTAGTGACCAGGTACAACTCAGGGTTATTAAAATACGTTCTTAGTAACTGCCGCACTTTTTCAACTTGATAATCCACACCGACACCAATATATCGCCATTCACTTCCACCATCAACTATTTCCCAGTTAATTTTATTCAAATTGTGATTACACGCTATGAAAATATTTTTCGCATCCATTTTTATAAATTAAGGGGATAAATGAACGTTTTTTGAAATTGATCCCTGTTATTAAAACCAACTGGAATTCCTTCTTTGCTCAATCCTACTTTGCTCTTTAGCCCAGTATGGCCTAGCATTGAATATTCTATTCTTATCTTCCTCACTGGGATTTTCGGAAAGCTCCAACATCTGAAATGTTAAATTCTCACGAGCAAAATCAGTAATAGCATATGAGAAAAATGTCCCATGCACATAAACCGGCCCCGCGTTTGACGCTTGATAAATGATTCCTTTATTCTGCAACCCAATTATTGTATCATCGAGCATTGGCATTTCCAAAGTATCCTTGCTTTGGATATAAAATTCTCTCAACGCAGCCTGTTCGTGGACGTTCAAGCGTGCTATTTCCTTAAGTATTCTCAGTTCTATACGTCTGCTTTGCTGTTTCTTATTTCTTAACGCTAAAAAATAATTAATTAATGTGATAAACAGTAGTGCGGTAGTTATTAGGAATGTAACTCCAATGTATTTTCCATATTCTATTAGAAAGCCGGTCAAGTTTAGTTTTAACAATAGCTTCGCAGGTACGAATAAAATGAGAGTGCAACTGAACCAAATAACGAAAATGAATTTGGTAGGAATTTTATTTATATCAAATAGTTTTTCTAAAAGTTTATCCATCGATATTATTTTAATTGAAATCCAACGTTTTTTGAAATTATGATTATTTACTTACAATTTACTAAAATGTGCTAAATCCGATTAATTATTGGATAGACAGGTAAATAAGGTAGTATTTAATCTTTTGTGTAAATAGTATAGTAAGGGACTGTATACGAGTTAATACCACCCAGGCGGTGGAGTGAAGGGAGGCGAAGCGTAGCGGAGCCGACCGTAACGAAACCGCCTGGGTACGGCTGCAAAAATTTGCCCCGTATTTTTTAACTTTGAATACAGTTTTTTTTATGGAAAATCAGCAACCACATTTCCCAAAAGACTTCTTTAAGCAGTTTAAGAATAAGGAAGAATTTCATTCCTTTTTCAACGGCCTGTTCAAGCAAGGTGTAGAAGAAATGCTGCAAGCAGAACTGGATGAACACCTGGGTTATGAAAAGTATAGCCCCGAAGACCGCGGTAGTGGTAACAACCGCAATGGCTCTTATAAGAAGAAGGTTAAAACGGAATCCCTGGGCGATCTTGCTCTTAATATTCCCCGTGATCGTAATAGCGAATTTGAGCCCCAGCTTATACCAAAAGGACAACGGATGAGCGATAAGCTGGAAGAGGCGATTATTGGTATGTACAGCCGTGGCATGACCACTTCTGACATCAGCGACCAGGTAAAAGAAGTATATGGTCTGGACGTAAGTGAAGGAACCATTTCCAATGTTACCAACCGAATTACAGAACATGTTAAAACCTGGCAAAACCGTCCGCTTGAACCAGTTTACTTTACGGTATGGATGGATGGCATTATCCTCAAAGTAAAACAGAATGGCAAGTACATCAATAAATGCATCTATCTGGTAATCGGATTAAAAAATGATGGGCTAAAAGAGGTATTAGGTATGTGGATGGCTGAGACTGAGTCCGCATCATTCTGGATGAGTGTTTTAACCGATTTAAAGGCTCGTGGAGTGGAGGATATATTAATTGCCTGCACTGATAACCTAAAAGGCTTTACAGATGCTATAAAAGGCGTTTTTCCACAGACGGTCACTCAACTATGTATTGTTCACCAGATAAGGAACAGCTGCAAATATGTGGTTTGGAAAGACAGGAAGGAATTCTGCTCAGATCTTAAAGAAGTATATGGTGCTGCAAATCGCGATGCTGCCGAATTCGCGTTGACTGCTTTTGCGGCTAAATGGGAGACTAAATATCGGCATGCAATACAGTCCTGGCAGAATAACTGGGACAATCTTACCTGCTACTTTGATTTTCCACTGGAGATCCGTAAGATAATGTATACTACCAATACAATCGAAAATCTCAACAGGGGGATCAGGAAGTATACTAAAACAAAGGTTCAGTTTACAGATGATGCTGCCGCACAGAAAGCGGTATATCTGGCTATAATGAACATAGAAAAGAAATGGAGTATGCCCCTCCATAATTGGGGGTTCATACTCCATCAATTTATTACGATCTTTGAAAACAGATGCAGACTCTAAACAGTGCCTTAATCGTTTACACAATATATTTTATAGTCTCGTAAATAATTGACCAGCTTATAATCAAAAAACGACTGAGTTGAGGTTTTTGAAACTTTGATTCGTGAACGAGTTTTTGAAATAGATTAATTTATCTTTTACAATAAGTGTAAGATAAACTTCTTACCAAATTATGAAGTTGTTTACACTT
>NZ_MTKN01000098.1 GCF_001975825.1 [Flexibacter] sp. ATCC 35208
AGTGTAAACAACTTCAATATAAAGTTCCCAACTTTTGTTATGGAGAGGAATCGGGAATAATATAAAAGCAACAAAACCTTGATCTGAATTTAATTTTATTGCGTCGCTAATAATCGATTGTATATTCTTAGTTATAGGTTTTTTGCAATTTCTAACGCCTTCATTTTTCCAATTTGTATTTGATGTTTTTAACTCAATGCTATAAAAATCTCCTTTATGAAAGAACGTGATATCAGTAGCATTTCGATTATAACATGCTTTAGTCTCTACTTCAACAGACTCCATCCCTATCTGAATTAAACGATGGGCTAATTCAAATTTTAACCAGCCTTCAAATTTTGCTTTTTGCCTTAAAGGAATTCTGAGCAAGTCTTTCCGATCGATTAGTAATTCTGAAATTGCTTTACAAATTAGATTATCCATCAGAATAAAATATTCAGTTTAAACTCCCAATATATGAATTTTACAGTACACGGTAACTACAAAGTCCGAATGATTGAAACTCTATTTTCCCTTCATTTACCAACTCGGCAATAATTTGAGTAGTCTTTTCGTCACTAAACCCAATATTTAAACCAATCGAAATTTCATCTATTCGGCCATTATTTTTTTTAAGGGCCATTAAATATTTTTCTTTATCGGATATCATATTTTCTCTTTTGTCAAAGTAATGTGTTTAATAAATCTCTAATCTCTTCTAGCTTCGGTCGTATGATATTTATATTTGCTTGGTAATAATCTTTAATCTCTTGTACTCTAGGTTCTGAAATTATTTGTTCATTGAGGGTTGAAACTATTTTTGCCGAATTTTGACCTGTTAGTATTGAGGTTATAATCAATGTTGTCAAGTCAAGTGTTCTATGAAGTGGCAACTCCTCACTTTGCCTACTCCAGTTATTACCAGTATGGCGAAAGACCTTAACAGAAATTTCGTCTTCATCATATTGTGCTTGCCCAATTGATAAAACTTTAGCATCGCTATTGGGTGCATATTGTCCATCAATCTTATCGTAGTCGTTTACAGCTATAATTGGTTTGTGTTGTAAGTGCTCGGGGACTGTCATATATTTTCTAATTGGAGGTTAAATAAAAAAAATTTGGACCTTTTTCTCTTTTCATGTTGTTGAATAAATATAGTCCATATTGTTATAAATATACGTAAGTTTTAAATTTTATTGAATATCAAATGATATCTAATTCTTCGAGATCATATGAATATGATCGCTATTTTCGATAGATACTTGTAGGGTGTCTTTATTAGTAATTACAAATTTTGGTAAATATTATTTATTTTTTGCTGAATAAGATTTTGTTCGAGCGTCATCCATTATTTTCTTTATATCTAGTCCACTTTGAGAATATAGATAATTCCAAGCTCTTTTAATTCTATAATTTTCTAGCTGCTGTAGCTTTATCTCCTTCTGGTTGTCGCACCAACGGATACTGAATTTATAAACATTGGTAAGGAATACCATTACCACCAACCCAAGAACCCAACGGCCAAATACTATCTTATAAAACAGTTTTGCATCCTGTTCCGGGAAAAGCAATAGCTGAAATTTCCGTATCACGTTCTTGGGTTGTCCAGCTGCCGTCAATTTCATATCTATAATCCCTTTTCTAACAATTTCCTGTATCGGCCTGGTATCAGTTGATAAGGAAATCCCCTTCGGTGTATTCAGCTTCTCCTCAAAGCTATTAAACTTATTGGTTAATACATTAACAGCTGAAACCAGGTCAGCAATGGATTTTACATGTGACTTTTGTTCCTCTGCAAATTCTTCCAATACCAGTTCCAAACTGTCTTTTTCAATACCGGTTATGTTTTTTGTAGTTTCCATAATAAATGCGTTTTGAATGAAATAATGGGGTTAGAGACTCATTTTGAATTTCTTTTTCTTCTTGCGCTTGGCTTCTTTTAACAGTTCAGGGTTTATATAATCAAATGACTGTTCCGGCTTTAGGATCTGATAAAGCAGGTTAGAAATTTCCTTCTGAATTTGGGCAACGGGGGACTTATCCCATTCCTTCGTTTGGCTCACCGTTTGCAACATCCTTTGGGTAGGAGTAAACGAATGCCTTACGCGGTGCTGTTGATATTCAGGTTGCTTTGCCTTTTCTTCCGCTTGTTTAATCTTCAATTGACTTTTCAGATGCAGCACCTTTTCAATAGTAGCCAGCGAAAAACCGACTTCGCTACCTTTTATTTTCACCTTCTTATCATCAACAAAAGAAATACCACGCCCTTTAATAACCTTGTATCCTAATGCCTGCATTTTCTGCTCAAACTCTGAATAGTGATGTACCTTTTCTAAAGTCTGCCGAATGTTCGTTCTCAGTTTTTCCTTCCGCATATCCTGCCGAGGCAATAACCGGTCTTGGGGAGATAAAAAGGCACGCGGACTTAATACTTCCTGTAACTTATATTGTTTTTCAAGTCTGCGGCAAAGGGCAGCCATTCTTTTATAGCTGTTGCTGTCACTGGCTACTTTTCCGTCAAAACCTACCCGGTTAGCTGCAATGTGGATATGTTGCTCGTTAGTATCCTTATGCAATACACAGATATATTGGTTGTCGGCTACTCCAAATTCCGTGGCGCATTCCCTGCCTATTTCTGTAAGCTGGTCTTTAGTGAGCATTTCTCCGGGAGCCAGTCGAAGGGATAAATGCAATACCGGCTTTTCCACCCGTTTGCTCAACTTCCGGACATCTTTAAAATCATTCGTCAACTCGTACTTATCTCCGAAACATTTATTGTAAAACAGTACTTCTGCCCGGTTTTTATGTTGCAGGTTATCTTTCAGTGAAAGCTGCAGTTTCTGTTCTTCGGAAAATTCCCTTTTATCCTCCAGACAATAACTGATGCAGTGATAAAAAGATGCTCCTATAGATACATGCCCGATCATTGTAAATAGCTTTTAATTTGTTTTGCCAGTTCTTTCACCTGTCCGGATTGAACTTTTAAATTGGCCCGTTCTAAAGGGCTTAATTCTTCGATGCCATTCCGCTTTTTGGCAATCTGGTTGAAGTTTGCTGCCATGTGATTAAGGGTACCGGTTAGTTCTAAAACTTCTTTAGGCAGTGCTTTTTCTCGCCTGTCAATTTTTCCGGTTATACCTATTTCCCGCAGGTATTCCGAAACGGAAAGGTTCACACTTCTGGCCCTTGCTTCTATGATGCGCCTTTCATAAAGGCTGCATTTTATAGCCATTAATTGATCTTTCTTAACATCCTTTTTAGGGCGACCTCCTTTGTTTTTAGTTTGTGCATTCCGCTGCTCCATATCTTCCTCCTCTTTATTTTTTGAATGCGATAGCATGAAAAAAATCCTCACCGAATGCGGTAGCATGAGGGGAGCCAGTAGTTTTGGTTTTACCAAAACATAGCTGGCTACCCGAACGTCAAAGTCGCCTTCCTATCCGCTGGCTTTCCTCCTTGATGTAGTGATGATGAATAAGCCATGCGTTTAAATCCTTGTGGCCTTTATAAAACTCGCTCCGATCAATGTATTTATCCTGCTGGCCGGTATTCCAATCCAGTGCCTTTTTAGTGGCATTTGTTCCGGCAGTATCCCGGTCTAAAATCAAATGAACTGTCTTGTATTCCTCCATTACGGGACGAGTTTTTTCAAAGAAGGAAAGGGAGTTTAGTATCAGGCAATTTGACAGGGGCGCTTGCTTTTCCCGGTTGATTGTTTGAAAAGAAAGGAAGTTAAAAAAGCCCTCGAACACCACCAGATCATCCGACCGTCTGCCTTGTTGCAGGGTTACATCTTTAGGTGAGCTGCTGCCTTTAAAGTTTTCATTTCGTAGTTCATATCCTCCGGCGTTGTTGGGAAACCCGATGACGGTATGTTTCTTACCATACAAAAGAAAATCTACTTCTTTGCAAAACCGGGTGGCAATTTCCAGCGGTATGCTTCTTTTTTGCAGATACTCCAACAAGGGTTTTTCTGCCAGGAGGCGGGTGTCCAGGATAACAATTTTGTTTTCGGTGGTATTTTTCTTTTCACCAGCAAAAGGAGACGGGGTGAGTTGCTGACCGATGGACGGGGTAGGCGGTTGAAAAGAAAAACTCCGGGTAGGCAGGTGTTGTGACAGGCGGCCAAGTAAAACTCCAACAGTACAATTAAAGTAAAGGATTCCAAAATCTACCAGATTACCACCTTTCCCGGTTCCGTGATCGTACCATACATTCAGCTGTCTGTTTACTTTAAAAGAGGGTGTTTTTTCCTCCCGAAATGGAGATAAATACCAATAATCTTGGTTGCTTGCCTTTTGTGGTCGGTAACCCAATGAGGCCAGATAATCTACCAGATCAATCCGATTGGCCTCTGCACACATTAATTTTTCCATACACTTCAATTTCAATTTCACATTAAGTATGTTTGCAATACAAATGAAAAAGCGGCTTGCAAGCACTGGTTTTTATACTAAAATGCTTGCAAGCCGCTGTAAATCAATTATAAAATGGTTCGAGAATACTCTACTACGGTTCACTTAAAATAAAAAGCTTCAAGTTCAAGGACTTGGAGCTTTTTTATTTTTACAAGTTTTTATAATATCCTCATTATCAAATCTCAATTGAGTTCGAGTCCCAATTGGGAGTTTGACGCTGCAACTGGTGGCTTTTCTTGATTGAACCTGTTGATTTTTTTATATAATTACTACTTGATCATATCAGCCTATCAAATATATGTATCTTGCAGCCAATGTTCCGCAAATGCCTTTAAATGCCTTTACCATCTACGAAGAGATTCAGCAGTATCCTGGCTAATCCGCAGGATGTACGCCGCAAAATGATCAAGAACATGCCTACAAAGAGTGATGTCAGAACAATAGACAACAAATTTGGGATTATCATAGTAACAGACGAAAAGGAGCTTGCAGCATTGAGAAGCTTCATACAGTCAATGCCTCCCGCGCCGCCTATTGAGCAGGACAAACCGCAACAAGATGTAATCATCGCCGGTTATATATCACGTTATATAGATAAGGATGCATCAGTGCTTCCCCGGATACTAGAAATCCTGAAAGGAACAGATCTTAAACAGAAGAAAAGACTATTGCATGCTATAAAAGGTATCAGGGAAAATATAGACTGGAACTTCCGGATTACGGAACCGGAACTCATTGAGTGCCTGTTTTCACTGATTAAATATAAGTCCCTCGAATGGCTGCTAATAGAACTGTTGACAGTATATAAGTTAGATGGCTATACCCTGATACTTAAAAAGTGGTTAGCTAATCCCCGGGCTTCTGTAATAGGTTCAATCTTATCTCACTTAGTTTATATAGGTCAATATGATTGTCTCCTGACAGTGGAAAAATTGGCCACACGTCATCGCACCGATCTGGTACAGTGGCCCTTAATACTCATGGTTCTCAAAAGTATTAATGGTTGCTATGGGATTGCAGTGGCACCTTATATACAGGCCATCATAATGCAGTTATTCAGACGTAAGATCATTTCAATGGAGGGGCTGCAAAAGGATAGTATGAAAGAATTCCAGCTGCATTATATGCATTTTCTCTGCTTATATGGAACATCCGAAGTAAGCACATATATCGAGGAAATTACACCGTTTCTGCAGAAAGATTACCTGGCGTACTTCCGTTATAGGATGGGTATTACCAGCGATTATACCGAAATATTAAGTGCTATGCAGGCACATAGCTGGTATGCAACTTACCGTGAATTTGCCAGAAACGTAAGTTCTCATATGACGGAAGAGTGGAAGGTATGTATGATGCAATGTTTCCTCAGGAAAATGCAGGAGAAGGGTGACAGTCATCATTTATACGGTGTTGAAGCACTCTGTCATGATGTATGCGGACCGAACTTCATAAAAGATCATATATCGTTGATAGAAGATGCAGGCAGCGCCAATAGCTTATTAAAGTTGCATGCCATCAGAAACTTAGCTGCGGAAACCGTCCTGTCGGATATGTTGAGTGTTGGGCTTTTAAAGAATGTCCCAAAGGAGAGAGGACTTGAGCTGATTAGGAGCGCACAGCGTAACGGCCCGCAGGATTTGTTCGGGTACATAATGAAGCAATTACCTGGAAAGTTTAATACGGACGCCTATACAGGTACTGTATCTTACGCCGTTTATATCCAACAACATATCCTGCAATGGGCAAAAGACTGCGGAACAATCCTTTATGGTCTTTCCGTTCACGTTGAAGAAGACGAAGAAAATGGTAGTTTCGGCCTGGTAAAAGCAGTTTTCCATGATAGGGGATATATCCTGAAGAAATTACCTGCCTCCGACATTTATGATCTTGAGTTGGCTACGGCATTGTTGAATACTTTATTGGAATATGCAAACGTACCTGAACGACTTGTAGAAATTTCATTTCATTTTCAGTACTGTCTTGTTTTAGGAGATGTGAAAACCCTGCAGACATTAGCTGCAAAATATGATTACACTAAATCAGCGTAGCAACTTATTCGTTTATCTCCTCTACAAAAAGCACAGATGTTCCGGGAGTTTGATTTTATCCGATTTATTATCAGTTTATTGATCACAATCCGGATTAGAATCGCTGGCAGGGATTCTGCGTGCCTTAGAGCAAGCCAAAATTATAAATTTAGCTCTTAATTTAATTATATCTATTTGCTTATCAGTATTCTTAATGCATAAAGAGCTTTAAGATGTTCATAAAATAGGTTCGAGAATTGGCCAGTTGGGGTCACAAAAGCGCAACTTGTGTTGCGCTTTCTTTATTTATATAACCCCTCCGGTAGCGGATTCCCGCGTCTTTCCTACATTAAAGCATATCAATCTATATTAATCCAAATGGTGCCTTATCTGGTGCCCTACCTTTATTAGGGCACCAGATGAAAATGGTGCGAATTGTTCCCTTTGGAAGAGCAATCCTTAACTGAATTAGACTCTTTATTATGAACGTCAAACAAAATTTAGCCATCCTCTTCTTCCTGAGAAGAGGTAAAAAGACAAAAACAGGCATGGTGCCAATTTATGTCCGGGTCACAATTGATGGATTAGCAGACGATATTTCCACAGGATGTAAGATCTCCGAACACTCATGGGACACAATTAATAAACAAGTCCTCCCCACAGCCCCATCTCACAAACAAACCAACAAAACCCTCGGCCAGATCAAATCCGATCTCGAGCGCCATTTCGATCTCGTCCAGGTAAAAGAAGGCCTTGCAAACCCTATTCAAGTGTTTGAATCCTACAAATCCCCCATCAACGGCACCCAAATCAAAAACGAAAAAATACAAACCCTCGCCTTCAGCGAAGCCCTCGATACCCTTATCAATAAATTCTTCAAATTCTCCGACAAAAAAACCAAAGCCTACGAATTTGACCAAATCCCTTCCCCGGAAAAAAATTCCTCCTTGACCAGGAAGAATCAGGCATGATGAAAGACTTAGCCAAAGTAATAAAACAAGGCAATGCCATCTTCGATAGCAAGAACCACCAAAAAACGTTCATCCTCGCTGTCAATGAATACATGTTGAATTTTCTCCAACTGTGTACTTCTGATGACCGCTCATTCAATAGCCTTGAAAAAGGCTACGGAAGAAAACATCGCTACATAGCGTTTATGCAGCACCGGTATAAAAAGCAGGACATCGAACTCTCAAACATGGAGTATAAATTCATTACGGATTTAAACACATACTTATTAGTAGAACATGAATTAAAAGATATCTCTGCCAACAAATAAACCCAAACGGTAAAAGAGATCACAGACAGGGCTATCTCAAATGACTGGATAAGCCATAACATCTTCTCAAAATATAAATGCCCCTTCAAGAAGCCAAAACGAGATTACCTGGAGCCGACCGAATTGAAATTAATTGAAAATCATCAATTGATAAACCTATCCTCAACCTAATCAGGGATATTTTCATGTTCAGCAGCTATACAGGATTTCCTTATAGAGAAGTATATAACCTCGGCCCTCATCATTTAAAACACCGTGATGATGGTGAAATATGGGCGACCCTTAGCCGCCAAAAGACCGATGAGGACGAAGGGGTACCATTACTTCCCCCGGCTATCATGCTGATTGAAAAATATAAGACCCATCCAGAGGCAACCAGAAGGAACCGCCTCTTCCCGGTTCCCACCAATCAGGAGTATAATCTCGGTTTAAAGGAAATAATTAAAATACTGGGAATTGATGGAATCAGTTTGAAAACTCATAAAGCACGGTTCTACTTCGCAAATGAAGTAACTTATAACCACGGTGTTCCACTGAAAACCGTCAGCCGATTATTGGGCCATCAATCTATAAAGACCACAGAGATATATGTCCAGGCTAATACACGTAACCTCAGTGAAAGTATGAAAATGGTGAAGGAGAAACTGTTTGAAAAGGAAAAAGAACAGCACACTACCACCCCGGCGCCGGTAATTGAAATTAATCCATCCCTGAAAGTGGTACATACAGCCACCAAATAAATGAAGTGCCCGGCCTTATAACCGGGCACTCTTCAATATAAATACCATAACTCCTTTAATATCAAAATCTTCCACATCCACTCTTTACTAAAAATACATTAAAAGACTTGGTGTATTCATGATGCCAATCCTGATTACATCTTTAAAAAGTCATACTACTTTTTAACGTCACAATTCCTAAACACCCAAAAATTACAGAATCAATAATCATTATCCTCGCCTTCATATTTAAGTACCGTTTTAAATGGATAACGAATCTCCATTTTAAACTCTTTTTCTCTACATGCCGCAAAAAAGCCGAGAAAATCAGCTTTAATATCCGGATTAATCTTTGCATTTTCCTTAACTAAGTCTCTGTACTCTTCCGGCGTATCAAATATTTCCAGCAGCTGAGGGTAAATCGAAGCTAGTTCTCGGTCACGGCTATTATATTGAATACCCATTTTTAAAAACGCAATTGGATCATGTTCTTGTAAAGCCGCCTTCACATATGGTATAAGCGAAGGTTCGATCCTAAACCCCTCAAATACATATCCTGGTTGTTCAGGCACAGGTTCAGTATATTCATCCCGAATTCCCCAAAACATCCATGAAGCCTCTTTTGTAAGACCATATTCAGCAACATGTTCCCTGAAATAACGAACCTCGTAATCGATGAGCATTGACAAGGCAAGCCCTACTTCTTTTTTACCATGTTTAATATGGTAAATAATTTTCGCCGGGAAAATAAATGGTTTTTCTACTTCTTCAAATAGGCTTTTTACAAAAACCCGATAAGCATTTGCATTATTGGCGTAATATCTTTTTTCTACATTATTGTCATAATTCCATAGCAGCTCAATAAGATCATCATAGTCAAAAGAAGACCGTCCTTTCTCCTTCACATATCTTGTTCCTAAGCAAAAAAGAGAGCGAATTTGAAGCTCAAACCCTGCACGAAATTTTGGTTTTTCCTGAAATATTCTCATGCCAAGCTCAGTGAGTAACTTCTTTTCTTCACATCCATTTATAAACTGTTTCACCGCTTCCAGCCCTCCCTTCCAGGCCTTTTGAAATTGCTTTTCTGATATATCCTGACTACCCAATCTATAACGAAAATAACGTTCAAAAAACATTGGATATATGATCGCATTCCTGGAGTTGTTATTATTTAAAAACAAGGCTCTTAAGAGATTACAGATTAGCACAATGTCCGCTACATCGTAATTTTTCTCATCCTGTAGTGTTCGCTTTATCAGCGGATATTCATCTTTTCCATTCTTAAAAAATCTTATTCTATAATATTCCTTATATGATGAATTGGACCGAATGAGTTCTACAATATCATCTCGCCTTTCAAATAGTCTATCATATATCAATGGGAATCGAAATTTTAGGAGTTCCAGTCCAAATAGATCCTCAAACAAAACTTCACCTACTAAGAGTCGGTAACTAATCTTAAAATTATTGACAAACTTTATTACATCTCTTGACTGCCTAAAAACTGTCTTGAAAAAAATGTAGTATTGATTATAAAATCCTTTGCTTGCAATATTTTTACGATATGCCTCCATGTCATTTGCTGAAATAAAATCTTCGAGCAAGCTTTCCACTACCTTAAGCAGATCCTCGTTCTCTCTTTTAGGCAATGGAATTTCCAACTGAAAGATTTTATCCAGGTAACTATTTCCTGCATTCGCATTCATAGATTTAATAGCTTCCTGAATATAACTTCGTTCATAGGCTACCAGGTAAAATATATTGCTAAAATTCGCTGTATTACGTATTAATCGCATCACCTCTATCACCTCCTCCTTGTAAAGCCGGTCCAGATCGTCTATCGTGATTATTATTTTCTTGCCGGACAACTGCAAAAAATGATTAATCCGATCGTAATCGTCTGTATAGCTTCCTTTATTAAAAATATTATTCACAAAACTTATTTGCCGAATAAAATTTTCCATTGAACTATCTACGCGACTTAGTTTCCTTGAATAATCAAGTATCATCCCCGATATTTTAGGATTGAGGGTATAGAGCCGACTAGCCAGAAGATCAAAAAAATCCTTTTGAATATTAGGCGTTCCATCAGCACACCATGGATTGAAGTCAATAATTTCAGTATTTTTTTTATCCAGGGAGTTTTTTATCAAATTAATAAAAGAGGTCTTCCCACTGCCATATTCACCAAGAATTCCAATGGCAAATGATTTTCTATTGTTTGTAATACTGATTCTTCCTGCAATCTCAGCGGCCACCTTCTTTCTTTTAAAAGTATCCTGCTCTGCAGTTTCAATAGCCAAATCTTCAACAAAACCACCCTCATCTACTATAGCTACCGATCTACTTTTCTCAGGAATAAAAGTTAATATAGCAGGAATGATAATCGCGAACACTACAATATCCCATTCACGCAAAACAGGTATTAACCGCATCGATTGAAATTGCCAAAACTGTTGATTCAACTGTAATACATAAAAAAGAGCAGTAAGAATAGCAAGCATTCGAAGAAACTTCCTTTCGCTAAACAAAAATAACCAGATAGCAGCCAATGCTCCAAGAAGTATTAAAATACTTTCATTCAGCCATGAATCCTCAAATTCAGAAATGACTGGTGCAACTAAAAAACGATTTAATAATTTATTAACCGGCCCAATAAAAAAAATCAAAAATCCAAAACAACAGGAGAGCCATAGCGTAGATGGTATCCGCTTTTTAATGTCTGCAATGTCGAACATTCTAAATGACTTTGAGGTTATAATTTATTAATGGAATAAGCTACCCATAAAAATACAAACTAACAACATACTAATGTCGGACAAGACTTATTCATTTATCATGGCTCGATTCATAGACACCCCAATTATCTCCATCCCTAAAAAACAGGAATCAGGCATCTCCATTTAGAATCTGTCCAGGAAAAATGGAGTTAGCGAAGTGACCATCTACAACTAGCATGCTAAATACGGCTGTATAGAAGCAAATAAGTTGACCTGAATAAAAGAACTTGAAGAAGAGAATGCCAGGACAAAACTTATTGTAGCCAATGTATCCGAAACCCGCCAACCAATAAAACAGCTCATACTAAAAGAAAGGCCTGAGGCCTTTCTTTTATTTTACACCCCTACCGGTATATCCACCCTTATCTGATTCATCACAGGCGTATATATATCCACCTCATTCAAATTCTCCGGCGTCTCAATCGTCACTATCAAACTATACCTCACCTGCTCATTATACCGCTCCAACTTCTTTCTATTCTTCCACCACCCTCCAACAGGATAAACCGCAATCTTGTTCCTATTCGCCAGATCAACAGCCGGTCCAATCCATAGGTCTTTATGAATACTCCCCTTATTCCTCGTACGCTCCCCTATCACCCAATTAGCGTCCTCAACATCAACATCATCGTCGTCTTCAATTTCCATCACCTTACTAATCCTAGCTAAAAATGAATCTTTACCTTCATTCTTATTACTGAGTTTAAACCGAAGTCCATGAGACATATAACTTGCCGCCTTCTTATATTGCTGACTACCCGGATTCGGTTCAATAAAGTAAGACAATGTTATTTTAAGCGTCACTTCCGTATTAAATAAAGCCTGCAATACATCCATTGGCCAGGGCAATTCGAACAAATGAAATTCGTCTGTCTTCACCCTATAATCCTCCCATTTGTAAGGCTTTAAACTACGCTGAGCAATCAATGACAAGCTATTATTAGTACTATATCGTGCCCTTTCCATATTTGGAACCCCATAACCTACCTGCCTGAATAAGCGATTCTTATCCTGTGCGCTAAGATTCTTTAAACTCCGATTCCCTAACATAGCAGGTGTCCAGTCAGCAGAGTGAATAATCAAACCGCGAATCGTCTCCGGCCAAAGAGCCGGATACTCCCGATATAACTGCGCTCCAAATCGTGCAGCCAATGCTGTAGCACCACTCGTATCTCCAAAATCAATCAACGGTGGATGCCGAAACTGCGAAGTAGAAACAGAAAGTAATTGCAATCCCTGATCGAAAACCAGCTGATCTACATTTATTCCATGATTCCCCCCTTCCATTACAATATCAGGTTTCCTGCACCATTGTTTATCCCAATCTGCCGAAGTCCTGCTAGCGGGAGATAATGCACCTCTATTAGCTAACAAACTTGCCCCAGGATACCGCTGCAGGTCCAACTGATCTTTCAGCGTATATGCACCCACTGTTATCGCGTTATAAGCCTGTGCAGGATCCTCTATAGAAGCCTGATCATTCGCTAAAGGATAGGCGAGCCTTGACGCATGATCCAGATTACCACCACTCACCATAAATAAAAAATCTCTGCCCTCAAATAATAACTGATCTATTGCTGAGGACCATGAAGAAGGCTGCCCCTTATGATCCAGATCCCAGCTAGTAATCGAAAGAGAAAAAATGCGCTTATGCCCAGGATTTAATATCTCAGCTCTTGCTACCGCCTCCCTTGTAACCGCTCCTCTTAAATCAGAACGAAGTCCCGCTCCATTAAACATCTTCACACTTTCCAGCTTATGATGAATATTAACCGGCCCATTACCCGCAAACAAATCCGTCAAATCTCCATACATCGCCAAACCTGCCATAGGTGTTCCATGCCCCGTATCACGCCGGGCATCATCTACAGTCCATGAAGGATTAATCGCAACCAAATGATCTGGAGACACCGTCTGAGCCAGCAAAGAATTTCTAATGGTTACACCGGTATCCAATAAGCATACACTTACTGCATCCGGCACATAATTAACCCGTGTAGCCAAATTACCTACCCAATTCTGCTGATCATCAACCGGCAAATACGTAAAGAAATCCGCCGTATCTCTCGGCATTCTTATCTCCGCCAGCCTATCCGTATATAAAATAGAAGAAGAAAGCTGCCTGGCAGTGGCATGCATTAAATAAACATAGTGTTCAGGAAAAACAAGTAAACGTTCTCCAATTTCCACCCCATGCTCCTGCAAAACAGCTCTTATATCACTGATTGGATCATCATTTCTATCTCTTGCATTTCTACTGATCCACACCTCCCACCATTGCAGTTCATCTAAAGCCGGAAATGGCAATTCCGGTTCCTGCCAAAAACTCTGTAAGGTAGCCGCCCGGATCTCATCAATATTTGCAATCAGGGATTGATTTCGAGGTTGCCCGGTCCGAGTCGTTTTATTGATGTAGTCATCTGCCTTTTTCAGAAATTTTGAACCCCCTTCCCGATTGAGATAAACAGTAGCCTCAATGACAATATGTTTATTTCCATTCTGGTCTTCAATTTCAATTTCTCTAGTATTTCTTACCTGGTAAATCCCTTTTTTCTCATCCAACTTTGAGATATCAATCAGAAAATCATGGGGAGATTTCAATACAACATAAACAAGCCTATCATCCGGACTTTGCTCAAAATCAGCCACAGCCCTTCTA
Organism: [Flexibacter] sp. ATCC 35208; assembly: GCF_001975825.1. Taxonomy (GTDB): domain Bacteria; phylum Bacteroidota; class Bacteroidia; order Chitinophagales; family Chitinophagaceae; genus Chitinophaga. The sequence continues at coordinate 13,862 of NZ_MTKN01000098.1, forward strand.
AGCTGTTGTTTAATCAAACGGCCATGAGAAATTTTGTTAAGCCCACTCCTGATATCTATTGATGCCCCTCTTATTTTTGTAGTATATGGATATGGGGTGGTATTACCATCTATAATGAGATGGTTAGCGTGGAAAATCGGCATTAAAATTTATTGAAGTTAAAAAGGCCTCTTCCGCTTCTCTATATAACGGGCTAACAGTTCCTTAGTAATCTGATTTTGGCCATATAAAATCTGTTCTTTCACAACTTCTGCGCAGATATGATAAATATCAGCGTAACTAAGCCCTTGCGCCAGTTCTATAACGGTAGAGGATAAGTCAAAAGAAATAAGATTCTCAACATCTCTTAATCCATCCTGAAAAGCATGAACTATATTCACGCCTTCCGGCAAAGAAAACTTTATAATATCATCAAACCTTCTTAGCAAGGCTGTGTCTAATGCCTGCGGAAGATTAGTAGCAGCAATGATCAAACTATTTGAATCATCTTTTTCTATTTCAAGTAAAAAGCTGTTTAATATCCTCTTGATCTCTCCAACATCATTTGCTTCAGTACGGGATGTAGCAATACTATCAAACTCGTCGAATAAATAAACCGCTCTAAACTGCTTCATCGCATCAAAAATAAGCCGAAGCTTAGCGATAGATTCTCCCATATAACGACTAATAAGACCATCCAACCGGATCACAAACACACTTAATCCCAATTCAGCCGCAATTACACTTGCCGACATGGTCTTACCGCTTCCAGAAGGGCCAACAAGTAATAACTTCCGACGCGGTAGTAAATTATATTTAGATAAAATTGCCTCTTTTTGCTGTTCATCAATCAACCTGGAAATACCAGCTTTCACCTCATCCGTCAGAATCATATGCTCCAGAGAAACATGCGGCTTTATAAACTCAAAAAGATCATTTAGTTCCTTCTGAGCAATATTCATGGGCATCTTTTTCAGGATCCCCTGACTTTGCCCCGTCTTAATCTTGGCCTTATCGATGACCTTAACAAGTTCATCCGCTAATTTCTTATTCCCCTCCCGCGCCTCTGCAGCAGCAATCTGCATGGCAATGCTATAAAAATTCGCATCATCACCATCTGCAAATGAATTAATTAAACTTTTAATTTGTTGCGCTGCTGCCATTATTGTGTGAGAATAGGAATATTAAAATATAAACTTACTGATAATCAATCGCCTTTTATAACAAAGTATTACGCAAAACTACAAAATCAAAGCCGAAATTCCATATCATCAGCCAAAATCCACTTAACCCCAAGAACTCAAAAGTAAAATGCAAACCTTCACAAAAGGTTGCCCCCCGGATACCACTCCGGGCAGCAACCTTATACTTCGTTCATTCAATACAGATCAACGATTATCTCATCCTACCAAATCCTATCGTACGGGGTATTTAAGATACGATACTGTCATCAGTAGGTTCCTGTAGGAATTTCATCACTACATTCGCTCCGTTAATCACCTTCTTATATCCACTAATATAGCCCCACTCATGAAGCTCTTTCATATAACGGAAATACGCTTTCCTGGATCCAATATTGGATGCGTCCATCAACTCCTGTAATTTGACGAGGATAACGGGGTTATCTAACTGTTCCTGCCACATCAACACAAGGTTGAGATATAGCGCAACATGATGAGGTTTTACGTTCTTGCCTGCCGGTTTAATTCGCATAAAGGCAGAAATATGTATATAAAAATTAAAGTGCTTATCCATTTACTGTATACAATAAGATCGTTAATAAATTAAGGTAACTATATACTTGTTTAACCAGTAAAATAATTTATTGTTTAAACAATTGATTATCAATAATTACATTAAACCTGCATTGTAAATCACCCAAAAAACATTAAAAAGTGAAGATCGCCCTACATAAAGGAAGGATCAATGATATTTTTTAATGGATTTAAACGAGGTTATCCACTGTAACGTAAACCATCGAGCATCCCCATATCCCTTTCTGATGATTTATATCAAAAAAAGACGTATACACTGTTAATAACATGTGCAGATATTTCCATTGATAAAATGTAATAGAGTTGAGCGGGTAACTATTTTTGCCGTTGAAGTTGTTTACACTTTTTGAAGGAAAAAAAGGAAGTCCCAGGAATTAAGGATTTTTGTTTT
>NZ_MTKN01000099.1 GCF_001975825.1 [Flexibacter] sp. ATCC 35208
GGGTGTGTAAGTGGAGTAATAATGGGACTATTATCAACTTCTCTTCTTCTACTACCCGTTTATTATTGCCTACTTATGGGCCTTATGTAGCTACCAAGGGAGCGGTAGAGCAGATGACACGTGTATTTGCGAAAGAGGTAGGGGCAAGGGGAATTAATGTGAATGTGGTATCTCCTGGTCCTACTAATACAGAGTTGTTTCTGAATGGGAAGACGCCTGAGGCGTTGGAGAGGTTGGCGGGATTGTCAGCGTTTAACAGGATTGGTGAGCCGGAGGATATAGCGAAGGTGGTGGCTTTTTTGGTGAGTGATGATGCGAAGTGGATCAGTGGGCAGAACATAGGAGCGAATGGAGGGATGGCGTAGTTAAAGTGACAAGGTGGAAAATGAAGTGGGGGGCATTACTGGATTGGCGAGGGGATGGATTCGTTTCTGAGTGGGCTGTATTTATTGGGGAATAGTGGGGTGAAGGATTAAATTTCATTAGGGGTTAAATTTTTCACGCATAAGTGGTTGTTTATTTATGCCGCTTTATACCATTCCGGGTCTTCGAGTCTTGGGAGGAAGAAGCCTTTGATACAGTTTGGATTACGAACACAGACCTGGATATGGGTTTGGTCGTAGAAGCCGGAGTCTTCGTAGATGGGATTGCCTTCTATGAAGACGCAGCGGACTGTGTCGAAGGGGATTTCTCCGGTTTTGATTATTTCCCTATGTAATGTTTCAATTACGTTGTAATCCAAACCCCGTAATACTTTATCTTTTGGATTAAGAGATCCCGGGGCAGGCCTGTTTTTAGGCATAGGAGTGTTTATCTCACAGAATGTGTCTTTTAAAAGATAATATGATTCCCTGATTCTATCGATATACGATTTGTCAGTGAGATCAAGACAATTTCCAAGGCTAAAAACCGCTCCCAGTACAGCCGGATTATCTATTTTACTTTTACCAGGTGGATTTTTAGCAAAGTCCATCGCTCTTGCATGATTGTTTTGCCAAAAATAAATTCCTGATCCAAGCCAGTCATATCCATTATGGCTGGCTTTCATCCTAATCTGACCCAGAATGATTTGGTCCCTGATGGATTGATCACATCCATGGAAACCCAATAAAAGACCCTGGTCAGATGAATAAATGATTCTTGAATTATTCATATGTGAGTTTTAAGATTTTTTGTCTGATACACCATATCTTCTATCTGCTATCTTCCAATGTTCCTCAGTCATTTGGCTGAAAAGTTCTTCCAATCCTAATTCTTCAATTAATTCTTTCCTATATTCCGGATCGTTCTTTACCCGTTCCCGTGCTTTTCTCAGCATTTCCATATGCCTTTGGTATTCTGCATAACCACCGTACATAAATTTTAGTTTTTAAAAGTGAAGAAAAATAAATGATTTGATCCTTCAATGGATTGATCACATCCATGGAAACCCAATAAAAGACCCTGGTCAGATGAATAAATGATTCTTGAATTATTCATATGTGAGTTTTAAGATTTTTTGTCTGATACACCATATCTTCTATCTGCTATTTCCCAGTGTTCCTCAGTCATTTGGCTAAAAAGTTCTTCCAATCCTAATTTTTTAATAAACGCTTCCCGATATACCGGATCGTTCTTTACGCGTTCCCGGGCCTTTTTCAGCATTTCCATATCTCTTTCGTGTTCTGCATAACCACCGTACATAATTTTATATTTTTAAACGTGAATAAATTAAATGATTTGATCCTTCAATGGATTGATCACCTCCATGGAAACCCAATAAAAGCCCCTGGTCAGATGAATAAATGATACTTGAATTATTCATATGTCTGGTTTAAGATTTTTTGTCTGATACACCATATCTTCTATCTGCTATTTCCCAGTGTTCCTCAGTCATTTGGCTAAAAAGTTTTTCCAACCCTAATTTGTCAATAACTTGCTGCCTGTATTCCGGATCGTTCTTTACCCGTTCCCGTGCCTTTCTCATTATTTCCATATATCTTTCGTGTTCTGCATAACCGCCATACATGATTTTACATTTTTAAACGTGAATAAATTGAATAATTTGACCCTCCAAAGGTAAATAATTTCAACCCGAAAAAACAAATAAAAACAGCCACTGTATTGGTTTTTATCGTTTCGATCGCCGCATTTTCAAAATAAAAAAAGCCCGTCCAAAGACGAGCTTTTAGAAAGCCAAAAGGGTAAAAAGAATAAGGGTCGGTTTTTTTCAATTTAAAGAATGAAGTAACCCGTTATAACGACACCTTCGCTTTACTATTTTTTGAGGTTTAACTATGAATGAATCTCAGGGCATAAACAAACTAGAATGTCAACGCCTTTATATGCTTCACCGCATCCTGCCCGTTCTCTATCGCTGCTAATATCTCAAATACCTTATCACTCCACCCACTTATCAAAAACACATCATTTCCCCCCACACTCACCGGTGTCTGACCTAATCCAGCCAAATCAAACAAATACAACTTCGCATGTGGAACCATGTATTTATACAGCTGCCACTGCGCTGCCAGCGTATTCTGATCATTCTGATTATTCGTTGTACTATCCCACATCTGGCAATCTGTAAACATCATCACCTTATCCGCTACATGTTTACTCTTTATCAGATCAGCCAATACTTTATAACCATTCGTGCTATAACCCACCTCACCTTCTCTCCTGTAAAACGCATCCACATTTGCCAGTATATTCTTCTTAGGAAGATCAACCACCTTCCACTTATCACCAAACATACCCGTTATCACATTTTTGCATTTATACTGCAGCAACATACCTAGCAATAATCCAATATCATAGTATTTCACCACACTTCGTGCTGATAAGGCTGTCTGCATAGAACCAGATACATCACAGGCAATCACGATACGCGTATCATCATCAAATCCCTTCAGGTGCTGTACTGAAATCTTTATTGCTGTTTCCAGCGCTTCCAGCACATCCTTTGTTCTTTTATGTTTTACCTGTTTCAATTCACGGTAGGCAGACAAAAATCTAAAAGGCAATTGCTTTGAATGCAATACTGCTTTTTCATCAGTCAGGTGTGCACAAACCTTTTTAATAATCCTGTCATCCACATCTGCCTGCAATAGGTTACGCAGGTTACGTATCATTGCCATATACCCCATCATGTTAGAGTCGATCAATTGTTCCCACGCATAGCGAAAGGCCTTTTGCCTATCGCCAGCGTCGGAATACTTTACCTGACCGGTAGTTGTCAGGGTCGTCTCCCAGGTATAGGGTACCTGTAGTTCATCCTGCGCAATTTTATCGAACAGTAACTGCTGATCATCATCCTTTGGTTTTGGATGAACAATAAACAGGGCATCTTTTAATGTTACTGCCGCTGCGCGGTTATATTTTGCAAACTGATATTCATCAAATTTGTTGAATGCCATCGACAGTCCCTTTTGTATCTGCTTGCTCAGGCGATGTAACTTTTTAGTCTCCTGTCGTTTATTAGACAGGGCATAGCATGCCAGCAGCTCAGTAATTTCATCTGCGCGCTGTACTACTCTGTTCACCATATTACTCACCAATGCATTTCCAGTATGCACCTTCGCCAGCTCTACAGCCAGCGCCAGCGGAATACTACGCAGGTACATTTTTTCACGGGCATATACAGCCAGGCGGGCTACGAACTGCGGATCATTTTTTTTGATCAGCTCACGTATGCGCACCAGCCGGTTTTCACTTCCTTCATAAAACTGGTCATGGAAAGAAGCTGTAACAACAGCACTATACAGTTCCAGCTCTGGTGTAAGGTTGTAAGCCCTTGCACCTTCGTAGTTAACAGTGGAGGATACGTCCTTCTTTGATGTATTGAATCTCATGACGGTTTTTGTTTTCGTTTGTGATAACAATACAAAGGTTGGACGCAAGTGCGCAGTTTTTTTGCGCACTCAAAAAAAGTTTTATTTTAATTTATAGGCTACAATCGTATTTTTAAAAAAGGTAGGTACATATAATGTTTGTGTCGCTGCATTATACCATATATCAGCAGTATTACTTTTTTGCTCGCGGGTGTCAAGCAATACCTGTTTGGAACCGTCTGTCTTTACATAATAGATAATACCCTGCCAGCCACTTATCACGAATTCATTTTCTTTTACCTGCACAATTCCATCTGTACTGCCTTCCAATCCTTCTGCAATGATAGTAGGGTTTTTCTGCGCATCTATTTGTACCAGTTTACCGTTAGTCAATGCATAGAGCATGGACCCAACTGCCAATAACCCATTTGCATTATCCATGTTTTCAAGGTACACAGCTGGTTGCCCATCTTTAATTCTGTGAATTTTGTTGGCTCTGGAATCACTTACATACACCACACCTTTGGCATCTATGGTAATGTCATTGAGCATCTTTGCACCTTCGATGGGGATCCTGCGTACGATGGTACTGGTTTTGACATCAATCTCGGCTACAGCTGTCAGCTCCGCCACATACAGATGACCTTTATACAATCCCATGCCCTTGTTGGCATTCAAGCCCCTGACCCATTCTTTGGTAATGATCTTACCATCCAGTGCTACTTTACTGATATAGCCGCTGCCTTCCTGTTTAGTACCCATGCTGGAAACGTATAAGAACTGTCCACTGGGCGCCAGCAGGGCAGATTCCGGGGTAGTAAGCAGGGTATCCGTCTGCCATAACTTTTCCAGTGAGTGCTGGGCGAATAATGATACATGCGTAAAGATGATCGCGATTGCAATAAAGGTTGTTTTCATAATTATGTTATTTATTAACGTGGCGTAATTCGTAACAGCGCATCCGGACTATTGGTGATCACGTATATCGCACCATCCGGACCTATCTTCACATCCCTGACCCGGCCATAGCCTTTTAACAGGATTTCCTGTTCAGTCACTTTATCTTTGTTAATGACGAGTCGTCTTACTTCTTGATATTTTAAAGCGGTGACCAGCAGGTTGTTTTTCCATTTTAAAAACAGCGGTCCTTTTACAAACTCAATGGCACTGACAGCGATGGATGGGGTCCAGTAAGTAACAGGCTGCTCCATGCCTTCGTGGCTGGTTTCATTGGATATAATACTACCATCGTACCCTATGCCATACGTAATGGCTGGCCAGCCATAATTAGCACCGCTTTTCAGCAGATTGAGTTCATCTCCACCCTGTGGGCCATGTTCTGTTTCATAAATAAGGCCCGTAACGGGGTGTTGGGCAATTCCCTGGGCATTCCTGTTACCCCAGGTATAAATGGCCTGTAAACGGTCCGTCTGGCCATAAAATGGATTGTCTGTAGGAATAGAACCATCCCTGTGAATGCGGTATACCTTGCCGGCTGGCTTTGCCAGGTCCTGGGCATATGCTGCATGGTCCATATCACCAATGGTGAAATAAAGATAGCCCTGTTTATCAATTAAGAACCGGCAACCCCAACGGGTACCGCCACCGACCTGTAGTGAATCCGGCACCTGGAATAGTACCTGCTCATCCTGCCACTGGTAATTTTTGATCTTACCTCTTACAATCCGGGTCATTCCCGGTGTTTTCTTATCTTTTGAATGCACTGTATTGTGACTGTAAGCCAGGTATATCCAGCCTGTTTTGGCATAATCCGGATCAAGTGCCAGGTCCATCAGCCCGCCAAAATTGTCGTAGGCATATGTTTCGGGTACCCCGGTGATCTTATGCGTATCCAGTTTTCCATCCAATACCCAATACAATTCACCTCTTTTCCCGGTTATCAGGGCACGGTGTGCATTGACAAATTCAATACCATAGGGATCGGTGATTCCCCTGGTGATCAGTTCCTGGATGCGTAGTGAATACAACTTTGTTTTGACCAGTAAGGGCTTTTTCTCTTTTTTGACGATCTGTGGAGAATGTTGTGCTTTGAGAATATAGTCCGTTACCGCCTGAATATCAGCATCTGGGATCACTCCCTGCCATTTGATCATTTCAGTTTTAGGAATGCCGGTTCGGATGGTATGCAGAATCGATGCCCTGTCATTTCCGAATTTCCACGTAGGTTTGATCAGTGCGGTAGCTGCACCGCCCTGTAGTTGGCCACCATGGCAGCCTGCGCAATACTTCCTATATACCTCGTCTCCCGGAGGAGCCAATGTAAAAGAGGAGATGCATATTAATACAGCTATAAGAAGGCCTGCTACGCTTTTCATAAGGTCAACATTTCAGCGTGTTATAACCGAATATAAGAAAGGAAAGGGGCAAAAAGAAGAATATTATGCATAAACCGTTTGTCTAAAATCTATTACCTTGTATTGACAATACATATGAAGAAAGGAATACTCATTATTGCCCTTTTAGGTTTGACCCTGTTCATTGGTGTAAACGCCAGAAAAAGATTTGTAACTCCCCTTGCCATTCACAGTGGAGATCTGATTTTCCAGACCTCTCAGTCCGCACAAAGCAAGGCGATCCGGTTGGCCACAAAATCCAGGTACTCTCATTGTGGAATCGTGTATAAAGAAGGCGATAAATTTTATGTGTTCGAAGTCGTGCAGCCGGTAAAGCGAACGCCGCTGGATCAATGGATTGCGAGAGGGAAAGGTGGCCATTATGTGATTAAACGACTGAAGAATGCGGATAAAGTGTTGACGCCAGATGCGTTGAAAAAAATGCAGCAGGTAGGAAAGACGTTTACCGGTAAAAATTACGACCTTACTTTTGAATGGAGTGATGACCGGATGTATTGTTCAGAACTCATCTGGAAAGTTTATCAACGGGCCACAGGTATTGAAATCGGAAAATTGGAGAAGTTAAGTGATTTTGATCTGACGAGTGATGTGGTCAAAGCTAAGATGAAAGAACGATATGGGAATAATATTCCGAAAGATGAAGTGGTGATTTCCCCAAAAGCAATATTTGAGAGCGAACTGTTAGCAACGATTATTGATAAGTAATGCCTATGAAAGTATCAATTTCTCAATTGATGGAATGGTTGACAATACAGTTGGTTATCTTTACATCGCACACAAAAAAGATTTACCTGAAATGAATCCCGGCTGATTGATCATGTTGAAAGAAATAGGAGATGGCTGGTACATTTATAAGACAACCTGATAATGAGCAAAAGGAAATACTCAAAAGCAACAATAGCCATTATAAATGAATTAAAAACCGATCAACGGGCCTACCGGTACGAAGAAGACGGTAATAAATATGGGTTACTGATCCTCTACCGTGGAGAAACCTTGTTTTACCAGGAAAATGACCGTGCCCTGCTGTGTGAGATCGCAGCGAGGTTTGCAGTCATTAACCCTGAAACAATTGCTCAATGGGATGATAATACTGACATTAACTCAGATGAACGCGCGGCTATCCTTGATAAAATCATGACACTTTACAAAAAAGCATACAAAGACGATCTGAAAATTTATTAGAGAAAATTTGCGTAGTTAAATAGCTACGCATATATTTGTAGTCAAATAGCTACATAATGACAAAGCGAAACAATATCATCTATTGGACAGCGACTATTTTCCTTTCCTTATTTATGTTTGTAGGGGGAATAGCGCAGATTCTCAGACAAAAGGACAATGTGGATGGAATTATCCATTTGGGATACCCGCTTTATTTCATGACCATCCTTGGGGTGTGGAAAATATTGGGTGTCATCGCGATCCTCACACCCCGGTTTCCGCTGGTAAAAGAATGGGCGTATGCAGGATTTTTCTTTGCCATGACAGGCGCTGTCATTTCTCACATTGCTGCAGGAGATCAATTTGCACATTTCATAGCACCACTGGTATTTGCAATACTGACCGTGGTATCCTGGTATTTCAGACCTGCAGGTAGAAAGCTGTAAGGGTCAGGACAGCTGGTCCCATATCTCCCTGAAATCCTCGTCGCGCAATACTTCGCCCAGGTCGTAAGCATCATACCCGGTAGAACGTATCGCATCTCTGCATTGTAGCAATAGTTGTACACATTTTTCTTTATTGCCTGATTTTATGGCAAGCCTTGCCATGGAAATGTAAGGATGTGAATAGTAATTTCTGCCCAGTACGGCCGCCAGTTGCAGCTTTTCTTCTGCCTGGTGGTTGATGGAGGGAGACTTGTAATCGTAGGCCATTCCGGTATAGGCAAGCAGGAAATCGCCCCAGTAAAGATTCAGCTGAAAATCCTCTTCATGCTTATATACCTGTGCAAAAAGCTGTAGTCCGTGTTCAAAGGTATTGATCAGTTTTTCGTAAGCCCCCTGCTCATGATAGATCTGCGCGATGGCAAGCAATGCGTTAGTGGCATATACAGGAAAGGTCCAGGCAGCGGGCTGTTGTACATGACCTTTGGTGAAAAACTCTACCGAAATCCAGTAATATGCCAGTTTCAAATCGTTCTCTTTCAATCTTTTGGCAGTATCTGCAAATCCTTTGCCCAAACGGTTCAGCAGTTCAGGATCTTCTGTATAATGGCCTTCAAGTGGCTGTAACAGCAAGGCTGTTTGCGCGACCATTATAGCCTTGTATGCTGTATCAATTTCCGGCGAGTCGTGAAAGAGGATGTAATGGTAAGTTTCAGCCCAGTCGAGGTAAACGAGTGGATGTTTTTCTGCCAGTTCATGCATAGCGCCTTCGAACTCATGTAACAGCCGCTGATGCCAGTAATGGTTCTGCTCAAAAGGAAGACTGCGTACCCTGAAGCATAGATGAACCAACGCCCTGATAGCAGTGATATCCCTGAGCACAGGTCTGAAAAAATACAGTAATTCAGTGAACGCTTCAGTCGTGAATTGCTTTGTGATTTCCATTTTATCCGTCAGCGCCCTCACCATAGACATTTGTATGTCGGTGGTTTGTGGAGCGATGTTGTAAATGCGGATAGCTTCCTGGATGTAACGTACCTTATCCTCAAATACTTTCGCACGATCTGCCAGGTTTTGGTAACAATAGCCCCGTTCCTGGGAGTATAGCTGATCGGGAAAGAAATGCTGAATGGAGTCGATAATACCGAGCAGGTAAAAGATAAAGTCTTCCGGGTTGCTTACTTTATCGCAGTCCAGGTCATACACACCATAGGAGTAAACCATATCATAGGCGGCAATTATTTCTTCCTTATATTCTTCCAGTTGGGTAGGTGAAAGGCTTTCTACCAGGGCATCCATTTCTTCGACGTCATATCTTTCGGCCAGTTCTTTCAGCTGAGGGATGATATTCATTTGCTAAAAATAATCAAAGAGAACAATTTTTCCGAGGGGTAAGATTAATAGCTAAGCTATAATATTATCAGGTTACCATAAGTACATTAAAAGGACATCTTTATATCAATTTGATATTGAGGTGCCCATTAAGTGATGTGTTAGTACTCATTTGGCGTTATTGTCGCATTATTCTTTCAAAGAATTGTTTTAAATTGATCTTACAACCCCAAAATTGTTTGTTATGGCTATTGTCAAGGATAACTTACTACTTCAGTCCGTGGAGGGCACTCTCGGCAATCAATTCACAATTTATAAACGGAACGGGCAGATTATCATAGCGAAGAAGCGTGGTCCGTCAAAGAACAAGCCGACTAAAAAGCAGCTGGAAGCGAGGTATAAGATGCGCGTTGCGGCAGCTTATGCAAAGGTGATCATACAGGATCCTGATATAAAGGCATATTATAAATCACTGGCCGGACCGGGCCAGAATGCCTATAATATGGCCGTGAAAGATGCTTACAAGTCGCCCGAGATTCAGAATATTCAGTTCGAAGACGAGACCTTAGTGGTAACGGCAAAGGAAGAATTCAGGGTAGCGGAAGTGGAAGTACGGGTGCATGATGCAGCGGGTGTAATGCTGGAAAGAGGGAAGGCGGTTTTAGGTCGGAATGGCGTGGATTGGTATTATAAGGCTGCGGGTTTACCGGCTGGTGGCAAGGTTGTGGTAGTGGCGGTAGACCTGCCGGGGAATGGAACGGTCAGGGAAATAAGGGTAGAATAAATGGGGTATTGGAAATTAGAAAGTGGTAATCCTTTCTCATTCTAATCTTAGGCTGAATGAATTGAAGGCGGCAAAACGGACCTTCATTTTCTGCTGTGATTAGTATGGAAAAAGCTCCTGGTGTAGAACTGCCAGAACTGTTTCAGGCTAATGAACTTTTTAAAGAAGTAAATTCTAAGAACCGTGAACTGATGAAAAAAAGTTTTTTAGTTGATACTTTGGGCAAAGATGAACAGCTAGCCATCAATGATTGGCCTGACTGTCTCTAATAAAAAATAAAGGATAATTTTTCGCAATTGATTGCTCAATAAAATAAAGCAGCATCACTGCGGCTTTGTTGTTATTGTTTTAACTTCACTTTGGTTTTTTCTTATAATAAGGTTTAAACTCTTGTATATAACAAGGTTTATCTGTTTTAAATATACCTTTCTCAAATGCTTCTTTATGTAATTCTGGCAGCTTATCAAATTGTTTCTTTCGAAGCCTATCTACCTTCTTAAGAGTCATAAAATCATAAGTACAGCTTAACATCATTACAACCTCTAATTCATCACATTTATCTACAAGGTTAATAGTTGCTGTTTCCATTCCAACAGACCAAAATAATATTTTATTCACGGAGACAGGGATGTCTATTTGGAAAAAACCATCGAAATCTGTGCTGCCAACTTTAGCTGTATCATTAATCATAATTGTTACTAATGACCCAGTTTCAAAATGATCAGACATCACTCGCCCTTTGATTATTTTATTCTGAGAATAAAGACTATATGTTGAAACAACGCATACAATAAAAGCGAGTATTAATTTTTTCATCTTATTTTCAATCTTTTTTAGGTATATATTCGTGGGTATAATTGTATTCTCCTGCTTCTCATTATATATATTCAAAGACACAAATGAAAACATTATGAGAGTGCACGTAGGAATTTTATTTTTATTATTTTCTTCAATCAAAGTGTATTCCCAATCTCTATTTGATACCATCCACATGCCTATATATAGGTATAAAATACAACGTATCGATTCTGTAGGGTCAGTGTATGTAATATATGCTAAAAAAGACGGCAAAGTTTTGAAAATTGCCTCTCCCAAAAGTATTTTAAATGTAGGAGTACCTATTCAAAAGAGGAAATATTACGATTTGGAACTAATTTCATATTTAGATGAATCAAGAATAAGTGGGAAATTGCATATAGGTGGAATTAATGTAGGTGGCATATTCATAGAACTTGAAGGTGGAAAGGTAATATGGGATCTGTTTTATTGTAAGAACCTAAAAGGTTTATATATTACTCCACCTAATCAGGTTACAAACAAATAGATTGGAGTATATGCCTTTAAATTTTATTAATTGGTAGCGATAATATGCGAAAACCTATCATCATCTTTACCTTTAAATCACTACTTTTTTCTAAAGATAAAGTAGCTGATGAATGGTCATCAGCTACCTGAACATATATATCGCGTTTTAATTATTGAATTAATTGAGCCCCAGGTTTGTCTTTGATCTGTTGTAGCCTTTTTTGGGCCAGTTGCCGAAATGACGCTTTATAATTAGAATCTTCAAATGGCATTTTGATAGAGCATTTTTTATCAAGTGATTTGTTTTGGGTTTTAATAATCTTTTGAAGAGTGATATTATTATATACTCTTTCAAGAATTGCCCATCTTGGTGATTCATAATCATCAGCCGCTTTTGAAGCAGTAAATGTAACGTCAAAACATTCATCAGTTATGAAATGTGGTAAAGTTTTGTCTGAATAGTAGTTTAAACTATCGGCATAGACCCTGATTTTGCGTTCCCACCTATCTCCTTGGCTTATAGATCCCCTTACAAGTACAATATTGGTACTATCCTTTATTTCCTGAGCCCAGAGGGTATGAGTGAAGAATGTTAAAAATAATAGTACATATATGTGTTTCATTTTTCCTATTTAATGAAAATTGGAATGTTAATGTATTGAAATTAATTGAATTGGGGGGATAGTTGTATTTTAAATTTTGTTGTCCACCTAATTTATTTGCAGATCTTGCGTTATCATCATTTTCTGTAGGTTGACCTTTTGGCCATTTCGTATCGACATTGTTGGTCATTTGCTGCATTCCTGGATCAATAATAACTGTAAATAGCTTCTCTTCTTAGTTTAGCCGTTTCTTGGTTATTTTGTCCTACTATATTTTGATACCCTGTAGCGTTTTGAAAGTACCTTAGACCATGTGACATTTCCTTTTCGGGAGTATCAGTATAGGTTTCTATCCCTCCATTATAGGGTACAGAAATACTATTTCGCAATAATCTCGTCAAAATATTTTATAAGGGTAATATATCCTGCATATACATCCCCTCCTGGCTTACGATTTTAATCTATGTAGTATTTCATTCTCCCGGCACTCCGATACTAACATTGCATACAGAGATTTAGAAAAAAATATTTAGATCATCATCTATCATTTTATTTTTAGCCGCTGCAGATATTGTTGTTTCATACTTTTTCAGCATCGCTACAATCTGGATTCCTGCTTACTGTATTGCTATTCTGTGATTTTTATCTTGCGTATATTCTTTTTGTCTCTGTAAAAAATCCAGATCAGTACATACAATTTAATCAGGTCTGGTAAGTCTTCTATAGCAACATCCATGTTATACCCTATTATTGTCGAAAGTATAAATGGCTGATACTGGTACAATTCATCAGTTATATTATTTGCATGATCAAAATCATTCATGCGGCTTTCTATCTCGGTTTTAACGGCAGCAATCTGTTTGATATCCGTTTGTTCCTTAAATAAGGAAATGAGGTGCCTTCTTATTCTTAAGTTGTTTGCTATCAAATGTTATCAGGATACATTTCTACTAATTCTTTAAATTTTTCCAGCAACAATTCTAGTTTGGTTAGATCTCCTGCAGCAAAATACTCTTTGTTTTTAACCTTCACAAAATACCAATCATCCTCTGTTTTGTCTTCCTGAATTACCATTTCTAAATTTTCCAAATTAGTCTCAGCCAGGTCAATAGTAACGTGCCAGCCAGGATTGTCGGATATACCGATATTAATTCCATACATATGCTCCCAGTCGCCATTGCATTGAGAACGCACCCAATCAGATATCCATGTAAGTATTGTACTCATATCGCTTAATTTAATTTAAAAATTACACCTGGAGTCGTGAATCTGTTATTTCTGGGAAAGTCCGCAGGATCGGCGGCACGCACTCCACCTGGAATATTCTTACCCTGTACATGAGGAGTGGATTCAAACTCATCTTCCCTGCTATTACTCAATGCATATTTATATTCAATTTCTCCAGAAGGAGTAGGCATTGCCCGTATTATCATCACCAGTCTTCTATAATCTTCACTTTCACCATCCCAGGTATAAACTGTTTGTAAATACCCCTTACATACTAAGTCTCCTTTACCTGTTTGTCTTAAACGTATTTGGCGCCATTTTTTAGAACTCTTTTCCGGGCATAGCTCTCTTATTTTGACAGCTTTACTATCTGATTTATACCGGGTTGGATTACGGCCCCTTTCTCCTTGCTTTTCGGATAGATAAATATTTGGAGGTTCCTGGTATACATATTGGTCTATATGAACATCGAGTACATAAAGAAGCTCCATATCGTCAAGTGTTTGACGGAAATGATTACTGTTTCCATAAAGTCCATCAGCACCAACAATTTCAAACCTAGTGCCCAGATTAACCTGCAGTTTTACTATATCCAAAGAAAGATCTATTTTACTGCGGTATACACGCCTTTCTTTAGGTATACCGACGGCTTTGCAACGCTTCTTGTTACTTGTCCAATCTTTCGGTAAAAAGATTGATCGATTCCGGCGGGCATATTTTTCAAGCCGTTTGATTTCGGCTGGTTGTGTCCTCGATTGACCATGTCTTATATTTGTAGTATTGATTTATATACATCTAAGTTCTGATTTTTTCCTATTTTAACATGCAAAAGTAGAATTAAGTACCTCGCTTTATTTTTCAATGCCAAACAGTTTGAGCTAATTATAATTCCTTATAACGTATTTTTAATAACGTTAAAAAGGATTCCTTCATAAAAGGTATGTCGGTGCGAATTTTATCAGGCTTGACACTTGAGCACTTTTCATCCATCTTTTTATCATTATTTGCGATGATTTTCCCTAAAGCACTTTTATTGTTTACCTTTTGCAGGATTTTCCAGCGCGGCGATATTCTGTCATGTGGACCATTGTCAATGTTTGTAGCCATCGCCTTCAATGAAGGCGTTCCAATTTGGCTATTTATAAAGGTTCCTTTAGCTGCATTATTCATGCCTGAAGCATCTTTAAAATTGTTAAATGCTGCTGTTGCATTAAGGATAACCTGGTCAGTCGTTCCCGTAAAAATCGTTTTTTGCCATCAATTGTTACAGATATAGTAACTGGTAAATTGGCGGCATCCATTATTTGGTCCTTTATGAGAAAAGAAAATGGGGTAACTCCCAGAGCAGAGCCGCAGATCAATTGAACGCCTAACCCTAAACCTTTAGATATGAAAAAAAATGCCTAAACCGCAATCTTTATGAGATGGATATTCGCCTTATTAATTAGCACCACGCTTTATGGACAATCATCCTCCTTAGATGAGATAAACATTAAATGGAACAAAAGAACGTTGTCTGATATGGCTGCCCAATTAAAATCTGAAATTAATGATCCTAAATTATATTATCGGGATTCTATAAGTTATTCAACCTATTTGGAAATGTTATCAGTCGATAGCATTGATGAAATTTCAGATCGTTTCACATTTTTGAAACATGTATCATTATTCTATCCTGATTTTTTTAATGATTATTATGTTATTGAATTAACGAAATTAGGAGAATTGCTAAGAACATTTAAGTTTATCGCAGAAGTAAATGGGAATAATACAGTGAATGTTTATGGATTTTGGATGGTTGCTGGTGATTGGGAATCTGTAGGTATAAGAAAAGGAATTAAATTAGAAATAAGGGGGTTAAATGAAATACTTGTTGATACGAAGGGCTTTAATATGGAAGATATTATTGTTACTCAATTTAAGGGGGATAATGTGCTCTTTTCAAAGTATTTTGGTGTTTTTGCATTACCAGGTGGTAACTTTATTACTAAGGTTCTATCCATGTATCTTTCGTCTTACGAGAGATATGATAATAGATAAGTTTAATGTGCAAAAGGTTGGAGCGCTTGGGATTGCGTTAACTTTAACCGACGCAGCAGTTGGTGAACGTGGATTTACGACAAAACATGCAATTGACCTCGCAATGGGTCCGGCAGGGTTTATACCTGTATATGGTACCGCAATTGGTGTCACATGGTTTGTTGGTAATCTGATTTCCACAGCTGCTACAGGTCGAAGTATATCAGATAGTATTCAAAAAATGATTGATGAAAAAGATTAGTAACAAAAAAGGGAATGATGTATAGTCGAATTTTTATAAGTACGTACAAGTATTACTCAAAATTTAAAAATCAAAGCCCACGATTTAGTGCTGCTATGGTACTTGCATTAAGTCAATTTTGTACGCTTATGTTGATACTAATAATCCTGCAAAGAGCATTAATATGGGATGCAGCTAAATATATTCCAAGCAAATTTGTAGTCCTTCCGATTGGTTTTGTTTGGGTATTAACCATCTATAAATACTTTTCTGAAGAAAGGATTAATCTTCTTTTGAAAAGCTTTAATGAATTACCTAAAGGGACACGCCAATTTTGGGCAGTCATGAGCCTGGTGTTCTTTGTATTACCTATGATTTTAATTGCTATTGTTGGTTGGGGACCTCGTCCTCAGTTTTAATTTGTGCTTATTCAACAGTTAAAATAGTGAAATAGCTCCTCTTCTTCATAAGAATTCCTTTTTTATAATGCTGAGTGGAAATACCCAGCATTATAACTATATCATTCGTTTAAAAGGTTATTACATCATTGAAAACATAAAAATACAACCTCTTTTCATTTCTAATTACGAAGTTGTTTAGTCTTTTA
>NZ_MTKN01000100.1 GCF_001975825.1 [Flexibacter] sp. ATCC 35208
AAGTGTAAACAACTTCATTGTTTAACCTTCACTGTCTCAGTTCCGCAATATTCACATACCACCTTTCCTCCATTTTTTTCTGCATTTACATCCGCTGTCGCTTTTGTCAATATCTGCGAATATGGCATTCTCATAAGCACCTTTAGCCGTTTCCATAGTGGCAGCGTAAACGCTGGTATCGGTTTGCATACCTAATGCGATACGGGTATTTCCTAAATGGTCTTTCTCAAAATAATCCCAGGCATATCTTACAGCTATCCCTGAATCATAAACCGGACGAATCCTACCTTCTTCATGTGATATATATTGTAATGTATCTTTTTTGTAGAGGAACATTCCATCATAATCAGAAACTGTAGTATCAGCAGGTGTAACGGAGATATCAATCACAGTTTTTTCATTTTGACTCCGTTAGCGTTTTATTGATATGTGATTATACCTTTGTTCGTAAAAGTGATCTGCTCCGGCAAATTCAAATAATTGTAGGTAATGGTACTTATCCCTTTATTCAGGTCCTGAGTCAGATTACCATTTCCATCTTGTGCGATGCCAATGTCTATAATTGTCTTTGTCGCTTTCGTAGTAGCTGGCGGAAAGATTTTTTTATCATAGGTATAGTGAATTCAGGATATGCTCCCTTATCATATCTGCACTTTCTCTTCAACCTCTTATCATGTTGAGCCAAAATGCGTTTCAATGCTTCTTTATTGTGTACTTGTTCCAAAACTCTCCATCTCAAAGAGACAGGCGAATGAAATCCTTCCCATAAATTACTTTGATTATCAAAACATTCATTAAAAAGAAAATAAGGCAGTGTCCCTACAGTATAATTATTAAGGCTGTCAGCGAATTCAGTTATTTTTTTTGTCTTTCTTCCACACGGTTTATCCCAACACCTGCACTTACAGTTATGGATGTATCTTTATTTATTTGTGCAATTGAAGACTGAACGTTAAACATTAATGTAAATAATAAAATAATTTTCATAGCTACTTATCCTTTAGTTTTTTACCATTAAAAATTATCGGGATACTTCCATTGTTATATTTAATCGTGGCGGCTCCCAAAGTTGTTGCTGCTCGATTATTCGCATCCGTTTCTCTGTTTGTGGCCTTAGCGGCCGCATCAATATTTGCCCCCATCGCTGTTAATGTAGGTATGCCGATGTTAGTATTAATAAAGTGCCCTTTATCAGTACTATTCATAGTTGAAGCATCAACAGATTTGTTAAAAGCTGCTGTTGCATCTACTATTACTTTATCTGCCAGCCCTGTAAATGGTTTAGATTGCCCATCTATAGTGACGTTAATTGTAACTGGTAAATTTGCCGCATCCATTAGTTGGTCTTTATGTCCTTCCTCATGAGCCTTAACCTCTCTTTCTAATCCGGGATTTTTCGTTTCTATATTCGTAGATGGTGTTGTGCCGATAAATGCACCTGACAAACTAATTGTTATGTCAACAACGATATTTACATTGGTAGTAGTAGCCCCGCTCTCAATACCAATATTTGTATCCGTTGTATTTCCCAAATCGCTTTTCCTTATAGGATTGGCCGTCTTCGAATAATCATAGGTGACATTTGGCTTGATTGTATCACCAAGTGAGTCATTATAAAGAATTGGATTATTCTTCATCGAGGAATATGGACTTTCTGCATAGCCTGGTTTGGGGTCAATTTGCCACCACCTTCCAATTTGTGGGTCAAGGCTTCTAAAATCGGTAGCATACAATTCTAATTCCGAACCATCACAGAACTCCTTATTCTGTAACTCTGGCCCTTTATTCCATTTCATTCTCTGGTTCTCCAAAAGCCAACGCCTTACTACTTATCCCCGCCATCGTTAACCCGTACGCAGTTGTATTAGTTCCTTTTTTTCACCTCGCTTGCGTTTTTGCCTGGCCTTTCCCTAAAAAATCCGGCTTACTTCAAAGAACTTCTTTACATTTCAGCTGTAAAATAAACTGTTTTTCCTATCCCGGTAGCATTATTTTTCTTTTCACTAACTATAGTTTTTTAGCAGCATTCTGTGGCTGAGCTGCATAAAAGATCATCAAAAATCTCCCCGCAAACTCAACGGCTTCCTGCCTTTTTTATCCCATTACACCAGCGTTTTTAATAATAAAAAACGAGCAGCGCCGGAGTAATTACGATCATGCCAGCCCTGCTCTACGAAAGCAGTTAACAGGCTGTATTCTTCATCTGATAAGTAAAATGTAACCTTATGATTAAACAGCTTCTGTTTGCCTTTAGGATGGCCTCCTTTATTCTTTTCAGGCCCTGACGGAGTGACGGACTGGTTTTCCATATCTCTGGGTATTGGTGCAGTACCTCGTAGTCTTTTCTTTGCTTGCCGGAGCGGTTTATCACTAAAATATCATAGTCGCTGATGTACTCGTAGGTGATACCGCACAGATAATGGTGTCTGTGATGGCAAGCAACTGTTGCTGCTTGTGGCCCGGTAAATGGATTAAGGAGGTAAGCATATTATCAGCAATGTTATAGAAAGAAAACTAATTTTTAAGCCCATACACACTCCTCACATCAACTGCACTAAAACCAATACTTACCGTAGAAAGCAACATATAGTACAAATAATAAAAGAGGAAACGCAGACAAAAAAATCTTATAACTCCTCCGCCCTCTAATCTTACTATCATTTATTTTACTTAGCAATAGCTTTATCCCTCCGAACAGGTTAAAAAACAACAATAACAAGGGTAAAGCCGCAAGTATAACTACCCTGTTAAATCCACCGTCATCAAGAGCTTCTTTTAGTAAAAAAATGCTATATGGAATAATAAACATACATCCAACAGATCCAATAATCACTCCTAACCTATACTGATAAACTAAAATAGGAGTAGCAATAACAAATAGCACAAAAGAACCTATCAACGCCAGAATAGGTATATAGTTATCAAAGCCAGCTGACACACCATAATAAAGCATTATAATGAAAAAGACTAATAAAGAAAGTACAATGTAATTAATGTAAAAGCGCATTTTTATTATTTTTTGAGACTGTAAAATTTCCTGTGTTAATGGCCTATGGTAGTGAATTATCTCAATAGGCCCCAAAACCGGGGAAGGCGCTGCTGCCGCGCCATTCCCCCTTCTCCATCCCGGCAGGGTTTCAAACAATGGGGAAGGAGTTTACACAAAATATTTCACACTCCCTATTTTTTTCTTTTGAGGATCTGCGTTTAAAAACTTTTTATTCCATTACCTCGTAGGTAAAACTAACCTCTTCCCGGATAAGGCTACATTAAAGCAGTTGGAAGATATTAATACACTTCCTGAAGAGGACAGAGGATATATCCTCAACCATATTGATATGATGATTCGGGACTTTAAAAATAAAACAGCTTACAATCATTTATGATTACTTATTAATAATACCCATCCAATCGATTGGCAATAATTGTCTAATACCTCCCAAGTGCGAAAATACCTAATATTCTTTATCCAATTTTTGTTCATTAACTTTAATTACAAAATCTCTGAGCCATGATTCCTTTTTCAAACATAAAAACTCAAAAGTCCGAGACAGCCTCTTTTATTCGGGTGGGTGATGGAATCGTATTTCATTTATGCGATTCTCACAGCCTTTGTTTTAATTTTGATACAGCCTCCTTTTAGCTTCTAATTATTTTTTGTTTTTATTATGCCACTCTTTCCATTTATCTAAGTCCTTTTGTGTAAATAAAATTGCTCCAAAATAATTCCCGTCTTTACTGGCTTTTATTGCTGTGGTTTTCTCCATAAACTCAATAGCATTTTTACAAGCTGCGGATGTATCAAAAAAATTCGTCTTTGCTATAGAATCCAAAATTGTATAGTTATGTTTAAAAACCGAATCAAGTTCATCATTCTTTTTCATGCTGTTTTGCTGTCCATTACAAGGTATAATATTTACAAGTAGGAGTGCATAGAATAATATCAAACTTATTTTTTGTCTCATGATTATTATTTCTTTGGGTTTTCAATCTTAGAAGTTACTGAAGTTATATTGTTGTTTTTAATTGTAACAGAGACCGATATATTTTGGCCATTCTGAACATAGGAAGTAATAAACGTTCCTGTTATTCTTCCTGATGCGTCTTGACTTGCACCTGGAGCAACAGTTGTCGCACCTCTTACCGTACCATTAATTTCATTTTCAGCATTGATACCATCCTGATGTGCATAATTATAGCCTTTGCCATCAAGTTGTTTGGATTGTTGTTCTATAAGCTCATGTCCCAATGCTCCTGCAGCAGATTCACCTTTGCTTGTTCCAAACTTACCAACATCATCAACATCAATTTGAGATTGGAAATAACTTCCAACAAGTACATCTCCTTTACTTTCAACTAAGCCTACTGTCACATCACCTTTCTTTAAGTCAGTTATACTTGACAATTGTTTGTAAAAAGCTTTTTGCTCTTTTGTCATTATTCCTTTCTTATCTGTTTTTTCTAAAGTAACTAATCCATCCTTACCCACTTTTGTTTTATAAAATCCGCCCAATCCTGTATTCGATGTATTAACAAACTTATCTTTTGCAGTTTGTTCACCAGTTACGGTAAGGCTGTCGCCATTGATGTCAATAAGTAAAATCGGATTATTTGCTGCAAACTGATAAGGTGATAAGATGTAGTATTTTTCTGCAAATCTATCTTGCGTCCAAAACCTTCCTAATTGTGGGTCTTGCATTCGTCTGCCAAAATCGTAGAGTTCTAATCCACTACCATCAGTAAATTCTTTTGATTGTAATTCTTTGTTGTTGTATTTGTACTTGTTTTCTGGTGAACCATTTAAAGCCTTTGATGATATTCCCGGCCATCGTCAACCCAAACGGATAATAATGCGTCTCCTCCAATAACGGTCCTCTGTTATGGACTACCACCAAATTATCAAAATACACATTCTCCCCACTTTCATTGCTGGTATAAATATAAACAAATCCTGTTTTTTTAATAACGAACTTCTCTACCATCAATGTTTGTAATTCATCTGGATTTCCCTGTACCTGTTTCACACCACTATTGTCATCTATCATGTTGAACAGGTCGTCAAAAAGTACATAGGTGAGATACGCCCTTGGTTTAGTAGCAAGGTTCTCATCCGCATCCTTGCTGATCAACTCTTCGTACTCACTGGATGTATATGCTGACGAAATAGCGGAATTTGTACCCGCAGCCGCATGTGTACCATCAGAGATAGTGGAAGAACTGAATGCCTGTATGAGTGCGGCTAGCATACTGCTTGTGGTAGTACTGGAGGTGCTGGCTGCCGTGCTGTTATAAAATGCTTTAACCCCTGCTTTTACAGGGTATTTAAAGTACCTTTTTATGACTTTTGGTGAACACATTGCGACGCAACGTAAACAGCTTAAAATCTCCCAGGACGAACTGGCTAAAAGAGTGGGAACATCTGCGCCCATTATAGGCCGCTATGAGCGGGGTGAGATCAAGCCTTCTATTGAGATGGCTAAAAAAATTGCAGATGAACTGGGCGTTACCGTGGATTACCTGATTGGTGGCTCTACCAGCATGGTACTAGACAAAAAATTGCTTAAACGCATTGAAGATATTGAAGCTCTCCCGGAAGAAGAAAAAGAAAAAATTTATTATTTCATCGATATGGCTATCACCTATAACAAAACTTAAAAAGCATATTCAAGATNNATCTTGAATATGCTTTTTAAACCGTTCCTTTGATTCTATACATGAGCCAAGCAGGCTTCCTTATAATCCCACTTTTTATTTAAAGCCCCATCTTCCAAATATTTTTTTATAGGAACGTAAGATATAGTAGCCGGAACATCAACTGATATATAACCTTCAAGATGACTTCCTTCCCAATCACACCCTAAAGCAACCAGCTCTTCACCTATTCTTTTAACATCCCCCTTATTGTAGATAATCATTTGTATTGTACTGTGACCTGAAGGCTCTATCAGCTCATCAAAGTACAACTGTCCATCATCTTCTTCTGCACTTACTATATCCCCATATGCAAGGTTACTCGCAAAAAAGGGAACATTAACTATTCTATAATAGTTGCCAACTTTTTCTGCCCATACACTTTCAATTTTAATATTACCATCAAAATCTTTATACACTAATTTGACTTTGACTTCCTCATTATCACTTTGACTATTGCTCATTTTTATTCATTTAATGTTTTTCTACGTTACAACCACCGCAAAGCACTTGCCCATTATCAGGATTCCCCCTCCCGCCTTCTCTCTTTCTCTTAACATGATCAACATGCGCTTCATTCTTCGGAGGCGTAACACCTTTCTTAGACTTTTGAGCATTGGGCGTTTCCACTCCACAATTTTCACATTTCATCGTACCCCCATTCTTAACTTTATTCTGTTCTTTAACAACCTCCCTTCCTGCAGGAGTAAAATCTTTTCCAGAGCGATCTTTTTCATTGAGTTTTGCAGCTCTTTCTTCAAGTGTAATATTTCTAATGGGATTAGTTAGCAGATTTTTCAACCCAAGACCAGCTGTTGTAGTTCCATGTATTGCAACAGGAACAGCAAGAGCTGTACCTGCTCCTGCTGAAAAAAATTCTCCAGCTCCTGCCGCAAGATCTTCAACAACGCCTGTATAAACAGCAGCAGCATCCCCTAATTTTTGCCCTACCTGGTAAGCTATGGCATTCCCCCCGATAAGACCAGTATTATCTACATCTATTCTACCTCCGCCCAATAAATTATTAGACACATAAGCATTCGTGGCGCCCGCTGCAGCTGATACTATTTGCTGTCCAGTTTGCACAACAGCATTCCCCAACCTCTCCAAAAGCCCAGGCCCACCTTCTGCCGGCTCATCTCCTAAAAAGTCATTATACCTGATCGGATTATCATAGTTAGAAGCATACGGCGACCATGCCTCCATATTCTCGATCTTCGGGTCTATCTGATTCCACCTGCCTATCTGTGGATCAAGGTTCCTAAACTGTGCATCATATATATCCAGATCCAGCTCACTTGTATACTCTATCCCGTTATACTTCTTCCGGTTCTCAGGGTAATTCGCCCCCTTCAATGCATTCGAACTTATCCCCGCCATCGTCAGTCCAAACGGATAATAATGCGTCTCCTCCAATAACGGCCCTCTGTTATGGACTACCACCAGATTATCAAAATACACATTCTCCCCACTCTCATTACTCGTATAAATATAAACAAATCCTGTTTTTTTAATAACGAACTTCTCTACCGTCAATGTTTGTAATTCATCAGGATTTCCCTGTACCTGTTTCACACCACTATTATCATCTACCATGTTGAACAGGTCGTCAAAAAGTACATAGGTGAGATACGCCTTTGGTTTAGTAGCAAGGTTCTCATCCGCATCCTTGCTGATCAACTCTTCGTACTCACTGGATGTATATGCTGACGAAATAGCGGAATTTGTACCCGCAGCCGCATGTGTACCATCAGAGATAGTGGAAGAACTGAATGCCTGTATGAGTGCGGCTAGCATACTGCTTGTGGTAGTACTGGAGGTGCTGGCTGCCGTGCTTTTGTAAAATGCTTTGACCCCCAGCTGCAGGGTATCTCCCGCCATGACCCGTAATACAATGGAAGGTCCTATTTTTTCACCACTTTCAGCATTCAGCCTGGCTACATATGCATTTGGATTGGTAGTTTCATCCGTTGGATAGCCAGCAGGAAGCGCCGTGCGGGTATTGTCTATGTTACTGAATAAAGCATTTTCAGTCGCACTGCTGGCAGTCTCCATGGTAGCAGCGTATACGCTGGTGTCTGCATTATCTCCCAATACTACCCTGACATTGCCCAGGTGATCTTTTTCAAAATAATCCCAATGATAAACGAGGGCTTTGCCGGAATCGTATTCCGGACGAATACGGCCTTCTTCGTGAATAATATATCGTAAGGTGTCCCGTTCATAAACTAATCCTTCTATGTAATCAGTCACAGTAGTTTTGACAGGAGACGAGGTACTGTCTACCACGGTTTTTTTCAGTTTCCTGCCATCTGCTGTGTATAAATAATTAATTGTACCCTTGCCGCTGACCAGAATTTTTTCGGGAAGATTCAGCAGGTTATAACTGATAGAAGTGATATGCTTATTCTGATCGGATATTAAATTGCCATTACCGTTGTATGTATAGTCGTTGCCTGTGTTTGTACCATCATTAAAATCACCAAGTTTGGCGGTGCTTGTATTACTGGCATCCGTCACAGTCAATAGCTTATTACTATTGGCCTGGTAGGTATATGTCAGGTTATCCACATTACTGTTGGTAGTACCTATTAACCCCTGTTGTTTCATTGAGCTAATGTTACCATTTGCATCATAAGCGAGGTTGCTTACTGTAAAGTCAGCTTTGTCTGATGTCCATGCTGCTCCTGTATTGTTTTGCTGGTTAAAGACAGCCTTTTTTAGGCGGTTGGCGCCATCATAACCAAACCCGTATGCCCTTGGTATGCCGTTGGACCTGGTTTTCCATTTGATGCCTGCAATGTTGCCATTGTATTGGCTGCTATCAAAGCAATCATCATAACTGATTGCTTCACCGAACCAGTTGTCTGTGCCGGTGGAATTGACAAATGCTTTGTTGATACCCGCTAACCAGCCTTTGATATTATAAGTATAGGTGAGGGTATCTAACTGCCCACTGGCAGTTACGCCTATTTTCTTTTGCTGCAATTGTCCCAGCTCATTATAGGTGTTCTCTGCGATCTTTTCCTCGAGGTTGGTGCTGTCATTCAGCCGCTTGACGAGTGAAATCAGGTGACCAGCTGCATCATAACCCATTTTGGTCAGTAAGGTTGTCTGAGGCGTAACAGTGCTGGAAGGATTGGTATGCGTAAGGTAGGTGCTTAATACCTTGCCATTGTAGTCATATAGAAAGCTGGTCACATCTTTTCCACCTGTATGGTTATCTGCAATTGTCTGGATAGTCAGGGCATCATCGTCGAAGTAGTTCGTGGTGGTGAGCCATTGGTCTGTGCCTAATATGCGAACCTTTGTTCCTGTGGTGAGAGTGGCGACACGCGTACTGGAAGAAGTATTGGCCTGGCTATAAGGATTGTCGCCTGCTTCCGGTTTTGAAAGGGCTGTGTTCACAAGGCTATGTACACCAGTATAGTTATAATTATCATAGTAAGTGTAAGACAATGGTGAAAGTGCAGATGAAGAGATAACCGGAACGGGATTGGATGATGCAACACTTGTAATGCCATCATCATTGACGATGGAGGCTTCAACTTCAGCATTATCAGGAGTAGTGAATTCTGGATCAAAGGTAATGGAGTTGGTCGCCTGGTATGCACTGTCTGCACTGTTATAAGTAGTCACTACCAGGTCAGCAGTCAATGAAGATAGATTGATGACGGATCGGCTATAACATCCGGGTGATGACAGCAGCCATTTTGCAGCGGCCTGAAGTAGAAATAACGTTGAAAAAAGAGACGATCAGGGGGATAAGTATGCCTGAACACAGGCGGTTGTTTAATTTATTAAACATTGTTGTCCGGGTAAACCGGAGTTAAATTTTTTGTATTCTATTATAGGCAAAGATTCCACAGGATTTTTGCCTATTATTTTTTCGGGGTAGTTCCCCCCCTTATGCAGAGCTTAAATCTGCGTTATAAACTTTTCGCTAGGCCTGATAAGTATCTTTGATAAAATTCAACAATCCTACATAACTCATCAGATGAAGTCGTATAACTGTGATCATATTAGCAAATGATTTACGGGTAGCTGATTTTTTCCTTATCACCACCATCAGTAACTGAGCTATCAGGACACAGTAGATTTGCATTTTGATAGCATTCTGGCTTTCTCCCCAGAAGTACCGCAATGGAAAGTTCTGTTTGATCTGCTTAAATAATAACTCTATCATCCAACGATATTTATAAATCAGAGCAACCTCTTTGGCCTTAATCTTAAAGTTATTTGTGATAAATTCATAAACTTTACCATCATCGGCCTTAAAGACGATTCGGCGTAACCGTAATCTCATGGCCGCTTTTTCCTGCTTGTATCCAATCGTGATATATTGTTCTTTGAGAATGCCTTTCGCATTCTTCTTTCGCGTATTATCATTAATCACCTTAGTTACATGGAATATTGCGTTCTCCTTCATCCTGGTAACGAACCATACGTTTGCTTTACTCCATTTGGCAAACAAATTGTAATCATTGTAAGCCTTATCAAACACTATAAAACTTTCTGCTGTAAGTTTTAACTGTAACAGAAACCTTCTATCATGAACCTTTGCTGCAGTCATCCGTACAAATTCAGTGACGCCACTAAAAGCATCCATCATTGCATGTACTTTTATTCCCCCTTTCCTGCGGGCTCCATCTAATCTCGGACGACCTACACCTCTGAGAATATCTCCGAAAAGACTGATGGTGGTGCTATCAATGATTTTTAGGTTGCTGATACTTAAGCCTTTTAATCGGCTGTCCGAGATAACTCCCTGGTATTTGCTCAACAGACCGAAGTAAATAGTTTCAAATACCCGATAGCTTCTGTTTGTATTCGCATCAGACAGTGTACTCCTCGAAGGTGCTCTATCCAATCCCAGATGTGCCAGCTTACCTTCACAACCTAACATACCTTCACAGATCTCACGTAACCCGTTGCAATAGCTGAATACACCATATAAAAGACTGGTAAGGTGCACTCGCAAAGGCAATTTCTTATAATAACGGTTGCTGTTATGTTTTAGAACTGCACTTGTGATAATCGACGCTGGAATCACATGCAATATTTGTGATAAAAGCGGCTGTCCGGGAAATTTTCTATCTTTGTCCAAGTTTATTATTTGAGTGTCGCAACCCAAACATATAAACTATTGGGGGCTTAATCGCTCCCATTTTTGTTTTAGCTTCTTATTTTACCCGGACAACAATGTTTAAAAATCAAAGCCCACGATTTAGTGCTGCTATGGTACTGGCATTAAGTCAATTTTGTACGCTTATGTTGATACTAATAATCCTGCAAAGAACATTAATATGGGATGCAGCTAAATATATTCCAAGCAAATTTGTAGTCCTTCCGATTGTTTTTGTTTGGGTATTAACCATCTATAAATACTTTTCTGAAGAAAGGATTAATCTTCTTTTGAAAAGCTTTGATGAATTACCTAAAGGGACACGCCAATTTTGGGCTGTCATGAGCCTGGTGTTCTTTGTATTACCTATGATTTTAATTGCTATTGTTGGTTGGGGACCTCGTCCTCAGTTTTAATTTGTGCTTATTCAACAGTTAAAATAATGAAATAGCTACTCTTCTTCATAAGAATTCCTTTTTTATAATGCTGAGTGTTTCCGCTCAGCATTATAACGATATCGTTCGTTTAAAAGGTTATTACATCATTGAAAAATAAGGTACCAAAATGGTATTGGACAAAAAACTGCTCAAACGCATGGAGGACATTGACGCCTTGCCAGAGGAGGAGAAGGGAAAAATCTACTACTTTATTGACATGGCCATTACTTACAACAAAACTAAAAAAGCATACGCCTCCAGATAAACAAGAAGCTACAGGCATTGCCTGCAGCTTCCCAGTAATATAACGCTCATCCTATTCTTTCTAATTGTCTTTTCTTATCTTTCCCCATAGATTCCCTGCTGTTTCTATCTCCAGGAAAAATCTATCATTTTCTTCATAAAAATCCAGGATTAATTTGTTTGATAAATCCTCTGATAAAATACTTATTATACCCGTATGTTCTGCATTAAAAGCAAAATTGGGATTTAACCTTATTAAGCTATCCAATACAGCAACACCACATTCTTTGGAATAATCTGTAACCACATAAACTTTATTAGGTTGGAGCCGAGAACAATTATCTATGTAAAATCTAAGTATATCCTCTTTGTCATCAAATGGTATTATCTGTTTTGAGATAATATCATTATTGGTTTTGTCCACACTTTGTTCAATAATGGAGTCGGTTTCTTCTAAACTTAATATTGTTATCTCATTGCCATTTACATTAAAAGTAGCTTCCAACTCTTTTAAGTACACTGTTAAATGTTGTCGGCCTCTTTGCTTTCTGAATAAAATATCTCGCTTATCACTTATACTCATTATGCTCTTATTTAATCATTATAGTTGACTTTCGATTTGTCATTCTTCAATTTCGGCCTATTATAGTTATTCGTTCTCACATTACCTGCGTCATCAGTTTTTACTGACCCTGCTTCCCAATGTGCTTGTCCCGGATGGCTTTTATCCTGTGTCTGCTGCTGAACCGATTTTTGCTCTTTTTTACCACCTGGTCCCGTTGTTTCATACGTATATTCGCGACCAGATTTATTCTTGGATTGAGAACTTGGTTGTTGACTAGTTGGTATTCCCGCATCCCTCATAGCTTCCCGACGTGCAGCCCTGGAAGTTTCTTTTGTTTTATCGCTACTTGTCTTGTCAGAAGCCGGAGCATTATTCGATGTCTTATTCCCGCTTGGTTTATTTTCCGTCTTACTGCTCAACACCTCACTTGGGGACAATGTAATCTGTGGCGCAAATGTAAGGTTAGCAGATCCTACGTTAGCTCCATTGAATGCCCCTTCCCAATTAACCTCTTTTAATTTATCCACCGCTTGTATTATCACAACAGTCACACCGGTAGCAGCACCTAAAGCAGCTATGCCATCAACAATTGCGGGAAGAAACGGAATTGCAGCACAGAAAGGACATTTCCCATCAGGATCACTATAGCGTACCGGATTATTGAAGGAAAAATGATAGGGGCTTAGTATCTCCTGGCCACCATCTTCAATCAAAGGATCTATCTGTACAAACCGTCCTATCTGTTGATCATAGGTTCTGGCATTAAAATCATACAGCTCTAACCCACTACCATCACTGAACTCCTTAGACTGTAACTCGTTGCCGTTGTACTTTTTCTT
Source organism: [Flexibacter] sp. ATCC 35208 (assembly GCF_001975825.1). Classification (GTDB taxonomy): domain Bacteria; phylum Bacteroidota; class Bacteroidia; order Chitinophagales; family Chitinophagaceae; genus Chitinophaga. The sequence continues at coordinate 12,901 of NZ_MTKN01000100.1, forward strand.
GTTCTCTGCATAGTTGACCCCTTTGAGTGTATTGGAAGATATTCCAGCCATTGTCAACCCAAACGGATAATAATGCGTCTCCTCCAATAACGGCCCTCTGTTATGGACTACCACCAAATTATCAAAATACACATTCTCCCCACTCTCATTACTCGTATAAATATAAACAAATCCTGTTTTTTTAATAACGAACTTCTCTACCGTCAATGTTTGTAATTCATCAGGATTTCCCTGTACCTGTTTCACACCACTATTATCATCTACCATGTTGAACAGGTCGTCAAAAAGTACATAGGTGAGATACGCCTTTGGTTTAGTAGCAAGGTTCTCATCTGCATCCTTGCTGATCAACTCTTCGTACTCACTGGATGTATATGCTGACGAAATAGCGGAATTTGTACCCGCAGCCGCATGTGTACCATCAGAGATAGTGGAAGAACTGAATGCCTGTATGAGTGCAGCTAGCATACTGCTTGTGGTAGTAGTGGAGGTGCTGGCTGCTGTGCTTTTGTAAAATGCTTTGACCCCCAGCTGCAGGGTATCCCCCGCCATGACCCGTAATACAATGGAAGGTCCTATTTTTTCACCACTTTCTGCATTCAGCCTGGCTACATATGCATTTGGATTGGTAGTTTCATCCGTTGGATAGCCAGCAGGAAGCGCCGTGCGGGTATTGTCTATGTTACTGAATAAAGCGTTTTCAGTCGCACTGCTGGCGGTCTCCATGGTAGCGGCGTATACGCTGGTGTCTGCATTATCTCCCAATACTACCCGGACATTGCCCAGGTGATCTTTTTCAAAATAATCCCAATGATAAACGAGGGCTTTGCCGGAATCGTATTCCGGACGAATACGGCCTTCTTCGTGAATGATATATCGTAAGGTGTCCCGTTCATACACTAATCCTTCTATGTAATCAGTCACAGTAGTTTTGACAGGAGACGAGGTACTGTCCACCACGGTTTTTTTCAGTTTCCTGCCATCTGCTGTATATAAATAATTAATTGTACCCTTGCCGCTGACCAGAATTTTTTCAGGAAGATTCAGCAGGTTATAACTGATAGAAGTGATTTGCTTATTCTGATCGGATATTAAATTGCCATTACCGTTGTATGTATAGTCGTTGCCTGTGTTTGTACCGTCATTAAAATCACCTAGTTTGGCGGTGCTTGTATTACTGGCATCTGTCACAGTCAATAGCTTATTACTATTGGCCTGGTAGGTATATGTCAGGTTATCCACATTACTGTTGGTAGTACCTATTAACCCCTGTTGTTTCATTGAGCTAATGTTACCATTTGCATCATAAGCGAGGTTGCTTACTGTAAAGTAAGCTTTGTCTGATGTCCATGCTGCTCCTGTATTGTTTTGCTGGTTAAAGATAGCCTTTTTTAGGCGGTTGGTGCCATCATAACCAAACCCGTATGCCCTTGGTATGCCGTTGGACCTGGTTTTCCATTTGATGCCTGCAATGTTGCCATTGTATTGGCTGCTATCAAAGCCATCATCATAACTGATTTCTTCACCGAACCAGTTGTCTGTGCCGGTGGAATTGACGAATGCTTTGTTGATACCCGCTAACCAGCCTTTTATATTATAAGTATAGGTGAGGGTATCTAACTGCCCACTGGCAGCTACGCCTATTTTCTTTTGCTGCAATTGTCCCAGCTCATTATAGGTGTTCTCTGCGATCTTTTCCTCGAGGTTGGTACTGTCATTCAGCCGCTTGACGAGTGAAATCAGGTGACCAGCTGCATCATAACCCATTTTGGTCAGTAAGGTTGTCTGAGGCGTAACAGTGCTGGAAGGGTTGGTATGCGTAAGGTAGGTGCTTAACACCTTGCCATTGTAGTCATATAGAAGGCTGGTCACATCTTTTCCACCTGTATGGTTATCTGCAATTGTCTGGATAGTCAGGGCATCATCGTCGAAGTAGTTCGTGGTGGTGAGCCATTGGTCTGTGCCTAATATGCGAACCTTTGTTCCTGTGGTGAGAGTGGCGACACGCGTACTGGAAGAAGTATTGGCCTGGCTATAAGGATTGTCACCTGCTTCCGGTTTTGAAAGACCTGTGTTCACAAGGCTATGTACACCAGTATAGTTATAATTATCATAGTATGTGTAAGACAATGGTGAAAGTGCAGATGAAGAGATAACCGGAACGGGATTGGATGATGCAACACTGGTAATGCCATCATCATTGACGATAGAGGCTTCAACTTCAGCATTATCAGGAGTAGTGAATTCTGGATCAAAGGTAATGGAGTTGGTCGCCTGGTATGCACTGTCTGCACTGTTATAAGTAGTCACTACCAGGTCAGCAGTAAATGAAGATAGATTGATGACGGAAGTGTCATCTAAATTGGTGGTGATACTACATTGTAAATTTTCTCTGGTCAAAGCCGTTGTATAGATGGCTGTTTCGTAAGGGCGGTTCAGACCGTCATAAAATGTTGTGATCCATTCAGGAGTAGATTTTTGCCTTTGTATGGAATCTTGCGTGAAGACGACTCTGTTTCTGCTATCATAAGCCATTAAAACGGCTCCTGCTCCAGGGATTTTTTTCGAAATCATGCGGCCACGTGCATCATATTGATACTGGAAGCAAAGTTCATCGGCGACGGTTGAAGTGATCTTCCAGTCAGACATGATATTTTGTACTGCCAGTGGCGGTATTACAAAACGAAGACTACCCAGATCGTCATACACATAGTAGGTGCATAACCATCCATCATGGGCTTTACCAGGACTATCGGCCAATTTTACTTTTTTTTGAATGAGTTGGCCGTCTTTTTCCTTGTATTCTATTACCCTGGGCCCTGCTTCATCAATTTAAATGTTTTTTTTTAGCTTCCCCGTACTGTAAATGTCGGCAGTATCAGGAAGAGGAACGG
>NZ_MTKN01000101.1 GCF_001975825.1 [Flexibacter] sp. ATCC 35208
GAACCGCTCTACAGTTTGTTTGTGCCAAAAAAATATGAAACCAGTCGAAAAAAATTGGGGCTGATCCAAAAAGCCCTTTTTGACTTTTGGGTCAGCCCCATTCATTTAACCCAAAAAGGAAGGAGGCAGTCGTCAGACCGCCTCCTTCCTTTTTTTGCCACCCCAAACTGGTCAAAAGCGAAGCTTTTGACCAGTTTGGGCTATTTATTTTGCTTCTACCAGCGACCTGTTTATCACCTCCTCATACAACGCCTCATACTGCGGTATCACATTACTAATATGAAACCGCTGCGCCTGCTCCAACGCCCCCCGCCTCAATCTCGCCAACTCCTTCTCATCCTTCAGCAACTCAATCGCATGCTTCGCCATACTATCCACATCCCCTACAGCACTCAAATACCCCGTCTCCCCATGTATATTCACCTCCGGCAGCCCTCCCGCATTAGAAGAAATCACCGGCACCTCTGCCGCCATCGCCTCCAGCGCCGCCAGCCCAAAACTCTCATAATCCGAAGGCAGCAAAAACAGATCTGAAATCGACATCACATCCTCCAATTGCTCCTGTTTGCCCACAAACCTCACATCATTACACAACCCCATCTCCCTACACATACACTCAATCGCCGGCCTGTCAGGACCATCACCTACCAACAACAATTTAGCCGGCACCTGCTCCCTCACCTGTGCAAACACCTTGATCACATCCGGCACCCGCTTCACCTTCCTGAAGTTCGACACATGCAGCAACACTCTCTCGCCATTCGGCGCAATCGCATCCCTGAAGTGCTTCAACTCCGCTTCCCGACGCTTAAACCGCTCAGTATCAACAAAGTTGTAAATCACCTCAATATCTTTCTCTATCTGAAAATATTTATACGTCTCCTCCCTCAGGTTATGAGACACCGCCGTAATCGCGTCAGACTCATTAATAGAAAACGTCACCACCGGTGCATAAGTCTTATCCTTGCCCACAAGGGTAATATCCGTACCATGAAGTGTAGTGATAAACGGTACCACACGACCCGTTTTACTCACAATCTGCTTAGCGAGGTAAGCAGTAGACGCATGTGGAATAGCATAATGCACATGCAGCAGATCCAGCTGCTGATTGAGAATTACATCCACCATTGTACTACTCAACGCCGATTCGTAGGGAGGGAAGTCAAAAAGAGGGTAGGTAGGTACCTGCACCTCGTGATAATATATATTGGCATGGAAGGCATTCAGCCTTACAGGTTGCTGATACGTGATAAAATGTACCATATGCCCTTTGTCCGCCAGGGCCTTTCCAAGTTCTGTTGCCAGTACGCCACTACCCCCATAAGTAGGGTAACATACTATTCCTATACGCATGTTTATTTTTTTAGAATGGATAACACCGATTGCAGGACGCTTCTTGCAGAACACGGCTTACATCATTACAGGTACCACAAAATTATAACATTTTAAGATGACATATCGGGAATTTGGGATTAACGGCTTCAGCCGGCAGCTGAAATAGGGTATTCCTACCATGGAAACAGCCGCCCATCTATGTTAATTTTGAATTAACAGGTACTAATGATTAGTTTTAGCCCTTAAATTGACCGTGTATATATGTTTATGAGAAGATACATCCTGCCGGTTTTGCTTACATGCACACTGCCGGCTTTAGCACAACAAAAAGAGGACGATTCCCTGGCCTTCCGTCGTATTGCCAACGAAATCCTGACCAACAGTAAGGCTTATGCTAACCTGAAAGTACTGACTACCGAAGTAGGTGGTCGTCTGGCAGGCTCACCTGGCATGGTCAAGGCCGAAAAATGGGGTGTAAAGACCCTGAAAGAAGCCGGTGCTGATACTGTATACTTACAGGAGTGTATGGTGCCTCACTGGGTAAGAGGTGCAAAAGAAGAAGCCCGCATTATCAGCCGTCGCCGTGACTATATACCACCACTGGCTGTACTGGCCCTTGGTAACTCTGTAGGCAGTGGTCCTGCTGGTGTAACAGCTCCTGTAATAGAAATCAGCTCTTTCGAAGACCTGGAAGCAAAGAAAGACCTGGTAAAAGGAAAGATCGTATTTTATAACTACCATTTCAATCCGACCTTCGTACATACCTTCGAATCTTATGGCGATGCGGTGAAGTACAGAGGGCATGGCGCCAGCGCTGCGGCTAAATATGGTGCAACGGCGGTGATCGTTCGCTCTATGTCTCACGGTGCGAACAACTTTCCGCACACCGGTGCCATGAGTTATGACGAGGCATATCCAAAGATCCCGGCAGTAGCCATCGGCCTGGAAGATGCAGACCTGCTGAGCAACCGTCTGAAAGATGAAAAGGACCTGAAAGTATATCTCCGTACCAATGCGAAGATGCTGCCTGACACCATTGGTCACAATGTGATTGCTGAACTGAGAGGTAGTGAGCACCCGGAACAGATCATCACCGTAGGTGGTCACCTGGATTCATGGGATGTAAATGAAGGTGCGCATGATGATGGTACCGGTTGTGTACAGTCCATCGAAATACTGAGAACTTTCAAGGCGCTGGGCATTCGTCCAAAGCATACCATCAGGATCGTACTGTTTGCAAATGAAGAAAATGGTACACGTGGTGGTAAAAAGTATGCAGAAGTAGCCAAATCAAAAAATGAACAGCATATCTTCGCATTAGAGAGCGATGCAGGTGGGTTTACTCCCCGTGGATTTGCATTTACCATGCCTGCGGAAAAGAGAGCAAAGATCCTGTCATGGGCGCCATTATTCCGCCCTTACGAAGTGACTGATTTTACAGAAGAAGGTGGTGGTGTAGATGTAGGCCAGATTGCAGAAGCAATGGGTATTCCAATGGGAGAACTGTTGCCAGATTCACAAAGATATTTCGACCTGCATCATGCAGCGAACGATGTATTTTCACAGGTAAACAAGCGTGAGCTGGAACTGGGAGCATTTAGCATGGCCGGTTTACTGTACCTGATAGACCAATACGGACTTTAATAAAAACACATACTATGGGCAGGTTCCTTTTTACTATAATTGCAGTGGTGGTGTTGCTGATAGCGGGGGTAGTAGGTTACAGGTATTATTTCGTGTTTGGCCGTGGCGTAAAAGCCGGTGAGCTGAACTACTTTGTAGAGAAAGGTTATGTCTTCAAGACGTACGAAGGCAGGCTTATACAGAGTGGCTATCGTTCCAGGCAGCCAGGTGCGCTACAATCCAACGAGTTCCGGTTTTCAGTGACCAACGATAGAGTAGCGGAGCAGTTGATGCGTAGCAGTGGTAAGTTTGTAGAATTGCATTACAGGGAATATCTCGGTGCGCTGCCCTGGAGAGGGTTTAGCAATTTTATCGTAGATAGTGTGCTGTCAATAAAAGATCCGGTGTATTAATAAATTTAAAAAGCGCTTTTTAAATTTATTGTGCTAACAGCAAAAATATCGCCGGTTTTTTATGCAGTTCCGGCAGTTGCTTTTTCCACTCTTTAACCGTTTTCGTTTTAATATACTCCTCTGGCCCTGTAATATCCGCAGCTACACATACCAGGGTCGTTTCTTTACAGGTGGTGACAATATCTTTCAACAAGTGATTATTACGGTAAGGTGTCTCTATAAACAACTGTGTTTGTTGTTTCTTTATCGATTCCAGTTCCAGCTCTTTAATCGCTTTCACGCGCTCAGGTGGCCTCACCGGCAGGTATCCTACAAACTGAAAGTTCTGTCCGTTCATACCCGATGCGATCAATGCCAGCAGCATTGAATTCGGCCCTACCATAGGTATGACCGGTGCATCCACAGTATGTGCCGCCATCACGACCAGGTGCCCGGGATCTGCAATGGCAGGACATCCGGCCTCACTCATGATACCAATGTCTTTTCCTTCCAGCAGCAGCTTCTTAGCCAGTGCGGTATCCGGTGGATGATTTCCATGCATGAGCAATAGCTGTAAGCTATCGATATTAATACTACGGTCCAGCGCTTTTAAGTACCTTCTGGCTGTCCGTTCATTCTCCACAAAGAATACGCTGATTTTTTGTACGGCCGCTGTAATATAAGGCGGAATGGTATGCAGTGCCTCAGGGCTCAGCACAGTAGGAATCAGGTATACTTTACCAGGTTGCTCCATGTAACAGGCGTTTATCAGATAAATGAATAGTTGCAGCAATCACCGCATAGGAAGGAGCCATGATCCATCCTAAAACAGGAATGAACATCATTAAATAAAACACCATACCATTGCCGAGGGCAATACCTCTGTGTGCGCGTATAAATTGAATACTTTGCTTTGTGCTCAGTTTATGTCTTTCACAGCTATAATCTACCATAGAAAAACCATAGAAATAGGCCTCAATAAAAAAGGCAAACAGGGGCGTGATCCATCCTACTATGGGTATAAACGACAGTACGATCAGTGCAATTACACACAGTGTCTGGTTCAGACTATTGCGTAGTGACATCCTGATCCCTCTCATCATATCCTTAAAGAACTGTTGCCAGCTGAAAGGATATTCCTTCCTGTCCATGAGTGCTTCTGTCTTTTCCGACAGGTACGAAAACAGGGGCGAGCCCAATACCAGGAACAGATATTTATAGTAAGAAAAATAAAGTAACAGGATCATGATACGGATGGAGATTCCCAGCAGGATAAAAAAGAAACTGATCCAGCTGCTTTCGAGATCCTGGATCCATACTTTTACCGGGAGCAGGTTAAAAAGATATTCAACAAAGTCCCCGGAATATCCCCATACAAAATAAATCCCCGTCATGAACAGTATGCAGTACACAATGCCTGGTATCAGTATCCACTTCCATAACTTGTGCTGCATTATAAACTGATGTGCTTTCCCATAGGCCTGTACGGCCGCCAGTACTTCTCTGAATGAAAACAAAATTCTCGTGTTTTTGAATTAGTTATAGCATTATTCGCATTGATCGGATTGTAAGTAACTAAAAATCACTGTAAAAACCCTAAAAAAATAAGCTGAGCGGGAATTGCGGGGGCCTTTTGTGATAAAATCCCTGAAAATAGGTACGGTTGTAAAATAAGAGACCTGCCTGTTTGTAGCAGGCAGGTCTCTTTATATTCGTTTATGTCAGACTAGAATCTTGGACAGTTTGTTTTATACTTGTTGTTGTCATTCCTTCTGTGAATGTAGATCACAGACAGCTCCATACCACCACGGTAGTTAGAAGCCGGTTTCAGTGTAGATACGTTCATATCGTAAGTAAGACCTACTGTGAAACCACCGATTTCCAGACCTACATAAGGATTGATCGCATCTTTCAGACGGTACCAGCTACCCAGGTAGAATACAGTAGGATTTTCGTCCATACCTCCGCTCAGGTCAAAGCCATAAGCACCACCAAAAGTAAACTCGCTGGCAGTGCTCTGTTTCATGTACAATGCACTGGCGTGGATACGGTTTGTACCATTTACAGGGAATGAACCACCTCCATGTACAGTTACGCGGGATGTGAGCCTGTTATTGTTCTGTTGCATGAACGTTTCAGTAGGCTGAGTGATATGGTATAAGGAAACACCTGCGTAAATGTTGGAAGATTCACCGACCAGACCGTTATACAGGATACCGATGTTTGGATCCAGATAAGAGATGCTCGGATTTGAAATGGTTTCGCCGCTAGGGATAGCAGGGTTATAACCATTATTGTCTATCTGGTTTTCGAATACCAGTTTGCTTTGATCAAGTCGTTTGGAAACGTATGTAGCCTGTACACCTACAGCGAGGGTATGGTTTCCTTCCGGATCCAGACCTTTGTGGTAAGCAGTACTAAAGCTCAGGTAGGTAGAGGTGAGTGCACCACCGCCAGTCCTGTCATACATCGCCATCAGACCTACGCCCCAGATATCGGTATAAGAAATGACATTTTTGAGGATGCCGAAGTCGATAGCTGCAGTACCGGTAGTGAAAGGGGTAGAGATGCTTCTCCATTGTTCACGGTAATTACCGGATACTCTGTAGTCACCTGAGAACAGTCCCGTCATAGCAGGATTCAACGTCATTGGAGACGCGAAAAACTGCGAAAAGTGGGGATCCTGCGCCCTGGCGGGGTTCATCAGATAAAGGGTGATTGTTAAAAACAGCAACACTTTTTTCATAGAGCAATACTTATGTATAGGGTTTCTCGTGCCTACGTGTGAAGGTACACAAAGCTTGTCATATCTCAAATTAAAATTATATAACTTTAACACTGAGAAACCTCTAAGTCATTCAGAATTATTGGTTTATTAACTATATTTTCCCTTACAGAACTACCGATTAACGGGGCAGTTTACTTATTTTGGCTGTATTGTTGCACGTCCTGGCATTATGGCCTGGAATCCTTTCCTGGAGCCGGTTGAATCAATGCGAACCAGACCTGATTAGCACAGGTCCGGTCAGTCTCTTTATACTCGTTTTAGTAAGTTCTTAATTTTGCAATTTATTTCCAAAGGCAAGGTCACCTGCATCACCCAAACCAGGTACAATGTAACCTTTTGCGGTGAGCTCATCATCAATATCTCCAGCCCAAATGGTCATATTGTTGTTAGCATGTCGTTGTACATATTCGATACCTATTGTACAGGCAATGGCTACCACCAGGTGAATGTGTTTCGGTTTGCCAATGTCCTGCAGGTGTTCGATGGTTTTAACCAGTGATGCACCTGTAGCCAGCATAGGATCTGATATGATTACTACCTGATCTTCGATAGTTGGGCTGGATACATATTCCAGGTTGATATCGAACGTTCCGTCATGATTGTGTTTACGGTAGGCCGATATAAAAGCGTGGTCCGCCTTGTCAAAATAATGAACCAAACCCTGGTGCAGCGCGAGGCCTGCTCTCAGGATGGTAGCCAGTACAGGCTGCTGTTTCAATACCCGGCAATTGGCAATACCCAAAGGGGTTTGCACTTCCTTTTCCTCGTACTCCAATGTTTTGCTGATCTCGTAGGCTGCAATTTCTCCCACTCGCTCCATATTCCTTCTGAAACGCATTCTATCCTGCTGAATTTCCATGCTTCTGATTTCACTCAGCCATTCGCCTACGAGTGAATTGGTACTACTCAGATTTACTATCATGGCTGCAAATTACCAATTTTTTCAATCCAAAAAAGAAGGGGCCGATGGAAAAACACCGGCCCCGATAGGTATAAGGCGCACTTTCGAGCTTAAAATATTTCCCCCTTACAGTAATACTTTGGTTAACAACGGATGAAAGGCCAGCTACTGATTGTCGTCATCTGCCATCACATTGGAATAAGCAGGGGTTCCGTTGTGCAATAATTGCGCTTTTTTAACCAGCTGAATAAATTCTGCCCGATAGCCTTCCTTATCTGCTCCTTTGGCGCTTTCAGCAAGGGTTAGCACCTGTGCATAGGTGGCTTTCCCCTTAAATTCTGAGTTCCTGAGCAGCATACCAAATGCTGCAACAGCAGTAGCCATTTTGAAGTCGTCTGGTATCCGGGTTACCTTTTGCGAATTCCAGCGCATGGTTTGTGTGAAAACCTTGCTACTGTTGGATTTCGGCTTTTTATAACGTACATTCACTGTCAGCGCTTCTTCATTGTAGTAAGCATTGGATAGATTCATCTGGTAATATTTCAACGGATAGGTAGCATCGTCGCCTTTGGAAGGCACCACTTCGTATAGCGCAGTTACAGTGTGACCTGCACCCATTTCGCCCGCATCCTTTTTATCATCCTTAAAATCTTCTGCTGCCAGCATCCTGTTTTCATAGCCGATCAGGCGATATGATTCAATAAAATGAGGGTTAAATTCTACCTGCAGTTTCACATCTTTCGCTACGGTAAACAGCGTGCCGCCAAACTCTGTCACCAGCGTGCGGCGGGCTTCTTCGTAAGTATCGATGTAGGCATAGTTCCCATTTCCCTTGTCAGCCAGGATTTCCAGTTTATTGTCTTTAAGGTTACCCATTCCAAAGCCAAGAACAGAGAGGAAAATGCCCTTTTCTTTTTGGGTTGAAATGAGTTTTTCCAGGTCGCCTTCGCTGGAAACACCTACATTAAAATCACCGTCAGTTGCGATAATCACACGGTTGTTGCCATCTTCAAGATAGTTGGCCGCGGCAGTGTTATAGGCCAGTTGAATGCCTGCGCCACCAGCAGTGGAACCACCAGCTTCCAGTTTATCCAGCGCATCCATGATGGCCATCTTTTCACTACCAGGCGTGGAGGGCAATACCACACCTGCAGCACCTGCATACACAACGATGGCTACATGGTCGATAGGACGTAATTGTTGCGTGAGTACTTTCAGTGATTTGATCACCAGTGGCAGCTTGTTTTCTGCAAGCATAGATCCTGATACATCGATGAGGAAAACGAGGTTAGCCGGTGGTAATTTTTCATTAGATACTTCCATAGCTTTCAGACCGATTCTCACCAGCTGGTGAGTAGGCTCCCAGGGGCATTCGGTCATATCGGTATAGATAGCTACCGGGTCATTGCCAGTAGGAGCTTTGTATTGATAGTCAAAATAATTGATCATTTCTTCCACCCGTACTGCATCGGCAGGAGGCAGTTCTCCATCATTCAGGAAACGACGTACATTGGAGTAGGCGGCCCTGTCTACATCGGCAGCGAAAGTGCTGAGTGGGTGCAGGTTCACCGCCTGGAAACGGTTGTCGTGAATAGGAGCGTAGGCTTCCTGCTCCTCACTATTGACGGTAGCGTAGCTGCAACCCATAGACCTCATATCTTTTATGATACCATAACCAGTTACCACTATTTCACTCAACTGTTTATTATCAGGCGCCAGAGAAGCGGAAATCTTTGATTGTTTGTCCGTAACAAAGACTTCCTTTGTTTTATAACCTATAAAACTGATCACTAAAGTAAGATTCCCTGCCGGTGCCTGGAGGTGGAATTCACCATTTGCATTGGTAATGGTGCCCATACTGGTACCTCTTATCAGTACGGAAACGCTGGGTAATGGCTGGTGGTTGTCTGTATCGGTGATAATACCAGTCAGTGTTCGCTGGGCTTGTGTTGTGAGGGTAATCAGCCCTGCCAGCAACAGGAATAGGTACTTTAGCATAGTCATTTAGTTTATTCTGTCTATATGATGCTGGTCAGGGTATTGATTCCATAATCCAATGAAAAAAAAATATCAAATACATTTGCACAAATTTTAGGGCATGGTATACAATGTAATAGGAGTCACTTCAGGTAGCTCACTGGATGGGCTGGACCTGGTGTTTGTAGCTTTGACAGAGGTAAGGGGCAAGTGGACGTACGAGATCAGGGCTGCTGAGCGTAAAGCATATACAGAAGACTGGAAGGAAAAACTGTCAGGTGCAGCGAACCTGCCTGCAAGAGACTATTTTTTGCTACATAGTGAATATGGACATTACATAGGGCATGCGGTAAAGGATTTTATTGCTACCCATGGTTTTGATCACCAGGTACATTTTATTACGACCCATGGACATACTGTGTTCCATATGCCATCACAAAAGATGACGGCACAGTTGGGCGATGGTGCGGCGATTACAGCGGTATCAGGGTTGCCTGTGATCAGTGACCTGCGGGCCATGGATATTGCCCTAGGTGGTAAGGGCGCCCCTTTATTGCCGGTGGCGGAGCAGTTGTTGTTCCCGAATGCAGCTTATAGGGTGAATCTGGGTGAGAATGCGACTGTTTCTGCACAGAAAGAGGGAGAATTGGTAGCGTTTGATGTGTGTCCCTGCAATTATGTGTTGGATAGTCTGGCAGAGTCATTGGGTCGTGCTTATGATGAAAATGGTCAATTGGCTGCTGGTGGGGTGACAGATCCGAAATTGCTGGATGCGCTGAATGGGTTGGCTTATTATGCACTGCCTTATCCAAAAACGCTGACGAATAAATTCGGTACCGGTACGGTGTTGCCCATGATGCAGGGGCATCAGCTGTCTACACAGGGAAAGCTGAATACATATACAAAACATATTGCTACACAGATCGCGAATGCCGTGAAGTTGATTGGTGGGGAAGAAGGCGTAGTGGGAGAAGTATTGCTCACCGGCGGTGGTGCGCATAACAGTTTTCTCGTAGAATCAATAAAAGAATTAGGTCTTACAGTTACACAGCCAGATGCACAAACCCTGACATTCCGTACCGCTTTAATGATTGCATTGTTAGGTGCATTGCGTTGGAGACAGGAAACAAACGCAGCAGCAATTCAAATGACTTTTGCCGAAGGCAAAAGTCATTTGAATTGCGTTTATTTATTTTCTATTAACGAAGTAAAACTAAAACTATCCCCATCAAACAACCCCTTATCACTCAATTTCAAATGCGGTATCACCAACAATGCCATAAATGACAGCGTCATAAACGGTGCTCCCAACTCACTCCCCAATCCCTTCGCCGCCTTATCCAACTGGCTATACTGCTCCGCCACTTCATACCCATCCAGATTACTCATCAACCCCGCCACCGGCAGCGATAACACACGTGCCTCGCCATCATCCACCACACTCACTCCACCCTGTGATGCAATCACCGCATTTATCGCCTGTACAATACTCTTATCATCCACACCCACCGCAATAATATTGTGACTATCATGCGCCACAGAAGACGCTATCGCTCCCCGCTTAAATCCAAACCGCTTAATAAACGCCAACGCAACCGGTGCGGCATGATATCTGTTCACCACCACTAACTTCAACACATCGCTCTCCACATTGCTATACAATGCACCATCCACCACTGGCAACTCTTCTATCAACGTATTCGTGATCAACTGACCATCCAGCGCCTCAATCACCTTCACAGTAGCAGTACTACCATCTGCAACTATACGTAAATCATCAACCGAAACCGGCTTACAATCAAAGTTATTAATCACCGGTGCCACCGGCGCTGTAATCAGCGTCTTTCCACCCTCCGCTACTTTCTCTCCATTCACATAAGTGGTTTGTATATTGAACTCCGTAATTTCATTCGTTACAATAAAATCTGCTGCATCACCCAATCTCAGTAATCCCGCAGGAATCTTGTAATGCTCCACCGGGTTGATACACGCCGCCCGCAATACTTTAAAGAGATCTACACCATGGGCCAATGCTCTCCGCACCAACACATTGATATGTCCTTCCACTAAATTATCCGGATGTTTATCATCACTACAAAACATCATGTTATCTGAATGCTCATGCAGCAATCCTACCAGTGCTTCAAAATTCCTCGCCGCACTTCCTTCTCTGATAAGGATCTTCATCCCATACTTCAATTTATCCAACGCTTCTTCTGCCGTAAAACACTCATGATCCGTACTAATCCCCGCATCAATATACTGCTTAGCCGCATCGCCTCTCAGCCCTGGTGCATGGCCATCTACAGGCTTATTCACTTTCTTCGCCGCAGCAATCTTTGCCATCACATCCGGATCATTGTGCAACACACCCGGAAAGTTCATCATCTCAGTGAGATATAACACTTCAGGCAATGCAAGCAGTGCTTCTACATCGCTCACCGTTACCGTAGCACCCGCAGTTTCAAATATCGTAGCCGGCACACAGGACGGCGCACCAAAACAGAATTTGAAAGGGACTGTTTTCCCATTGTCCAGCATATATTTCACCCCTTCAACACCACAAACATTCGCGATCTCATGCGGATCAGATACCGTTGCAATCGTACCATGCACCACCGCCAGTCTCGCAAATTCCGAAGGCGTGAGCATAGAGCTTTCCACATGCACATGTGCATCTACAAACCCCGGTAAAATATACTGCTGATATGTACCCTGATCCTCACTGATACCAGTGATCTTTCCATCCGTTACAGTGATCGTACCCGGATAAATACGTTGTGCAGGAATGTCTATAATATTGCCAGATATCTGGAAGTTTTGTGCCATGGTGCTGATTTTAATAACGTTCTAACATTGCTTTTGCTTCTGCTGCTATTTGTTCCGCCAATGGTGCAGGCTGTAGCACCTTTACATTTGCGCCGTAACTCATCAGCAGCATTGTCAGCTCCTTATTGATCACTACATTGATAGAGATAAGACATTCTTCTGCCGTATCAGATTCTATCTGTTGTGAAGGATGGATAGGTTGTGTCTTGATATATTTACCCTGGTGAGGTGTAAAAGAAAGGATCACTTTCTCAGGTTCACCCTGTGGTACCGTCACACCAATAGCATGCTGGAAATAACTGGCATCATCAAAGTTCTTTGCATCAAATTTCTTATCAGTCGGCCATAGATCCATGATACGATCCAGTGCAAAGGTAAGCAGCGTACCTCCCTTTGCTTTCTGGCTCTTACCCACTAGGTAAAAGCGTGATTGATATTCACGCACGTGATAGGGCTCCACCCAGTGCTCTTTGGGCTCATTGCGGTCAAAGCTCTGGTACGATATCCTGATCACATCCAGGTTCTTAATAGCATCTACAATCGAAGGAATATGCGATGCTCCTTTGTATTGTGTAGCGCGTGAAAAGCGGATCATGCCTTTGTGCTCCAGCACCTCGCGGTTTTGTTTCAGACTGGCGGCTATTTTCAGGATCGCATCTTCAAACTGTTCAATCACAGGCAGACTGCGAAACTGCTCCAATATACCAATAGCGATTTCCAGGCCTTCCAGGTCCGCTTCCTCGATGGGAATATTGTTGATAGAGTAAGTCTCATCTTCATACGAATATGTACCACTCGACCTATCATATACAATAGGGGCGTTGTAATTCAGTTCCGGATCATGGCGCATATCCTGTATATCCTTTTGGATAGTACGTACAGAAATGCTTTTGTCCATTTTTCGGGAGACAAACTCAATAAGGTCATCGAGGGCGGGTTTTTTCAGACGTTTATTTCGCAACCGCTCATCAATCCAGCGATAACGGGAAACAGCATCCTTATTCTTCGGCATGCAATATTATTTAGGTGCTAAAATTAATGAAATTGATTTTATCGGTACGCAAATCCTCTGCGCGTAGTGCATCTACTTTTGTATAGTCAATAACACGAGATGTATATGAAACAGTTTAAAACAACGCCTTCAGTAAATACATGCCCCGCCATATCAGTAGGACAGATCATCCTGGATGACTCTAACTATATCACAATATGGGGCAATCTGCAGCAGGGTGACGACTGGACCCGTTGCGATTTTGTGACTACTTACGAAGTGCTGAATACCATGCTACGCTACGTTCAGGACAGGAATGACGCTGTACAGATGACCATCGTAAAGAAGCTGGAAAATATGCAGCAAATACCGGAAATCATAGATCTGGAGGCGGAACTGGGTAGTGCTGTTGTGTTTGACAATATGAACTTTTTGTTAACCCGTCCCGGCTTTCGTGAGCAGGGAGAGTGGATAGAATATACTGACGGTGAATGCTACTATATTGAGCAGGTAACCCCGGCCATCCCCGTTAAGAATCACCAGTATGAAAAGAAGATAGGACAGTGCATGGACATGCTCTATATGAACTATGAACTGTATCTGGGCTATCTGGAACTGGATTTCGACGAGGATGGCGCCCGTCAGAAAGCTGATCTGTGCGATGATCTCAAATACACCCTTGCCTACTACGCATGGAAAGAAAGAACGATGTAAGCTATTCTCCAAACTACCCTCTAAAAACCCGATCCTGACCCCTATGATTGTTGCAATCGTTCAAGCGTGTTATCCCTAATACCTTTGTTCTCAGTTGTTTGTTTTGACCTCAGCCCTGCCTGTTTCTCAGGCAGGGATTTTTTTGTGGAGCCATTCTGGTAAATTTATCCCTCAGTTTGTAATTATCCCTCAATATCCCGGTATCACCCAATATATCTCCATATCCCTCACTATCTCCCGGTAGGTGTCAATATCTCCCTCAATCTCCCGGTATCACCCAATATATCTCCATATCTCTCACTATCTCCCGGTAGGTCTCAATATCACCCTCAATCTCCCGGTATCACCCAATATATCTCCATATCTCTCACTATCTCCCGGTAGGTCTCAATATCTCTTCATATCCCCAGATATCTCCCAATATCTCCCGCTATATCTCCAATTATCTCCATATCCCTCCATATCTCCCGATATCTCTCCATATCCCCCAATTTATCCCCCGGTATTTCCCACGACGCGGCCGATAATCGCCACAGGCAGCAATCGACGCCTGCCGTTTATCCCCCTAAAAAGTACCGCACCCCTTTATTTTCAAAAATTTAACAGCAAAGTCTATAATATTTGTAGGAAATAACTATTTTTGGTAGCGTAACCGTAAAAAGAATAAAATATGAGCTTAAGACTCGGAGATATAGCACCAAATTTTCAGGCTAAAACATCTATAGGCGAAATTGATTTTTACGAATATCTGGGCGATAGCTGGGGAGTATTGTTCTCTCATCCAGCTGATTACACCCCGGTATGTACTACCGAATTAGGTAGAACAGCGGCGTTGAAAGATGAATTCGCTAAACGTAACGTTAAAGTGCTTGCACTCAGTGTTGACCCCGTGGATAAACACCTCGGCTGGATCAATGATATAAACGAAACCCAGAACACCAAAGTGGAGTTCCCTATCATCGCAGACGAAGACAGAAAAGTGTCTGACCTGTACGATATGATCCACCCAAATGCTTCTGAAACTTTCACCGTTAGGTCACTGTTTATCATTGGCCCGGACAAGAAAGTAAAACTCATCATCACTTACCCGGCTTCTACAGGAAGAAACTTCCACGAAGTACTCCGTGTAATTGACTCCCTGCAGCTGACAGCTAACTATCAGGTAGCTACACCGGCAAACTGGCAGGATGGTGAAGATGTGATCGTAACAGCCGCAGTGAAAACGGAAGACATTCCTGCCCGTTTCCCTAAAGGCCACAAGATCATCAAGCCTTATCTGAGAACAACACCTCAGCCAAACAAATAAGGCAGGAACATACATAAGAAACTTTTAAAACCTGCCCACGATGTGGGACAGGTTTTTATTGATAAGAATTTTTAATGGTTGGTTTTTGATTTTTACGAAACGGGGATTTCTCCCCGTTTTTTTTATACCCATATATGAACCCATATATACCCATAAACACCTTCATGAAAGAGGGCATTCACCAATGAGGATGAACCCTATTTTCAGAAAAACCTTCATGAAAAAGGGAATTTACCAACGAGGATGAACCCTATTTTCA
>NZ_MTKN01000102.1 GCF_001975825.1 [Flexibacter] sp. ATCC 35208
TAAAACTACCTAACTATTGAGGGATAGTATTACTAATATAAAATGGACTATTTATGGGAAAATTAGTAGTATAACTAAAGCGGATGGGAGTTCTTTGGAATATAGGTATGATGCGGGCGGGAATAGGGTGTATAAGGGATATACGCATGGCGGAGTGACTGATAAGACGTGGTATGTGCGTGATGCCCAGGGAAATACCTTAGCTGTTTATGGAAATCAAAATGGTGAAAGTAATAAATTCTTGAAGGAGTTGTATTTGTATGGAAGCACTCGTTTAGGAATATGGGAACCAGGAGTACTTTTAGGCGGTGAAGTAGATTCAATCTGGAATAAACTAGGAATAAAACGATACGAGTTAACTAATCATCTCGGAAATGTAATTGCTACGATAAGTGATAAGGCAATTGCGGACGGGGACCACTATGTCACGGAAGTGCTGAGTGCCCAGGATTATTATCCATTTGGAATGTTGCAAATGGATAGAAAGTATAGTTTGAGTAGGTATAGATATGGGTTTAATGGTAAGGAAAATGACAATGAAGTGAGTGGTGAGGGAAATGAGCAGGATTATGGGATGCGGGTTTATGATCCGAGGGCGGGGAGGTTTTTAAGTGTGGATCCAATTACCAAAAAATATCCCGAGTTGACACCCTATCAGTTTGCAAGTAACAGACCTATTGAAGGAATTGATCAGGATGGCTTAGAGTTTTCAGAATATATTTATCCTCAACAGGTCATACGTAGAAATATGGCACGTATGGGAAAGAAGGAAGCTGAAGATTATTATAATAGGGGTAATAAGATAGGAGCTACTACTGTGGGAGGATTTTTGGCTGCAGGAGCGGGTGTTGCATATGGTACAGGAATTGGGATTTATTCATGGATCAGTGGATTGACGTGGCTGTCTGTACCAACTAATCAGTTAACAATTTCTACTGCCGCTGGCTTTGTTTTCAATTTATTGAACCCAGATCCTGGGACTTATGTAGAGTTCCCTGGATATGGAGGAAAACTTGGTCAGACTATTAATTGGGCATTAAAGAATAAGTCAGGAGAAACAATACATTTTTTAGCGATGGAAGGAGCCGTATTCTCAAATAAATCAGAATGGTTTTGGGCACAAAAGTTATTAGATGAAGGAAAGAATGTAATTTTATGGAAAGACGTAGAACAGACGGCAACTAAAAGTGTCAGAAATGCTGATATTATGGTCAATGGGATTGAGACAGAAATTAAAGTACTTTCAAACATGACTGAAGGCCCTAATATGTTAAGGAATTTGGTGAATAAGTTTAAGGATGCTGCAGGTCAGGCCAGATCAGTAATAATCGATGGTACTAGTCAGAAAGGATTTACAAGGGAGGTGGCAGAGGCTACATTAGCTGACTTAAAAGGAAAATTAAAGAATACTACAAGTTTTAGAGTTGTTGGAAAGGAATTTGATTTTGTAGGTGAGGTAAAAGGGAAATAATTAAATATATAATATGAGTAAGGTAACAAATCTAATTATCACATTTAGTACACTTGAGGATGAACAATTAGTAATTGAACAAATAAAGCTTTTTGATCAGGAGTTAGGCTTTAATATTGTATCAGTGAATGATGAAAGATTACCTAATGTGTGGTATGGAGGAACCAGAAGATTAGAATGTTGTATTTTAATCGGCGCTTATAATAATCTGGATTTAGAAAAATTTATATTATTTCTCGCTACTAAAGTCGAATGGGAAGCAGCAGATCTTGTACAATTATTGGTAAAGGAGCAGGAAGATATGAAGTTTAAATTAATTGATCTTTCCCTTAAATATTAAACAATATGTCGGGAAATGAAAATGTTTCTTCCTATTTAAATTAATGAGACTGTAAAATTTCCTGTGTTAATGGCCTATTATGGTGACTTATCATAGTAGGTACAAAAACCGGGGAAGGCGCTGCTGCCGAGCCATTTTCCCCTTCCCCATCCTGGCAGGGTTTCAAACAATGGGAAGTAGTTTAAACAAAAAAAATATACTCCCAAATTAAGAATTACCCATTTACATCTCGTAATGTCATAAATAAAGGAGCAGCTGCAACTATCCCCATTAAAAGTTTATGCATGATACTACCCATATGATTTCTTCTATTAAATCGGAAGTGAAATTCATTTAAGGATGCTTGCATATAATTTTCAGAACAACGATGATGAATTCCTCTTAGCAACCTTTAAAATTCTAGATATTTATTATTGGGGATATTCTTATGATGCGCATTTTACGCTGACGATGTTATTGCGGTTTTGTTATGATAACAGTACGGCGTATCAGTGGGATGATAAGATAAAGCAGGTGCAGACGGTAGCAGGTATTAAGGGTGTATTACCAGAGGACTAACTACGGCATATAAATTTATAAGAGAAAATTTTAGAATCCACAAAGGAGATGATATGGAGGGTGAGTGTACCTACATTGCTGATAGCGAAGTCGGATTTCTAAATTATCTCCGAATCTATCTTGAATATAGACTTATGCCAAATGAAATAAAATTTGACGATAAGGTTAAAATGATGTTCAGAGAAAGGGCTGTTATCGCAGTTGGAGGCGTTGAATATGCTGATTATTATAGATTCGTTTTTCCTACTCAGGCAGATAAAGAAAATACTCTTATAGTGTTGCCCTTTAAGTTGTAAAAGTGATCATAGGCATTGAATTACCACAACAATTACATTGAAGGAAAGGCTTTAATATTTTCCCAGCAAAATGGATCAAAGGAATTTACACCGGTAAACGTTATCGAAATGATAAAACCCGAGGCAACTCCCAAAAACAAAGTACACAACACATTACAAATAAATTACAATAAATGGATGCATTAGAATTAAAGGAGTTTATTAGTATTTATCAGTATGCAGTATTTTATCAGGTACGAGCAATATTTGATTCGCTTGTGCCTGATGAAAGCGATTTTGGTGAAATTTTAGTTAAGTATAAGATGGAGGAAACATCGAACCAACTCCATTCTTATTTTTTATTTCATTTGGTATAATCCTATATTCCAGATAAATCCGAAGATAACTAAGAAATCCGCTCTCACTTAAACAAAGCTCGATTAGAAATTGAAGCTCAAGACCATTTGCTTAAAATTGGTAAGAAAGAGGGGTGGTCTGCATCAGAAATGGCTGAAGTACAAAAGGCCAAGGAGACTTGGCAGAAACATTATAATATATTAAAAGAAGCTAAAAAAAGTGATTAAAGTTATGGAAGTTATTGTTTCGAAGGTTTTTCAAACAAGCCTTGGTCTAATTGTAGTTTTGAATTTCCCCAATTCTGTTGTTCCGAGGGTTAATATGAGATTAATAAAAGGAGATATAATTTATTTAATTAATGGTGTACAATTTGAAAGTCCAAGACAGAATGAAGCTATGGGTGGTAGACAATTTAGTTGTTTACTTTCTGACAATGCTTGCAATCTTGCTTTTGGAGATGTATTGAATCTAGCTGATGACGAATGATGTGCAGATCACGAGGACTTATTATGATGGAGCTGTTGAAAAAAATATGAAAGCAAATAATATTATGGTGTTCAGAAACATTAAAGACTTAATTGAGTATATAACTCCTGGAAAATGAATGAAAATTATGAAGGATGCGATTATAATAACAGATTCAACGTTTGAATTATCCGAATTTAAGGTCTATGCAAAGAGCTTATTTGAGTTTAAGGAAGCAAATGAATCTGAAGTTGAATATTATATTCCTTATGAACAGGAAAGTTACTTTTCCATATCAAAGAACAATACCATTTTTAATTTAATGGAAAATAATGAACAGGATCTTATCATATCTGAGTTTATTACGTTCAATATTTTTGCCTGCCTTTTTTATGAATTCAGTTATTTGAAAAGCATAGTAGCAGCTATTCCTCCGGAAAGAAAAATTATCATTGATAATGACCACGGAACACTTATGCGAAAGGAAGAGTTTTTAAACCTTAATTCATATGAAGAGTTTACAAGAGGTTTTGAATAAGGTATATTGAGAATAATTTCGGTGTGGCTTCATAACTCAAAGAATGCAAAGGAAATATAGGTTGCGGCTGGACGTTGACGAATACTGGGTCAGGGTTTATCTATCCTGAGAATTTGAGTACGCTGAAGCATTTTCGGTTATACAACAGGTTATTGATCAAATAAATAATGGATATTTAGAATTAAATGTCCACATAGATCACGGAATTGCGATAGGATTTTGGCCCCCTGCCTCTAGAAAATTTAAATTTGATTTCTCAAAGATTATTACTACAGAGATGCTGATGTTTTTGTTATGTCCGTTATCTCAACTTTTACAGCACTCTGATCTCTCCCGTTGATGAATATTACACTATAGCAATAACTTTATAATTCTGTGTATTAAACCCACAGTCAAATCCATCCCATCTTTACCTTTTACTATCCCCGGTAGCTCAGGTACTTGATACTACAAGGGGAATAAGTACCTGTTTAATACTTGGATCAGTAGGCGGTATTTGTATATGTCTATTTATACGATGGCACCGGCGGAGGATGGGGCTAATAACTTGGTTACCAATGTCTGGGATAGTATAGTTATTATTAAGTGGACGGTGTATGGGAAGATCAACCGTTTTAACTGGCCCAATATCACCGTATTAGACACTGAATATTGAATATTCTTCACCTTCTATACTTTGGAATGCCCAATGCCTTAAAAAGGCATATTGTACAGCATGAGAGAGATTCAAATAAAAATCCCTCGAATCCTTTTTCCGTACGGCAAATCATTAAATTTTTAATTAAATAGTTCGTTTTCTTTAAAATAACGTTCGTTGACGTGGGGCACAAATGCACCCTTTAGTTCTTTACTAGTAGGACAACATATACCCAACATCTTAAGATCGATACGTTTACCCGCTATGAAATCTTTAAGACCCAGACTCATGAGTTTTATATTAACCTAAATACTATTAATTATGAAGAAAAAGTACCTGGCATTTGCATTTGTTATGGCAACATTTGCAGCATGTAAAAAGGATGCCAGCAATCCTGCCCCACAAACCTTCAATTCGTCTACCATTGCCACTCTTGCTAAGAATTTCGACATTGCCGATCCAACAAGGGAAAGTTTGGTGAGTATTGTAAATTTCCTGGATACAGCCTCTGCTGAAGATAGAAAGATATTATATGATCAAATTTATCCAGCGACTGAAACAAATGAAAATAGTAAAATTGCCGATGAAACTGGACCAACTGCCTATGACATAGCAGGAAGCATGCAGCCTCTTGCTAATCCTAATGATGATCCGGATGCATTTTACACAACCGGCCCCGGCCCTTATGGATTTTCAATGCTTTATAATTGGACAGTATTGTCAAGTTCTATATCTACTTATATTATTATGGCAACAGAAAGATGTGAACTCAGTGATGGCGGGCCAACTGTGGACTTATCTATAAGATATGCATTTAATGCCCTGACGCATGCAGGGTCACATATCGTAGGAATTTCAGTCGGCACAAGTTGGACCGAAATTGCATGTGACCAATATAAAGGTAGTTATACAGCTTATTCGACTGTACAAGGAGTTCTCTCAGGCGCTATCTTTGACGTACAAGGTATAGGAACCAGAATTTTCAATGCTGGCGCTGTGATTGTGTCAAATGGTCGTAATTCAGTATTTTATTAATTTCTATGAATACTATTCAATTATTCTTATCCTTAATCTTGTTCTTTCCTTTGTTAGCCAAGGGACAACAGAAGGCCGATAATGGTGTATTTGTTTATACAGTATGGAACAAACACACTGTTACTGGTAAGATGAGTGTATTACTTAGAGATTCGATATTTGTTTATAACAGAATAGGTATTGAAAAGGTAATGAAAAGTGAAGATCTTATTGTCGACAATCGAGTGACAACTTCTTATAGCCTTGAAACATACTACCGAATCAATTTTGACAAACATCAATTTCAAGATATTGGAAAAGATTTAGTCTATAAAAAAGAAGCAGATCTTCCATTCACCGCCCCCAAAATGGGGCTTAATTTCAGACGTAAGCTTTACAATGGTGAAAAGTACACAGCAACTGATACAACTATTAACCACAAACCATGCAAAGTAATCAGGTATGTAGGCAATTCAAATAGTTCGTTGAAAGGTGCCCGTATAACCGTTGTTCTTTCCGATGTAAATAGTAAGGTCGTACACATAATCCCTAACCTTGAAGACACCTTCAATGGCAGACTTATAGGATTTGAAGCTACTGACGATAAGGATGGAAGAATTGTTATAGTTCTGGAACATATACCACAGTTAAGTAACTATTGGAAAAAAGTCATAAGCCAATAGAAAAGTTTTTCACGGGAAGAGTACTTATCGTCTTTGTCATCAAACAAGCTGCGAGATAAAGAAGAGGGGCTGACCAAAAAGGTCGGCCCTTCTCTTTGAAATACCTGTTTAATACCTGTATCAGTGGTCGTTATTTGTATATGTCCATTTATACGATGGCACCGGCGGTGGATGGTGCGACTATAGATTTTGCTATATCAAAGCATTTGGTGGCAGATCTGCAGGCGATATTACCGTTACGGCAGTGGACCCATGTGGTATTGCAGGGTCAGGGTTTGAACAGTGGAGACCTGGCGGTGTATGTGAATGGGGTATTGTGTCCATTGAGTGCAGGGGCCCCGGCAGGTGGTTGTGGGTGGACGTTGACGAATACAGTGTCGGGGGTTATCTATCCTGAGAATTTGAGTACGCTAAAACATTTTCGGTTATACAACAGGCTATTGTCGGGGGCGGAGATAGCGGCGAATGCGGCGGTACTTTGTCTGGGGTTAAGTCCGGCGTATGATTCAGTGTTGAATGGAGCATTGAGTTATTGGGGGCGGTATAATCTACCTACTGGTGGAGCAGCGGGGAGTACGGTGGAGATGCAGTTTACATCTGTGTATCCTTCCCATACGCTGGCGACGTCATATGGTTATCAGTCGTTGAATGGAATAACGCAACAGCGTACGCCGGATGCGGGGGTAAGTAGCTACTATGGTGGTCTAAGGGTATAGGGATTAAATCGACTAATTAAAAGAGAATGCTCCATGGTGCTGGGATCAGATACGTAATAATAACCCATCAATCACTTGGAGTAATTCAAACAAATATGCTATGGATAATGGTTTCTCACCTAAAGCTGATGCCGAATTTGTAAGGCAGTTTCCAGCATTCGAAGCTTTTAAGGGACAAACGTTGGACATACACCATCTAAATCAGGAAAACAAAGTAGGGCTTGCGTTACCACAACAATTACATTGAGGGAAAGGCTTTACTTCTCTTTGGCATAAGTTTGGAGGAGCAGTAAGTATTTTAGGCATGATGCTAACAGTTTACCAGCAAACATACGGTCAAGATCCTTTATTGGTAGGTGATTTTACTGATGCTAAATGGCATGAAGATGAGTTGATGATGGTGGAGGTCGGACTTGGTCAGAAGGATTATCAACAAGTGGTTCGTTTCGCTCGTGGTAATAATTCCAGAACTGGATCTATGCGTCCAGGAACTGTCGGAATTTATTACGCATCGGAAAATGAGATGGCAAATTTTCAGTTTTTCAACCTCTCACAAGCTGGTCCAGGGACATTTGTGGTAGGAGGGTGGAATGCCTACTATCAGGATGCCGCGCAGGCGTCCGCAAGACTCAATAAGACAGTGACTCATGCAGTAATATTTTTCCAGCAAAATGGATCAAAAGGGTTTACTCCGGTAAACGTTATCGAAATGATAAAACCGGAGGAAATGCCGACAAACAAAGTACACAACACATTTACAAATAAATTACAATAGATGGATGCATTAGAATTAAAGGAGTTTATTAGTATTTATCAGTATGCAGTATTTTATCAGGTACGAGCAATATTTGATTCGCTTGTGCCTGATGAAAGCGATTTTGGTGAAATTTTAGTTAAGTATAAGATGGAGGGAATGGAAAGAAATGATACTAAAGGAATGTTTGTCCAACTGTTGGAAAATAGCAATTTAGTAGAGGTAATTCAGGTGTTACCACAATTTAGCTTTGAGCAACCATTTTATGTAGAGGACAGGTTTGTATTGTTTGGTCGCGATAGTAATTATAATTTGGATATTGGTTTTGATTTGGTTAGCCGAAAAGTAATTTTGTTCGATGATATGGACAAGTTGTATACCTACATTGCTGATAGTGAGAGCGGATTTCTTAGTTATCTTCGGATTTATCTGGAATATAGGATTATGCCAAATGAAATAAAAAATAAGTATGGAGTTGGCTTGATGTTTAGGGAGAGTGTGGTTACGGCAGTTGGAGGTAATGAATATGCTGATTATTACAGATTTGTATTTCAAAATGATGATCATCCTGAAACGAGTTCAATAAAGTTCCCTTTTAAATTGTAGCATTGCTTCGTTCCAAATTACCACAGTCTGTAAGGCGGGTGATGATATCAATCTTTCCATTGGAGTGAGCACTTGATGCAAAAGGGAAGTATGCTTTCTTGTTTGAAAAAGGTTGGGCACAAACGAAACTATTGGAGCAGGCAGAAAGACAAGTAGCTGCGGCAAAAGGGTTAAGAATTGAATGGCATTTCGCAGAGGAAGATTCAATAGAGATGAACCAATAATATTTAATGACCCTAACACACGAACTTTCATAGTTACAAATTATCATGAAACTGTCCATCGAAGCCATAAATATATAATGTTGGTATTGGAACTATTTTTACATTACTATCAAATTTTTGAAGCTTGGGCTTTTGTTTTTTTAAATGAAAATTATAAGAAGATAATTAACCATCCTGAATTTTAATGGACAAGATGAATAACATCTTTATAGAGCTATGGATCTTTAAAATACATCTTGGTAATGTGAGAGACAGCCAACTCAATAAGTAACGGTTTTAGAAATCCATCTTTTACAATAGGATTTTTCTTTAACAATAAAGGTATATAGGATTCAGATTTAACAATCATGTTCCAGATTATTATTCAATGCCGTTTTTAGCTCCTTTTACCTAGGGTGAAGATATTTCTTTATAACTTTGTATTACGCCCCGTAGTAAGCCGTTTTTAACCTGGTGTATTAAGCCCGGCGTTTAGCATGGCTGTGGGATGAGACGCAAATATATTGGTGAGTTGGGGTTTGTCCCATCAACATTCCGCATGTGAGTATATATAGTCTTTAGCCATTCTGCCCAAAGGCGTATTTATATTATTGTCTCACTTTTTAAACCACTATTATGAAAAAGGGTGGAAATCAAAGGAAACTTACCGATCAAAATGTTTTAATGCCTGTAATAGCCCAAGAAATTTGGTATGGATTGCTAATGGAAAGGCGCCAGAAGTTGACGATGTATGGATTGAACAAATCCCACCCATAAAGCATTTTATCAGGATGCTTCAACAGCGTCCGCAAAAATCAACAAGAAGGTGACGCATGCTGTAATCTTTTTCCAGCAAAATGGCTCAAAGGGATTTATGCCAGTAAATGTCATAGAAATGGTGAAACCAGAGGAAGCACCTGCTAACAAAGCACACAACACATTTACAAATAAATTACAATAGATGGATGTTTTAGCTATAAAAGAGTTTATTTCTATTTATCAGTATGCAGTATTTTCCCAGGTAAGGGCAATATATGATTCGCTTGTGCCTGATGAAAGCGATTTTGGTGAAATTTTAGTTAAGTATAAGATGGAGGAAATGGAAAGAAATGATACTAAAGGAATATTTGTCGAACTATTGGGAAATAGCAACTTAGTGGATGTAATTCAGGTATTACCCCATTTTCGATTTATAATGCCATTGTATGTGGAGGAACGGTTTGTATTGTTTGGAAGTGATGATAGTTATAATTTTGATATTGGTGTTGATTTGGTTAACCGCAAAGTGATTTTGTTTGATGATATTGAGGGTGAGTATACCTATATAGCTGATAGTGAGATTGGATTCCTTAGTTATCTTAGGATTTACTTGGAATATACGATAATACCTAATGAAATAACAAATGATTTTGGGGTTAATAAGATGTTCAAGGAGAAAGTTATTGCAGCAGTTGGAGGAAATGAATATGCTGACTATTATAGATTCGTTTTTCCTACTCATCGTGAGCCAGAAAGTACTCTTATAGAATTACCCTTTAAATTGTAGGCATCTTTAAGCCATACTCGGTTAAGATATGCAGTTTCAGGAATATATAGTATTGCTCGAATGAGTATGTCTGGTCTATTTTTATAAACCAGTTCCGCCTGTAGTAATCCCAACCCTACTACACCTGTCACAAACAATTGTGCGGCTGCCTTAAAATATAAAGTTTCCCGTATCAACAGTGTTTCTTACAGTACAGCAGGATTATCAACAGATACGACCGCATTAGCGGCGCAGGTATCAGCGGCAGTTACGCAGTCTGTGAGTGAAAATTGTGAAGCCCAGGCAGATTACTGGATGCAACAGTTGGCGGGTTGTTTAAACAGCAATGCAGCTTATGCTGCAAAGGCGGATTTGCTGCGTACAAAATTATTGCAGGTATGTAAGGCGGGTGGTGATGTGGATCATCTGAATGGAGCGAGTACTTTACCCGGATCGGTGCCTTCGGGCGGTTATGTATCCTTTAAAGAGGCGATCAAAGGGGGATTGGGTATTACTTCGCTGGATATGCTTTGTAACCCGTGGTTACTGGATGCACCTTATCCATACAATGTAAAGTTACAGGCGACGAATGTCTCTGTTCAAAAGACAGATAGTAGTATCTGTGCAAGACTGGCAGCACTGACGCAGGAATATAATAACGCAGCGGGCGGATTTTATCAGTTCCTTGTAAATAAGTTTGGTGCTGCGATGACGCTGACAGAGGCAGAACTTACGAGTCTGCAGAATAGCTGTAACAATTGTCGTTACTTACTGGCGGATGAGATACAGTTGCCCGTGTTTATGGACCCTGGAGCACAGGGTTATGTTAGCGGTTTTGGTTACCAGCAGGGAGTAGCGGCCATGCAATACACAACGTATTATTATAGATATTCGTGGTCAATTTGTTAGTAAAATTCAACAGATGGCCTTTAAAAGCCAGGTTCTAACTCAAACCAGAACGCCAGGCGTTACAATCGAATTTAAAACTAATTAAATATGAATGCAGAATTTTTAAATATATATTCATTAGATTGGGGCTTTCCGTATTTGGATTATTATAATATTAAAAACAGGAATGCGACAATAATTTTAAATTTTTCATTCTTACAAAATGATTTAGAAGATATATTTCGTTACACATTGAGCCAGGTTTTATGGGCCTTTAAGGATATACCTAAAGGTACGTTGGTTACTGTGCTGTTTGATGTTAGGGGGCAAAATGAAACTAAAGTTGATTTTAAAAAATTTGAGAAGAGATTAATAGAATCTTTATATCTATTGATAGGCAAAGTCAGGTTTTTTATCGTATTTAAATCTTAGTATATGGCAATGTTCAATATTATAGCAAGCATTGATGATACGGCTGATTTTTATGAAATTTTAAGGTCTATTAGTGAAATGCCAAGACGTTTTGTAAACATTTTTCCTGTAGTATCCTCAAATTTGCAAAGTTTTGATGGGGTAGGGATAACTGTTAGTGGTAAGGAATTGGATAATTTATTTAAGATTAAGGAAGAATTGTTTCAAGTTTTGGTTTTTCTTTGGGAAAAGAAATTTATTGTTCGCGAGTTATATAATGGGAAGGTACTTACAAGTGAAACCTATAAAGTTGATTTAGATTATTTTTGGAATTTACCTCACCAATTATAGGTCAATTTTTTCTTTTTTAATAAACGCGAATTGGGTAGAAGTATACCTAAGTTGTTTTTTAAAATATACGGCCTAGTCATCGGGTAGCTACTCCCATTGGTATAGGGAAATATCTGAAGGCTCGTGTCAAAGATGGCATATCACCTTTATGGCACCTGCCGGGACATCCTGATGTATCTTTATTACACACCGCATCAGGTGCGCTTGTAAGGCATGCCGGCCAGGGTGCGGTAAAGGCGAGACATTTTTAATTGCAGTTTTGAATTTCCCCAATTCTGTTGTTCCGATGGTTAATATGAGATTAATAAAAGGAGATATAATTTATTTAATTAAGGGTGTACAATTTGAGAGTCCAAGACAGAATGAAGCTATGGGTGGTAGACAATTTAGTTGTTTACTTTCTTACAATGCTTGCAATCTTGCTTTTGGAGATGTATTGAATCTAGCTGAAAACGAATGATGCGCAGATCACGAGGACTTATTATGATGGAGCTGTTGAAAAAAGTATGAAAGCAAATAATATTATGGCGTTCAGAAACATTAAAGACTTAATTGAGTATATAACTCCTGGAAAATAAATAAAAATCATGAAGGATGCGATTATAATAACAGATTCAACGTTTGAATTGTCCGACTTTAAAGCCTATGCAAAGAGCTTATTTGAGTTTAAGGAGGCAAATGAATCTGGAATTGAATATTATATTCCCAATGAACAGGAAAGTTATTTTTCCAATGCAGGTTATACAAGATCCTTCTAACAAATATTGCCGAGTTCTTGATACTAATATTTCTGGAAAAAGAAGTTATACTGATTTAAATGGAAATGTTCCGAATAATAAGGTTGTTGATGTGAGAGCTTCTGGAAATACTCACGGTGAGTATACTGAACAAGCACATTTTAATTATTAACAAATGAGAATCATTTTAGCGCCTGATAGTAAAAAGGAAGTGATTGTTTTTATTAACGATGTCAATTATGAGATTACAGGCAGACAAATGGAGTTGGATGAAAAAAGTTTTAAGTCATTTTGGGAGTCTGATATTGTTAGTACATTCAATAAGAAAACTGGAAAGTTAATTGACGATTTTGAAACGACGATAATAGTAGATGATAATGAGTTGTCAATTCTTAAAGAAATTATTGAAGGTGCATCGTTTAATATTTTTGACATTAGCTTAAAGAACGAGTTGGTGGCACTAGCTAAATATGCTAATCAGAAAAAATCTGGTATTATTTTTATTTTTTAGATATCAATAGTCCGGTAAGTTTTTATTAGCAAGATTCTGGGGAAAAGTGATGTGTATAATTAAAAATGTCTTTTAACGCGACTAAAATGGGAAAAAGGCAATGAGCAGCTGCAACCATCCTCATTAAAAGTTTATGCATGATACTACCCATATGATTAAAATCGGAAGTGAAATTCATTTAAGTATGCTTGCATATAATTTTAGAACAACGATGATGAATTCCTCTTAACCAACCTTTACAATTCAAGATATGAGTATTTAACTCAGGAGCCGTGAACTCAGATTATGTCAGAATTGTGATCTCTGGATTACTAAAGAAATGCGGCTGTTTTTGTCATGTCCATTAACTCAACTTTTACGTAAGCATACGACGCGGAGCATTCCCCAACGATAATGATTAGAATTTAACTTTGCGTTCGAAATAATAGCAAACATGAAACGAAAAAAAAATTCCGTGACAGGTCGCTATCATTTCAGTTAACAGTAGATCATTTCAGCTCTTGAACAATTTACCCGGGCAGGTAATATTAGTGTGAAGGAGTTTACCACTGCCTTTCAAATATTCCCTGCTACATTTTACAAATGGCGGAAACGATTTGGTAGATATATATGGAGATGTCACTGTAACAACTGATTATCAGAATAAAAAAAGTATCCACAAGCATTTTATTATAAAATCATGAACGTATTGGAATTTTTTATTCAACAAAAGAATATTGTGAATAAATATCTTTTACCGCAAGGGAAAGAATGGATTTATGAAATTTATTTACCGCGAGAACGTAAGCAAATCCCTTTTGAAACCAGTAATTTATTATATGATTTATTTGAATATCTGGACATGTCTAAGGTCGGCGCTTTTGACCTTTGTTTTAGTAATGTAATTACTGAAACTGATGATTTCTTTAAAATTGGATTTCGTGATTCAGATTCTATTTGTATTGATAAGGTAACAGGAGAGGTGAAGTTTATTTCCGAAGATGATATAATACTATATTCGTTAGCTGGATCATTGTCTGAATATTTAGAAATATATGGAGTGTTATCTAATTATGATATTAGAGGTTTTTTGGGACATATTTATAGTCAGGAAGACCGGGATATAGTACTAAGTCAGTGTAAAAGGGTTTTAATAAATCCTCAATATTTTAAATTTTACGAAAGTAGCTTTAAGCTTCAATAATTGTATTAAATGTAATAGCTCCAATTTAATCTGACAGTATGTTACAATAGAAAAAATATGCATCCTATAAAAAGCAGAAAGAAGCCGTCTTCTAAGTAAATGAGGCGGCTTCTCTTTTTTTATTGTCTAGTCGTTTACAGTAATTGTGGAAGTTGCCGGAAGAGATGACAGGTTAGGGAGGTTGGTGACGTCGCAGAATGCGGAGCAGGTGGCGCCTGTGAATGGTGGTGCTACAGGAAGGTATAGTTATACAAAGTATGATGCACAGGGGAGAGTGATAGAGGTAGGAGAGAAGAGTGGAGCTAGCCTGACAGGATCAGAGATATTTATGTCTTCGCCGGAGGTATTTTTGGGTGCGTTTAGATCTAACGGAAAAGATATACCCAAAGAATCAATATTAAATATTTATAAGGAACTGGCTGAGAGGATCGTATCAAATGCTCCAGGCGTAGAAGCTTCACAGCGTTCACCTAATGCCCTGGCAGAACAAACTAGAAGACTTGAAATGATTAAGAGCATGTTTAAAATTTCGGATGGTTCATTTTAGAAGAATATTAATGAATGCCACTTGAATAAATGGTAATTTGATTACCAATGTTAGGG
>NZ_MTKN01000010.1 GCF_001975825.1 [Flexibacter] sp. ATCC 35208
ACTGCCGCGGGTGAAATGCTTGCCTGGAATCCTCAATTGTATACCACTTCTGAGATGGCTTGTGAGGCGGTGAAGAGAGCACAGAAATTGATCAATAGGGAGGGGCTACATGTAGTAGAACATATTCTGCTTCGACCTCATTGTGAAAATAATTGCGGGTGTTATTTGTTACCGCATCAGGCGGAGCTGTTCCGTCAGTGTGATTTTCCTGATCTGGTGGCAGGGTATGATCCTTATTCGTTTATTGCTACCGTTGTATTACCTGCATGGCCGGAGAGGTTTAGAAAGGATGGTAACAGGCAGGTGATTGAAAATATGCTGCAAAGGGAAGCGCCTGCGCATGTATTACTGCGTATTACCTGGTTGATGCCGAAAGAATTCTGTCAGTTTGAAAGTTATTATAAGCAATGGATCAGGTGGATGGCGAAGAAAACAGTGTGTAATGGGCCGTTTGATTTTGACGGGTTCTTACAGGTGTTGACGAGGGATGTGGAGACACAGGATTTTCAGGAGCAGGTGAATGAGTTGTTTGATTGGAAGACGTCTTGTGAAGAGCAGGGGCCTGTGATAAAGGTGGCGGCGGAGTGCAAGGTTGCAGTGGAGAGTACGGCGAAGGCGGTAAGTGCAGTTACGACTTCCGATAAGGCAGTCACTGAAGCAGCAACGAAACCAATAATCGAAGATAAAACAAAGCCTGTATCCGAAGCCGCAACAAAACCAGTAACCGAGGATGAAACGAAGCCTGTACCCGAAGCAATAACAAAACCAGTAGCTATTGCTGAACCGAAATCTGTAGGTCAGACCACCCCACTTGCCTACATTGACGCAAGCAATAAAGCCAGAATTGTCAATGGCCGTCTCAATGCCCGCAAGAAAGCCATCAAAGAACTGGCTGCCGACATTAAAGACAAACAACTCGCTGGCATGATCACCACCTTCTCCGAAGCTGCTGACCCCTCCTTAATACAATACCAGCAGGTAGTTGACAAAATTATAGCCGACTGGCCCAGTGGCAAAAAGAAGATCCTGAATAAAAAACAGGCCACTTCTCTCCTCAGCCTACTCACCGGTAACTATCTGGATAAATACACTTTCGGTGGCAAAGACATCAGTGGGCTCACTGCTGCCAAACCTATCCTGGACCAAATCAAAACCAAAATGCCACTGGCAGACATCTATAGAGAATGGAATGCTGCTACAGTGAAAAAATACGAACCTTCATTAGACATGACCCAGATTGAAAATCTCTTTAAATAATACATGGCAGCGGAACAACTCCATATGATCCGCAGACAGGTGCTGGCTTTGAAATTTCCAAAGTCAGCACCTGCTTTCGAATGGCAGCACGAGATGAGCAGGTATTACCACCATCATCTTGTGCCGCTGTTAGAAAAAGCTTGCAATGAACTTTGTGTCGAAGGCGAAGTAATACAACTGGATAGTGTTACCATTGACCTGGGTATCCTCCGGATCAAAGACATGAAGGCAGGCAAAAGCGAAGAAATAATCTATGCACTCCTGCTGGAACAACTTCGAAAGCACATTCCCACCGCATTGCGTATTTCGGCAAAAGCAGGTAATACCATCCGCCTGTCTGTAGCCCGGCAGTGGCTCTTTTACATGCAAAAAGGTTACCTCCCATGGAATACATTAAGGGCAGACTCCGTTTGGTACAATTATGTACTTGAAGCATTTGCTACTGACTTCCATATGGTCACGCTACTCAGAGAGCAGTTATTGCATGATCCTGTCGTATTACAGCGAGTGATCACTGATCACCCAGTTCCTTTTCTGATTCAATTAATGGAAATATTGACTGCCACCAGTCAGGCGAATATACTAACCGTATTTCATGAACTGGCTACGCTCAAAGCTTTTTCAAAAAGTGAAAGCCCGTCCCGTTTCCTCCCATCATCATCTTTTTCCATTCCAGTTGTTATGAGTCATCAGCTCTGGAAACTGGTATTTAAGATGGCGGCCGGTCCCCATGGGAAAAACCTTTCCACATCCCAGGTAGCAGCGGCTTACATACAGCAGGAGCAAATGGCAATGGAAATTTCTATAGCGGAATTAAATGAAGAGGTAATAAACGTACTACCGGTATGCTTTCCCTTATTAAAGGAGATGTCTGTTTCAAATGTAATTCATCCGGTTGCTTCCAATTCACAAAATAACGCAATCAGTATTGAACATGAAGATGACACCATCCCATCCGATGGCATCTTCCTCATCAACACCGGACTTGTCCTGCTCAATCCCTTCCTTTCCACCTTCTTCAAAAAACTAGGCCTGTTAAAAAATAACGCCTTTGCTGATATCACCGCACACGAAAAAGCATTGTACCTGCTGCATTACCTCGCTACAGGTGAAACCGAAACCCCAGAACATGCCTTAGTAGTGCCCAAGTTACTCTGCGCATGGCCATTAGGTAAAAACCTTGCACAGGAAATTGTATTGACACCCGGGGAGTGTGAAGAAGCAGACAACCTGCTGGAAGTCGTGATCGAACACTGGGAAAAACTACAAAATACATCTGTCGATGCATTGAGAGGTAGCTTTCTGCAACGCAACGGAAAGATCTTTACCCTCAATGAACAAACATATATCCAGGTTGAACAACAACCCCTAGATATCCTTTTAGATTACTTGCCATGGAGTATCAGTCATATCCGGCTGCCATGGATGAAAAATATTTTAAGAGTTGAATGGCGATGAAAAAATACAACCAATGTAAGAAACCTTCCCCTGTCACAGAGGAAACTCCTTTTTTCGGATCACAATCTGAAAGCAGTTTCTTCACGCCCACTATTCAACGCAGCCCGCTCAGTGAAAGCGTCAAAAACAGCTGGGGATTCGATGGCAATAAAGGAAACATCTTCAATATACTCAGAACCAAATGCCCCTGTAAAGACCCGGACCTGGATCAATACATCGGCAGCATCTTCCCCATTATCAGCGACGATTGGTGGCTGGCTACAACCATCATGCAATATGGTCCCGAGCCCTTATGGCCACACGAGCTACTGGTGGAACGTAATAAACGATCCAGGGAAAACAACTGGGGATCAGAACCAGGAAATATCGAAGCCAGTATGGGCAAGGAAGGCAAGATCAAAGCTTACTATTTTCCCGGTACCAGCGATCGTCGTGCGATGATCATTGGTGGTGTACATGGCAGTGAGCGGGGTGGTGTGGAAGTAGTGAATCATCTGCTGGAAATCATGCGGGGTCCGATGGCACAAATGCCATATTATTCTGTGATCATTGTACCCAGCCTCTTCCCTGACAATGTCGCTATTGGCAGCAGAGAAACGCCAGTAAAAGGCGCCGTTGACCCTAACCGACAATTCCCAAAAGTGGGGAGCAATGCCGATTTCAATGCTGATAAAAACTGTACAGTAGACAGTACCGGGAAAAGATGTGTTGAAGATAACAACCTCGTATTAATGGACCTGGTAGACCGCTTCAAACCTGAGCGCCTGGCCAGTGTACATGGTCATAGCAATTTAGACGAATCGACCATGAATGAACTGGGTGGTCCAAGTATCACCACCGATCCAAGACCTGGCAATGAAGCAGCTGATGAAGCACTGGCACTTGAGATGGCGAAAAAAGCAAATGACCTGAAGGTAAGAGTACCCGCCAATAAACTGGGTAAAAAGGATCAACATGTTCGTTACCCCAACAAAACAGCCAAGCGCTCTACTGAGGGTGTCACCTTTGGCAACTGGGGTTCGCATGCCACTCCTACCCGACCAGCGATGAATATGATATTGATTGAAACCTATGGTAATGCCACCAGCAAAGGCAACAAAACCAGACAGGCAGAACTGGAATCATTAGCAAGTGTGCTGCATGATATATTCCTGGCGCCTCCGAAGGAAACTAAATAATGGAAAAAGCTACCCCAACATCCGTCGCGACTTCCGCGAAAACAAACACCCCCTTTTTTGGAAAAGAAGGTGGGGAGGATTTTTTTTCGGGGACTGATTTTTTTGCTGATGTGCAAAGGTGTGCGTGTGATGAGCAGGAGGAAGAGATTCAAAGGTGTGCGTGCGACGAACAGGAGGAAGAAATTCATACTAAAACAGAAGAACAAAAACCAGATCCTGCACCTACACCCCCACCACCTGCAGCGCCTACGGAAACGGTAAAAGAATCGGAAGAAGAGGAGGAAGACCCGGAATCAAAGGAAGAAGTTCAAAAGAAACCCATCTTTGAAACCGAAGCGCCCAATGATATACAACGCAGTTGCCGGGAATGTGAAGAAGGGGAAGTAGTATACCGCCAACCAGCTACAAACATCCAGCTACTGGATGATGTAAAACCTGATGGCAGCCGTGAATCTATCATCACCGCGGCCAGAACTATGCTGGATAAAATCCAGGCCAAAAACAACGATGGCAGTGGCAAAAGAGTCGGTGCCCAATACCTTTTAGAGATCTTTCACCTCGCCGCCCCCGGGGTATGGGATGACACCAACATCGAAAACATCGGCGGTCAGCTTCCCTCCTGGTGTGGTATCTTCGCCGTTTGGGCACATAAAAAAGCAGGCAAAAACATAGGTGACTGGCAAATGGGTAAAGGTGTCTCAGCCTTCCATACCCTTACCCAAACCACTGCTCCTCAACCCGGTGATATCGGTTACATAGACCAACCCTACCAGCACCACTGCATAGTGGTAAAAGTGGAAGGCGACACCGTTTACAGCATCGATGGTAACAGCGGCCTTTTCAGTGAAGTAAAAGAAAATGTCAAACCACTCTCTAACTATTCCGGCTTTTTTACAGCCTTTGCAACCAGCACGAGCAGTGCGGTTCAAACCAAACTCACCGTTGGCCAGCCCGATGACATATACGAAAAAGAAGCTGACAGTGTCGCCACCCAGGTCATTCAGCGTATGGCAACTCCTATCATCCAGCGCTCCATTGCTCCTGTAAAGATCCAGCGTAAGCCCATCTTCGAAAGCAACAGCCCTGAACACCTGCAAAGGAAATGTGCCGCCTGCGAACAAAAAGAAAAGATGTTGCAAAAGAAAGGTGGCCCATCAGCAGCACCGCCTTCTGTAGAATCTACACTTGCAGGAAGCAAAGGCAGTGGTAGTCCGCTTCCTTCACACATACAACAAAGTATGGGTAGTGCTATGGGCGCAGACTTCAGTGGTATCCGAATTCATACGGACAGCAGCGCTGTGCAGATGAACAAAGACCTGCATGCACAGGCCTTTACCCATGGCAATCACATTTACTTCAACAGTGGTAAATACAACACGGCGCATAGCAGCGGTCAGCACCTGCTGGCGCATGAGCTCACACATACCATTCAACAAGGCGCTGCGGGTAAAGCCATCAACCGGCTCACGGCAGAAGAACAAACTTCTCACGCCAATGATGTATATGATGCACTGGATGGCTGGACCTCCAGCAATGACAGCGCCATCATCTTATCCAAATTCCAGGGACTGAGCGCGAATGATGTGGATGCTATCCTGAACGCCGTAGCCGCCAGGGCAGAAGAAAACGTACTATATGTGTATGACTGGCTCAGTGCTGACTGTGTTACTTCTGACTGGAAAGCATTGCTCCGCATCTTCATACAGGTACAATCTACCCAGATCACTGAGCTCATAGCAAAAGAGGTTTTGAATCGTCTGAATGGATACACCTCTGACGACGACAGCAAA
Source organism: [Flexibacter] sp. ATCC 35208 (assembly GCF_001975825.1). Lineage (GTDB taxonomy): Bacteria > Bacteroidota > Bacteroidia > Chitinophagales > Chitinophagaceae > Chitinophaga. Next base: position 5,684 of record NZ_MTKN01000010.1, read on the forward strand.
GAGATCAGGGAACTGCTTACGGGGCCTACCGGTGGTACGATGGACAACATTCTCGGGGAGATGGAGACACAGGGGGAATACCTTCCTGATGACATGGCTGTCTTCCTCTTTGGAGATTTACAGGATATGGATGCGCACAACCTGTCGCTCGCCTTCTTTGGCAGTGGCAGTGTAAAAGCCCTGGAATACGCCACTCACTGGTATGCCTATAAGATTAAAAACCTTATTTCAGGCTGGACCAGCATGGCAGACAGCAACTCTATATTACTCAACTTCCGCCGGTTGCCTAATCACATGGCGCGAGTGGCAGTATATGCCAAACTTGGGGAACTCACACAGGCCGAATGGAATGAAACCGCGGCCTTCTCTCTCATGGACGATATGCAGCAGGGAGATTACAATACCTTACGCAGTGAATTACTCCCCGAACTGCCTGTGTATAGTATTGAAAGAAACTTCCTCCGGCAGGCATGGGATTTTATCACTGATGTAGGTGATTACCTGATTGGTTTTGTAGAATATGTAGTTTGTGGAGTAGCTGGTGTCATCGCGGGTATTTTTGATGCCATTGCAAGCATTGTAAGTGGCATAGTTGACCTCGCGGCAGGTATTGTACACTTCTGTGGCTGGTTACTTTTTAAAGCCAGCGGCGGGGCTATATGCAGGGAATCTGCTGATAAGGTACACGACTTCGTGGCTTCTATTGGTCAGGCTTTTAATGCGCCCGGTGAAATGATTTCCAGGATGTGGGAAGAAACAAAACTGGAAGCTTCCCTGATCGAAGGTCCATTTGAAGAATGTCAGCTCGCGATCTTCTGGGTGAGAAAGGTGACTAACTTTGTGGTGAACATAGTCTTACTCATTGTTGCTGGCTATGGTGCCGTCAAAGCGGCGCTTGAAGCCATCGAAACCATCAAGACCATCAGCACATTCGGCGAGTTTCTCACAAAAGTGGGCGAGGTACCTATCCGTTTACTGCGCAGCATGCGGCAATTGCCAGCCAGCCTTGCCAGCGGTGCAGCCAGGATCGTGAGTACGATCCGTAATATTGATGAAATCATTTCGGCAGTCCGAACCACGATAGGTTTTATCCGACTCGCAGTTGCTGATGAAAACTTCTTTACAAACTTACGAGCTGCAGGTACTGAACTGGCCAGAGAACGACTCGCCGCAGAAAGGGAGTTCTGGCGCAGGCGCCGTGAGATATGGCGAGGTGCTACTGATGCGCAGGAAACACGCCTGGGAGGTATTGAAAACGCCACTGATGATGCGATTGCCACAGCCGATACAAACCGTCAGGCTGCCGAAGCGCAGATACTAGAAGCAGAAGCGGAAGCCAATACTACCAGAACTGCCGCCAATGCGACTGAAACTGAAGTAAGAACAGGGCAACCTACCGATGAACCTAACAGACCTGTTACTCCTGATGTTCCGAATCCGGAAGCACTGGCATGGGAACAGAGCCTGAGTCCTGAAACCCGTGCCATGCTCGATGCCGATCCTGAACTCCGCAGGATGTGGCACAACATGGATCCTGATGTACGTCGTGCACTTACCTATTGTAATTCCCCCTGTATCCCGGTCAATATTTCTCCACAGAACCTGACCAAGGTACATAACCTCATCACCAGGCTCAACCTGTCTTCTGATGACCGTGCACTCAGGGAATACCTGCATATGTTCAGAGACAACCAGACAGATCTTGCCAACGCCATCGACGCACTCAATGGTGTCACCAATGGAACAGAGCTGCAGCAATTCATGGACAACCGCCTCATTTCAGCGATACAGGCCAGGGCAGGTGTAACATTGCGCAGGGGTGTTGGCGGATTGTGGGAATATACCCGGGCTGATGGCGTAGTGATCCGTGAATTTGAATTCAATACCCACGGGTTCCTGACTGACAACAGGGGTACGAACAACTTCTTCCAGTCACACCACGGTATACAAGATGCCTGGGCAAGGGAACGCTTTGCAGGTATGGGGGTTTATGGCAGGGATGACGCTCCGGCTTTGTTACTGAGAACACGTAACTTCGCCGACGGCGCCCGTGGTACCCCACATGGATTGATCAATGACCTGCAGGGCGCCAGAAGAGCAACGGTCGCTACCCGCACCTTTGCAGAAGAAAGAGCCTTCCTGGTAAGTGATATGAATGCAATAGGCATACCTGCCGGCGTGCAGGGGCCTTACCTCGCAGAAGTGGATGCCTACTTTGGAAGGATCTACAATACACTCAGAACAACTTTAACCAACGATCAGCTAACTGCTATCTTTGGCACATGGACCCCATAAAAAAAGACCTTATGAGTACAATTATTGGTCCCGACTGGGATAAACAAAACCCGGCTACGGAGCAAGATATACAATCGCTGGAAGCTGCTTTCGGGGCAATACCGGAAGACTACAAAGCCTTGTTATTACAATCCAACGGCAGTAGTCTGCGTGGTAAGAAGACACCATTCATCATCTATTCCGTCTCTGAAGTACTGGCATTATTCAGAGAGAAAGATCTGTATAAATTCATTCCGCAATCCCTTGTTTTTGGTGGGGATGGTGGGGGTACTATTTATTGTTTTGACCTGCGCCCGGGAAAGGAACAGGCTGTATTTTTCATCAGGGAAGAAGATGCCGGTTATGAGCCGAATGCATACAATTATGTAGTGTTTAATGGCACGACACTTACTGACACCATTCAGCGCATTGTCAACAATGAAAAGCTCAACTAATGCCTATCATTTCCATAGCCATCCAAAAGGGAGGCGCTGGCAAGACCACTACCTCCATTAATCTTGGTGCCGCACTGGCAAGAGCCGGGAAGAAAGTGCTGCTGGTAGATGCCGATCCACAGGCCAACCTCTCCCAATCACTGGGTGTGCCGCCGGAGCCGGCGCAAAACCTGTATACTGAATTGAAGCGGGAAATGACAGGAGAAGGCAGCCAGATCAGGGATGCGATTATCAACATCAAAGAAGGACTGGACCTTGTTCCATCGTCTATTGAACTGGCAGGTGCAGAGCTGGAACTGGTGAGTGTATATGGCAGAGAACAGGTACTTAGCTGGCTCTTACAACCTGTAGCAGCTGATTATGATTTTATTCTCATTGATTGTCCTCATGCTGTAGGAATGCTCACTGTGAATGCGCTGGCTTGTAGTGACTATGTGCTCATTCCTCTGCCGGCAGAGTTTCTGCCATTGAAAGGGGCATATAGTTTTATGCAGCACTTTCAGACGATCAGAAAAAAGCTGAACCCCAAACTCAATCTGCTGGGCATGGTCCTCACCAGATTTGACGAGCGGAAAACAATGAATCAACAAGTCAGACAGGAACTGACTGATAAATACAATGGTCAGGTATTCGGCACAGTCATTCGTACCAATATGCAACTGGCCAAAGCACAGGAAGCAGGTAAAGATATTTTCAGCTATGACCCACAGGCCAATGGTGCAAAAGATTACGCCAGACTGGCAACGGAACTACTTAGTAAATTATAAATGACTCCATATGCCCCGTTCAATTCGCCTTCGCCCCCAGGAACAGGCTACACAATCCGGTTTCTTTCAAAAAAAGGAGGACCCCTCTTTTTTTAAAGTCAATGAACCGGATGATAAACATGAAAAAGAAGCAGATGCTGTAGCGGACAATACCATTCAGCGACTCGCTACTCCTGAAGATAAACAGGAGCCGGCTACCAACGAAGGCCGGATGAAACAGGACAAAGATATTCAACGCTGTCCCTGTGAAGAATCTGAATAACATTTTACAATAAAGAACATGCAGGTATTACAGGCGTACGCCAAAGTTTTGTCAGGATTAATCAGTCATCGCATGCAAACGCCTGAAGCTGATCTGGTCATTAACGTTCCAATTGATATGGATCAGGAGGATCCATTCCTACAATTTATCAAAGCACATTCATTAACTACCTATGAACAGTTATTACTCTTCATGGCCCTCATCCCCCATTTACAACCCGACTACTTCGATACCGAAATACAGAAATATCTTCCGGGCAAAGGCGACTTTCCACAAATAGGCGGTACCCGCAGTAAACAAAGCAGGGGCTTTCTGCCCACAGGAGAAACAGCACTGTTCTTACTAGGTGGCAATGACTGGGGTACACGTATTGAAATACAACAGATCTTCTGGCCAGATCACTTCTTCAGCCGTTCAAAAGTACTCTGGCTGGAAGAGATGCCGGGGGGTGAACCCACGATGAGCGGACGATTGCTTTTATCGCAGGATCATATCAACATCTTTACACATGGCAAACCAGTACCCCCACATTTCAGTAGTAGCTTTCCTGCCAAACCAGTAACGACTGAATTAACATGGGATGACCTGGTCATCAGCAATGACCTGAGAGCACAGATTGATGAGCTGATAAGCTGGGTCAACCTCAATGCGAAGCTGATGAACAGATGGGATATGGAAAAACGCCTGCGCAAAGGATACAGAGCCCTCTTCTATGGGCCACCGGGTACAGGAAAAACATTCACAGCAGGATTGTTAGGGAAGTATACAGGCAAGGACGTGTATAAAATAGACCTCTCTATGATTGTGTCTAAATACATCGGTGAAACAGAAAAGAATTTAGAATTATTATTCAGCCGTGCTGAAGACAAAGGATGGATTTTATTCTTTGATGAAGCAGATGCACTCTTTGGAAAACGCACCAATGTGCGGGATGCGCATGACAAATACGCCAACCAGGAGGTGTCTTATTTATTACAACGTATTGAAGACTATAATGGACTGATCATTCTCGCTACCAATATGAAGAATAATATAGACGATGCATTTATACGTCGTTTCAATGCGATCTTAAAATTTACTTTCCCCGATGCCAATGAGCGGGCTTTGATATGGCGCAGAACTTTTCCATCTAAATCTACATTTATAGGCGGGGATATTCCTGATATGGTTAAACGATATGAACTGGCAGGAGGCAGTATCCTGAATGTAGTGCACTATGCCTGTCTGAAGGCAATTGAGAAACATACGGATGATAAGGAAGAACTGGAAATTTATGTCAATGATGTACTGGACGGCATCAAGCGGGAATTTGTAAAAGAAGGCAAGCCCTTCTGATAATGAAAAATTATATATATTTGCCCATTGTTTGTGAAAGAGGACAATATACCACATTAACTACCAGTACTTTATTGAATTTGTTTAACCAAAAACACCCTTACATGAGAACATTTATCTGTTCATTCCTTGTCATTGCTATGTTCGTTAGTAGCACATCCTGTAACAATACCAGCGGCAAGAAACCCGGCGCTTCCGAATACAGCGAAAACTCAGCTGAATCAGCCAGCCACATTATTGAATACACGAACCTGATCGTTGATATGTCGAACAAACATAACAGCTACCTGGAAGATGTTGTAAACAATACCACCAAACTGGAAGAAGCACTGAAGCATCCTAATGACCACTATCGTTTTATCACGATCAATAAGCCATTCTCTGCACCGGATTTCCATCAATTCAATCAGAAAGTCAAAATCGACGAACCTGTAAAAGAACTTAGTTCTCCCGACAAAAAGTTCTTCAAAGACAGCATTACGAAGTACCAGGGGCTTTTTGCCACTATGCAGGCGACTAACAACCGTATGCACGAGTACATCACTGCAGAAGATTACAAAGACGATAAAGGTTCGAAAGGATACGCTATCATCGATACGCTCCGTGGCCAGATCGCTCAATTATATAGTCTGAAAAGCGCTATTGTAAAGAAAGTTGAAGTAGTAGCTGACGCAAGCGAACAAATTATTCTGAAGGATAGTCCGCTGAAAGAATACATCATCGCGATGAAAAAGGATATGGGCAATATCCGTTCCTTCATCGATCTGCTGGGTAGTGAGGAAAAATATGCTGGTATCGAAGCGAAAGCCAAAGCCCAGTATGATTCACTGGAAAAAGCACAGGCTGAACATGCACAGATCAATATCGACAATGCGAAGAAAGCAAACGAAGATCATAGCTTTAATACTTTCTACGATGATTTCCATAAACTACTGCTGAATGCCAGAAAACGCATGCGTGATGCTGGTGAAAAGGGTCACTTTGAGAGTTATGACCTGGAATCACTGGATAGCGATTACGATTCACTGGTAAGAGATTATAATAATTTCAATAGTTAAGAAATAAAAACATTCATGAAAGAGGGAATTCACCAGCGAAGATGAAGACCATTTTCAGATAAAACGGGCTTGCCTCACACGGCAAGCCCGTTTTATTTAGTCTTCTCTACTTCCATCATCCGCCATTCTCACAATTCGAGGCGAGAACTTCGCCACCACATCTACCAACGCTTCCTGTGCCGCCATCACTGTATGGATGTCCTTATACGCCATTGGCGCTTCGTCCAGACCTGCACCGATCAATGTCACATTGTTAGCTGCCAGTACCGCTACCATATCTACTTTCGAAATCTCTTTTTCCGCTCTGGTACGGCTCAATTGTCTACCCGCACCGTGAGATGCTGAGTTAATCGCCGCTTCTTCTCCCTTACCACGTACCAGGAATCCAGGCGTAGCCATAGAACCAGGAATGATACCCATCACACCTTTACCTGCGGGCGTTGCTCCCTTTCTATGCACGATTACTTCTTCACCATTCAATTGTTCCTTCCACGCAAAGTTATGGTGGTTCTCTACGGTTGCCAGCAACTGGCCACCTACCAGGGCTGCAACTTTACGGTGTATTACCTCGTGACATGCTGCCGCATAATCACCGGCCAGGTTCATCGCCATCCAGTATTCCTGACCTTCTGCCGTATTCATATCCAACCATGCCAGGTTAGCTGCTTCTTTTGGCAGTTTACACAGGTCCTTGGCCAGTCTGGTATAATAACCGGCTACTGTCGCACCAAAACCACGGGAACCGGAGTGTGATAACAGCGCCAGGTATTTACCTGCATTTATATTCAGTGCTTCGTCTCTCTGCGCAAATTCAATCACACCAAATTCCACGAAGTGGTTACCGCCACCTGATGTTCCCAGTTGTGACCAGGCTTTATCTTTCAGTTGTTTTACAAACGGTGTCATATTAAATGCATCGTTATCCAGTACGGCGTGTTCTGCACGATATTTACCGTGGAAACTTTGTCCTGCACCAAATTTTGTTTCATCCAGCAGGATCTTTTTCAACTTCGTTTCATCCATGGCAGTATCCGGAATATCATAGATGGACAGCGCCATTCTACATCCGATATCTACACCTACACCATAAGGGATCACAGCGCCTTTGGCAGCTAATACACCGCCGATTGGCAGGCCATAGCCCTGATGTGCATCGGGCATCAATGCACCACCCACCGTTACCGGCAGCCGCATAGCGAAATCCATTTGTTTGATGGCACCCGGATCGATGGCTGCTTCGCCATAGATCTTATAATCAGCAGCTTTATCATTGAGGGATATAGTGGTATCTACAGGGGCGGAGGCTTCTTCAATCATTTTAGTCGCAAGGTCTTCCAACACCGGATGGTCCAGGTACATTTCTGGTGCAGATCGCAGGTTACTCATCAATGCAATAAGGCTTGTATGGTCCATATCGCTTAAATGCGCTTCGATTACGGCCAGCGCTTCACCTACTATTTTACCTTGTTTAAAACCTGCTGCAATTAGATCAGCTCCATTAATCTTGTTCATACATTGATCAATTTAGTATAATTGAATTGATGATACAAATATTCAAACCTATGTGCGCAAGGTTAGTGCGTAGTTAAAAAAAACTTTCTGGCACCATACATGTTATATATCCTTATAGAAAACCTTTATATATATACAGCTGAGACAGCTGTAGTTTCAAACCTGTAATCTCAAAAAAATCTAACAATGAAAAAACTACTAATTTTTTCCGCCTCTCTGCTGTTAATAACAGCCAGTGCTACATCTGCACAAACTCCCATGACTGATACTGCCATGCATCACCATAATGGTATGCACAAGATGAAAGACTGTGTAGTCATGAAAGGAGGCAAAGTATGGGTAATGAAAGGTGGTCAGAAGTCAGAAATGACAAAGACCATGACCATGACTGATGGTACGATGGTAATGGCAGACGGTACTGTTAAAAATAAAGATGGTAAAACGTGGATGCTGAAAGATGGGGAGATGATAGATATGAACGGTAAAGTGATGATGAAGGATAAAATGAAAAAGGCCAAATCAGACGGTATGAAATAGTACCATGATAGTTAAAAGGAAAGGGCAGCCACTACCGCTGCCCTTTTTTCTTTTCTTTTATTGATTAGTCGATGAACAACTGTGTAACTGCGGCTGCATCTTTCGCCCATACCGTAGTATAGGCTTCATCAGATGCCTTCTTCATCTACAGGTTGATGTGTAAAAGGGCGTTTTAATGTGGGTATGTATAGGGCCTGTTGGCGTAAGGAAACTTTCAACAATGCTTTTAGCTGTTCCATGCTGATTTGTATTAAAAAGAAAGGTCCGGAATTTTGTAACTGTTATCAGATTAGAAGTAAGTTACAATTGACCAGGACCAAATATCTAACGATACAAAGATGTCACCACAAGTGCGCAATTTTTCTGCGCAGACAGAATTAATCTTACCAAAGGTAATAAATAATTTTATTTATTATATATAATATTTTGAAAAGTGAGTATAAAGTTGTCTATCTCCTAATCAATTATTTTTCTTATATTGCTTAACACAGTATTAAGACACAAGACACAATAGCCTGGACAATCAGCACATTTTCTCCTGTTTTCCCACTACCTCCATGTACCTTATTTAAACCCATCAACTATGAGTAAACTTTATGTACAGTATGGCTGTGGCATGTCATCACCCCAGGGCTGGAAGAACTTTGACGCCTCTCCTACGCTCCGTCTGCAGCAATTACCTCTTATAGGGAATTTGCTTAAACAACGCATGCATATTGCTTTCCCCGACAATGTGCTACAAGGGGACATCATCAGAGGTTTACCTGGCATCGCCGACAACTCTGCTGATGGTGCATATTGTTCGCACGTGTTGGAACACCTTACGTACGAAGATTTCCTCATTGCTGTGCGCAACACCTACCGGATACTGAAACCCGGCGGTATCTTCCGCTGTGTAGTACCCGACCTGGAAAAAGCAGCCCGCGAATATGTGGAAGACCTTACGAATCATGACCAGGAGGCCAACGCAAAATTCCTGCAAAAAACACGGTTAGGAAAAACGCATCGTCGCAGGGGTATTAAAGGACTGTTGCAAAATACATATGGCAACAGTGACCACCTGTTTATGTGGGACACTTTATCGTTATCCAATGAACTGTACAGGGCAGGCTTCAGTTATGTACGTCCTGCCACATTTAATGATAGTGAAGATGAAATGTTTAAACTTGTGGAAAGTGAAGGACGGTTTAACAATGCTGTTGCACTTGAAGCGCGTAAATGAAAATAAAAGAGCGTGTATCAAAAGTAAGATACACGCTCTATTCATTCGGATACCTGATGGAGCCAGGTTTCCATGTATGTTGTTCTAAGGAGGTTCATTTATTTTTCATACATCCTGATCGTATTACTTCAGTATAGCTACGATATTCTGAAATGCAAATATTTCAAATGCGGCTACATTATAGTGTCCCAATGGCATCAAACCATCAGGCAGCATGCGATAAAATGAATAATCAGGCAGCAGGTCAATAAAGTCTTTAAAGAAAGTGCGGGATATTACATTCATTTCGTTGAACTCAATCTGGATTACTTTTACCTTTCTTCCTTGTATTGTATGCATTGCACCCCTCAGCACATTCAGCTCATGACCCTCTGTATCTATCTTTAACAACGCTACTTCGCTGATATTGCGCTCTGCGACAAATTCATCAATGGTGGTAATATCAATCGGTAATTCTTCTGCCTCACTGTCTCTGAAACCAGTGATCACCTCCTTGTACATACTGGCATGTTCAGAACCACCATTGCCAGCATAGTCGTAGATGACGGCCTGTGACACTTTGTCTCCCGCACCACGCTTTACAGGTATAAAATGATGCGTGGCAGCTGCATCCTGCAATTTGTTGAAAGCCTTTGGATGTGGTTCAAATGCATATATTGGCAGACTTACATTTTGCCTGCGCAACATGATGGAGTAGTGACCCACATTTGCCCCTATATCGAGTATAGCTCCGTTATCAAAATAATGATACTTCTTCATGTATTTTACAAAGGCCTCTTCTCCACTTACACGATCATTTTCATGATTCATGATTCCAATTCCCCGCATACTTAACTTATACATCAGCAAATTGAAACGATACAATGCTTTTCGTGCAAATACAAAAACATACAGATCTTTAAATATTGTTGATACAGGATTCATTGAGGTTTTATTTTACATTCATTTTAATTAAAGTAATTCTGTTTCTCCTGTTGCCACATTGATCACAGGCATTCCTTTTATACACTCGTATCGCTGTGTACCTCTTAAATAATTCAGCTGGCCCTTCTTATTCCTGCTTTCCCTGAATTGAGATTCCACATACCCCTCTTCTACACTTAGTGCTTTCAACTCACCCAGCCGATCGTTTCTTACAAAATAGGCGTTGTTACCAACAGCATTACATCCCACCAGGCTATATCCTTTCTCCTCTGCCAGCACATATAATGCTTTTAACGAAGCGCCAAAATACAAGTAGCTATAATGTTCAGCGGATCGTACAAAATCAGGTTTGTAAGGTACTGTCACCGGACGGTGCTTCCCAAATACACTATTATACTCTGCTACAACAATCACAGGTTGTACCACTTCAATCGCTTTCCAAACCCAATAGTCATTACCATCTATATCTACACTCAGCAATCCAATCTCTCCATCGATTCCCCTGGAAGAAATGAGATCATTAATATTGTCCCTGGTGATAAAAGCTTCCAATGCCTGCAGATCATGCTGATAATAAATGTCATCGGACATTATATAGTCAATTGCCTTCCGCGATCCATCTATGACCAGACCGGACCAGTTATCATGTCTTAATAAAAATCGGGTATTCGATTCTACATAATTTTCAACTCCAAACTCGATAAATATTTTCAGAGGAATTTGAACTTTATGAATCAGATATTGTATTATCCCATCGTCCCCTGCCTGACTAAACACTTTAAATTCAGCATCTGCGATGTTGTCCAAAATTGGTAATGCTTTATTTTGTCTTGCTAACAATGCTCCTAATAACAGAATATCGGTTTGTTGGGACTTTCTGATGTTATACAAATAATGGTGCATAACATTAAATAACTTTCTAATGCTTTTCATCTATTACGGGTCAATTTTTTTTCGAGCTACAGCTAGGATTTTTTTCTCCCATAAATACATAAATAATACAAATATTGTTCATTTTTTAATAATTTATAACGTGTATAACTATCGTATTTAGTATTGCACTTGCCCCATTTTCCTAACAGTCTTATACTGGAAAAATCTTTACTATAGCATATTATAGCGAACATCCACTGCTCAGGTCACTACGCCAGGGATTTTTTTTCAATTTTGTGCAAATGATATTTTTGATTTAACTTGCCCTCGTCTGAGAATGCTATAATCAATAAAAAACTGGAAATAACTCCACTCTAATAATGACCAAAAAGTCATTAAGGTTTTTTATTGTTTTATATTATCACCATTCCATGACCTCGAATAAGCCCTCATCATTATACTTTTTTAGTCTGGATGCAATCAGGGGATTTGCGGCACTCATTGTCGTATTATGCCACTGGCAATTCTTCTTTTATAAGGATTATACTGTTCAGACAGCTCCCCTCGAAGATTTCCATTTACCGCTATATTCCGTATTCTCCATCTTTTATCATCATGCATTTTATGCGGTAGACCTCTTTTTCCTGCTGTCAGGTTTTATATTTTTCTGGTTCTATGCAGATAAGATCGCAAAGGGGGCAACCAGTTTTAACTATTTCATTACCTACAGGTTCACACGCCTATATCCTGTGCATGTTCTTACGCTCCTGGCCATTATACCATTGCAAATGCTGATGGTGAAACAGTCAGGACATACCTTTATTATACAAAATAATGACTACTGGCATTTTCTGCTCAACCTGCTCGTTATCCACAGCTGGGGGTTTGAGAAAACACCGGCGCTCAATGGATTTAACGGGCCATCATGGTCTGTATCCGTAGAGTTGTTGCTCTACCTGGTATTCTTCCTCATCGCATGGCGTAAACAACATAACAGAAAAGGATTATTGATCTTATTGGTCGTTGCTGGTGCTATTGTCCAGGCTATTTACCCAATGATCGGTCAGGGTATCTATTCTTTCTTTTTAGGGGCACTCGTATATCATATATACTCCTGGTTGTGCACTAAAAAATATTTCGGGAAACTGACCCGCAATATTGCCATTGCTGCTGTGTTGTTATGGATGTATATCCTTGCCGAATATTATTTTTCGTTTACTCATCGCCTGTTCTTCTCTGTTACACACAAATTACTGCCAGCCTGGACGGATGAAAAAAATGAAAAGATCTTTTACCTGGCGACTAATACATTTTTCAGAACGATTGTGTCTCCTGTTACTGTACTGGTATTAGCCATGGCAGAGACGATCAAAAGCGGCATCAGGGCCAGGTGGACACAGCTACTCGGAAATGCCAGCTATTGCCTGTACCTGATTCACTTTCCGCTCATGGTTGCTGCCGCCGTACTGGTCAATGCGCTGGGTTTACCCAAAACAATATTCCAGTCTCCCCTCACCTTATTATTATTCTATGTAGTTCTGATCACACTAAGTGTTTTGGGCCACTACTATTTCGAGCTCCCTGTACAACAGACTTTACGACAGAAATTAATTAAAAAAAGGACGAGCACTGTGCCTGCTGCCATCATTCCGGAAGCATAATCTATTCAACCATCAAATACACACGATCTATAATTAAATAACACATGAAATCCAAAATCCATTTACTGTTAATTAGCAGTTTGTTCTTAATGGCCAGCTGCATTGAGACCAAAAAAATAACCTATTTAAACGACATTCAGCAACAAATGGGTGAGGAAAACGGGCATTCCTTACAGCCACTTAAAGTTCAACCCGGGGATGTATTGCAAATTACTGTTACGACCATTGACAAAGACATTTCCCAGATTCTGAATCCTGCTGCCGTATCCGCTGTTTCCACTACTGCCAATGGTATTGATCCCGGTTATATCGTAGATAGTGACGGCTACATCAATCTCCCGATGGCAGGCAGGGTTTATGTAAAGGATAAAACAACGGCAGAAATCAACACTGTCATTACTACAGAACTGGACAAAAGTATCCGTAATGCCTTTGTTTCTACCCGTATTACCAATTTCAAAATATCTGTGTTAGGTGATGTTGCGCGCCCAGGCTCGTTCAAGATAGGTGCTGAACGGGTATCCATACTGGATGCACTCAGTATGGCCGGCGATATGAATGTAACCGCCCTGCATGATAATGTTACGGTGATCAGGGAAGTAGATGGTGTAAAAAAGTATGTGTCCCTCAACCTGACTGACAGTAAAGTGCTTTCATCACCTTACTATTACCTGAATAATAATGATGTGGTTTATATAAGACCGGGCAAAAACAAAGTGTTCAATAGTTCAAAATTCGTCACGCTGATTCCAACTATGATAAGCGCGCTGTCCCTCATCACAACACTTATTATCGTTACTGTTAAATGATTCCTACGTTATGAACCAAAAAAACGAAACAAATAACCGGGCTGCAGTTATTGATCTGAATGACCTGTTGAAGAAACTGGCATTCCATTGGCCACTTTATCTCATCCTCATACTGCTCTCAGTTTTGGGAGCATTCATCTACCTGAAATATGCCAAACCGAGGTATATGTCCAGCGCTAAGTTGTATCTGAAAGATGAAAAGAAAGGTGGTGGTGAAGAAATGGATATGCTCAAGTCGCTCTCCCTATTCAGTAGCGGGAAAAATATTGAGAATGAAATGGAAGTGATCAAGTCCCCGATATTGATAGCCAAAGTAATCAGGGACAATCACTTCAACATTCGTTACTACCGGAAAGCAGCAGTTCGTAATCAAGAACTCTATGACAACTCCCCGTTCAGCATCCGGGTTCTTAGTGATACTGCCAATATCGGCAATTATGTTTTTGATATAACCCCAGAAAGAAACGGTCTGAAAGTAAAAGCTGAATATGGTGATGACCAGACGAAAGATTTCACTGTGCAATCAGGCGTCCCTTTTACTGTAGGACGCGATCAGTTTAACATCACTTACAGCACCCCCACTATAGAAGTTCCCGGCATGAATGACTATCGCATCCGGGTGGATTCTATTGCAGAACTGGCCTATGAAAAGTTGGATGATATAGGCACAGCGCTGGTGAATAAAGACGCGACTGTAATATTGGTGACTTATGAGGATGCCGTCGCGGCACGTGCTGCTCACTTTATCAATGCACTGCTGGATACCTACAACGATTATACGCTGGATGATAAGAACAGGGTAGCCCTGAAAACGATCAACTTCCTCTCTGTACGTATTGACTCCCTGCGCGATGAGCTGGGCTACCTGGAAAAACAGGAGGAACGATTCAAAGTGCAGCGGGGTATTACCGATATCGAAGGCACTTCCAAACTGGCCCTGGAACAGGTAAAGGATGCAGATATAAAACTGAATGATGCAAACATGCAGCTCTCCGTATTCGACCAGGTGGACGAGTACCTGAATGCACCGGGTAATAGTTATCCTTTCGCACCGATGCTGGGCACCGTTGATCAAACCCTGACGGCCATGATCAACAGGTATGAAGAGCTGCTGAAAGAAAAAAACAAACTCTCGCTCTCCCTGCAACCCAGCAGTATGATCGTACAAAACCTGGATAGCCAAATAGAAGATGCACGTAATACTATTAAAAACTACATCTCCGGTTACAGGCGCAACGCCGGCGTAGCACAGAACCAGATGCAGCAAAAGGTCAACCAGATCCAGGCTAAAATTGCCAACATTCCGGCTTACGAAAGAGAATATATCAATATCAAAAGACAACAGGGCGTAAAAGAAAATCTCTACCTCTACCTGTTGAAAAAGAAAGAAGAAGCATCGGTTTCCTATGCAAGTAATGTGACTGACAACAGGGTTATTGCTCCTGCATTCATTCCTGAAAAACCGGAATCACCCAGGAAAACGATGGCCTTTGTAGGATTCCTTGCTGCTGGTCTGGCACTGAGTACGCTTTACATCTACCTGAAATATTTCCTTAACAATAAGATCCTTAGCAAAACTGAGATTGAACAATTATTTGAACTTCCGCTTATGGCAGAAATATACCAGGATGAAGAAGAAACAGCCAAAAACTTTTCTCTTCAAAACAGGTCCGTACTGTTGGAACAAATCTTCAACTTACGTACCAATCTTCGTTACCTGTTGAGCGAACATACTGATAGTACTACTATCCTGGTTACTTCCAGCATTTCCGGCGAGGGTAAAACTTTCTTAAGTGCGCACCTGGGCAACTCCCTCACAGTGAATAAAAAGAAAGTAATACTGCTGGAACTTGACCTGCGTAAACCAAAACTCTCCAAGTTCCTGGGCATGGACAATTTTACAGGCATCACTAATTATATCGTAGAGAATAAATCTATCGACGATATTATCCGCAAAGTGCCGGGTACCGACCTACACCTGATTTCATCCGGACCTATTCCTCCTAACCCGGTGGAACTGATAGAAGGAAACAGGATGCGTACACTGCTGACTACACTAAAAGAACGCTATGACTACATCATCATTGATACGGCGCCAATCGGTATCGTTTCTGATGCAAAGAGTCTCGCACCTTATATTGATGCCAGCCTTTTTGTAATCCGGTACAATTTCACCTTAAAATCGAAACTGAAAGCAGTAGCAGAAAATATCAGGGAAGGGCATTTCCGCAAAACCGGTATCATCTTCAACGGTATTGAACAGGATAGTTTCTATCCAAACTACTATTACGACCATTATTCATATTCACAGGAAAATCTGAAAGTAAAAAGATGGTTTTCATTTTTCAAAAAACTAAAACATCGTCTTGCATAAGATCCTTCAAAATAGTGGTTGGCTGCTGATTGACAAACTGGCGCGGCTGTTCCTTGGTTTATTTACCATGGCTATGATTGCACGTCATATCGGCCCTGAGGAATTTGGTATCTGGAACTATTCTATAGCCCTTACTGCAATTGTAGGTGGTATAGCGGTGCTGGGGCTGGACAAGATTGTAGTGAAAGAATTGGTATCTGCCCCTGAGCGCAGGGATGAGATTGTGTCTACAGCGCTGTGTATGCGAATTGTAGCGGGCATTCTATCCTGCACAATTTGTATTATGATCCCCTGGTTCACCAGGCAGAACAATCCTTTGTACATCTGGTGTACCACCATTACTGCTTTTAATATCCTGCTGCAATCATTCGATGTATTTGACTACTTCTACCAGGCACACAACCAGGTGCAACGGGTCATTATACCGAAGGTGACCATATTTGTTTTATTCTGCCTGATCAAGATTATGTGTATCAGGATGAATCTTTCTTTTATGATCATCCCGTGGGTATCTCTTGCGGAACTGGTGGTTACCTACCTGCTCATATTTGGGTATTACATCTGGCATGAAGGCATTGCCTCATTGTTTAAAGTACGCATGCAGGAAGCCCGCTACCTGATTTCACAAAGCTGGTCCCTCCTGTTCACCGGTATACTTGTACTGCTGTACATGAAAAGCGATCAGCTGATGCTGGATATACTGACTACCCCGCAACAACTGGGAGAATATGCAGCAGCTGCCCGTATATCAGAGTTGTGGTATGCGATACCGACGGTGATAGCCGTTGCTATTTTACCCAACCTGATACAGAAAAGGCAAACCAATCACGGCAGGTATTTAGAAAATGTGGAGAAATGGATCCGGCTTTCTATGTGGGGCAGTACGGTGATTGCCATTATTATGACAATTGCTTCCAGCTGGCTCACAGGCATCTTATATGGCAGCCAGTATCCACATGCAGGTGTGATCCTTTCCATACATATCTGGGCGAATATACCCGTATTTATATGTGTTGCCATTATGCAATACCTGATAGTGGAAGGCAACTATAAAGCGAACCTGTATGCAACAATTGCGGGTATTGCAGCGAACCTGCTGATCAACCTGTTGCTGATTCCCTCACTGGGAGGTATAGCTGCAGCTATTGCTACCGTTATTTCTTATACAACCGTCGCTACCTGCCTGATCATTGTTGACAAAACCGGACAGGCAAAAATGTTCATTATAAAAATGCTACACCCAGGAAAGGCGCTTGCAGATATCTGGCAGTTGCATCTGGCGTTGAAGAGTTCTATTGAAAACTTATTATCTGTATTACGTCAAAAGTCGTTGAGTAAATGAGTCAAGTTAAAAAATTAATTGCCTGGTTGGGATCAAAGCTAGCACCTCAGATCAGGTACCTGGCTCCGGCGTACAGCTCGGAGGGGGAAGACCTGATTTTGAAAAGAATTTTTGACAACAAACAAAATGGTACTTATGTCGATGTGGGTGCACACCATCCTTTTCGTGTATCCAACACCTATATATTCTATAAAAAACGCTGGAAAGGCATCAACATCGATCCGAACCCCGGCTCCAAAGCGATGTTTGACAGATACCGTCCACTGGATACCAACCTGGAAATGGGGGTATCCTCCACCAGGCAGCACCTGACCTACCACATTTTCAATGACCCTGCGCTGAATACCTTTTCGCCTGACAAGGTGGAAGAATACACACAGGACCCTAAATACAAAGTGATTGGGGAAGAACAGATTGAAACCTGGCCACTGGGTGACATTCTGGATAAATACTTACCTGCCGGCACTGCGATCGACTTCCTTACTATTGATGCAGAAGGACTGGATATGGATGTGCTGCGTTCAAACAACTGGCAAAAGTATCGCCCTGCATACATCCTGGTAGAAAGCAATCCCTTCCTGCTGGGAGACATGTATAATACAGAGCTGGGCAAATTCATGCAGGCAGCGGGTTACGACATCTTTGCCAAAACATATTATACCTACATTTTCAGGAATATCAAAGGTCATTAGCGTATATGAATAAGTTATATGTACAGTATGGATGCGGTCCCTATTCAGTGCCTGATGGATGGACCAATTTTGATGCAAGTCCAACACTCCGGATCCAGCAGTTACCTATCCTTGGCAAATTGCTGAAAGGCAGGCTGCATGTTACTTTCCCAAAAGATGTTCAGCAGGGAGATATTCTGAAATCATTGCCTGGTATCAGTAAAAATTCATGCGATGGTGTATACTGTTCTCATGTACTGGAGCATCTTTCTTATGATGATTGTCTGCTGGCGGTGCGTAATACCTATCGCATTCTGAAACCAGGCGGCTATTTCCGCTGTGTATTACCTGACCTGGAATCAGCTGCCAGGGAGTATGTAGAAGACCTCGCCAATCATGATATCAATGCAAATACCAAGTTCCTCGAAAAAACGATGCTGGGCAAAAAGCAACGGCAAAGGGGATTCAAAAGTCTGCTGACAAGCACGCTGGGCAACAGCGAACATCTATACATGTGGGATCATCTCTCCCTGTCCAACATCCTGCAGGAAGCGGGTTTTAGTACCGTAAGGCAATGTGCATTCAATGATTGCCCGGATCCGATGTTTAAGCTGGTAGAAGAAAGAACAAGATTTGAAAATGCAGTATCACTTGAAGCTATAAAATAATGAAGCTCGAAACACCTGTGCTATTACTGATATTCAACCGTCCCTTTCAAACCATGCGGGTATTTGAGCAAATCAAAGCCCAACAACCTTCCCGGTTGTTTATCGCAGCAGACGGTCCCCGTCCTGGTAAACCAGGCGAAGCCTCCCTGTGTAAATCTACCCGGAATGAAGTGATGAATGCGGTGGACTGGCCCTGTGAAGTAAAAACCTTGTTCAGAGTTGAGAACCTGGGGTGTGGCAAAGCGGTGAGCAGCGCCATCGGGTGGTTCTTTGAACAGGTAGAAGAAGGGATTATCCTGGAAGATGACTGCATACCAGATCCCACCTTTTTTAGCTTCTGTACCTCCCTGCTGGAGCGATACAGACATAACAACCATGTTATGCACATCGCTGGCAGCAATTACCAGATGGGACTGCAAAGAGGTGATGCATCTTATTACTTTTCACGATTCGCACACATCTGGGGATGGGCTACCTGGCGCAGGGCATGGAAATATTATGACTTTACCCTGCAGCGGTACAAGGATGTTTCCAGGAAAGGTATGAACCGCCAGTTCCTCACAGATATTGACAATATCTATACTAATAGAATCGATACCTGGGATATTCAATGGTTTATGAGTGTGTGGTTCAATCATGGATATGCTATTATTCCTAATACCAACCTGATTAAAAACATCGGGTATGGAAAGGAAGCAACACATACCCGCGCCACGCCTGCCTGGTTCAAAAAAATGGTGTATGGCAGTATCAGCAATATCGTTCATCCAAAAGAGATAAGCATTGACGATGCAGCTGATAATTATTCAGTAGCGAGCCTGTTCAATCCTCCTTACCTGTCTTATATGGCAAAGAAGATTGTAAGGGGCACGCCATTCCTCTATAACCTGTATAAGCGCATTTCGTAAATATGGATAGTATTTATAACGCCCTCATCAGCAGTAATCAATTCGTGGAGATGTTCAAGGAAGCTATGCCCCTTGTCATTGCCAGTATATTGTTATACCTGCACTACAGCAGGAGGATCACTGCGATGGAAACTGCTTTATTTGCCTTTGCCACTGAAGCTTATACGATGCTGATAGTAGGTCCTACCTTTACCGCGACTTTCTTTATCAGTGCAGTCTTCATGGTGGAGCAGGCACACAGGCTCTTTACAGGGCAGACACTCATCAGACGTGAATACCTGTTATTACTGGTACTACCGGCATTGTCAAGCCTTGTTATTTTTGTTCTTGTGCAGGTGTATAAAGATCCGTTCTATTATCCACCTGGTAAGAAATCGGCTTTCTACTTCAGACCCATTTATTTTTACATCAAGTCTTTTCTACCGCTCTTTGCACTGGGGGCTAAGATTGTACAGGAAAGGAAACAGTTGTCTTTTGAGCTGTATGCTGCCACCATGAAAAAGATTGCAAAATTTTCTTTTGCAATTGCCATTCTGCAGATCGTGTCACAATTTATATTCAAAAGTGAAGCATTGGGTGAGATCATCGGGTTACAACACCGTTACCTGCTGGAGCAATCCACATCCTTTTTCAGCCTGCGCATACAGGCATTATTTGCAGAGCCGAAAGTGTTCAGTGCATTTCTATCACTCACCATCCCCTTGTTTCTAAATGACAGGGAATACAAGTGGGCTGCGATCTCTCTGATCATGGGTGTGCTCACTGTATCTCAAACCTTCTGGATCAACCTGCTTTCGGCGGGAATCTGCTGTATATTCCTCGCCAGTATTTCATCTGCCAGGTTACGTATACTCCTATCCATAAGCATCATCATCGGTCTATTCCTGGGGGTCGCAGCATCCAGTAAATATTTTATAAAGCTGTACGCCAAAAACCAGACAAATACCTTTTATCAGTTAGTGTTCAAGCGCTCTGTATACAGGTATGATAATGAGATCTGGCAGAAAGACAATGTAGTAATGGGGATGCCATTGCAAAGAGATATGGAGCTGCCGGTGGTAGACTTCTTCAAAGATGAACCTTACCTGCTGCTGTCCGGCTATGGTGCGGGTAATAGTACGTTTATTCCTGCACAATACTTCTTTGGGCAAGTGAACTATGAAAACAGGTTGAACGGTATTGGCGGGCATAACCTGAATATGCGTTGGTTCTACATATTGGCAGAGTTTGGTTTGCTGGCCCTCATCTGCTTTTTCGCAGTGCTTACTATAACAAGGCCACAGCTGGGGGCTTTTCAAAAAGGGTATTTCGCCTTTGTATGGGTATGCTTCTTTTTTAGTCAAATAGATCTGTTCCTGATAATAGTAGCAATGTTATGCGCTTACGATGATGGAGAGACTACTAAAATGACCATGTGATGCAGATATATTTAGACAATATTGTGTTTACGATTCAAAGGGCAGGCGGTGTGTCTATGTATTGGTATGAGCTACTGAAAGGGCTCTGCAATACAGATCTGCCGCTGAACTTTCTGAATGCGGATCTGCATTCTGACAATCTCTTTGAGCAGCAGCTTGACTATAGTCCTTATCCCTGTATCCGTGAAAGCTGGATACCTCCAAAGTATCTGCGCTACCTGCCATTGCGGTACACACTGCCTTCCAGTGCTGTATTTCATGGTGGTTACTTACGTGTATCACCCCAAAAAGATATCGTCAACATTCTCACATTACATGACTTTGCACATGAGCGAAGGATGGCTACCCGATTCCCCCGCGGGCTGGCCAACATCCGGCAAAAGGCTTATGGCATACGCCATGCAGACGGTATTATCTGCATCTCAGAAAGTACCCGGAAAGAGCTATTGTATTTCTATCCCAAAACGGATCCTGAAAAAGTCAGGGTTATTCTTCATGGTATTGCTGATTGCTTTTATCCCCTGAACAAACAGCAGCCGCCTGACTTCGCATTGCCCCCGTCACCTTATATTCTGTACATCGGCGTGCGCGGCCACTACAAAAACTTCGATCAGGCAGTGGCAACATTGCAGTTATTACCAGCCCAATACCAGCTGGTGATAGCAGGTGGTGAACCCTGGCAGTCCAAAGACAGGGAGGTACTGGAACAGGCCATTCCAGGCAGGTATCATATACTCCGGGATGTGAGTTCCTCAGCGCTGAACATCCTATACAATTATGCCTGGTGCCTCTTGTATCCTTCCTCCTACGAAGGCTTTGGATTTCCACCTGGAGAAGCCATGAAGGCGGGTTGCCCGGTAGTTGCTACCTACACCACTTCCATACCGGAAGTGACAGGTACCGCAGGGCTACTGGTGAACAACCCCTCTCCTGCTGCATTTGCAGAAAAAATCCAATTGCTCGAAGATCAACATTTCAGGGATACAATTATTCAGGCGGGGTATACCCGATCGCAATTCTTTACATGGGACAAAAGCATTCAGGAAACAATCGCTTTTTACAAACATTGCTGGAACACTAAATTTTCACTATGAATTTCATTTTCAAAATTGCCGACGCGGCCAAAGTTTTTTTACAATCAGGAAGAGGTCTCAGTGCCTTGTGGAAAAAAGGAGGATCCATTGCCTCCACCACAATTTTGCATAACTGTAAACACTATATTCCGGAAATAAAAACAATCATCGATGTAGGCGCCAACCAGGGACAGTTTGCGCTTTCTGCACGTTTCTTTTATCCACGTGCCGGTATTCATTCTTTTGAGCCGGTGCCGGCTGTATTTCACACATTGCAGCAAAACATCAGCAAGGCGAAAGGTATCAGTACGTACAACTTTGCACTGGGTAGTACCAACGGCTTCCTGGAGTTCTTTCAGAACGATTATTCACATGCCAGCTCTGCACTGCATGTATCAAGTATACAGCAACAGTTTTTCCCACAGACCGCTTCTGAACACCAGATCAAAGTACCTGTAAGAAGGATAGACGACCTGTTTAGAAACATTCCTTTTGAAGCACCGGTGCTCCTGAAACTGGATGTACAGGGGTTTGAAAAAGAAGTACTGAAAGGGGCTGCTGCAAGCCTGGACAAAATAGATTACCTCCTGTTCGAAACATCGTTCGTACCTATGTATGAAGGAGAACCCCTCTTTGATGAGATGCATAATTATGTAAAAGAGCTGGGATTTGAATTCATCGCTCCTGTTGGTTTCTGCCAGACAGATGCTTTGCAAATTTTACAAATGGACTTGTTGTATAAACGAAAAACAGCAGCCTGAGCTGATCATCTTTTTTTTAAAGGAGTAAGAACAAAAAGCGTAGCAGTTTTGTAATAATAAAACCAAGCAAGCCCCCAAATTCACCACTCCGATCTTCATAGCCTACCCAAACCTGACTGAGTTAAAAACTAACAGTAACGCCAATAGGAAATTGATATACGGCAACCGATGCCTACTGTAATCTTGTGACTATGAAGAATCGAAATTATGCTGTACAATATTTACGGCACTTTATTGACTTTACCATACTGGGAGCGGCATTTGTACTTACCAGATACTATATCAGTACCAAGGGGGGGATGATATTTACTCCCCTGGATTGGATACTGCTTAGTATCAGTATCAGCACCTGGATCGCGCTCGGCTCGTCTCTCCGGTTGTATGTTGAATATGATAAGGTTAACTCGTTTTCATTTGAATTTGTAGCTGTATTGAAAAATGTATTGTTACAATCATGCGTACTCACCTTCCTGTTTTTTTATCTCTTCAAAAACTATAGCTACCCACGCACCTTTACGTTATTGTATTCCACATATGTATTTGCGGGTGTATTGTTCACAAGATATGCAGTAAAGAAAACCCTGCTGAAACTCCGCAATCAGCGGCATCGCAAAAAAAATGTTCTGATCGTAGGCACTGGCGAAACTGGTATCGACTTTTATCACACTATTACCAATAACGGTCATTTCGGTTATAACTGTATCGGTTTTGTAGGCGACCAGGCGCAAACACAGTTACATGGGCAATACCTGGGCAATCTCTCTGAACTGACCAATATACTGGAAGCAAATGAAATAGACGATGTGATCGTTGCCCTGCCGGAATATGCCAGGGACCAGACGGAAAGCATTATTGTAGCCAGTGAACGCGCCGCAAAAAATGTGAAGATCATTCCCAATGTACACCAGTATTGTTCCCCTACGGTGAGTATGAACCTGTTGGGATCTTTTCCACTGGTAAACATCCGTTCCTGTCCGCTGGATGATCCTGCATTACAAAGAATAAAGCGGGGGTTTGATATCGCATTTACGCTCGTACTTTTCACTGCTTTCAGCTGGTTGTTCCTGCTGATTGCGGCGCTCATCAAACTGACGTCAAAAGGTCCGGTATTTTTCAAACAGGAAAGGTGGGGGCTGAAAAATAAAAAGATCACCTGCTATAAGTTCCGTTCCATGATCGTACAGACCAGTGAAGTGGATGCGAACGGCAGGTTCCTGCAGGCAACCCGCAATGACAGCCGTGTTACTTCAATAGGCAGGTTCCTGCGTAAAACCAATCTTGATGAATTGCCACAGTTTTTCAATGTGCTGTTGGGCAACATGTCATTTGTAGGTCCGCGTCCACATGCCACTCCCCTGCATATAGAATCAAGGGAAACGGTGCAACACTATATGCGCAGGCAGATGGTAAAACCGGGCATCACAGGATGGGCACAGGTAAATGGTTGCAGGGGTGAAACCAGCCAGTCAGGTATGATGCAGAAAAGAGTAGACTACGATATCTGGTATATTGAAAATTACAGCTTCTGGCTGGATTGCCAGATCATATTCCAGACAATGGTGAACATGATAAAAGGGGATAAGAACGCTTATTAAGAATATGTCCGAACGATTATTACTGATTACAGGCAACTATAGTCCTGAGCCAACCGGAATTGGAAAATACAATGGGGAAATGATACAATGGCTGGCGGATAAAGGTCACGATTGTACTGTCATTACTACTTATCCTTATTACCCACACTGGAAGATACAGCCTCCTTATGAACAGCAGGGACGCTGGTATAAAAAGGAAGTACACGGGAGGCTCACTGTTTATCGCTGTCCTCAGTATATACCGGCAGCGCCATCAGGTATGAAACGTATATTGATGGATGCGACCTTTTTTATCGCTGCGTTCTTTCGGTTATTCACATTGTTGTTTACCACGAAATTCGATGTGGTCATGGTGGTCGTACCCCCGTTCCATTTAGGCTTTCTGGGCCTGTTGTACAAGTGGATCAGGGGGGCGCGGCTGCTCTATCACATACAGGACATGCAGATAGAAGCAGCCCGTGACCTACAGATGATCCGTTCCCGATGGCTGATCAATACCTTGTTCCGCATGGAACGTTTTATACTCCGCAGGGCAGACCTGGTAAGCAGTATTTCGGAGGGTATGATGCGGAAGATTGCGGCCAAATCAGGCAGGGACATCTTCTTTTTCCCAAATTGGGTAGCCATCAGTCATTTCTTTCCCATCACAGAGAAAGCGATTCTCAAAGCAGATTTTGGCTTCCATGCGCAGGATAAAGTGATACTATATTCAGGTGCTATTGGCGAGAAACAGGGGTTGGAATCCATACTGGAAGTAGCCGGCGCTATGCAGACAGATACCCGGCTGAAGTTCCTGATCTGTGGGTCAGGGCCCTATAAAACAACTTTGGAAAACAAGGCGCAGGCCATGTCTTTGCACAATGTGATCTTCTACCCTACCCAGCCTTCTTCGCAATTCAACCGGTTCCTGAACATGGCAGACATTCACCTGGTAATACAAAAAGCCAATGCCGCCGACCTGGTGATGCCAAGTAAGCTCACTACGATACTGGCAGTAGAAGGATTAGCATTGATCACGGCCAATGAAGGTACCAGTCTGTACGAGCTGGTAAGGACAAATGAAATGGGTATAGTGGTGCAGGCAGAAAACCAGCAGGCGCTGTATGAGGGATTGCTACAGGCTATAAACGAAGATTCCGGACACATCACCAGTCGTGCTGGAGACTATGCCCGGAACTTTCTCGCTATAGATTCGATTATGACAAGCTTTGAACAGACAGCGATTAAGGCTGCCAGATAATGCGTGCACCACCTTTTACATCGCCGCTGTATTCAGTGGAATTGAATATCACACTGCAGAAGCTGATAGTGGTTACGTTATTATCAATAGATACATAAACAGATCCTGATGATGTATCTGTGGTCCATGGAGCAGTAGTGATCGCCTTGGCCGTCAGTCTGCAATAGCCTGAAGGCAGTGAAGAACTGGATTTCTGGATAGAATAGATACCTTCAGCAGGAGGCTGATTGTTGGGAAATTCTACAGTAATAGTAGCATTCCCGTTTGTAGCAGTAACTACGTAATCGCTGGTACCAGTAGTCCCTACTACCTTATTGAAGGAGAGGTCAACCACACCTTGCAGGGTAGCCTGGTTACTATCCAGACCACAGGCGTTTGTAGGGCCAGTGACAACGATAGTATCAGAATTGCCGGTGTAGGTACAGCCACCTGTGGTAGTTACAGTTACTGAATACACATATTTGCCTCTGGTAGGAGCAGAGATCTTAGGTGCCGCATCTGTTGATGTATACCCATTGGGGCCGGACCAGACATAGGATTGAACGGCACTTACACCAGAACTGGAGAGCGTGAGCGTTTCATTGTTACCAATGGGACCATTGCTTTTGACTTTGGGCTTAAGGCCTGTATCGCAGGCGGCTCCGCCTTTGGAACATCCTGTTAGCGCGCTGATCCATCCTAAGATTAATACGATAAATATAGATTTATACTGCATTGCCAAATATTCATCAATACGAAATAATATTATATGCTTTACTGCCGTTAATATGTAACCAATAGCTCCAGCGTCATACAAAATGTTCCATTTTTACTACCGCACATAGCTCTTCCAGCAAGAACAACCCTCGTTGCTTTGGCATCATATTGGATAAAAGGATGTAAATCGGAAATAAATATAGTAAATACTTTAGTTATTAGTATTTTTTAATATTAATAATATATGAACAGATACGGGTTTAGGTGCGTTAAAAAGATTAAAATTATATCAGTATCAAGGGGTTGGAGGGCATATATTATATAGGTAAAAAAAATTAAAAAAGTCAAAATTTAATAGAGAATTTAACATTTTAGATGAAAAATGGCTGTTTTCCGGGAGAGTTGGGCATAGATGATAATGGGGGTTTTAAAATGACTTGTGTGGATAATTTTCAAAAAAAAATCGCTTTTACCTGACGGTAAAAGCGATTTTTTTTGACGCTGGCCTGCGGCCGGCTAATAAAAATGAGACTGGACTATAATTGAGGGCCAGATTATTTTATTTCAATTACTTGTTCTGCCAGGTTCCAGCCGCTCACAGTTACCTGTGCTTTGCCGCTTTTACCAATTGCATCACCACTGATAATCACTACTTTCTCTTCTCCAGGCACTACTGATACATAGTTATCATTGTAGAACACAGGCAGAATTCTCTTCTTTGTCTGTGCATCTACCAGTGATACCCTGTTAAAGAATGCCAGCGGACCACCTTTAGGGTTGCTGATCTTCACATGGATATCATTGCCTGATTTAGTTGCCGTGATCTGTGGTTTAGCAGCCTGCATGTTCTGCAGACCGGAGTAGTTGCCTTTTGCATCAGGGAACCAGTACAGGTTATCATCCATCACAGTTTTATCAGCTTTGATGAGGCGTACTGCCAGGAACACACCTTCCTTCTCTCCCAGCTTATCCAGGAAAGCTTTGATGTTCATGATCTTCTGTACATTGGATGGACCGATTTCAGAGAACACCTGTGTGATCAGCGTATCATGACCTTTCATATCATATGCTTTCAGTTGCAGCATGATGTCGTGATAGTAATCGAAAGTATTGTTTACAATGAATACTGTACCATCGGTTGGATTGATCATACCATGTACAGGTGTAGCACCGGCTCTGTTACCATACAGACAGGCGTTTGGATCCAGGTAGTAATCGTAGTGCTGTCCACGTAATGCAGTCCATGGGTTCTGTGTTTTCCAGATGATCACACCTGTGTACCAATCCCACATATGAGAACTGAAACCTTCCATCAGGCCACGGTACTGATCATAGTTTACCAGCTGTGCCTTGTTCGTCCAGTCCCTGATATCTTTGGGTTTACCATATACATCCAGTGAATTGAAGTAAGGAATGTATTTGTGATAATCCCATACTGAATCAACACCACCAGATTTATTTTCAGGACCTACCAGGTTTTCTTTTGGTATAAAGCGTTCCAGTGATTCCAGGTCGCCTACGCCAACAGAGCCTACTTCGGAGTTGAACGGCCAGGTTCTTTCATTCCAGAATACATTCAGCGGCTGCCAGTTGTAAGGGCCGTCGCCATTGCCCCCCAGCATGTTGTAAGACATACTATCGGTGTTGGAATAATGGAAGAAGTAACGTGTACCATCCAGTTTAGGCATAATGCTGTCTGCCAGCACATCGAAGATATCTGTAGGAGGGGTAATTTCATTACCACCACACCAGAATGCCAGGGAAGCGTGGTTACGCAGCAGTTTTACCTGGTCCGCAGCGGAGTTGATCCACAGGCGGTGATCATCAGGATATTGTCTGCGGGTCCACTGGTCTTCTTTCTTCATTGGGTCTACCCAACGACCGTTACAGTCGCCGCTCATCCAGAAGTCCTGGAATACCAGCATACCGTATTTATCACAAGCCTGGAAGAACTCAGGCCTTTCGGTGAGACTACCACCCCATATACGGATCAGGTTCAGGTTCATGTCGCGGTGGAAACGAACTTCTGCATCGTAACGCTCGTTGGTGAAGCGGAACATTGCATCGGAAGTGATCCAGTTACCACCCTTGATGAAGATATTCTGACCATTTACAGAGATCTCACGGCTTCTGGTGTGCGCATTCCAGAAAGTACGGATTTCGCGTACACCTACAGTGATTTCTTCAGTATCGTCTACTTTGGTATTTTCTACAAACTCTACCTTGCTCTGGTACAGGTTCTGCGGGCCATAACCGGCAGGCCACCAGAGTTTAGGATCTTTCAGTTCCAGGTCGGGCAGTTGTACTTCGGTATGTGCTTTTGGCGCCAGCGTTACTTTGCTGCTCACGGTCACACCACCAATGGTATAACGCAGGGTACCTGCAATGGTTTTTGCAGTAGCGTTATCCAGTTCTGCGCTTACCTTGATTGTAGCAGGGGCCTGCTTGCCTTCCGGCCATCTTGGACCTGGTACATTGGTTACCACGTGTGGGTTGCTGATGTTCACAGCACCTGTTTTTTCGATGGTCACCTTGTCCCATATGCCGGTATTACGATCGCGCATGGGCTGAATCCAGTCCCAACCCGCGGTGTACTGAGGGCCTACGTTTTTTGCAATCGTACCATCGCCACCCTGGCCACCATTAGGATTACCAATATTGACAGGTGGATATACGATCACCGCCAGGCGGTTTTTGCCATCCTTTGCGAGGAAGGAAGTAATGTTGTAAGAATGACGGATGTAGGTACCGTAGTGGGTAGTCGCGTTCAGGCGGTGACCGTTCAGGTAGATATCGCAACCGTCGTTTACGCCTCTGAAGTGCAGCCAAACCTGGCGGTCAGCAGCAGGAGTCGCTTCTGAGAAGTCTTTTACGAACCAGTAAGTATAATGATCGCGCCCTGTGGTATAGATATCAGGTATACGTTCATTATTCATTCCATAGAAAGGATCTGGAACAAGTTTGTTGTTCAGTAACGTCGTTAAGACGGTACCCGGCACAGTAGCTGGTAACCAGCCTTTGAGCCCATAGGCAGGTGTTGACAGTGCTTCGCCCTTTACAGTGACGTCGGATACATTTGCACATTCCCAGCCACTATTAAGTTCATATTGGCTTTGCGCCATCAATTGTAAAAAGGGTGCCAGTAAGAGACCTGTCACATTCAGTAGTTTCCGGACCATAGTTATGCATGAAAGTTTAGAAGGCAATATTGCCTGTTCACTGTTCTGACAAAAATATACGTTGGAATTCCAAAATCAAAATGATGCTGATTAGTTAGGTCAAATATGAATTACAAAAGGAGAATTACGTATTAGAAAGGGGGAAATAAAAAAGCCCCTTTGGTTAAAGGAGCTTTTAAAATACGTTTTTATTATTCTGCTTGTGAAGCAACTAATACTATTTTAAGATAAAGGTCGCCAGGAGGATCTACTGTTGTACCGGTAGCGCCCTGAATTTCAAGATAGAGTACGCCTGGTTTGTAGGTGTATACAATACTGGAACCATTGTACACATCTGGTAAAGCTTCCCAGGTAGTACCATCACCGGAAATATATGCTAATACGCCATCAGTCTGGTTTGTACTTTCATTAATTTCAGGCATATTAATCTGTGCATAGTAAGTTTTTGTAGTCTGGTCATATTGCCAGGCAGTGGAGGCAACAGATGTCTGAATTGTAATGTTAGGAACCTCTTGTGTGATGTACTCTTTTTTACAGCCAGAAACAAGGGACCCCAGGCCTAATACCAGTACAGCAAGCAATAATTTAGTTTTCATAAATAAGCATGTATTGATTAATTACAGAATAAGGAACATATATCCTAATCTTCAAATACGATGCCATATTTTGTAGAATTAACTTCCTTCTATTGCTTTCAATGTTTTTTCTGCCTGCTCTTTTACAGCCGGGTTTGCACTTTGCGTCATCGCCACTACCCTTGCTTTCATCTCTTCGGCTTTGCGTTCTGCCAGTACCTGCAGGAGTGCAATCTGCATAAGCGGTGGTTTATTTTGCAGAGAGATGCCTGCCGTAGAAGCGACCATATTACTCCGCATTGTGAGCAAAACATCCCTGATTAAAAAAATCGTACTACTGTCCACGCGATTCATTTCATACACCAGCGCAGCGATCATAGTGGTATTGCCTAACATGCCTGCTGCTTTGATAGCTGCCGTTTTTACGACCATATTACTATCGTTCAGTGCTGCCTGTATCACTCTTGTGGCAGTACGCTGACGGCTCTCGCCAAGCAATAATAGTATGCCTGCTTTCACTTCATCTTTTTCTCTTACTACTCTGTCTATCCAGTAATTGGTATTGGAAGTATTCAGGTTCTTTGCCGCCATCTTCAATGCTGCTGATCTGAAAGCGGGATCAGGATCTGCAGCTGCATCGCCTAATATCCTGTTGGCATCATTGAACCTCACGGTCACCATGATTTGCAGTGCAGCAATCCTGGCAGGCAACTGTGCAGGTGATTTACATTCTTTCAGCAGGCGGGCAGCAATTTTTCTTGCAGGTTCCTGTGGCCAGTTTTCCGCCATGCGCTGTGCAAATAATATATACGCTGCCGTTGCATTCATGCTGTCGTATACATATCCTGCTCTTGCCGCTGCAGCACGTAACAAAGAATCACTGCTTTCATTGCCTATGTTGGCAATCGCCATCAAAGCAACCCTGCGTTGACGCAGGTCTTTTGTATTTGCCAGTGCTGTCACCGCATCGAGGCCGCTCAGGTAACGGAGTTCTCCGATGGCATTGATCAGCGCTATTTTGCTATTGCCTTTTGCTTTTGATAAGGCATATACCAAAGTTGGTTTCGCCACCGGCCCACCAATTTGTATCAAGGCCCTTGCTGCAGCATCGCACAATGGCTCCTGCACCAGGTAAGGGGCAATAGTAGCAGCGGCGACGTCATTGCCACATAACTGTAACTGGCTGATCAGAAAATTTTTGGCGGGGATTGACGGCACCCATTTCAATGCCCTGCACCAGGCTTTTACAGCCGTTTTACGGGCAGAATCCTGCAGGGCGGCAGTGATATACCTTGTATACGCTGTGAGGGCATATTGCACTCTTATATTCCCGGTCTGCGACATCATCGCGAGTGTAGTCAGTCCCTCTTCTCCCAGCTTTTCCAGTTGTTTCATGGAGATGTTTTTCAGACTATCGTTGGGTGATGGCATTTCCTGAAGGATCGCATTGATCCGGGTAGCATAGGGAGATGGTTTCCCCTGCCCAGCTGTATATAGTATAGGGAAGAGGATAAATAATATAATCAGTTTCGAACGCCTCATGGTACATGGTTATTTCCAGGTGGTGCGCAGGGGCTGGTTCAGCAACCTGTTTGCACCTTCATCGAACAGGAAAGTTTGTTTTTCAGGATCATATTGGAGAGAGCGGCCCAGCTGAAGGGCGATCTTTCCCATATTGACAAGTGTACAGGAACGATGTCCGTTTTCTTCGTTTGTCACGAAGGTTTGTCTTTCTTTTACCGCTTTCACAAAATCAGTGATAGCCAGTGGTGGTTCAGGAAAGTTGGCCAGGCGTTTTTCCAGGTCAGGGATATCTGATCTGAAATCAGCATACAGTTTACCATTGGGTCCGGAAATGAAGGGGGCATTTGCATCCCGGCCTTCCGGGTCCAGGATGATCTTGCTGCCATCCTGGTAGGTAAAGGTGATCTTCTGCCAGGTACCTACGGCATCCGGGTGTTGTAACGGTGTTTCCACCTCTACCTCAATCGGACTGGTTTCATCTTTATCCAACAGGTATTGCACAGGATCGAGGTAATGTTGCCCTGTTTCACCCAGCACGCCTGCTCCATAATCCCAATATCCACGAAAGTTCTGTATCCGGTTGATATTGTAGGGTTTATAGGGTGCAGGTCCCAACCAGCGGTCATAGTTCAGGGTTGCCGGCACAGGTTGAACCGGCAGGTTGGTTAAACCGGTATACTCACCAGGCCAGGTAAAACCCGTATGTGGTGCCAGGGTGATGGTGAGCGGCCAACCCAGTAGACCGCTGAAGGTCAGCTTCTTCAATTTTCTGACAGGAATATTAGTCCCGTAAAAGTTCCCATCTATGCGGTGGTTCATATTGAGCCGGAAGATGCGGCCATAGGTTTGCACGGCATTGACCACCTGCTTTCCTTCGGCAATGGAATGGGTCATCGGGGTTTCGCACCAGATGTCCTTCCCTGCGGCGGCGGCTTCCATAGCAATGAGGCCATGCCAGTGTGGTGGCGTGGCAATATGTACGATGTCGACATCCTTTTGTAAAAGAAGGTGCCGGTAGTCGTCGAAGGTTTTGACTTTTTTGTCTGTGAGGAGTTTACTTTTATCTACATCACAAATAGCGGTGAGGCGTGTACCGGCGTAGTCTATATGCTGATGGCCGGCGACACCCATACCGATCACACCTTTGGTCAGCTGGTCGCTGGGGGCAAGGTAGCCACGGCCCAACACATGCCGGGGAATGATAGTAAAGGCAACTACCGTTCCGGCTATATTTTTCAGGAAATCACGTCTATGGTTTGGCATAGGATCTTCTATAATGATCACGAGGGGACAAGATATGCATTTTTTATAAATATAAAGTTTTGGCCTCCTATCTGGAAAAATTTTACTTAAATTAGGGCTAGCCCTGAACCATTGAACACAAATTCCATGTCTAACAATCATCACGAAAAAGTAATTGCCAGCATTAGCGAATACCTGCTACTCAACCTGAATAAGCCGGTCAGTATTTCACAACTAGCTCATTCTCACTACATCAGTGAGTCAAAGCTCAAACAGGATTTCAAAAAATACAAGCAGCTTTCCCTGATAAACTGGTTATTGGAGCAAAGAATGCAAAAGGCTTTTCAGCTTTTACAACAATCGGATAGTAAAATTTCCGATATTGCGGAGGAAGTCGGGTATAGTAATGTATCCAGTTTCAACCGGGAGTTTAGGAAACATTATGCCTGTTCTCCCCAGGAAATCAGGAATGGAAATAGTGAATAAGTAAAACCATTCGGGGATTTTTAGCGTACATATACTCAGTGCCAAAAAAAATCTGCATTTTTCTTTGAAATCAGCAGCCTTGCCGAAAGAATTATCAGACAAGCACTTATATCTGTAGTACGTTATAATTAAGACTGTTCCCTGTAATTTTTACAAATCATTAACAGCCGTATTCGAAGTTTATTTTCTAAAAACAGCAATGTGTTTAGTAGTTTTGCCCCGCTTATGAAGTAATCGGTTACGATAGTCAGGCAGGCAGAATAGTATAAAGTGAGTGCATAACGTGTCATGCGAATCATAAAGATCTGGAGCTAATAACCGACAGGATACGTTGGGTTCTTATTGTTCCAATCTAATTATTATACATGTCGCCACTTTATATGCAAAACGAAAGACACCAGACTACAACAATGCACAATGCTTTCCAAATTACCATCGCGTAATCAAACATATTTACATAGTGCCTTGAAAAAGGGGCTATAACCTTCGTTTACGAACAATGCAAAATGAAATACCGGTACTTTAGTCCTTTAGTGCCGGTTTTTTTTTGTCCGTATCTTTAGTAGGAAGGTCTATTAGATCTGCTCTTTTCAGGGGTATTCTCAAGACGTTCATCCAGTTGCTCATCGCTCATTTCTCTTTCTGATTCGTCCAGCGGACGTTCTGCCTCTTCAAATGCTCCACCCGAACCAGTGTGCAAAATTTCGTTTTCTTTTGGTGAGCCGGTCGACGCGCCGGTGTCGTTCACGTAAATCATTGGTATACACGTTTTTCCATTCAAAGGATCAATAACAATGCTAATCTAATAAAAATCGTGGGTATTCCATAATGGTAGGGCTTTAACTCTATATTAAGAGCGGGGTTTTGCCGTGCAAAACCCCGCAGATCTGTTATTTTAATAATTTAATAATCCCCTTACCCCACAGTTTTCCAAGGCTCTCTGCCCCTACCTTGTTGGGATGCAGATAAAATACGCCCTGCCAGCCTTCTTCTGCCTGCAATTCTGCTGCCGCATGTTGCTTAAAGTACCCAAATCCCTGTTTATCACCTACAATCACCTGACCGGGTTTGGTTCTTCCATACTCCTTCACCAGGTTGCCTACCTCCGGGAAATAGGTTTGCAAACGGTCCAGACCACGCTGTAAATAGATAGCACCATTGTAAGTATTCGGGCTATACCAGATAGGCAAATGAATGACCACCCTGCTGTCGGGAAAATCCGTCAGCAACTGGTCTATAATCGCCTGTAAGTTCTTTTTATAGTTTTCGGGAGACACTGGCGCTCCATTGGGCCCTTCTACGGCACTATCATTGGTACCCAGATCAATAGAAAATACTAACAATGCATCTTTGTCTGCCTTATAAGCTTCAGCCGCAGCTTCTACTTTTTTAAATGCTTTGCCGGTAGCTGGCAGAAAATCTACTGTGGTGTAACCGCTTACGCCCTGGTTGGAAAAATTCACCTTTCCCACTCCTTCCTGTGTTTGTAGCCACTCCACCGTTCGTACCGGCGGTGCCTCCTTGTCAGGTTCCTTTAGCGTGGCTCCATGCGTAATGCTGTTACCAATAAATACAATGTTCAGATTAGTGGCGGCTTTCTTTTGCGCCATTGTTGGAAGCTGGGCAATCACCAGCATGAGCAGGTATACACCTGCCCGTTGGCCATAGGTTCTCATATACATGACAGTTTATCTCCGCCACTGGAAGTAGAAACAGCTACCCTCGCCTAAACGGGATTCCACCCACACCTTGCCTCCCTGTGTTTCCACCAGTAATTTGAGGATATTTAATCCTATCCCTGTGCCTTTGTCATCATCTTTGTCTACCTTTTCAAACAACCTAAAGATTCTTTCATTGTCCTTATCCTCTATGCCAGGACCATTGTCCTTCACATAAAAATTATAAAACTCACCATCCGGTGTACCCCCCACACTGATCTCTGCTAAAGCTTTATCATTATATTTAATCGCATTACTCAGTAAGTTCTGGAATACCTGTTGCAGTTTTTGTCTGCTGGTATGTAATACAGGCAGGTTCGTTCCCATCTGGATGTGTACATGTGCCGGGGGGAACAACAGTTTGATCAACTGCTGCAACAACTCGTTTACATCCACATCTTCTGTCTTGTTGGAGAACTGGTGTTCCTTGCTGTAGTCTAGAATGGCTGTGATCATATCTGCCATCTGGGTAGCGGCATTCACAGACATATCCATATACTCCGTCAGCATAGGGGATACCTTGATCCCATCTTCCTCCTGCATCAGCATCAGCAAACCGGTAATACCGGAAAGCGGTGTTTTCAGATCATGTGCTACCACATGCATAAAGCGCTCCAGCTGTCCATTGATCTGCTCTTTCTCTTTCAGTGTCTGCTTCAGTTCATCCTGATAGAAATATAATTGTTCGAATACATTTACCTTGGCTCTGGTCACATTGATGTCCAGGGGCTTTGACAGATAGTCTACCGCTCCTATTTTAAATCCTTCCAGCACATAGTATTCGTCTTTATTGATGGCTGTCACAAAAATGATGGAGATGTTCCGTGTTTTAGGGTTGGCTTTTAGTAACCGGGCTACTTCAAAACCGTCCATATCCGGCATCTGCACATCCAGCATAATCAACCCAATATCGTCATGCTTTAATACCAACTTCAATGCTTCATTGCCCGATGAAGCCTGTATAAAAGTCCTGTTATCCGCCAGCAGCATCTGTTCCAGCGATAATAAATTCTCCAATCTATCGTCTACAAGCAGGATGGTAAATTTTTTAGTCATAATACTCATGGGCTCTCTTTTAACGGCTAGTCTTATTTATATATACGAAGAAAACATTACTCACGGTTCATTAATTATAAATTTTATTATATCTTCAACTGACAGTACTTGAATCCCTTTGCACATTTCTATAGCGGCCAGTGGCATCGCCTCGAACGCGGCAGTAGCCGGATCCTGTACAATGCCGGTACCGCCTGCAGCGATAATATCGTACATACCTGCGGCGCCGTCTTTGTTGGCTCCACTCAATAAAATGGCCAGTGCGCTGCTGCCATATACCTCTGCCACACAGCTAAATGTCATGTCAATTGAAGGCCGGCTATAATTGACCAGTTCTGAATAATCCAGCATAAAGGTCTTATCAGCTTCCAGCATCAGGTGATAATTTTGTGGTGCCAGATAAATGTTGCGGGGTTTTACAGCTTCTTTATCTTCAGGTTCAATAATTCTTCTTTTGTTGGATAGTAACCGGCCCATTTCACTCTGCACATTGCGGAGCCGGTGCAATACGATAACAACAGGCGTCTGCACATAATCGGGCAATGCATCGAGAATGCTGGTTAATACAGCGATGCTACCGGCTGACCCTCCGATTGTGATAATATCGTACTTTTTGTTCTTCATAAATTTACAACATCCGGTTTATCCTTTTCTACGGTAAATTTTATGAGCCGCATGTATTGTTTCAAATTTTTCATGGATGCTGGCAAACCTCATCGTTTCTTTGATCCCCATGGCCAGGTAGCCGCGTGGAGAGAGGCTATCATAGAATAATTGCAATACGTGGTTCTGCAGTTCCCTGTTGAAATATATAAATACATTCCGGCAACAAATGAGCTGGAACTCATTAAATACTGTATCTGTGACCAGGTTGTGCTGAAAAAAGGTAATGTGTTTACGAAGTTCCTTTTTGATCAGAACATTGTCATACCTGGCTGTATAATAATTTGAAAAATCGCCTAACCCTCCTGATTGAATGTAATTATACACATAGTCTTTCATATTATCCAGTGGCAGGATGCCCATGTTCGCCTTTTCAAGGTTCATCGGGTTGAGGTCAGTTGCATATATTTTAGTTCTACCAAGGAGCCCGGCCTCATGTAGCAGGATTGCCATAGAAAATACCTCCTCTCCGGTAGAACAACCGGCATGCCATATTTTAATATTCGGATACGCCGCCAGCTTGGGAAGTACCTGTGTCCGCAATGTTTGGTAAAACAGGGGATCGCGGAACATTTCCGTCACGTTTACAGTGATAAACTGAACCAGCCGGTTAAAAAAGTTTGCATCATTGACCAGCTTATACTTCAGTTCAAATACAGTAGCTATCCCGGTATAGCTCATAAAACGAACAATACGGCGCTTGAGTGATGCCAGCGCATAACCGGTGAAATCATATCCGTATTGCAGCTTTATAATATTAACAATATCGACGAAATCTGCATTAGATATGTCTTCCTTCATAGAAACGTTACAAGGTTATACCATCCAAACATGCATTAATGATAAAAGTTTACTGCTGTCGATGGGCTTTGCTATATAATCTGATGCTCCAGCGGCAATACATTTTTCTCTGTCCCCCGCCATAGCTTTTGCAGTTAGTGCAATTACCGGCAGATTTTGATAACGAGGATTAGCTCTGATGTGGCGCATGGCTTCGTAGCCATCCATTTCCGGCATCATGATATCCATTAGTACTAACCGAATATCAGGATTTTCTTCCAATCTTTCAAGTGCTTCTTTTCCATCGGCAGCTGTCACGACATCCATACCATGTCCAGCCAACAATGCACTCAGGGAAAATACATTTCGCATGTCATCATCAGCCAGTAGCACTTTCAGTCCATCCAGGTTCCTTTCTGTTTTAGGAGCTCTGTCTGAAGGCTTTTGAGAATCAGACGCAGTCAGTTTGTACAGGAAGAGTTCAAGTTCGTCCATCAACCGGTCTCCGGAGAAGGTGGAGTTTCGGACGATGGCAGCAGCGTTCTTCTTCAGCGCCAGCTCATCGGCTTCTGAAATGTCGTGATCGAGATAGACGATCACCGGCACGTCTCTGGCAGTGCTGATCTGCTTGAGTTGGTTCAGCCTTGCTATGCTTTCTGAAATATCTGTACCGGCATCGAGTACGATCCCGTCATATTGATGGGATTGTAGTTCCAGGGCAGCTTCCCCCAGTGTTTTCACCAGGTGGTACTGGGTTTGTAACTGCCTTTCGTCACTCAGTGATTGCAGGAAAGGGTGATGGAGTAATACCCCGTCTGAGATTACGAGCACCTTTTTCAGTCTGGCTTCCAGCTGGGAGCTGATACCATTGAAGACACTCTCCAGGTCGGTCACCTGCAGTGGCTTCTGCGTATATCCCTCTACTTTATCACGTACCTGCAGAGAGATCTCTCCGGCAGATACTACGTGTACGAGTATATGTTTCAGCTCTTCATTGTTCTTCAGGATCTTGAGGATACTGCTGCCATCTATCAATGGCAGGTTCATATCTAATATAATAGCCGCTGGCAGGAACTTGCGGGCGAAGAACAGGCCATCATTACCATTCAGGGCAACGATGGTTTTGAATCCTTTCTGCCGCGCGAAGTCACGGAGGATGGAGGCAAAGTTGGCATCGTCTTCGACGATGAGAATGAGTTTATCCTGTTTGCCCAATGCATTACGATCGTCATCTACCAATTGTTCTTCAGGTGGGGCTATTTCTCTTACCATTACAGGCGCTTCCTTTACAATAGCAGGAGCAGGTGATGCATTCGAAACCGCATTGGTGCCGGTCTGCATCACAATCGTAAAGGTGCTGCCATGACCTTCAGTGCTGAATAACCTGATTTCTCCACCCAGGCGTTTCATCAGTTCCTTGCTTATGCTCAGTCCCAGGCCGGTACCACCGTATTTACGGCTGGTAGAGCCATCAGCCTGGCGGAAGGCTTCGAATATCAATTGTTGTTTATCAGCAGGAATACCGGTTCCGGTATCTGATACAGCGATGTGCAGGCCATCGGGGTGCAGGGTCCAGGCCAGTTCGATGGTGCCGTCTTTCGGCGTAAATTTAAAGGCATTGGAAAGCAGGTTTTTAATGACCTGTTCCAGGCGCTGGCCATCCGTTTGTATCATGGCTGGTACAGCAGGATCTATGTTGGTAATGAAGTTGATATGCTTTTCATCTGCAACGACATGAAAGAGTTGTTCCAGGTCGCTGGTAATACTCCTGACAGCTACGGGTTCGATATTCATCTCTACCTTTCCTGCTTCAATTTTGGAGAGATCCAGGATATCGTTGATGAGTTTGAGCAGGTCGGAGCCGGATTTGTGAATGATACTGGCGTATTCCATCTGCTTTGGACTCAGGTTTTGTTCCTTATTTTCTTCCAGCAGGCGGGCCAGGATCAGCACACTATTCAGAGGAGTACGCAGTTCGTGCGACATATTTGCCAGGAATTCAGATTTATAGGTACTGCTTTGCTCCAGTTCTTCTGCTTTTTTAGACAATTCCTGTCTTGCCATTTCAAGGGCTTTGTTCTGCACGCTAATTTCATCGTTTACCTGGCGCAGTTCTTCTTCCTGAACTCTTAGTTCCTCTTCAGAAGCCTGCAGGATTTCGGACTGGCGGGTCAGTTCTTCGTTGGATTGACGTAATTCTTCCTGCTGGGTTTCGAGTATTTCTTTCTGGTCCTGTACCCTGGTGAGTAGTTCCAGTACTTTCTTGCGGGAGGCAGCCGCGTTGACAGCTACGGCTGTGGCGTGAGCGGTATTGCGCAGCAATTCCATGGCCCTTTCAGAAAGCGGGGTAAATGAAACGAGTTCTATCAACCCTACCAGGTCGTTATCATGCCACAGGGGCAGGCATATAACAATACCGGGGGTATTGTTGCCTGTGGCAGATTCAAGTCGCCAATAGCTGGCCGGAATATCTTTGACAACTGTCAGTTCTTTGTGGGTGGCAGCTTCACCGGTGATGCCTTCATTCAATGCATAGAATTTTTTAACAGTGGCAGGCAGTCCTTTGCCGGCACAAAGTTTCAGCAGTTTATTATCCACATCATAACAATAGAAAGCGCCACCGGGAAGGTCAAGATAATTGACCAGGGCTTGTAGATTTTTATAGGCGAGGGTGTCAATAACGGCATCCCCCTGCAAGCTTTCATTGATCAGGCTCATACCGGTGAGCAGCCAGTTGTTGGCATTTGCATTTTGATTGAGTGTTTCCGTTTCCTCTAATTTTACCTGCAATTCTTTTTGGGCTTTGAAGCGGATGTTAAACTCCCGGAAGGAGATGGTCATGAGTATGATAGCTACAAGCAGGATAAAGGCTGTATTAAGAATGAGGGCTGTAAAGGCAACCTCAACGTTTTCTATATTTGCCCCGTTTCTGTTGGCAAGCAGCAGTCGTTCTTCGACAATCATATCCTGGAAATCATTATGAATTTTTTCCAGCATTGCCCGCTCTTCTTTTGTGATTTCCATGGCATGGGAAAACACAAAACTGGTATCGTGCCTCACTCCCAGCCCTTCCCAATAATTTAGGATTCCTATCAATTCTTTTTCTATGGCAATCGTTCTTTTGAGCTGGCTGGCATTGTCCATCACCCTTTTACGGAGGTCGTAAAAGGCTGGCAATATTTTTGGACGTATATCGAAGTAAGGGTCAAGGTATTTGAACTCATGAGTGTTCCTGTAGGCGGTTCCTGCAGATTCGATTTCGTAAATATATTTGTTGATACGTTGTGCAGTCGTAATGACTTCATAGGATTGTTCGACCCATTCGGCCTGTGAGCGTTGTTTCTTGAAAGTAATGTAGGTAAAGACACCCCCTCCTATTACCAATAATATGGCGAAAGAGAAGCCTAGATACAGACGTGTTCTTAAGGAGTTCTTCATAGTTAACAAATATAATACAGATTCGATATAGTAAGGGCACTATAAGGGCATCAAAAGGTCACTTCAATATCCTTTGGATAATGAGATGCCCTATTGGAGACCTTATAATAATGAGTTTGTGATACGGCTTACGTATATAAATCTCAATTATATGGCTATAATTCCTTTGTTGGTAGTAATTTGCAGCTATATTCGAGTGCATAAAATCGTAAACAGAACATTTACCGCCCCGAATAATTTTAAATAATTTATAATGTTAAAAAATTAACGAATCGTTTGCAAAAAGGTGAAAACCTTTAGGGGTGATTTCGAGTATATATGGGTAAGCCATTAGTAGACCATGCAAAATCGCCTGCACTTCAACAAAAACGTGAACAATTTTTTATCATACACTAAAAACATACGGTTGTACATCCCGTACCGCCATTCATCAAAAATAAAAGCCAATATATGAGTAGTAAAATTCTGCTTATTGAAGATGATGAAGTGATGCCGAAGATTGTAGAAAGGATCCTGCACAAAGAAGAATACAAGATTGAACATGTGACGAATGGCAAGGAAGCCTTCCAGAAGCTGGAGGATACCAACTACGACTTTGATCTTATCATTACTGATATTATGATGCCATATGCCAATGGTTTCGAAATACTCAGTAAAGTAAAAAACCGTAAAGAGGGTAAACCAATTCCCGTGATTATTGTTTCTAATGCAGGGAACGAAGATATCATCCTCGAAGGCTTCAAACTGGGAGCTGACGATTTTATGAAAAAGCCGGTGATACCCGGAGAGTTATTGATCAGGGTAAAAAGGCTTCTGATGCAATATAGCCGGTAATTACCGTTGGATATTCTATGTGACTGATGACCAATTGACCAATCCTTATGGAATTTAGCTTTTACGAATTCAGGTATGCTCCCCTGAGTATACAGATTGCATCCACTTTTATTGTTGTTGCCATTGTGTGTACGTTCTTTGCGTACCTCTCTATACTGGTCGGCAGGTACAAAGCCTACCGCCAGTCAGAAAGGTTGAAGAACCTGCACCCGATCATCGATGACCAGCTCATGGAGCACATCCTCCTGAATGAAGAGCT
Source organism: [Flexibacter] sp. ATCC 35208 (assembly GCF_001975825.1). Taxonomy (GTDB): domain Bacteria; phylum Bacteroidota; class Bacteroidia; order Chitinophagales; family Chitinophagaceae; genus Chitinophaga. The sequence continues at coordinate 47,873 of NZ_MTKN01000010.1, forward strand.
GGCCAGCGACGTGCCTGCCGACCATGTACAACTTCCTCTTGAAAGCTTTCAACAACCCATATTTGAAAAGAAATGGGCCCGTCAGGCGCTCATTGACCGTCTCATCCATTATAGAAATAATGTAAGAGGGGCGATGGGGGAACAATTGCGTAACCTGTACATTCAGCTGGATCTGGACAAGGATTCCCTGAAGAAAATGAAATCCCCTAAATGGGAAAGAAAGGTGCAGGCGCTGGCAGAGCTGAGCAACATGAACATGTCTATTGCTGACGTAAGCATCCTTCCGCTTACGAACAGTAATAACCGTGAGCTTCGTGCCGCTGCGCGTCATGCTTATATCAAGCTGAGTAAAAACGAGCCGTTCAAGTTCTTTGATGTGGTGACAGAGCCCCTGCTGCTCTGGGACCAGGTAGAGCTCTTTAAGATCATCTCTACAACTGAGCACATTACTATTCCCAATTTTGCACAATGGATCACTTATTCTTCCAATAAATCGATTGTATCTTTCTGTCTGAAGCTGGTGGTGCATTATAATCAGTTAAGTGCCGTGCCTGCTGTAATCAGACTGCTGGATACCAAAGATCATTATGTTCGCGCCGATGCTATTAACTGTCTGGGTAAGATGAAGATTGAAGATGTGGAAGAGAAACTTGTACATATGTATAACAGCCAGCCTCTCAATTGCCGGCTGGAAATACTGAAGGCACTCGGTAGGATCAGTAGTGGAAAGTATGTAGATTTTCTGCGTCAGGAATTCCTGCACGCCACCGATTTCGAAGTTCGTAAACATGCTGCCAAATCTCTCATCAACAATAAATGGGCGGCCAAAGGACTGATACAGGAGCTGATTGATACTGCTACGTCAGAAAACAAGCTGATCCTGAAACATAGCATGAACCCGTTAATAAAATTCTAGTTGTGAATGGATAATATCTGGGAAACTCTCGGACGAATATATGAGAATAGCGTTTTCATTTATGGTTCAATACTGCTGGTAACATACGCCTTGCTGGCTATCTTCTCAATGATATCCGTACGTGCATATGCCAAGAGGGACAATGCGGATCAGCTGAATACATTGCTCAGCTCTCCATTAGCCCCTGGCATTACCGTGCTGGCACCTGCCTTCAATGAAGGTCTTACCATTATATTTAATGTACGCTCACTGCTCACGATGAACTACCCCCGATATGAGATTATCATTGTCAATGATGGTAGTACGGATGACAGTCTGCAACAAATGATCGATGAGTTTGAGCTGGTGGAAGTTGACTTCGCCTACAATGCAAAGATCCAGACCAAGCCGGTACGCAAGATCTTTAAATCGTCGAATCCTGCCTACGCCAAACTGATGGTGATAGACAAAGTGAATGGTAAAAGTAAGGCCGATGCTGTGAATGCAGGTATCAATGCCGCTAGTTATCCTCACTTTGTATGTACAGACGTGGATTGTATTCTGGATAAAAACACCCTGCTGGAACTGATCAAACCGGTGATGCAGGAAGAGAAAAAACGGGTAATCGCAACAGGTGCTACCCTCCGTATTGCGAACTCCTGTGAGTTCGACCAGGGTGTGATGACCCGTATGCGGCCTCCGCGACAGCTCCTCCCCCGCTTCCAGGAAGTGGAATATATTCGTGCATTCGTGTTAGGTAAAATGGGGTGGACCCTGCTCAACTGCGTTCCGAATGTATCAGGTGGTCTCGGCCTTTTTGATAAGGAAATCGCGATACGCAGCGGGGGCTATGACCATAGTTCCTTTGGGGAAGACATGGAGCTGATGACACGTATGTGCCGCTATGCACATGACAACAAGATTGACTACGCTATCCGCTATATACCAAAGACTCTCTGCTGGACAGAAGCACCTGTGACCGTTAAGATCTTTAACCGCCAGCGTACCCGCTGGGCCAGAGGTCTTGCACAGCTGATGTATGCCCACTTCGGGATGTTCTTTAATCCAAAGTATGGCAGAATGGGGATGATCATTTTCCCGTACAACTTCTTCTTTGAGCTGCTGGCGCCAATCATTGAGTTCACTGGTATCATCTACTATATTGTAATGACCATCTTCGGCCTCATCAACTGGCCTACGGCACTGATATTACTATTATTTGTATATACGTATTCGGTAATGATCACAACCATCGCTATCCTATGGGATCAGCTATCGTTTAAATATTACCGGACGTGGAAGGAAGTCGCTTTTCTGTGTACCACACCATTCATGGAATTCTTCCTCTATCATCCGCTGATCGTGATTTTTGCCCTTCGTGGATATTGGTATTTCCTGACAGGGAAGAAAAGTACCTGGGGCAACATGCAGCGACGCGGGTTTCAGCAAACACCTAAACCAGCTGCTACAGCAGCTACAGCTAAATAAATACGCCAGTGGAACTGATAAGAAATTTTTACGAAGGCTTTGTGTTCATTTATGGTTGTACAATGCTGTTCATGTATGCGTTGCTGGCATTCCTTTCCCTGAGAGGCATCCGGAAATTCCAGCGTAAGAACAGCTATGTAGATTATACCAAGATGCTGCAGTCACCGCTGGCACCCGGTATTTCTATTATAGCTCCGGCGTTCAATGAGGCGGTGACTATTATTCAGAACGTACGCTCGCTGCTTACGCTCAAATATCCCACCTTTGAGGTGATCATCGTGAACGATGGCAGTACGGATGATACGCTTCAGAAACTGATCAATGAGTTTGAGCTGGTGGAAATAGACTTTGCTTACAATGCGCGCATCAACTGTAAACCCGTAAAGCGCCTGTTTAAATCGACCAACACGGCTTATGACAAGCTTGTAGTGATCGACAAGATAAATGGTAAAAGTAAGGCAGATGCTTCCAATGCGGGTATCAATGCCGCTGCTTACAACTACTTCCTCTGTACGGACGTGGACTGTATCATTGAGAAGGATACCCTGATGCGCATGATCAAGCCTTTCATGGATGAAGAGCACCATAAGATCAAAGAAATTGGTGAGCCTTGTCCTGAGTGTGGTTTTGTACATGTGAAAGAAGACAGTATCCGTGTAATTGCAACAGGGGCTACTCTCCGTATTGCCAACAGCTGTGAAATTGACGAAGGGGTGATCACCCGTGTACGTCCACCGGAAAAGTGGCTGCCACGTTTCCAGGAAATGGAGTACCTGCGTGCTTATGTACTTGGTAAAATGGGGTGGAGTGTGATCAACTGTGTGCCGAACGTATCTGGTGGCCTGGGTTTGTTTGACAAGGAAATCGCGATCAAAGCCGGTGGTTACGACAGTAAATCATTTGCGGAAGATATGGATATCATTACACGTATGTGTACGTACATGATTGACAATAATCTGAAGTACGCCATCCGTTACATTCCTACAACACAATGCTGGACGGAGGGTCCTCCAAACATGAAAGTATTCAGCCGTCAGCGTACCCGCTGGGGTCGCGGTCTGGCAGAGATCATCACGATACACAGAAAGGTCATCTTCAATCCCCGTTACAAACAGTTGGGGATGGTCGTATTACCGTACAACCTGTTCTTCGAATTCCTTGCTCCCATTATCGAATTTACAGGGATCATTTATTATATCTACCTCATTATTACCAACCAGATCAACTGGCAATATGCATTGATACTGCTGGCGTTCGTGTACTTCTATTCTGTGATGATCACGACACTCGCAATATTATGGGACCATAAGACCTATCAATACTACCGTACCTGGAGAGAGGTATTGGGGCTGGCACTCATGGCTTTTATTGAACCTTTCATATACCATCCGCTCATCGTATTCTTTGCCCTGCGAGGTTATTTCAACTTCCTTACGGGTAAGAAACACACATGGGGAAATATGCAGCGTCAGGGATTTGGTAAGAAAAAACCTGCAAACACGTAAGATGATGTCTCTTTTTAAACATATACTATCAGGTATCCTGATATGCCTGTCCTTACAGGTAGAAGCGCAATTATTTAAGAAAGGCCCGGATGCGGACGACCTCTATAATGAGGCGGTGAAAGAAACTAAAGCGCAACATTATGCAAAAGCGATAGAGCTGTCTAAGGCTGCGCTGGCAAAAAGGCCTGAGTTCACTGATCAGGAATTGCTGCTGGGCAGGTTGTATATGCTCACTGGTCAGACAGAACAAGCACGTAAGCATGTAAAAGCAGTACTGACCAAAGATCCGTTGTACAGAGATGCCTACCTGTATGCGATCAATATAGAGTTGGGCGCAAAGAAATATGATGAAGCAGAGTGCTATGTAGATGAAGGATTGTACCACTTTCCTGCAGACAGAGACCTGATGCTGAAAAAGCTGGGTATACTGGATGCCGGTGAAAACTTCTTCCAGGGCGGCATCTATGCGACGTCATTATTAGAAAAATATTCTTCCGATACTGTAGTGACCCGTGCTTATACCGGCCACTATATGCAGGCAGGCCACTTTTACCAGGTAAGAGGTAACCAGCCACTGGCACAGCAGAATTATGAAAGAGCACTGCTGGTAGATCCGAATAACAGGGAAGCAAAAGAGGCAATCACCAGTATGTATATCCGTAGTGGCAGCTATACCAGCGCCATGGAACGGATCAATGCAGAACTGGCAACGAATCCGGGTTCTTATGACCTGATGATGCGTAAACTGGGGTTGTTGCAGGATACACATGACTATGCCGGCGCACTGGCATACTTACAGATCATACTGAAAAGATTCCCGAACGATGGTAAAGCACGTAGTATAGATGCACCATTACGTATGGAAGCTGCTGCGTGGTATGCCAATACAGATCCTTACTTATTGTATGAAGGTGTGCTGGAAAAGAATCCCGGCAACCGTGAAGCACTGGATAAAGTAATTGGGTTAAGCATGTCTCGTGGTGCATATCGCGAGGCGCTGGCATGGATAAACCGTGGGTTGAAAAATAGCCCGAATGATCAGCGCCTGCTGGCACTGAAAATGGATGTACTGGAAAGCGACCGGAAATTCACTGAAGCCGCTGCGCTGGCAGAAAAACTGCGTCAGAGCAATCCGGGGAATGCGGATCTGAAAAGCAGGTATACTGCCCTGAAAATAGCCAGTGGCAGGGATTATCTGTCACAGCAGCAGTACGACCTGGCATTGTCTGAATTCAACAAAGCGTTACAGGCAGATCCTAAAGATACCGCTGCGCTGGACATGACTGCAAATACGTACATCATCCAGAAGGATAACGTACGTGCGTTGCAGGTGTTAGATAAAGCACTACAAACATATCCAAATAATACCCGCTTCCTCATAAAGAAGAGCAGTGTACTGGCGGACATGGGACAATATGATGAAGCGGCAGCGATTGCATCCCAACTGCTGGAACGTAATCCGGGTGATGAACGCTATCAGGCGAACCTTGTGGATTTACGTCTTACAGCGGGTCGTATCCTGATGCAATCAGAAGAGTATGATATGGCAGCAGGGCAATTCAGGGCAGTACTGGCAGAACAGCCGAACAACCCTGATGCTATGAACTACCTCATCAATATGGAAACTGCGGTAGGGCAACCAGACAGCGCATTGCTCTATGCTGATCAGGGATTGAAATATTATCCTGATAATAAAGATCTTTTACTGAAGAAAGCAGGTGTATTAACCAGTTTACACAGGTATAATGAATCGAATGACATCACCTATCAGCTGATGCAGCGTTATCCATTTACCGTGAAATACCGGAATGCCTATACAGAAGGTTTATTGTCACTCGGCACATCCTATCAGCGGAACAGTCAGCCGGATAGCGCACTGGCAGTATTCAAACAGGTACTGGCAGTGAACAGACGTGATTCATTGGGTTTATTGTATAGCATTAATCTGCTGAATGGTAAACAACAATATGATAGTGCACTGGTATATGCAAATGAAGGGATCAGGTACTATCCTAATAATGATGCTTTTGTACAAAAGCGTGCTGTGACCCTTGAGAATAAAAAGGAATGGGTGGCGGCAGCCGCAGCTGCGGATTCTGTAGTATTGTTGAAGAATAACCCGGTGAATGTGGATTATGCAGACTACCTGAAGAGTAAAACGCTGAAGAATCAGTTTGGCATGTATTACCTGCATACCAATTATGATTATTCTGATACGAAATACAACATTGCAACACTGGAATACCGTCACTATATACCGCGCGGTTCCTGGGCTGCCAGGCTGAACTATGCAGGTCGTACACAGGGTACGGGGCTGATGGGTGAAGCGGAGATCTATTATAACCATACGCCTAAGATGTATTCTTATGGTCTGGTGAACTACTCCAATGGGATTGTGTTTCCACAGCTCAGACTGGGGTACTCCCTGTTCAAAACCTTCAGGCATAATATAGAAGGGGAACTGGGGCTGCGCTATTTAAAAGGAGATAGTATCAACAGTATATCAGGGCTCGCTTCTGTGGCTAAAACATGGAAGGATTTCTGGGTAAACTTCAGGGCGTACTTTATCAGCGACTCGCCTAACTTCTATACCTCCTTTAACCTGACGAGCAGGTATTATATGAACCGCAACCAGGATTATCTCATGTTTGTGGCAGGGTTGGGTACATCGCCGGATGATAAGAGCCGGTTGGTGCAGTTCCCGAAACTGGCCGGGTTATTGACACGAAGTGTGGGCGCCGGTTATATGAAGACATTCAAATACCGGACTACAGTTGGACTGAATGCCACCTGGATCAATCAGAAGATTACTGATACGGACTTCCAGAACCAATATGATCTTTATATAACTTTACAACGTAAGTTTTAAATATACTGACTCCCTCCCTGATACGGAGGGAGTTTTTTTTCAGTCTAATTTTAAATTTTCATGTTCAGAATGATGCACTCATTGTTATTAGCATTGACCCTTTTTTCATGTCAGTCTACGGTTTCCCGGATAGATCTGAAGAAGCATGTGATAGTGTTACCCGTAGAACCGACAAAGAATGAAACGCATGCAGGGTCCGTATTGCAGGATTATGTGAAGCGGATATCGGGGGTGACATTGGCTATTGTAAAAGAGAACAGTTACCAGAAGAATCAGGCGGCGATCTTTGTGGGGAATACGGAGCAAGGGGTTTCTTTTGGTAAATTAAAAGGAGAAGGATTTATAATTGCGTCTGATGCGAAGAATGTATATATCAAAGGCGGTACAGGAAAAGGTGTGGTGTATGGGGTGTATACATTAATAGAGAAATACTTTGGCGCACGGAAATATGCGGAGGGGCCGGCTTTTATACCAGCATCAAAAGATGTTAGCGTGCCGCAGCAGTTGATGGATAAGGAGGAACCGACACTGGTGTACAGGGAGACGTATTACCCCGCTGCGTTTGACAATGAATTCCTGGAATGGCATAAGCTGCATAGATTTGAAGATCTGTGGGGGGTATGGGGGCATTCATTCTTTAAGATTGTGCCACCAAAGACTTATTTTTCTGCACATCCGGAATACTATGCATTGGTAGATGGGAAGAGACAGGCTACGCAGTTGTGTCTGAGTAATGAGGGGGTGTTTAAAGTAACGGTGGATTATTTACGGCATGCGATTGCTGATAACCCGGATGCTTTGTATTGGTCGATTGCGGCAGAAGATGGAGGGGGATTTTGTACCTGTGATCAGTGTAGCAAGGTGAATAAGGACGAAGGGAGTGCGGCTGGAACATTGATCCGGTTTATTAACAGAGTAGCTGCTCAATTTCCGGATCAGCATTTTACGACACTGGCGTATACCTATACCGCAAAGGCGCCATTAAAGACGAAGCCAGCTGCTAATGTGTATATTATGCTGAGTAGCATTGATGCTTACAGGCAGGAGCCATTGAGCACGATTCCTTCTGCAGCGGATTTCAGGAAGAACCTTGAAAGCTGGGGGGCATTGACAGATAATCTCTTTGTATGGGATTATACAACGCAGTTTACGAATTACCTGGCGCCATTTCCTGATTACAATAATTTACAGCCGAACTTACAATATATGACTGCGCATAAAGTGCGTGGGGTGTTCTCACAGGGAAGTGGGGATACGTATGGGGATATGGGGGCTTATAATGCTTATTTGCAGGCTCAATTATTGTGGGATCCTTCGGTGGATGCAGCGGCGGTTACGAAGGATTTTTTTAACGGGTATTATGGTAAAGCGGGTGCGGCTATGTTGGAATATGTGCAGGCGTTAAGTGAGTCTAAGGCGCAGTTGGATATTTATGGAAATCCTGTGGCAAGTGCAAAGAACTATTTATCGCCGGAGGCTATTGATAAATATTCTACCATTTTGGATAAAGCAGAGGCAGCGGTAGAAGATCCATATTTAAAGAGAGTATATAATGCAAGATTAGGGCTGGAATATTGTGTGCTACAGCAGTCACGTTTCTTTGGAACGGATAAGTATGGGTATTTACAGGCTTCCGGAAATGGGTATGTGGTGAATCCACGCTGGCCTGAGCGGGTGAAGAAATTTGTGGCGCAGTGTAAGGTGGCGGGTGTAAAGGAGATATCAGAGGGAGGTGCTTCGCCGGATGCGTATCAGCAGGAATGGGATAGTATTTTTTCGAAGAAGTGGGTGAATAGCCTGGCGTTTGGTGCGAAAGTGACATTGGTGAATCCGCCATCGGATGAATATCCGGCAAAGAGAGAAAGGACGCTGACGGATGGGTTATTGGGTACGAAAGATTTTAGTATTAACTGGTTGTTTATTTATGGAAAAGATCTGGTGGCGACGATAGATTTAGGGGGAGAAAAGACGGTGAATACAGTACAGATGAATTTCCTGAATGATCCAAGGCATTATATATTTAATCCTGCTACGATTACCGTGGAGACATCTGTGGATGGTGTGCATTTTACACCTGCGGGTACGCAGAAGAGTGCTTTTCCTGCAGAAGAGGATTATACAACGAGTATTAATACGTTTAAGTTTGGATTGTCAGCAGTGCATGCGAGGTACGTGAGGGTGACTGGGCAGTGTCAGGCTGCGGTGCCGGGGTGGCGGGGAGCGCCGGCTACGAAGAAGGCTTCGGTGTGTTGTGATGAAGTGTATGTATTTTAAAAATAGAAGTTTATGTATTCTAAATATTACAAAGGGTCGGTGCAATGCACCGACCCTTTGTAATTCTGCAGCCAGTAATTGCTTCGCAATCATTGGCTATATTTTAAAATGCACATAATAATTACTTTCTAATTGCTCTATCACTGCTTCCGCCGTTTCTACAGCCGCGGCTGCATTCCGGCCTGTGATAATATTTTCATCCGTCACGACCTTTTCTCCTTTATAAAATACGGCGCCGATTTCTTTCAATCTTGTTTCCAAAGGGAAAGGGACTTCTCCTTTTTCTTCATCATTTGAAATTGCCGTAATATTCTTCCCTGCGAGTAAGCTCATTCCACTCTTATCTTTTGAACAACACAACCCTGCCACCCCGTGTGCCACAGCCGCGATGGGCTTATGCGCCTTGTTGAAATCCTGCAATAAACCATTCAGTTCCTTATTATCTACCAGGTCCCACATTGCTCCTCTCCCACCTGCAATAAAGATGGAATCAAAATCCTCGGCACTCACCTCAGACAACCTGAGCGAGTTGGCCAGCCAGTAGACGACGTCCTGATCAGCCAATAACTGTTGGTGTTGCTCTGCGGTTGGATCTAAGGTAACCCGGCCACCTTTGGGTGAAGCGACCTGAACTTCTGCGCCGGTTTCGATAAATGCATAGTAAGGGGCTGCCAGTGTATCAAGCCATAGACCTGTGTTACCTGGCTGATGGTGGGTTGTGGTTACTAACAATATCTTCATAAGCATTTGTTTTTGAAGCAAATACTGCTGCAATAATAATGCCCCGGAGGGGTGCTCCGGGGCATTGGATTGTTAAAGAACTGCAATTATTTAAAAGGTACTTATTTAAGGTTGATTAGGTTAAGATTACTTATTATGAAGTTGCCTTGCTTTAGGATTACTTATTTTAAGGCGGCTTGTTTTTAAGATTACTTATTGCAAGGCGACTTATTTTAAGACGGCTTGTTTTAAGGTTACTTATTACAAGGCGACTTATTTTAAGACGGCTTGTTTTAAGGTTACTTATTGCAAGACGACTTATTTTAAGGCGGCTTGTTTTAAGATTACTTATTGCAAGGCGACTTATTTTAAGACGGCTTGTTTTAAGGTTACTTATTACAAGGCGACTATTTTTAAGGTTCCCTTATTTTAAGGTGACTACTACGACAGAAGTAGCTGGCAGTTCTACGACCAGGTCATTCCCTTGTTTCTTCGCACCATTGAAAGTAGCGATCTTCACCTTGTCTGGCTTTTCGAAGGTATTGATGTCGGTATATTTACCAGAGGTCAGTACCTGACCGGTTGCGGTCTTCCATTGTACATCCTGCAGATTTGCTTTTACAGTGATCTTTTTGGATGGATCCAGGTTGACGAAAGAGATATGCACTGCTCCGGTAGAATCTTTGGATGCAGAGGCATTTACCGCAGGGATGCTTTCGTTGCCATTGGTATATAATGGGCTATTCAGCTGAATAGGCAGGTAAGCGGCGTCCATGTGTACCTGGAACAGGTCAAATACATAGTAAGTAGGAGTCAGCAGCATTTTTTCCTTGTCGGTCAGGATCAGGGCCTGTAATACGTTTACAGTCTGCGCCAGGTTGGCTAATCTTACACGGTCGCTGTGGTTGTTAAAGATATTGAGCGTAGAGGCTGCGATCAGGGCATCTCTGAGACTATTTTGCTGAAAGAGGAAACCGGGGTTTGTGCCTGGTTCCACATCTGTCCAGATACCCCATTCGTCAACAGCCAGGGCTACTCTCTTTTTAGGATCGTATTTATCCATGACAGCGGAGTGTTTGGTCACGAGCGTGTCCATGACCAGGCATTTCCGCATTGTGGTAAAGTACTCTTTTTCGTCGAAGCTGGTAGCAGAACCTTTGTGGCCCCAGTCGCCAGGCAGGGTGTAATAGTGTAATGACAGCCCCCACATCATGTGCAGCGGAATATCTCTCATACAAACCTCCGTCCAGTGGTAGTCAAAGTCGCTGGCACCGCTGGCCATTCTTTTCAGTTTTGCACCCGGATAGTCGCGGGCATAAGTAGCATAGCGACGGAACTGGCCGGCATAGAATTCGGGGGTCATGTTACCACCGCAACCCCAGCTTTCGTTGCCTACACCCCAGAAACCGACTTTCCAGGGGGCAGGGTGACCGTTTTCAGCACGGAGCTTGCTCATTGGGCTTACACCGTCGAAGTTGAAGTACTCTACCCATTTAGACATTTCTTCAACAGTACCGCTACCTACATTCGCAGAGATGTAAGGCTCTGTGTGCAGCAGTTCGCAGAGGTCCATGAATTCGTGGGTACCGAAGGAGTTGTCTTCAGTGACACCGCCCCAGTTGGTATTTACCATTTTAGGACGATCGGATCTTTTACCGATACCGTCACGCCAGTGGTATTCATCTGCAAAGCAGCCACCGGGCCAGCGGAGGTTCGGAATGTGGATCTTTTTGAGCGCCTCAACGACATCGAGGCGGATGCGGTCTTTTTTAGGTACGTTCAGTGAAGAGTCAACCCAGAAACCATCATAAATACAATGGCCGAGGTGCTCAGAAAAGTGACCATAGATGTGACGGCTGATCTGGTGATCGGATTTACCAGATACCGTGAGGCTCGCTGTGGTTTGTGCCTTTGTAACCTGCATGATCACCAAAAGCAACAGGAAAGTGAGATTCTTTTTCATATACAATTTTCATTAGCGTAATTGCGAAGACGTGGAACGATGGCTAAGATAGAAAAATTAATTGTCAATTATACAACAATATTTCACCTTTTTATATAAGTATTAATACTCCGTTTAATATAAATGTCAGGTTTTGGTTTGCGTTACATTTGCGGGTATGGAAAAGATTATTTCAAACACACTTACATTGGACGCCTCCCCCGAAAAGGTATGGACCCTACTCACGGAACCAGGTTATGTAAAACAATATATGTACAACAGTGATCTGGTGACTGACTGGCAGGTGGGTCAGCCTGTAATATTTAAAGGGGCATACGCTTATCAGGCAGGAAGGAACATGTTATGATGTGCAGGACCAGCAGCATAATATCATTTATGCGAATGGGTACATGAATACGTTTGAGAATAAATCGCTGGATGCGGAGAATCTAAGTATTGAATTTAGCAGGGAGGCATTTTTGCAATTGACGGAGGGTAGTAATGATACGATGAAGCGATTTGCAGACCGATTAATGGCCGGAGGACCGGTGGTGATGGGTATACAGTCATTGCCTACAAATGCGACGATACAGCGGGTCATACAGGATATTATACAGTGCAATTTCACGGGGCATTTGAAGAAGCTGTTTTTGTTGTCTAAAAGTATTGAGTTGCTGGTATTGCAGGCGGATGCGTGGCACCAGGCTTTTCAGTTTAGGGAGCGGCAGCAGTATAAGCGGGATGATGTGGAGCGGATTCATTATGCGCGGGAGTACCTGATCAATAATATTGAAATGCCGCCGAGTTTGTCGGAGTTGTCGAGGATAGTGGGGATCAATGAGTTTAAGTTGAAGAAGAAGTTTAAGGAGGAATTTAATACGACGGTATTTGGGTATTTGGCGGATTATCGTTTAGGCATGGCCAGGAGTTTTTTAGAGGAAGGGAATAAGTCGGTAGGAGATATTGCATATGAGCTGGGATACTCGTCCCCACAGCATTTCAGTGCGGCGTTCAGGAAGAAGTTTGGGGTGGCGCCGAGTGAGTTGAAGAAATAATTTTTAAAAATATTTGGAGGATTAAAAACAATTCGTACATTTGCAATCCCAATCGCAGCCATGGTGCTGCGAAAAAGGAAAAAAGCTCTTAAAAATACAAGCGGAAGTAGCTCATTTGGTAGAGCACGACCTTGCCAAGGTCGGGGTGGCCGGTTCGAGCCCGGTCTTCCGCTCAGAGATTAAAAGCCTGATAAGATAACTTATCAGGCTTTTTTGTTTTTAATGCATTCTATTAGCCGGCCGTAGACCGGGCTGCTCATAAAAAACCCGCATTCGCCTACGGCAAATGCGGGTTTTTATTTAAATAAAAAAGAGCCTTCCGGTATGGGACCGAAAGGCTCTTTCAATATGATAGAATCCTTATTTGTATTTAGGATTATAAAGCGTGTTTTCTGGAACATTTACCTCAGGCTTACCAGGATAACGGTGTTTGTACAATTGGTAGCAACCTCCCAGAACAAAAGACAAAAAGCAGAAAATGCTTACATAAAATAAAAATCTGGAAGACGACACCCAGTTATTGGTAAAGTCATTCTTGTTTTCAACAGTATTATTTTCCATATCTAATTATTTCGCATTGCAAACTTACATCATGTCAAATGAAAATCAAAGTAAATTTTTACAATTAATTTACTCTTTTTCCAAAGTTCTGAAAGTCTTCCTGTTCAGGAAATAATACCTCCAGATCATGATCCCATGAAACACTCCTGTCATACCCAGCAGCTTCTTCTGTGGCAGGGGATGTTTCTCTCCTGTATACTTCCTGCGCCAGCGGAGATAATCCACATAAGCTCTGTAAATGGCCGTCATATCTTTGGGTTTTCCTGCTACCAGGCTCTTCACCGCTGCCAGCACATCCAGAAAAAACCGCTGGAAGAGCACGATCCATCTATCATGCGGATGCAGGTTCTTCCACAACATCATCAGGTTATTCCTGAAATTCAGGTATACCTTCCTGGGATTTCCCTGTGGGAGGCTACCTCCACCTACGTGATATACAATAGATTGAGGACAATAGCAGATCCGGTACCCGGCCCGTTTCAATCGCCAGCATAAATCCACCTCTTCCATATGTGCAAAAAAATCCGCATCAAACCCTCCAACCTCATGATAACAGGAAGACCGGATAAACAATGCGGCACCCGTAGCCCAGAAAATATCCTGTTCGTCGTCGTACTGCCCTTCGTCCGTTTCGGTCGTATACAGGATACGTCCACGGCAAAAAGTATATCCCAAAATATCCATCCAGCCGCCCGCAGCACCTGCATACTCAAACTCCGGCTTATTATAATAAGCCCTCAGCTTCGGCTGACAGGCTGCAATATGATGGTCCCTTCTCATTAATGCGACTACAGGTTCGATCCAACCCGGCTCCACTTCCACATCCTGGTTCAGCAATACATAAATATCAGCATGCACATGTTGCAGGGCTTCGTTATATCCCCCGGCAAATCCATTATTAGTACTATTCTGAATAATTTTAACTGCCGGGAAATGCTCGCGTACAAATTTCACGCTATCATCCGTGGAAGCATTGTCTGCAACGTATAACTCCAGGTTCTCATAAGTTGACCTGCATACGGAAGGCAGAAAATCTTCCAGAAACTTACGTCCGTTCCAATTCAGGATGACAACTGCTACCGATGGTATTCCAGACAAAAGATACTGTATTATACGTGAGTAATATATTTAGCGTTGCAAATATGCGAAAAATACGTTAGTGTATAAGGGGTATTCCTTAAATTCGATCCTCATATGTTCAAACAGTTCATAGGCTGGAAATTCCTGCTGGTTACTGCGGCCGTACTCATCATAGTGGGTACGATCTGGTATGTAAGCAGCCTGGCACGCAAGATCGAAGATGAAGAAACCCGTAAGGTGGCTACATGGGTGGCGGCTAACAGAGAGTTGTTACAGGCTCCTGATGAGGCGAACCTAAACCTGGCTGCGGAAATCATTACCAACAATACGACTATTCCTGTGATCATCACTGACCGGGAAGGCCATATCATCGACTCCCGCAATCTCGACACGGTTCGTATGGCGCATGATCCGCAATATATTGAAGATGAACTGACTACATTCAGGAAGCAACACCGTCCATTTATTATGGAGATCGATACCCGGAGTAATCTTTATAACTACATTTATTATGGAGACTCCCTGATCCTCAAACAGGTTCGCTACTATCCATATATACAACTGATGGTGGTGGCGCTCTTTGTGAGTATCATGCTGATCGCCCTCTCCTCTTCTAACCGCGCCGTTCAGAACCTTGTATGGGTAGGGATGGCAAAAGAAACGGCACACCAGCTGGGTACTCCCCTCTCTTCTATAGAAGCGTGGATAGAATTGCTTAAGGAAACGGATGGGAATGAGCTGATGGCAACAGAGCTGACGAAAGATGTGAACCGCCTGAAACTAATCACTGAGCGATTTTCCAAGATCGGTAGTGTGCCGCAGCTGGAAGAGCGGGATGTGATCCACCAGGTGAGTAATATGATGCAGTATATTAAAAAGAGGGCGCCGCAAAAGGTGGTGTTTAATATGCATACGCAGGAAAATGAGATGCCGGCGATGATTTCGCCGTCGTTGTTTGACTGGGTGATAGAGAATTTGTTGAAGAATGCGCTGGATGCGATGGAGGGTAAGGGTAGTATTGATATATTTATTGAGAGTCACCCGGCGCATATTATTATTGATATTACGGATACCGGGAAGGGGATTCCGAAGGCTAATTTTGAAAAGGTGTTTAAGCCGGGATTTAGTACAAAGAAGCGTGGCTGGGGGTTGGGGTTGTCACTGGCTAAGCGGATAATAGATGAGTATCATAAGGGGAGATTGACGGTGAAATGGTCAGAAATTGGTAAGGGGACGACGTTTAGGATTTGGTTGAGGAAATAAAAATGGCGGGTTCTGCAGAAAAAGTTTCAATTAAATTTGTTGGTTTTAAAAAAGAATTTAAATTTGCACTCCTTCAAAGCTGCGGAGGTGGCGAAATTGGTAGACGCGCTACTTTGAGGTGGTAGTGCCTGAAAGGGCTTGGGAGTTCGAATCTCCTCTTCCGCACACAGGGCGAAAAATTACTTTAACAGTAATTTTTCGCCCTTTTTTTATTGGGGAAATTGTTGGCGTTTAGGTAGTTATAAAGTGGTGATTTTTCAATAAGTGTTCGATAACGGAAATGGGTAAATGAATGTGGTTGTTAGAAGGTGAATATGGCTATTATGCCTGCATCAAAATAAAGCCATCAAATCTTTGGATCAATAATCAGGCACTTTGCCAAAATACTGAAGCCATATAGCTGCGATACATAAAATTTTATTGTATCTTTTTTGCAAATAACTGCAACAAAATCTAAGTTAACCGGTCTTATTCGACAATGAGCTATTCCGCGGAACATAATTTTACTGACCAATTCCTTGTCGAACAGGTGCTTAAGGGCGACCAGCAGGCATTTACACGGATTATCCGGCAAACTGAAAAACTGGTAGCCCAGATAGTATTTAAAATGATTCCCTCCCCTGCCGACCGGAAGGATATAGTACAGGATGTCTATCTGAAAGTCTATTCCAATCTTCCCGGGTTCCGTTTAAACGCCAAGCTTTCCACCTGGATAGGGCAGATAACATATAACACCTGCCTGCATTATATCGAGAAAAAGAAATTGGTGTATTTGCCCTCTTACTTTGAAGAGGATGATGCAGAAGATCACCATGACCGTATCAGTTATAAACAGGGAAACATCGCGCAGAATGAGGTGGAAAAGGAATTACAGGCCAAAGATCTCACCGCTATTCTCAGCTCAGCTATCAAAATTCTTCAACCACCTATTTACCAGACGCTGATCACATTGTACCACCAGGAAGAAATGAGTTACGGAGAAATCGCTGAGATCACGTCGCTCCCGGAAGGCACCGTAAAAAATTATCTGTTCAGGGCCAGAAAGTCGCTTAAACAACAATTGCTGACGGCCTATAAAAAAGAAGAAATATGAAGCAGGTACATCTTTCAGAGAATGAAGTACAGCAATTGGCTATGAAATTGCAACAGGCTGATCCACTGCAGGCACAGCACCTTCGGGAATGTGCTGCATGTAAGACGGCAATAGCCAGTTACCAGGCAATATTCAATTCACTAAAAGTAATGGAAGGGCCCACATTCGATTTTGACGTGGAGCAATTGGTAATGCCCCAACTACCTCTGCCGCAAAAGGCTGTTTCCAACAGTAAATGGTCTATCATACCTACCATTGGAATAGCTGTGGCCGTTTTTTGTATTCCTATCTTTATAATGAGCAGGTTCCTTTCTAATCTTGCAAAGGGCATTCCCGAGTACACCTTATATATTATTATAGTGACAGCCCTGGTTATTGCGGGCTTCCTGGGCAGGGAAATGGTGACCTCTTACAGGGAAAAAATTCGCCTGTTAAATTTTTATTGAAAAAGATGCAACATTCATTTGTTTGACCGGTCATATACGGTATAAACAATAAAACAGAAAAAAAATGAAAAAGATCATCACTACTATAATGCTTGTTGCACCTGTATCAGTATTTGCACAATCACCGCTTTTTCCCGCGAACAGCGAAATCACCACTGAACTGCTCAGGAGTACAGTGGCCACCATAGTCCTTTTTATAGCATCTTCCTTTATTCTTTCATTGCTCAGAATATTGCTGAATAATCAGCTAAAGAAAAAGATGCTGCAAAAAGGAGTTTCAGAAGAGGTTATTGCCAATATGCTTCCACGTAAAAGTGAGCAGATTGCAGCAATTAAATGGTTTGCCATTCTTACTGCCATTGCTTTAGGATTAACAAT
The DNA here is from genome assembly GCF_001975825.1 of [Flexibacter] sp. ATCC 35208. Classification (GTDB taxonomy): domain Bacteria; phylum Bacteroidota; class Bacteroidia; order Chitinophagales; family Chitinophagaceae; genus Chitinophaga. The sequence continues at coordinate 65,442 of NZ_MTKN01000010.1, forward strand.
TATCACCTTTTTCCCTCCGATCGGCATTCACTCTGTAATTATAATGGCTGTATGTGTAGCATTGGGCTTTTTAGGTTATTACTTCTGGGTGAAAAAGATTGAAAAATAAAGCATGACTGGTTACCCTCTCATTCCTCACATTAATGCTTACATGTATGAAAACAGCATATATTCTATTTTCGGTTAGCGTGGTATTAGTTATCATTTCAATAAGTTTGTTCCTTAGTAATAATACGACCAGTCATAAAACGGCAGTTTCTTACGCTGAGACACCTACTGCTTATGTGTTTCGCGCATCCTACAATGCCAGTCAGGCTGAGTTGGTAGAAAAGTACATAGATAGCTGTTTTTCCCCGGTTGTAATTTTCGGCACCACTCATAAAGTAAAGAAAGAAGTGGTGACTGCTGACAATACCCGCTTTGATATCAAAGCATCCCAGGGAAACTTTTATGTAAAAGCAGATAAAAAATTAAATAGTCAGGCCGCTTTAGATAAGCTCATTAATACCTGCATGGGCTTGAAAAGTGTGATTAAACCCATATAACCATTACATAATCCATAAACATTCTTAGATGAAACCCTTGATAACCCTCATGGCTGTAAGTGTCATGCTCCTCTCTCTGTCCACAAAAGCCCAGCTGCCTGTCAGCAAGATTGTTGGAAAGATCGTACAGGCTGACCAGCAGCCTGTCAACGCAGCCACCATATCATTATTGGTAGCAGGCAATACACAACCAGTCAAATTTGAGGTATCTGCTACTGACGGATCTTTTTCATTTGAAGATATCCGGCCCGGCATCTACACGATAGTAGCAACGGCGTTAGGACTCGTCAAATATGAAAGTGCTCCTTTTACAATCGACCCATCCAACAACCAGACTACATTGCCGGTCTTTATAATGAGTAAAGCAGATATTGAGCTGAAAGAAGTAGCCGTAACAGCCAAGAAGAGTTTTATTGAACAAAAAATAGACAGAACCGTCGTAAATGTGGATGCCATGATTTCCAATGCCGGTACGACCGCGCTGGAAGTACTGGAAAAAGCACCAGGCGTGCGCGTAGATCCTAACGGTACAATCAGCCTGAAAGGACAACAGGGGGTTACCATTTTTATTGATGACAAACCCTCCTATCTTTCAGGTGCTGATCTGCAGAATTATTTACGCTCACTTCCTTCCTCCACACTGGCACAGGTGGAAATCATGACCAATCCACCTGCCAAATATGATGCAGCAGGTAATGGAGGTATTATCAATATTAAAACTGTAAAAAAGAAGATCCAGGGTTTTAATATGGGTATTAACTTAAGCCCAAGATTTTCAAAATACATCAGCGTGAATAATAGTCTTGACTTTAACTACCGCCACAATAAATTCAACTTCTTTGGCAACTTTGCATACGGTACACGAAATAACTATAATGATATCAGCATCACCAGGAAATATAAAAATGAGGATGGCAGTCTGAAAGATATCTTTACACAGGACTCCTACATCCGCCGGAAAGGATATGGTGTAAAGGCAACTGTTGGTGCAGATTTCTATGCTTCTGAGAACACCACCCTGGGCATCACCCTTGACAATATGATACGTTATCCAAAGAATACCAATACTAGCACCGGGCAAATATATGATAGCAAAATGATACTGGATTCTTCAGTCGTTTCGATCAACAATGAAGATGGTAAATTCAAAAGCCATGGTGTCAATTTCAATATCAAACATGATTTCTATAAGAATGGTCCATCTATTCTTGCCAATTTCGACTACCTGACATACGATATCAACAACGACCAGGTATTCTCTAACAAAAGCTATTCTCCTGAAGGAGTATTCAAATCGGAAGACAAACTGGATGGTAATTTGCCAACTGATATTAAAATTTATTCTGGAAAGGTAGATTATAGCCAGACGTTCAAAGGTGACTGGAAATTTGAAGCAGGTGCGAAGAGCAGCTATACCAATACCTCCAACATCGCTAATTATTTCAATACTATTGGAGGCATCACTTCACCGGATTATGAAAAAACAAACAATTTTAGTTATAAGGAAAATATCAATGCAGGCTATGTCAACTTGAATAAGGATTTCAACAGGTTGAGTGTACAGTTGGGATTACGTCTCGAAACAACTTCTTCTAAAGGACATCAGCTTGGGAATGTAGAGAAGCCTGATTCGGCCTTTGACCGTAATTATACGAACATCTTCCCTACGGTATTCCTGATGTATAGCCTGGATTCATTAAGCGATCATCAGCTTAAATTTAACTTTGGTCGCAGGATTGACAGGCCTTATTACCAGGACCTCAATCCCTTTATATCTCCTTTGGATAAGTTTTCCTACTACACAGGAAATCCTTATTTGCAACCATCCCTTTCGACAAAGGTAGAACTAGGCTATATCTTCAAAAACAAACTGACTGCTACAGCAAGTTATACAAACACGAAAGACCAGGTGTTTGAAACGATTGAGATCATTGACAATACCTACTATAGCAGACCTGGAAATATTGGAAAAACAAAACTCTATGCACTTGACCTGGGTGCAGGTCTGGACCCTACCCCCTGGTTTACTTTCCAAATCAATGCACAGTTAAACTATTTTCATTCTAAAGGTAATTTCTATACAGGCTTACTGGATACCAAAAGTACTTACCTGTATACGCAGGGGATGGCACAGTTTAAATTGAAGAAGAATTGGATTATTCAGCTAGATGGTTATTATCAGACCAAAATGACAAACGTACAATTTGAGCTGGCAGCCAGGGGCAGATTGAATGCAGCTGTAGCGAAAGTATTATCGCCAAAGGCAACGCTCAAATTCAGTGTATCGGATATCCTGTTTACCAATATCAGCAAAGGTACAATCACCAACCTTCAGCTGACAGATGCGTACTTTAAAACGCTTTCTGATTCAAGAGCAGCTATCTTTACGTTAAGCCTTCGTTTTGGAAAGGCGGTAAAGGGTCAACGTAAACATAATAGCACAGGAGCTGATACTGAATCAAACAGGGTAAAGAACTAATCATTATTTTTTTCATCATGGAAATACAAAAGGGTAGCTTCCATTCCTGGAGATTACCCTGTTTTTATTTCAACAGATAACTACTATCGCTGTCTAAAAGTAATATAACAGGTCTAACTCATTTGGCAATCGTCTATTAATTAAAAAATCTTTTGGGGGAGAGCAAATGATCTTTGTTCTTCACACAGCCTTTAATTACATGGATGTTGCTTAAAAAATGTCGAAAAAGTCAAAATTATTTGCATTCAGCTCCACATTGCTTTCATTTTCTCCATTTACAATTCTTATCAAATTCAATAATGGGATCAAATGTTCGATAGAGTTTACATTGTTTTTAAGGGTTTCGGCAATGGCAGCAACATGGACCTGAGGTGGAAGTGTATTTGAAATTTTTCAACATTCACCGGACGATAACAGGAATAGGATAGCAACCCAAACATCGCTCAGGGCAACCGAGAACTACCTGCCTCCTGTGCTAATAACTTTCCCCTATAAAATCCTTCCGCCTATTCCTCGATACCGGAATGACATTGCCATTTACTATGACATGACGGGTAGTGGTTTTCTCAATTTTATCCAGATTGACTATATACGATCGGTGGGTTTGTGCAAACTTGTCCGCTGGTAATTTCTGTAAACACCAATGTAATGTTTCCCGGATACTATATCTTTTATCTGCTGTAACTATTATGACATAATTTCCCATCCCCTCGAAGTATATTATTTCACTGCTCAACAAGCGCACAGTGGTATATCCATCTCTGAAAACAAAGTGTCTGTTATTTTTTTCATGACGCTCCTTTATTATGATCGATACAGCAGCATAGACATCCATATTTTTAAAGGGCTTTGTAATGTAAGCCGCCGGCTTTGTATTCAAAGCAGCAGTGACCGTTTCCTTATCTGAATAGGCTGTGATAAAAATCACCGGGATCTGGTACAAATAGCCTATCTCTTCTGCCATTGAGATACCGGTCTTGTCACTAGCCATTTTTATATCCAATAGGATAATATCCGGTTTGAACATGGCGATCATTTCCATGGCCTGCTGTCTTTCATGTGCCATTTTTACCTGGTCCATGTCGAATGAGATTAATATATCTTTCAGGTATTCTGCGATCAATACCTCGTCATCTACAATAAGAATCTTAAAAGGCGTCATAGGTTAATTTAAGCCGGGTTAAAAAAATGATGTATTGGCAGTCTTTAGCCGGCTACCGACTGAAAGGTAAATTCAAATACACAACCGCCCTCGTTCCTGATGCTATACTTTCCTCTTAACTGCCTCGAAAAAATATCTACTAACCGCATACCCAATCCCTCATTCTTTTTATTTTCATCAAAACCAGTTCCATTATCCTTTATCGAATATACTATTTTTCCAACTGTGGCCTTTCGAACCAGGTGAAGGGTTATTAACGGTTTATCGGTTTGATAGAATGCATGTTTTATACTGTTGCTCAACAATTCTGTGGTGATCATGCCCAGCGCAAGACAACTATTGACATCTAAATTTACATTGTCAATGCTCATTTCAAATTGAATAGGATGACGCTGGTCATCAATTAAATGTTGAAGCTTTTCCACGAGCTCTGTAATATACATTTTTATTGATATTGATTCCAGGTGATCCCTGTTATACATCATTTCATGTACCAGTGTCATTGCATTAATCCTGCGATTTATATCCATCAGCACCCGTTGATCATTTTCATTTTTGGCGGCATTGATCTGCATGGCTATCATCGCCTGGATAAACTGCAGGTTATTTTTAACACGGTGATGAATTTCCTGTAACATCGCTTTTTGTTCATTCAGCGCAACCTTCAACTCTCCGGTCTTTTCGTTAACAATCTTTTCAAGGTGCTCATTTTTCGTTTTTAGCAGGCGTAGTCTGATTTTAAATATTAAAATAATTACCAGCACCACACAAATTAACGACGTGGCTATGAACCAACCCGTTTTATAAAATGCCGGGATAATCTGCAAATTTACAACTATCTGCTGCTCACTCCACTGCCCATCAGGCAACTGCGCTTTTAAGCGCAGCTTATATCTGCCAGGGGGAAGGTTGCTCACGCGGATATGGTCTTCAGCAGTATAAATCCAGTCCTTATCAAAATCTTCCACCTTATAAGCATACCTATGCTCCCGGCTGTCATAATCCAATAAGATATAGGATAAGTTACATGAATTACCCGACTCCTGCATCCGGACAGTTTCTCCTGCAATTACAGCTGATGTCACGTCTTTTAATCCACCTTTCCTGTTATCATAGCTTTGAAAATCCAATAATACAAAGGGGTAAGTTTTTAATACCTTTTTATTCGCCAGATCTGCCGGGTTAAATGAAGTGATCCCATTGGCTCCTCCAAAATATAAAACACCCTTTTGATCTTTAAAAGAGGAGGACCGGTTAAACTCATTGTCTGCTATACCATCCTCCATAGTATAATTGGTGATGACACCCGTTTCCTTGTTTAACCGGGCCAGTCCATAATCTGTACCCAGCCATAGGTTATTATAATTATCTTCCTGGATTGTATAGATAATGGTGCTCAACAATCCGCTGGTAACCCCGAATTGCTGAAAGGTGTGATGCTCCCTGTCCCATCTGTATAACCCTTCAAGGTTGCTGACAATCCAATATATTCCCTGTTTATCTTCATATACGTCATATATAGATCTGCAAGGTAATTGCCGGTTTTTATCCGGAGCTGAATTGTTATAACAGTCTATCACATCTCCATTCTCTGACAATACAAATAAACCATTTTCGGCTACTGCCATTAACTCCTGGCTGGAGTTCCGGAAGATCTTGTAGATAAACCTCGGCTGTACCTCGTAGTTCTTGGCCACTCTTGTCAATTCACCGGTAGCTATATTATAAATAGCCAGTCCTGCTGTCGCCCCCAGCAACAATTTTTGATCACTTATAGGGAACATCGACCAGATCTCTGACATGCCTATTCTATGCATGAAATATATCTGGCGTTTTTTAATATCATACTTCCTTAAACTCCATCCGCTTAACCAAAGGTTATTATCCATCTTTACAATAGCGAAATTCTGTTCTCCTGTCAGTAGTTGCGTATCCCCTTTATTGTATATTATCACCGGGGCATCAAACAAACTCACCGCGAACAGGCTATCGTCTGCATATATACCTCTTGCTGAATTATTAAAGGCAAAACAAGGGGAAGCCCTGGTAAAATGGCATTCAAATATCCTTCTCTTTATCTCCACTTTATACAACCCGGTACTCGTACATAACCAATATGCCCCCTGCCGGTCAGTAAAGTAAGAGGAAACATGTATGTTTTCCTCTTTCCGGAACAACGTAATAAACCCGGTACCTGCACTATACAATACCACGCTATTGTCGGCCTGCTCTATTACGGCGGCATCCAGGTTGCTATCCGGATAAATGCAGTACCAGCTGTAAAATTTGATGGTACACCACCTCGATACCAATCTCTTTTTAAATTCACCTGCCTGACGGCCTGCTGAATCTATTGGCCACAGCTTACCGCCATAATCCAGGAATAAAAAATCATGTGATGCCGCCCAGGGCAAACGATATTGTATGATATATCCTTTACCTGGAATATGCAGACTAAGATTATCCAGATAGAACCTTATCAGGGTACTGTCCTCGCGCAATACAATACTCCTGTTTAAGTGGCTGTCGGCCTTGTGGGCCATTTCCTGGTCAATATGCTCAGCTGAGTTCCAACCTTTGAAAAGTCCTTTTCCCACGATCGCCTTTTTCTGAAAACCGGCTTTATGCGTATAAGTATAATTATATGACAGGCTTGGTGTAAAAAATTCCACTGGCCTTCCTGCTTCAGTTGAAATATTCCGAATGTCAGATTCGTGAAATGGCAAATGAGGGTAATAGCGATCAATCGGTTTTACACTTAGTGTCTTAATATCTATCACATCGAGGACCGTATCTGGTAAAATGGATGATCCCGGCCTTATGTAAGCGATAATAATCCCAGTACTGTCATCGGGTATTAAAGATAAAATAGCAGTTCCCCTGAGACCATTATTTTGGGTTGTAAAAAAAATAAAGTGATGCCCGTCGTAACGACACAGGCCACTCCGGGTGCCCAGCCATATAAAACCATACTTATCCTGCACGCCACAAAATAAATTCCGGTCAGGCAGACCATCCGTTTGGGTGATCAACCTTTTGTTAACAATGAATGCAGAATCCTGTGCATGTAACTGACTAACCGTAAATATAAATATTAAGAGAAGAACCAGTCGGCATATAATCATTGGGACTTCTATTATTTTTGGACAAATAAGCGCCTGGAAAATTAACAAATTAATTAATATTTCCGCACAGTTAACCAGGAATACTTCAGTTACCAATATTAAGGTGTTACCATCTGCTGTATAATTTGCCTCGGACCATTAGTAATATTTACCATTTACATACAAAACCTGGTCATTCACCCCCCATTTTATGCATATCATCCGACTACTAATTAATTTGCCCCTATGTTTCCATTTTCTATAAAATATCCAGTGATAACCATTACTAATGATACATACCGTATTGAATGTTCTCAAGTCGAAACTCAACGAATTCTTTAATATTAAAACAGGTGACGATGGTATGCTCGTCAAATTCATTGAAAGCGGTACCAGCGATCGTATCTCATTTTCTACCAATGCCGTTACACCATTTCTTATCAATATATCTGAAGACCGCACTTTCAGACAACCTGACCAGTATGCAGGCGTATGGCAGAACGGGATCAAAACCCAGCTGAATCCCGAGGTGAGAATTGAATTGCTGGTACTTTTCGTATCCAACTTTTCAGAATATTTTCAGGCGCTCAGTTCTATTTCTTATGTGATCAGGTTTTTTCAGGCTAACCGGGCTTTTGATCAACATAACGCCCCCGGGCTTTCCGACGAGAATATTGAACGCATGACAGTGGAACTGGTATCACTCCAACTGGCAGAACAGAACCAGGTTTGGCATTCCCTGCATGCCTCCTATTTGCCATCTGTATTATATAAGGTCAGGGTGCTTACTTTCCTGGACAATGAGAGCATTGCTTTCAAGAGCACACAGCCCGTATCCAATGTTATTTTGATCAATGAAAAACCGATGTGATGATGTACCGAAAATTATTCAGTATCGAAATCATTCACGCCTACTATTCCAGTGATGAATGGATGGATGTCACGATCATTCCTGACAGACTTACGCTCCAATTTTTTAATAACTCCCCCTTTTGTATAAGAACCCTGAAAAACGGCGTCGGTATTTTTGTAAATGCCGACGCTCCTTCTGCTACGCTTGCCATTCCGGATAAACTGACCTTTGAAGTATTTCCGACGGCCGCTATTTTCAACCAATTCCGGGACTTTAGCGAACTACAGGATAATGAATGCCTGCTCTTCCGCAACCAGACTTCATCAGGGGATACTCAACTGATGCCTGCGGCTACGCCGGCACCTGACAGGTACCTGAATGGATTCCAGGTGGCGGCACTGATTGATATTTACCCAGGTGCCGCGATGAATGATCTAAGAACTGACCTCCATTACACGGCAACTTTTAAAGTGCAATCCGCAATATGGAAATATTACCTTATTACCAATTCTGATGCAAAGGATATGTGGATTGAAGATACAGCGCTCACGCCCCTGCTGTTTAACCAGGTGGGTACCTCAGTGCTATTGACAGATCCTGTTATTACAGGATTACAATCCCAATTCCCGGATACAACACTATTAACATTTGCATCTGATACCGTCGTGCCTTTCCAGAGAAAAGGCAGGAAAAATATTCAACTCATCAGGAAGGGCTACATATTAATAGCGGACCTGCCTAATCCTACAGATCCTATACAGCCCTTTAATATTCTCAGGATCTTCTAACAGACAATTAATCTCAACATATCACTATGACCAATTACCAAACACCCGACGTTTATACTGAGGAAGTTGCAACCATGCCACCGTCAGTTGCAGGTGTATCCACTGCTATCCCTGTTTTTATAGATTACACCGAAAAAGCGGTCTGGAATGGAAAAAATATTTATAATACCGCCGTTCCTATTGCTACTTTAATGGAATTTAAGGAGTATTTTGGCGGTGCGGATACCACTTCTTTTACCGTAAGCTTACTACCGGATGAGTCTATCCAGGATATTACTGTAACAGCCCCGAGGAACACCCTGTATTATTCTATGGACCTCTAATTCAAAAATGGAGGTGGTGCCTGTTATGTTATTTCCATTGGCAGTTTTCCGGAAAGTTATTCCAAAGAAGCTTTTGTTAAAGGCCTGGAAATAGCCGGTAAAGAAGACGAACCTACCCTGCTCATGTTGGGAGAATCCATCCACCTGGATCCGGAAGATTATTATGAAGTGTGCCAACTGGCCCTGGCTCAATGTGCTGAATTGAAGGACGGGTTCTGCATTTTTGACCTGGAGAGGGGAGATAATAAGGCTGAAAATTTCAGGGAGGGTATCGGTATCAATAATTTAAAATATGGTGCGGCCTATACACCTCACCTGCAAACATCCCTCAATTTTATATACAAGGATACAGATGTAGCGATCACGGGTTTAACTGCCGGAGAGAGTCTGACTTACGATATTAATGGTATACTTACCACTGCAACCACGCTTGAAAGCATAAAAAACACCCGTTCTGCACTCTATAGCCAGATTGTAAGTGAGCTTGCAAAACAACGGATCGTATTACCTCCAGGTGCAGCTGTAGCTGGTGCCTATTGTACGACTGACAGAGATCGTGGCGTATGGAAAGCTCCGGCCAACCTCAGCCTGAATGCTGTAATTGGTCCTGTTGAAAAAATCACTGCCGCAGAACAGGGAAAACTGAATATTGACACCAACACCGGCAAATCTGTCAACGCTATCCGAAGCTTTACTGGTGCAGGTACGCTTATATGGGGCGCGCGCACACTGGCAGGAAATGATAATAACTGGAGATATGTATCCGTACGCCGCCTCTTTAACATGATCGAAGAGTCTATTAAAAAAGCAACTTATTTCGCCGTATTTGAGCCCAACGATGCCTCCACCTGGCTGAAAGTAAAGGCGATGATCGACAGTTACCTGTATAGCATCTGGCAACAGGGTGCGCTGGCAGGATCTACGGCGGAACAGGCTTATTTCATCAATATTGGCCTTGGTAAGACCATGACCTCACAGGACATCCTCGAAGGAAAAATGATCGTTGAAATTGGTGTTGCAGCTGCAAGGCCAGCCGAATTTATTATCCTGCGTTTCTCTCACATGCTGCAGGAATCATAATTCCTTCCTCTCCATCTGATTATTACTTCACTTGTATAAATATTACTGCTATGGCATTTACCAAAGTGGCAGTATTATAATTTTCGGATAGGCCTACACTTAACAGGACAATGGCTCCTTTAACAGTATCAGCAGGAGTGCGTGCCACATAGAAATTCTACACGCTATCCCTGGCATTCTATAATTGTATACTTGTTCGTAGGCGGATAGGTGTGGGAGTAATAAGATATAAAATAAGACGGTTCTTTTACAGGCCGTACTATAAGATAGATAATCTCATTCATAATTGCTGTGGTATTGTGACAGCAATAATTGTTAGAAATAACTTTATTACTTGTTTTACTAACAATTATTATCTATATTTATTAAGATTTTTAAGTGATATAATAATTCACCCTCTTTCAAAGATATATTGTGAACCCATAATCCCATTCTAATTTGTGCTAAAGGTAAGTAGCGTTCCACGGAAACAAGGAGACCCTCTATTAGCCTCCCCTGTTATTGTTTCATTCAAGTAATAAAGAAGTTAATATTTCTTTAACCTAAAACTGTTGCCTATGGTACAATAGAAAGAGTAAGGAGGTCATTATTTTAATGATTATGTGCATCTGCCTTGAAGCACACGAGATATTATTTGCGATAATATTCCTCCCAAAGAATATCGCAACAAAGTAAAAAAACCTACTATTCATTTAAAAATGTTACCCACATGAAAAAAAAGATCTATGGTGCTCTTGGCGTAGCAGCACTGGCTATTGCAGTATTCTTTACTACCAAAACATCCAGCTCTGCATCTGACATCTCCTTGTCAAACCTGTTTAAGATCAATGCTGCAAATGCAGAATGCTGCAGCACTCCTATTAACAACGGACGTTGTTCATTCACAGGCAATTGCTTTGGTAACCCTGGTGGTCCAGTTGATTGTGATACCACAAAAGGCAGCTGCTAATTTTATTTAGATAAAAAGGCTATCTGTCCGGTAATTGCTGGCGGATAGCCATCCCGGTCACCTTCAACCTTCAAGTAAAAATGCTATGCGTAGGAAAATACCTATCATTTATATCGTCGTGTCCAGTATTTTCATATCCTGTCAATCAGGTCCTGAAATAACCATTAAAAATGAAAAAAAAGGCCACCTGAAAGCTACCAAACGCCTGGAAATAACTGAAGAGAAACAATTCCCATTAGATAGCCTTTCTGCCCCACGCCCTCCATATATTGAATTGTTCAGCGACAGTAGTGGAGACAGCCGGCTTGCTATGCTCAGCGGATTTTCAAAGAATATTTTAATTTACAATTACGACTCTTCCAATAGCCCCATCCATAAAATTCCTATTGGGAATGTACAGATCCCGCTTGCATTTCACATCAAAAATATGGACTCCATTTATGTGTATAATGACCAATTCCTCGAAATGGACCTGCTGAATAACAAGTCTGAGATCGTATCAAAAATTTCATTGGTGAATAATACCAATTTAAAAGATCTCGGGTGGACCTTTAAGTATCCTCAGTATATGCCTCACTCTGTGAATAAAATGATTGAACATGAAGGCAAGCTCATATTTCCCGGACAATACATCTGGACAATTCCTGACGCAATCGTGAAAAACTTTAAGTTCTCCACCGCTATTGATATGAACAGCAATCAGGTAAGTTTTTTGAACACATACCCCTATGATATATATGGTCATGGATATGTGTGGGATGAGCCAATATATACAAACGTATACTATCATATGACTCCTGATAATAAAAAGATGATATGTAGTTTCCCTGTGTCACATGACCTATTCATTTATGACATGGAATCAAATAAGGAGCAGGTTGTGTATGGTGGCAGCAATGGGGCAGAAAATATCAGCTCTATGGACCCTGCGAAATTCAAATCCAAAACAGTAGCTCCCAAGGAATATATCTACCAGCAATCCTGCAAATCTGACCTATACGCGGGCATATTATATGATAAGTACAGGAAAGTGTATTACCGTTTTTTAAGAAAAGGTATTCCTGAAGGAGCCCGGTTCAAATGGGAAAATAAAAAAGTAAATGTGATCGTCATGGATGAAAACTTCAATTACCTGGGTGAAACTGAGATCGGTGATATGAATGAATTCTATCCGGACAATTCCTTTGTAACAAAGGAAGGGTTGAATATTGAATATGTAGATCCTAATGACGTAAAAGAAGAATTCCTGCGGTTCAAAATTTTCGCTCTAAAGAATATTTAAAACTATTTATCATGAAAGTAAGACATATCGTATGTTACATAATGGCGTCTATTGCTATATTATGTTGTTACTCATGCAAGAAGACTGATGCAAACCGGGAAGATGAGATCATTGCAACCGGGATAAAGGAAATCAAATTGCCTCAGCAATATAACTGGCTGGTCGTTCTTCCGGGACTTGGCTGCAGAGGCTGTATACAGGAAGCCGAAGCTTTTATGAAGACCTACGTAGAGAAGCCCAATATAATGTTTGTGTTGACGAAGGTGCAATCCATGAAAATTCTGGAGCAAAAGGTAGGAAAAACGCTACATGATCGCCAAAATGTTTATATTGACAAACAAGGATACTTTGATATCCCGACTAACAATACTATTTACCCATGTATTGTACAACTGGATAACGGCAAACCTGTACAACACCAGTTTCAATCACCGGCAAACGGGCAGGCATTCCAGTTGCTAAAAACAAAAATTGAGTAAGAAATTTCACGAATGAAGGTCTTTTTCAACTTCTTTTTAATCGTTAACCTGATCTGCAGCGGATCTAAGGTGTATTCCCAACCCGGTCGGGTATTGATGGATAGCCTGGCCCGGAGAATGAACATGTCCCTTTTAAAGGAAAGTATCTACCTGAACAGCGATAAGGATATCTATATAGCTGGTGAGAATCTGTGGTTCAATGCATTTGTGATGGACAGGCAGTCTTTTGGGCTGGCTGAAACTGATAAGATTCTTTACCTGGAAATTATGAGCCTGAATGGTGATACTGTGATATGGAAGGAGATGTATCCTGTTGTACACGGTGTGTGTGCAGGTCATGCTTACCTGCCGGTGGATCTCAGGAAAGGCAGATATTTATTGAAGGCGTATACAGGACATTCCTTCACCAGGGATCAACCTTATTTTTTTGCCACGGCTACTATACAGGTAGTGAAAGATCCCAGAGAGATCAGCAATAACTGGAAAGAAGACCATGATAAAACTCTACGTATTGACATTTTCCCGGAAGGTGGACAACTGGTGAGTGGTGTGACAAATACCGTGGCTTTCAGAACAGAAAGCTCATCTGTAAAGGGTAAATTGCTTAAAAACGGGGTTGTTATACAAGATATTGAGACAGAACAGGAGCATATTGGTGTATTTCAATTTACGCCGGATGCACAAGCTACTTACAGTATTCAATATGGTGGACAGGAGCAGCAATTGCCTGCTATCCAAAAAAATGGTGTTGCGCTACACCTGTTACATAATGGGAAAGACAGCATTACTTTCAGCATTGCTGCCAGTGGCTGGCAGGGCAATGTACTATTAAGACTACAGATGAATGGAGCCTTGCAGATGATAGGCGCCGGTGTGCTGCATGACAACCTGGTCATGAAGATACCGGTAAGCAGCCTCCCTGCCGGCATCGCAGAAGTTAGCCTTTTTGATGATCAATTTCAGGTACTTGCCAGCAGGTTGGTATATGTACATGCCGGGCGAAAAATGCATGTTCGCTTTAGTGGTCTGCAGGATACATATGGGCCTAAAGGTATGGTGACTTTGAAAATAACCACTACAGATGAAAATGGGAAACCTATGCCGGCAGCGGTGGGTGTACGTGTATACGACCGCTTGTTCGGCGACGCCAGGAGGAACAGGGATCTGACAAACTTCTATTACCTGACCTCACATTTAAGGGACACGCTTATTAATCCCGATCATTATTTTGACAGCAGTCACCCCCTTTCATTGGATACGTTGTTACTAACAAAGCAGGTGGTACAATATAACCTGAGTGAACGCAACCTGAAAGAAGATATGACAGTATTGCCCGATAGCTTGCTGTGTACAGCTGTAGCCATTCATGGAGCTGATAAAAAGCGCACTAACCTATCCCTGCTTTTCTTCAATTACGATAAAAGTGTGAACCGGGTAGGTATGACCGATGAAAAAGGACAGTTCTTCCTGAGACAGGAAGAGCTATCTGTTGGTCAGCGCTTCTTTATCAAGTATTTTTCTGACAAAGAATATGCGCTGCTGGTGCCCAGACCTTTTGATACTATTATGGCCATTGAATCAAAACGGAAGCCGGTATACTTTCTCAATGAGCGGCGTTTATTGCCCGGAGATGGTGGTAGCGGCCCTAACATGCTCCAATATGGTAATATGCTGAAAGAGGTGGTCGTAAGCTCCAAAGGGCGGGATTTTAATGACCCTTACCTGGGATTCCTGGACAGCATTGCAAAGTTCGAGGCCAATACCGACTTTGTAGGTGCATGCGGCTGGTTGAATTGTCCTGCTTGTGGGAGTGGCAAGAAACCAGTGGAAGGCGTCGTTTACTCCGAACTAAAAGATAATAAAAAGACGCTTGTATCCGGTCATCCTTTTTCATTTGGCGCTGATGACTATACAAAGGAAGCTTATCATTATCCAAAATATACAGAAGAGGAGCTGCTAAAAAAGTTCAAGATGGTTATTACAAAGGGCTTTTGGCAGCATGCTCCATTTTACCATCCGGATTATGAAAAGGAGGATACAAGGATGAGTGATACCCGGAATGTACTATACTGGAATCCCCTGGTTGTGACAAATGAGCATGGTGAAGCTACAATCCGGTTCTATTGTTCTGATATAAAAAGCAGCTTTGTGGGTGTAGCAGAAGGGGTAGCAGGAAACGGGTATGTGGGTACCGGTACTTTCGATTTTTCAGTCAGATAAATAGCAACAATATGCCAGGTAGGTGCCTGCTGATATATATGTCTATTCTCTTTATTTCTGCGCAGGTCATGGGACAGTCCTATGACATAAGGGGCGTATTGCGGGATTCAGGTTTACACCGTCTGCTCTATAACGGATCGGTCATATTGTTGCATGCAAAAGACTCATTTATTGTGGCAGATACCCGTGCTGACCAGGACGGTCGTTTCATTTTCAAAGGTGTAACAGATACGTCAAAGTATTTATTGTATTTTTCTTATCCGGGCTATGCAGGATATTGGTACCGGGTAGATGCCAGTCATCCGGATATAGGTACAGTCAACCTGTTTAAAAAGGAGAGATTGCTGAAAGAAATCATTGTAAAGGCAAAGGTTGCTAGTATCAGGATCATTGGGGATACGACGGAATATGTAGCGGATAGTTTTAAGATACAGCCCAATGCAAATGTGGAGGACCTGTTGCGGCAGCTACCCGGACTGCAGATTGATCAATTTGGAAATATTACGGCGCAGGGCCCAAAAGTGAAAAAGGTACTTGTAGATGGAGAAGAGTTTTTCAGTGATGACCCTACGCTTGTAACACGGAACCTGCGTGCAGATATGATCGACAAAGTGCAGGTATATGATAAACGATCTGATGCAGCTGTATTCACAGGAGTGGATGATGGGGTGAAGGATAAAACTATTAATCTTAAAATAAAAGAAGATAAGAATCATGGCATATTCGGAAAAACAGATGCGGGTGCAGGAACTGATGAACATTATGATGTACAGGGTATGTTCAATGCTTTTAATAAAAAGCGTAAAATGGCATTGTTTGCCACTACGGGCAACATTGGCAGAACAGGCTTAGGTAGTGCTGATAAACAAAAGATAGGATCGGGAGATAACGATAAAGGGACTTATACCGGCAAGGGATTGCCAACAGCTACCAGCATGGGCGCCCATTATGATAATGCCTGGAATGATAACGGCACATCCTTCAATGGCAATTATACCTACAACCTGATGAACGTGAATGGTGAGGATAGGATAATATCACAAAACAATCTGCCAACGGGGTTGATACTGGGTAATACTTATAATAAATTTGATAACAACTCCATTCGCCACGCCGGCAACGGGAAGTATGTATACCGGATAGATTCCACAGCAACACTTACCTCCTATGTAAATGGTGTGGTGATGGCCCTGACTTCCAATAGTGAAGGTTCAAATACAAATCTGAAAGAAGATAGTTCTTTTTTTTATGACAACCGGACCAGGAATCATAATGACTACCATTCTCAGTCGTATACAGCCAATGTATCGCTGGAAAAAAGATTGAAGGCAGGAAGAACTGTTTCAGTTTATTTTGACAATAATTTCTCAAATGATCGTGCAAGTGGTGAGAACTATTCTATCAGTACTTTCTATGGTGACAATAATCTGCCAGACAGTACTGCTATACTGGATCTGAAAAGGTCTATGAATGATGACTGGCGTATCAATACGCTCAAGGCATATTTTACTTCTCCCCTTTCAAAGCACCTGCATATCGTGTTCGATTATGAAGGAAGCAACAGCTACAGTAATGATGATAAACGATCACTGGACCCTGATAAAAATGAAAATACCAGTTTTAGTACAAAAAGGACAAGCGATGTTTGGTCGCATCAGGCGGGTGTAGCACTCAATTTTTCTACGGCCCAACTTATTATCAAAGCCGGTAACAATGTCCAGGCCATGCGGATGAATATAACCGAAGAGTTGGAGCATATACACTTAAAGCGACAATTCCTGAACTGGCATCCCAATGCCAGTATGCAATACACCGTTAAGCCATACAATGTGATCAACGTCAGCTATGTGGGCAATAGCACCACGCCGGAAAAAACACAGCTATTACCGATGGCTTATAATAATAGTCAGCTGGTGACCTGGCTAAAGAATCCCGGACTCAATAATAGTTTTACACATATTATAGGTGTGGGTTACAATTCTTCAAAGGTATCTACTAATACTTATACTGGTATCAGCGGCAACATCACCTTGAATAGTCGTCCTATTGTGCAGGACCTCTATGTTACTTCTGCAGGAGAATACATTTATCAATATGTTAATCTCAGTGGATATACTAATAGTAACTATAATGGCACTGCTTACTTCTCAAAAAAGATAATGAATGTACAAACTGTATTTGCATTATTTGGAGATGGTGGTACTGCTTATAGTTTGATAAATGACAGGGTGAACAAGTTGCGTTTTTCCAGCTACAGTGCCGGTATTGAGCTATTCGGATCTAAAGTTAAGGTTTATAGCATGTACCTGATGGGGCGTGCCGGGTATACTATGAATCAGTCTTCCCTGCAACCGGATAGCAAGAATGACTACTGGTTTGTGGAGGCTAAGCCTACGCTGGACATCTACTTCATGAAGCGATTTCAGCTGCACACTGATGTGAATTATTTATGGCAGGAAAAGTCACAGGCTTTCAGTGACAATTTCAGCAGGGTGATCTGGAATGCATGGATTGGCAGGACATTTTTGAAAAATGATCAGCTGACGGTTAAAATATCCTGTAACGATATATTAAATGAGAACAATGGTTATTCCAGGACGGCAACTAATACATTCTTCTCAGAGGAGCGGTATACTACTATACAACGCTATTTTATGATTGGCGCAACGTGGAGTTTTACCCGGTTTAAAACAATAGCACAATGAGGTATTTCTTTTTTACAGTTTTGCTTTTATTATCTGTACAGCTTTCTGCACAGCATTCCTCTTTTATGCGGAGTGGTAAGATCGTGTTTGAGCGAAGTGTAAACAAGTATACAGCAGTTGAAAACTTTGTAAGGGAAACAAGTGGCTTACCGGCGAATGATATTTATAATTATATGCAGGCATTCAGGGCTGGTACTTCACAGTTCTGGACCAGTTATTTTGAATTATTGTTTGACTCTGCACATACCTTATACCAGCCACAGGACCCTAATTTGAAATACCCGGACGATTTCTATGTCCCTGTAGCGTACAAAAACAAGGTATTGAATAACATCCCTTCCAGGGAATCCTTTATGGTCAGACAGGTATTTGATAAAACTTTTTATGTAAGGGATACCATGCGACATATACGATGGAAGCTGACCGAAGAAATACGTGAGATAGCAGGTTACCAATGCAGGCGAGCAAATGCATTAATAGCTGATTCTGTATATGTGATCGCCTGGTATGCCGATGATATCATGACTAAAGGAGGGCCGGAGTCATTTAATGGATTACCGGGTATGATATTAGGCGTAGCTATTCCTCATGAACACATTACGATATTTGCGCAGCAGGTGCAGGAGGAGGCTATGACTACGTTGACGTTACCCGAACAAACCAGGGAAGATATATTGACACATGCTACTCTTTTGGTCCAAATAAAGAAGATGTTGGCCCAGTTTAGGCTGAGTTATTCATGGATGAACTTTTTTATCGCTATGTAATTAAGGATTAAATGAAATCATTGTTTATTACCTATGCATTACTCTTTGCGGGGCTACTCATACCGGTATGTTTTGGTTTATACTGGTTATCGGGCATGCTTGCCATTCCATTTGCCATAATACTGGGCTGTGAATATATATTTCACCGGATGCCAGCGATGCTCTTTACATGCAGGCTATTGCTGGTGCTGGTGTATGTACTCATCTGCAAACTGTTTGTGTTTGATATCTTCCAGGTGAACAGCAGTTCTATGGAAGGTACAATCCTGAAGGGGGATGTGCTGCTGGTGAATAAGCTGGCATATGGGCCTATAAGTTTACAACCGGAAGATATTTCGTGGGTAAAACTTTTTTACAAGGGGCAACATAAAGACGTTGTGGACAGGAAGCGTGGTTATGAAAAGATCAGTCGGAATGACGTGTTTATCTATGAATTGTTCCCAGGGTATTTTGTTGTAAAGCGATGTGTGGGATTGCCACAGGATACTATCAAAATTGACAATGATTCCGCGTATATCAACAATCAGCTGTCAGGCTTTCCCAAAGATGGATACCAGCAATACAGGGAGCGGTTTCGTGACCGGTCGGGAGTAAAGAAAGCGGTGTCAATGATTCCTGAATCTGCTATAGACTCCGTGAATATTGATTCGAATGTGGTCATTGCAAATATGGCAATGTCCCAGTTGTCCGGTGATGCTATAGAAGTGGAACGGTTGCCTAATAAGTTATTGCAAGGAAAAACGCCGTACTTCCAGCCCGGTGTATGGACGATCAATAATATGGGGCCGCTCATTGTTCCACATGGTCATTATTTTATGATGGGTGATAACCGGCCTTATTCTGAAGATTCGCGATACCTGGGTTTTATACCGGAACAGCATATAGTGGGAAAGACAGTACTTGTGTTGTATTCTTATGGTGATAATGGATTTATCTTGAACCGTTTATTTAAAAAAGTATTATGAGCTTTTTATTTGCGGAGGGTATTGCTTTATTATTCATGTTCCGTTGTTTAAAGTGGAACGACCGGTTTATGTTAACAAGGATTGATGTGATCTTCTCATTGCTGGTAATTTATGTTTTTATCAGGAGTGAATTGCGGCTCACCTTGCGGCTTGTAGATGTTATGGCACTGGCAGGATGCTATGTATTTTTAAGGAGAGCACCTTTACGTTTCTTTATTTACATGTTTTATGGCATCATTGTATGTGGTATTATTGAGTCTTTATATGGGCTATTACAGTTGTATGATGTATTACCTGCTGAAGGACAGTTTAAGTTAACAGGGCATTTTTTCAACCTGGGTGCGTTTGCTGCTTTTATAGCATGTACTGTATGTATATCTATGGTGTTATTATTATTATTCAAAGATAAGCGGTATCAGTTGATCCCGTGGGTGAATGTGGTATTGGCAATTATTGTGCTGCCAGTGACCTATAATAGGACGGCCTGGATCATCTGCCTGGTAGTTGGTCTGTTTTTGTTTCTATCCAGACGGATATGGGTGTTAATGATAGGGATCGTAATATTGACAGGAGCATATTTTATAAAAAAGGATTCTGCTGATGGCAGGATGCTGATATGGAAGGTAACGATCGATATGATTGGTCAACAGCCGGTATGGGGCGTGGGATATGACCGGTTTGCTGCAAAGTACATGAACTACCAGGGAGCTTACCTGGCAGCGAGGGGTAGTAATGAGGAGGGGCAACTGGCAGACAATGTGTATTATGCTTTTAATGATCTATTGCAAGTGACAGCGGAACTTGGTCTTATCGGAGGTGTTGGTGTACTGGCATTGCTGTATTGCTGTTTTAGTATCAGGCGGGGGAAGCGTTTATTATGGACTGGGCAGGGAATTGTGTTGGCGTATGTGATTGCAGGATTGTTTTACTATCCTCATTTCATACTATCACTGAAGGTGGTGGGTTTAATAGGATTAGCGTTATTATCCAGGCTGGATAAGCGGGTATATCAGGGCAGGATACCTCCGGTTGTGCTGATAGCTCCAGCTATTGGCATAATAATATGGATACTGCCATTGCAATATGGCTATTACTATTGGGGGAAGGCGCAGGTAGCTTTCAGGCAGCTGCAGATACACCGTAGTCTTGACTATGCCAGAAAAGCCAGGCCTGTGATGAAGCAGAATGGCGAGTTCCTGTCTGAAACAGGGAAAAGCTATATGCTGGTAGATTCACTGGATGAGGCAGCGGAATATATGAGGCAAAGCCAGGCGTATTTAAACAACACGGTGATTGAGACAAATTTAGGGATCATCAGCTTGCAAAACAAACAGTTTGCCGATGCAGAAAAGCATTATAAGCGGGCTTTATGGATGGTGCCAAACCGTTTCTTTACAGAATACCTGTTATTGGAGCTATATACGAAGGCTCATGAAGACAGGAAAGCTTGTGAGCGTGCCAGGATTATATTACATAAAGATATGAAAGTATACTCATCAGCTGTGCGGGAGATAGTGGACTCTGCGAAAAATTATTACGATCATCATTGTAGTCAATAAAAAATTCCCTTATGAAAATTCCTTTGTTAATCCTTCTTGTGGTACTGTTATCATCATGTAAGCACCGGAGTGTAGAAGAGGAAGTGATCAGTTACTTTGAGCAGCAACGAAACCCTGAGAAGCTGCAGGCAGCCAGGTACCTGCTGGCCAATATGAAAGGGCATTATAGTTTGTCCGGCCCTAACTATGGCAAATACGTAAACGTATTGCATGAGGTATCCGGGTATGTTGAAAGCAAAAGAAAGAATGCTATTACGGACCTGATGAAGGTGCATGCTGTGGATGATATTTTTTCAATGGAGAAAGATGACAGCACGATCACGGCAAAATACCTGATCGACCATATTGAAAACATTTATAGTGTGTGGGAAAAAGTGCCATGGAGGAATGACTATAGCTTCGAGCTATTCTGTGAATATGTATTGCCTTACAGGATAGAGAATGAGCGATATAGTAATTGGGTCCGCCCTTTTAACGAGGCATTCTCGGGGATCTTCAAAGAGGTATTTTTTAAGGGAGGTACTGTGTATAAGGCAGTGAATTATTGCAAGGATACTACACAATACTTGTCTATGCTGGACTCGGACAGTACTACAATGGTGAAGTTGGAACCAGGAAAGAATAGTATCATCTTTGATCATGTACAGATAGATAAACCCGGGGAAAAATGGATCAGGATTCAGTATACCAGCGGGCAGGATTCAGCTAATGTGTTGATGGTATTCAATAAGAAAGATACGGTTGTACATTCTTTAAGTACATCCGGCACCATCTATTGTTATCCCAATAATCAATGGCGGATCAAGAATGCTTTTGAGGAAGGTGATAATACAATTGAGATCAGCGTGCGGAATCATCCGATAGGACTGGATTATATTGATATTATTCCAATAGAGGATTTTCATAGGAACGGGCTGACAGATGGAGGTCATTATATGATTACCAATGCAGGTAATGGTCAGGGGTTAGCAGGGAAAAAAGTGTTGAATATGCAGAACATCGATTATGGTTTCTTTGTATTGAGGGATTCATTGCAGGCCCTTGGGTTGCGATGGAATCCTTACTATAGCCAGGATACATCAAAGATTGAGGCATTTACAGGAAAGGATAACCAACAGTGGTTTATTTCAGGTGTAGATACCGGATATTATAAAATCATCAGCAAGGTCAATGGAAAGTGCCTGGAGTTTTCGGTAGATGGGCATTTAACAGCAACCAGGGAA
Organism: [Flexibacter] sp. ATCC 35208; assembly: GCF_001975825.1. GTDB lineage: Bacteria > Bacteroidota > Bacteroidia > Chitinophagales > Chitinophagaceae > Chitinophaga. Next base: position 87,925 of record NZ_MTKN01000010.1, read on the forward strand.
TATAAAGGATTGCCATCTCAGCAGTGGCTCTTTAAGCAGGTAGGTACTGGTATAAAGTTCGATCCGAAAACCCATGTGCCTCAAAATACCCCATTGGAGTATGCCTGCAGGGTGAAGGACGCTATCAATTTTCAATGGATGTTCTTTGGTAATTATTTTCCTGCTTTGCCGGCAGATGAAATATTGAAGATACATATGGGTGATTGCCGTGAGCAGTCGCATTACCTGGTATATATTCTGCGATCATTGGGCATACCAGCTGTAAGTGAGGTCAATCCCCAGCGTCCTTATAAGGACATGGGCCATGACTGGAATGCGATCATTGGCAGCAATGGTGAGACGATCTATTATCAGTTGGATACAAAGCCTGGCACAGGAAAACCAGACTCTCCCATTGCGAAGATCTATAGAAGGACATTTAAGACAGAACCTACTTCACTGGCTTTAAATAAATACCCACATGAGATAATACCTGCGGCGTTTGATAATCCATATATGAAGGATGTGACCAAGGAGTATTTTACTACGCGCACGATATCTGTGCCAGTCTTTCAACAGGCGCATGGACAACATGTATATTTATGTGTATGGGATGATGCCAAATGGCTACCGGTGGGTTGGGGCGAAATCCGGAATGGCAAGGCAACATTTAAGGATGTTGGGTTAGATGCACTATATATGCCTATGATATTTGACAAGAAATATACAGCCATTGGGAAACCATTTGTGGTGAAAGATAGTAGTATTGTCTATATTTCAGTGAATCCTGAAATGAAGCAGCAGGCAGTGCTGACCAGGAAGTATTGGTGGCCGGCTAACCATTTTATGGACTACAGGTTGAAGGGGGGAGAATTTCAGGGTGCCAATAAAGAAGATTTTTCAGATGCGGTGACGTTCTATACGATTAAGGAGAAGATCAAACCGGTTTATTATAATATTAGGGTCAATGATCAAAAGATGTATAAGTACTACCGGTTCTGGAGTGTGCCATATAATTACGGGAATTTGGGTGAAATGAGGTTTTATGGAAAGGATGATCATGAGTTGCAGGGAAAAGTGATTGGGAATGAAGGGAGCTATAAGTCACTGGGAAATGGGCGGGAGAATGTGTTTGACAATAATATACTGACCTATTATGATGGTAAATCAAGGTTGGAGAGCTGGGTGGGGATAGCTTTGAATACTCCACAGGCGCTGGGTAGGATAAGATTTGTACCGAGGAGTGATGGGAATTGTGTGGAAACGGGAGATAGTTATGAGTTGTTGTACTGGGATAATAAGGGGTGGGCATCATTGGGGGAAGTAGTGGCCCAACAGGATTCACTGGTATATAGCAATTTGCCCAAAGGGGCTTTGTTCCTGTTGAAGGATAAGACGAAGGGAAAGCAGGAAAGGGTGTTTACGTTGGATGAAAAGGGAAGGCAGGTGATGTGGTGATATGATTTTCAGTAATGGTCGATGACAATCGCTGGTAGGGGATGAACGCGACAGATGATTCAGGTAGCCTCTCATGATCCTTATCAAGCCTTCTAAAGAAATTCAGCCAGGAAAAAGATCGTTCAACCTGCCAACTACCTGCTTGTGGAACAAAGCCTTTTACAGATAGTAGTCTCTGGGTTATCTGGATATTCCAATTATAGTAGTTTTCGACCGTATCACTGAATTCACCTGTATAAGCCTTATTAGTACGAATCAACTTCATTCTGGAACTAACGGTTTCTATTTAGCCCTGAAATTGGCGGAAACTATGTTTCCGCCTTTTGCTTCTTCAGTTCATTTCTTACAGGCACTGGTGCACACATGTCCTTTTTCTCCGTGTGCATAAATATGCTTGCCACTATCATGGCATGCCTGGGTACATACATGGGCTTTCATCTTCATTTTCTTCTCTGTCTTAGCTTTTGGAGCATCCTGCTTTTTATCCTGCGCTATAGTAGCCAGGGAAAAATGTCCAATCAAAAGCGTTGCAATGAAAATTTTAAGGATTGATCTCATGGTAGTTTATTTAAATTGTTATTGAAGTGTTACTTTAATAATATTGCTGATAGCAGTCAACATCGTCCTCTCATTTGGGCAAGGAACAGCAGCTAATACCTTTGATTCAGTTAAAGGAGTACCTGCCAGAGTGAGCCACTGCCAAATCCGGTATCCGATTTTTCCACGAACCATTGTCCCATAGCTTTATATGGTCAGATACGTCTCCGGTAATAAGTATATCATCCTGATAGTTCAAAAGGACACCCGGATAATCCGGTGCAAAAAACAGATCATTGATCCAGCCATATCATCCTTCTGAAAGGCTGCCAGCTTCAACACAGAATCAGATAAATGACACGTCTTTAGCAGTCTATAATTCATTTCGGGTGCATTTTAGTAATACAAAACAAATGAAAAGGTATCCCACAGATATTGCAGAATTGTAACAAAAGTATCACAATGACTATTCCGGGGTTTCATTTAGCAACTTAGAACATGTTTAAATTTCTAAACGACTCATTTTAGAAGAATATTAATGAATGCTACCTATTACCAGGGAAGAATTTTGTATTGCACAGCAGTGATAATACGGGTATTATATTTATTCACTAGCGTTTTGATATTAAGCTGGGGCAATTACAATGAAGGAGGATTACTGATCGAAAGCCTGGAAACACATAAACGCCTGTTTGGGTGTTATCCAGAGTGGATATTGGCAGATCAGTTGTTCGGGACACTTGAAAACAGACGATTCATGAAGGAAAAAGGGATCTGTTATGTTGGCAGGCCATTGGGCCATCCCTCACCGGATAGTAAGCAGCAAAAGCGATTATTATTAAAAGAGATGCCGGAACGAAATGCGATTGAAGGGAAGTTTGTACAGGGGAAAAAATGCATACGGTCTGGGTAAGATAAAAGCCCGGCTCAAGGATACAGCTGAGAGTTGGGTAATGTCAATATACTTTGTTATGAATCTGCTGAAACTGGCAGCAGGTTCTTTGTTGTCAGCACGCCAAATCTTTTACTGGCTATTAGCAGGGTGCTATTTGACCATAATAGTGAATAGACCCGATGCACAATTTATACCCCGATATATGAGACATCATGAATGGTAAATGGTCATGGTGCTAAAATGAAATATAATTGATCGGGAACTTATTCAGCAGGCCCTAATTACTTTTCAAATATTTAACCGGACTTGCCCCTGCAATACTGCCAATCTGAATAGCCAGCGTGATACCTGTAGTAATTAAAGACAGTACTGTCGTGACAATAAAAGCTCCAAATGGCATATGTATTCTGTAAGCAAAATTATCTAACCAATTATTTGCCCAGAAAAACACAACAGGATACGCCAATAAATTGGCAATGAGCACTAGCCACAGATACTTCCTGCTAATCATGGTAAGTATTGTTGTAGAAGATGCACCTAATGTTTTCCTGATGCTGAATTCCTTTAGTCGTTGCCTGATCATGAAAGTAGTCAAAGCAAACAATCCGATCAGGGCAAGCATCAGTGAAACTGTAGAAAAAATGTAATAAATATTCTTCAATCGCTCATGTTCTGCATTCAGCTGGTTATATTCATCTTCCAGAAAATCATACCTGAGTGGGTATCCAGGATAATAACGTTCCCATATTCCTTTAACTCCCCCTATCACCATCATTTTTGCACGATCATCTATTTTAATAAGCAGATTGCTTGTACCTGATGAACCGATATGAGTATTAATCATGTAAGCAGATGGACTTACTTTTTGTTCAAATCCATGATACTTAAAGTCGTTAATGACACCTACCACAGTAAGCGGAAACCGCTCTCTTCCTCCGTAAATAGTTTTCCCCAGCATATTCTTCCCCAAAAGATCTGCTGCCGCTTTATTTAATACAACTGCATTTTCTGAGTCAAGTCCGTATTCCTTTGAGAATAATCGTCCCTGCTGTACCTGAACATTCAGTGCATGAAGTGTCTGATAACCAACAGAAATAAGAAACATCTTTTTTATTTGACCTTCATAAGACGTCTCAAATAAAAAATCATCTTCCTGATTGCTCTTTTGAGAACTAACACCTGCATATTTAACACCTGGCAGTTGTTCTATTTCACTTATCATACGAGGATTGACCGGAGATTCAATATGCAACAACCCCATTGGACTAAAGCCCAGATCGCTTTTTTGCATATACCTGATCTGCAGCGTCATTACGATCAGAGAAATAATAAAGACGACGGTGATAGAAAACTGAAGTACGATAAGCGTATTGCCAACAAACTGTCGCCTATTCATTGATCCATTTTCATCCCTGAAAGCACCCAGAGGGCTAAAATTCGTAAGAAACAGACATGGATAAACAGCGGACAACATACACGTCATGATGAAAATACCGAGAAGCTGTAATACAAAAACAGGTAGATTAATATTTTGCTTCAGCGAAATCGATATCTGAAAAATGTCATTGATAAAAGGCAATAGCAATACGGAAAGTAAACAACTTAAAAGCAAGGCTGTAAGACATTTAACGGCAACCTCTCCTAATATTTCTAACATCAGATGAATTCTGGATGCGCCTAATATCTTTTTGACACTTATGCTTTTTATACGGTAAAATGACGCGGCAACGGAAAGGTTCGTAAAATTCGTAATAGCCAGCAATAATAATAAAACAGAGAGTCCTATTAGTGGGGCTGCAATATTCATGATCCCTTTACCCTGCAAGGGATGGATATGTATATCTTCTAATGATTGTAACCTAAACCCATCCGGCAATATTTTGTTATGTACAGTCAGGTTATGGTTCCGTCGTGAATCGTATAATATGCCCATTTCCCGGGCATATATACCATATGCAAGTGTTTGCAACCGCTCTGTGTTTGCACCGGGATTTAGCCGCATAAAGATCCTGCAGGGCATCGTTTCTCCCAGATCTGTAGGGGGAATATCCAAATTTCCACTACTGGAATGATATATAGCAGTAAAGTGAAGCAGCGATGGTAACGCTGGCAATTCAATTACCCCCTCTATCTGATATGATATTGATTTGTCCTGGTTCCATCGCTTTAAACTGACAGATCTACCCACTACTTCTTTTGTACCAAACCATTTCTTTGCAAGCGATTCTGAAATTACTATTGTGTTAGGATTTTTTAAAGCCGTCTTTCGGTTACCGGCAATAAACTTATAAGGGAATACATCAAAAAAGGAGCTATCGCAATCAAGCATATCCTTTTCAAGAAATGAATTGTTTTCCGTAGTTATCCCAATCTGTCCTCTTCCCCCTGCAAGACTAATCATGGTAAGGGCCTTTACATCAGGCATGCCGGATTTGAGGGCAAATCCCATTCTTGAATCACAGTAGTAGGTCCATTCTTCCTTATCATAAGCCTCATCCAATACACCTGCACCATATATGTGTTTTAATTCCGGAGACCAGCGATCATAATTCAGTTCATAGTTCAGGTATAAAGTGATCACAATCAGACTGGTCAGACCTAGAGCCAATCCAATAATACTTATAAAGAATGTAGTATTATAGGTTTTCCTGTTTAAAAGAATACTCACCATAAGTGTGGAATAATATTATAACGCAGCTAAATATTCTTCAAAAAGATTCATTCTACCGGATTTAGGCATAAAGACATCATGCAATTGATTATCTTTTCCCAGCACAAAATAATACGCACTTTCACCCGCTTTCTTATCGATATCTATCTTATTTTTTCCGACAATAAAGATAGGGTATCTAACCGAAAATTCCTGCTTAACCGCATTTACTGATTGAAAATCTGCAAATACCGCTACGTTATACTTTAACTCATGGGCTTTCATTTCTAATACTTTCAGACTCTGCGCAATACAAGTGTTACAGTCAGCTGAATGTATTCTTAAAATGAGAAGTGGTTTTGTTAAGTGAAGATTCCCGATAACACTATCAGCAACAGTAAATTTATTGTACCCTATAATCAGGTTGTCATTTAAATAGGATGCTTTTGCTGTAACTTCTGCGATTTGACTTTCTTTCGCTGCAAGCACAAAATTTAATTGTCTGATCTGTTCAGAAGAGTTTTTAAGCCGCATTACAAAAAAAACATCCAGTGCGGACAATATTACGATAACAACAATTCCTAGCTTCATATATCATTGTATTATTGGTTAATTTCAGCAGGTAAATCATAACGCACAACTGCTGGTTTGCTTTCATTCCTGTATTTAATCGTATATAACCTGTTTTGCTTTTCATCTACAGCAAAAAACCCCAGATACGACTGATCCAGATAATAAATTTTTTTCAGCTGCCCATCCCATGAAAATATATGTAACTCCATATTTGAATTTTCCTGAAAATAATTGGCATACTCCTTATTCAGGCATAAAGCGTAGAAATAATTATTACCTCCGTAAGTAGTTATATAATAAGTTTTAGTATCTGCATAAGGCAGCATCGTATTTCCAGGCTTAATAACCGGTACCGGGCTTGTTGCCGCATTTTCAAATATAGATGTCTGGATCTTATTACTGTCAGGTATAACAAAGTCTACTCTTTTAAACAAGGTCATTGCAGAGGCCATAATACCTTTCTTCATATTAAACGCATTCTGCGCATAGTAGTAATACGCTTCCGCGCTGGCAGGGATATCGACACTATCTACTTTACTGAAATTCTTAATCCAGCTTGTTTTTCTCTTTTTTATATCATAAACAAAAAACCGCCCTTTATAACGTGAGCTGATGCTACTACCATAAATCAGACTATCACGCCATCCCAATAAAGATGCATATCCTGAAATTAAATAAGGTGGAAGCCTTACTGTCCACTCCGGTCTTACAATTGTATCCTCCAGCACTTTTCTAAAATTGAATTTAAGGTATAGGTTTTTTCTATAGTCAGTTAGGTAAAAATAGGTCTCATTATCCTTTACATAATACTGATTGTCATACCTTGGGTTCATAAACTGGTAGCTACTATCGCCCCTGGTACCATATTTGCCCAAAAATTTGAGATCCCTGAGTGCATAAAAATTTAGATATGCATTGCTATGTGGAGTCACTATTACTAAAACTGTATCAATGATACCAATGAAAGAAATTTCTGCACTATCGATCCCGGCAACAGGGTCCCCTTTTAAGGTATCTATTTTTGCTGTCTCTTCTTTTATAATGATTCTGTTATATTTCATTTTATCACTTTTACAAGCCAGCTGACACAGAAATATACTTAAGCCTAATAAGAGTTTATTCCGACATGACTTTATCATGGATGATTGTATTATAAAATGAATAAATTGTTTCGTTACTAACCGGATCTCCTATCATGACGACTTTATCATTTTCATCCAATAAAAAAGTTCCCTGAACATATCTGTCAAGATGGCGATTTAATAAGTAATAACCACTCGTATCCAGATATATGTAAAATGCGGGTTTTGTACTATCTATGAATTCCCGGAAATACGTATCCGGCTTCCCCTGGGCTACAAAAATGATTTCTTTGACATCCATTTTTTCTTCTGACAGAAACTTGTTCCATTCATCCATTTTCCGGATGCAGGTTCCACAACTGGTATTGATGAATGAAACAATTTTATACGCTCCCTTATGTCCAGCTACGCCATTGGGTGTATAATACAAGGAGAGCGAATCCCGGGTATTTATCCTATGCCCAACTACATCACTGTAGTCATTCAGATAGGACATCAATGCTTTCTTCTTTTCAATATCATTATTACAGGCACATACCTGTAATAGTAAGACGTATATAATAAATAAGTTTTTCCACATCTCCTGTTTTTTTATAATGAGCCATCCTTATTTAAGGATGGCTCATGTTCATTACTTTTTACAAGTAGATTGATCTGAATAGGTACCGGCGGTTGTCTCAGTGCATCCATTACATTTTGTAATGGTAGTGGACCCTTCGCTATAAGTACTATAGCAATAGATCTTCCCGCCGCTTGTGTCTCCGCTTGTATCTGTTGAGGTAACAGTACCAGAGGTACCTGTAGAAGTAACCGCCAGAATGCCTAAAACGTTTCCGTTTTTTCTTAAAGCGATGTCATAATTCGCGAATGCATACTGGATGTTAAAACCAACTGCAAATACAAAAGTTGCAATACCAATTGCTTTTACTAATTGCTGTTTTGTCATTGTTTGACTTTTAAGGTTAATAATCGGATTTATTTAAAAAGTGAGCTTTCTCGGTATCCAGTAAGTGCCGCAGTTCAGTTTTCAGCGTGTCTGAATCATGCCATACGAATGTGCGTTGATAAGCATAGATACCTAGTCCGGAAAAATACACGATGATCATTGCGGCGTATAAATTTCTTAGTTTTTTCTTTCCTGAAATTAGTTGATCAAACAACCAGGCAAGTGAGAAAAAGATGCCTGCGGCGGCTAAATAGGCATAACGGTCTGCGACTAATTCAAATCTTTTCAGGGAAAATAAATTCAGCACAATACCGATGTGTATGAGGAAAAACACAAAACCAGCAAGCAGTATCCGCAGCTGTTTATAATAACGATACAGACAATATCCCATTATGAGTATTATAAATGGATATATCCAGAATCGCAGCGGTAATGGTTCTCCAGGGTTATTGGGAAAGACGTATAAATAGGATAATTTAAACGGCAGCAGGCACTTGGTCAGGTATTCGATCAGCGTATAGGATGCCAGTATTATCCTTTGATAAAAGGGGTAAATTTTTTGACCTTCCATATTCGCTGTCCTACCCTGTGATATTATTGAAAGAATACCAAAAAATATGGATAGCAGAAAGAATGGAATTTTCTCAAGCCAGACATTCCATTTATGTACATTCCGTTGTAAGAAATAGTCAAACAGGATGAGACATACAGGCAAGGTAACAGCCTGTTCCTTTGCACCAAAGGAGATAATAAAAAACAGGATGACTAGAAAATAATACCGATATTTCTCTGTAGTGATGTACGTGATGTAAAAATGCAGGGCTATCAAATAGAATAAAGTATAAACAATAATCTTTGATGCCGCCATCCAGGCCACTGCCTGTACGAGGAACGGATGAATGGCAAATAATAACGCCGTAATAAATGGAATGCGCCAGGCACCGGCCTGCTCCTTATTTCCGGTCAGTAGGATTCTGAGTACAAGAAAGTAGAGTAATAGCACGTTGGAGATGTGTACCAACAAACTGGCAGCATGAAACCAAAATGGATCATATCCAAAAAAGGTATACAACAAAATATAAAAAAACTCATTGACAGGTGCATACTGTCCATGGTAAAATTCAGTCAATACATTCCACAGATTATAATGATTCAATCCCTCTTCAGTATAGGAGTTAATGACGACCCACTGGTCGTCCCATTTATACTGAAAATCATTATCAAAAACCTGCTGGTAGGTGATAAGACAACATGCAATCAAAGAGACAATAACAATTAGATTTATCGTCTTTATTTGGATACGGTCGCCTGAAAATACCTGTGGAATAAATTGACTTTTGACTGAATTATTCATTCGATTCAAAAGTGAAAACATAAACAGTAAATGAAATATTAGGTATGTTTTAATGGTAATTAAGCACAGCACCTTCTTACGTGTAGCATTGTCTTTCCTCAATGCATACGCACTTTCTGGTCCATTTTTCCTGAACCGGATATGGGTTAAATATGTCGAAACTAATCTGTTATAGAAGCTAACTTAAGGATCTCACTAAGTGAGATTAATTAACAAACCTGATAGCACGACTCATAGGCACAACTGAAGTAAAAGTAAACTTCTAACTTTGGAAAGGATTGGGTTTAAACTGTTATATAATAATAACTTATAGGTTAAACACAGAAATTGATTGATCTAATGGTATACTTTCCTCGCTGGATCAAATATAAATTACATTTTTGGTAATATCAATATTTTAATAATGAAGTTGTTTACACT